>JAMLGZ010000001.1:0-649594 GCA_023957385.1 Brumimicrobium sp. | reverse complement strand
CAGAAGGACCACTAGTATTACTGATTACAACACTTGCAGTATTTGAACAGCCAGAAGCATCTGTTACGGTAACAATATATGTTCCAGCTCCTAAGTTACTAGCTGTTGCAGAAGTTTGATTATTAGGATCATTCCAAGAATAGGTGAATCCTCCCGTACCTCCAGAAGCGTTAACTGTAACGCTTCCATCATTTCCTCCACATGTTGCATCCGAAACAACACTAGCATTTAATACAATAGCAGCTGGTTGAGAAATCACAATTGATTTAGTTTCGGAGCATCCATTCACATCATTAACTGTGACAGAATAAGATCCAGGTGCTAACCCAGTCGCTGTAGATCCAGTACTAACATTAGGTGACCAAGTATATGTATATCCACCATTCCCTGTTACAGTAACAGAAGCTGATCCATCGTTTAGACCATTACAAGTTATATTATCACCAGTTACGCTAACAGTTGGAAGTGAGTTCACAGTTATCGAATAATTCGCTGTAGAATTTGGACAAGCACCACTTCCATTAACAGTATAAGTCACGGTTACACTTCCTGAATTCACTCCAGTAACCACTCCATTACTTACAGTAGCGTTTCCATTGTTTACAGACCAACTACCACCCGTATCACCATTTGTACTCAAATTTATAGTTCCTCCTTGACAAACAGCAGTTGAACCACTAATTGTTCCTGCATTTGCAGGAGTATTAATAGTAACTGTTATAGATTGTCTTGTGCTTTCACAACCGTTCACCGTTTGTGATGTATAATATGTTCCTCCATTTGTAAGAGCTGTTCCATTGGAAAGTGGAGAGCCGCCTGAGGCACTAGAGTACCATTGTATATTACTTCCACCAGCAGTTAAATCCCCAACTGTAGCCCCCCCACAGAAACTTTGGTTAGTTGCAGTTGGTGCAGATGGAATTGGTGTAATAGTGACTGATATGGCGATACGAGGGCTCTCGCAACCGCCCACAGTTTGAGTAGCATAATACGTTCCGCCGTTTGTAAGGGCTGTTCCACTGGAAAGTGGAGAACCGCCTGAGGCATTTGCATACCATTGAATATTACTTCCACTAGCAGTCAAGTTAGCGACTGTTGCACTACCACAGAAACTTTGACTAGTAGTTGTAGGTGCAGATGGAATTGGTGTAATAGTAACTGTTACTGAAGTTCGAGTACTTTCACAACCACTCACTGTCTGAGAGGCATAGTATGTTCCTCCATTTGTAAGAGCTGTTCCACTGGAAAGTGGAGTGCCTCCAGAAGCACTTGAATACCACTGAATATTACTTCCGCTTGCAGTTAAATTTGCAACTGTTGCGCTACCACAAAAGCTTTGATTAGCAGCCATTGGTGCAGATGGGATTGGTGTAATAGTAACTGTTACAGGAGTTCTAGTACTTTCACAACCACTCACCGTCTGAGAGGCATAGTATGTTCCACCATTTGTAAGGGCTGTTCCACTAGAAAGTGGAGTACCTCCTGAAGCACTTGAATACCACTGTATATTACTTCCACTAGCAGTCAAATTAGCAACTGTTGCACTACCACAGAAGCTTTGATTAGCAGCCATTGGTGCAGATGGAATTGGTGTAATAGTAACTGTTACAGGAGTTCTAGGGCTTGCACAGCCATTAACTGTTTGCTGTACATAATATGTATTCCCATTTGTAAGGGCAGTTCCAGGTAATAAAATACCAGGTGTAGAGGCATTCGCATGCCACGTATAACCAGTTCCAGATGGTACTAAATTACCAACTGTTCCAGAGCCACAAAAACTTTGATTCGAAGCAGTTGGCGCTGCAGGAATTGAGTTTACTGTAACGGTAATTTGGGCCACAGCATTTGGACATCCTCCCGTACCATTTACAGTATAAGTAATAGTAGCTGTACCTGTTGCATTTGCAGTTACAACACCTGAACCATTCACAGATGCGGCTGTTGGATTTGATGATGCCCAAGTACCTCCACTATCACCTCCTGTAATACTAAAATTAGAAGTACTTCCTACACACATGCTAGGAGTTCCAGACATAGTTCCAGCATTGGGACCAGGATTTACTGTAACAGTCACTGGGGCTTTAGGACTTGCACACATGCCTGTTCCCGATGATACATAATAGGTAGTAGTACTTCCTGGAGAAACATTATAAGTTGATCCAGTATGCACAGGAGTTGTAGATCCTGGTGAAGTGTACCAATTATAAGGTGCTCCCATACCACTGGATGCTGTTAAATTCACCGATTGTCCGGCACAAATTGTTTGATCGGTTAAAGTTGGCGGTAAGGAAGGATGGAATTGAGCTATATCTAAACCACTTGATGTAGGGTCGGAAGAAGTTCCTTCAAAATATGCTCCACCCCCTGGATCAACTGTAGGTAGATTGTTGTACCATAATTTAGTTGTTGTATAAAATGGAGCGAAGTTGGTATTTGCTGCAACAAAAGCTTCGTAAGATACATTAGTATTTATATAACTATCCCATTCAAAACCATAATTAGTTGCATCTAACATCGTGATATACCCACTTCTTGAACTTGAGGTTCCTAGTAGTAAGTTATAGCCTGAAGAAGCTCCTGTAAGAGGTCTTGTTGACATTCCTGTACTACCAACATACATCTTATTACAACCTCCAAAAGCAATATTTTGAATCAAATCACCACCTCCATTTCCTGTATAATAATAAGTACCATGATTTCGAACTCCATTGGTATTAAAAATGGCGATATATGCAGCATAATTCCAATAACTACCACCCCCACTAAAATCTGGATCTGTAGGAACGCCTTTATAATAAGCTCCTCCCCCCATATTTTGCAAGGGTAGATTATTACTGGTTGTATTAAAAGCAAGAATCACATCATTGGTATAAGGATTAATAGTTATTTGTGGACGTATTCCTTGCTGGCCCACTCGTCCATCACTAACGTTACCACCATACAGTGTATGCCAAACTAAGGCTCCATTAGCATCAAATTTTCCAAAAGAAACATTTGTTCCTCCCTCAGCAATTGTTTTATTGTAGGCGCCTGCTAGGTTTTGCAATTTTTCGGTGGTTGGATTTGAGGCTGTAAGCCAATCCGAACCACCTGCAAAGTAAAGGTTGTCATTGTTATCAAAAGTACACATATATCCTTCTTGTGAGCCAGGTCCTCCTAAGAAAGTACCCCATATTTGATTGTAAGAGGAATTAAACATTAGTAATCCCATATCTCTAGAGCCACCACTTGTAGCTTGATAATACGCTCCAGTACGATTCATAACTGGTAGGTTGTTAAAATCATAAGCGTCATTAATAATAGCCACATTTCCACTGTTTTTACTTACAGCAATATTTGGCCGATAGCCACTAGATAGACTAGTTAAATGTAATAAAGTACCTGTTGAAATATTAAATCGCGCCCAGAAGTTTCGATTTGCTGTATTGGCATAATACCCTCCTCCATTGGTAAAGGGTGCACCAGCAGTTATTCTCTCTCCGACAACATGAAGGATGTTCCCTGAAGAAGTAATTTGAAAATCTCCATATATTTGTTCGTAATCAGAACCACCTAAATACGTTGCCCATTCCAAACTCCTATTGGGTTTAAACTTCATTAAATATGCATCAGCTGTTCCATTGAGATTAGATGTATAAGCAGTCCCTGGTCCTACAACTGGATAAGCATTTGCTGCATTAGGAGCCATTCCATAACTAAAATAATTTCCATTGTCATCTAAGTGATTAGAAATGTAATCTATATAACCACTTCCTCCTGGTCCCTGATTATAATAAGTACTCCATTCTAAAACAGGGTCAATGGTCAATGTGGAATAAGTAATTTTATTTTTCAACCTAAAACCAACTGTTCCATCATTATTCAAGATATAATCTACGGCAACAGCATTCTTGGAATCACCATTAATGAAGGAGAGGGGGATTTCTTCTGTTAAATCCTTATAGCTTGTAGAAATAACTAATTTCTCATCTTTGATTTGAACATTTGCACCTTCAAACTTCAAGCGAATATCATTAATATTAGCACCCGATTGAAGTACCAAATCATACTTTAATCCATTCGCAGTATAATAAAAAACCGCATCAATATTTGGATATATATTCTCATATCGAAATGATTCAAAGGAACGAACATCTCTGATACCATTTCGTTTATTCAAATAATAATGGGTAACACCCTGCATTTGTTTTCCTGTAGAAAAATTTGGATTTAGCTCAGCATTTTGAAAAACCATATCCATACGGTGATAAGTAGCTTTTTGTTGGCGCAAAGCTTCTTCATATCCAGCTCTGTCATTATCGTACTTGACAAAATCAATAGTTTCTTTTTCAATAAAATTATAAACAACCCGATCATCTTGGAAATATACAGAAGCATCTGAGCCACCATAATAAAATTTTACCTCTGGATGAAAATCCTGATTAAAATCAACAACCTGTCCTCTATTTTCAACAAATTGCCCATAAGAAATGACATAAGTTATTAGAATCCACGCAAATAGAATTATCTTTTTCATAAGTAGTTTGTTTTAAAATATCTTTAAGTCATAAATATATCATTTTTTTAACATATATCATTCCTATAAGAAATAAAAAAGGAGATCTTATAAAGACCTCCTTAATATTCTAGCAAGAATAACCCGTTGTACATTTACAAAAGATAAATAAAATCAATAATTTATACTATATTTATGAATTGTGTTTAATCTGCGAGAATGTAAGAAATAAGAATTATTTAAAAAGATAGACCCCGAGCAACCAAGGTTCTCGGGGTGACAATTGTGAGGTAAGGCTATCGGTCGGCAAAGCCGACCGCCTTATTCACCCTAGGAATTGTCACTCCGACGGACGAAGGAGTGTCGGGGTCTAATACTATTCATTTATATTTTATTCTAAATGCACAACGGGTTAAGAATTATAATTATCTTTTTAAATATACAAATCCTTTCAGAGTTTCACCAGATTTTGGAATACCTTCTCCTCCACCTAATTTAATCATATAGTAATAAGTACCTTCCGGAAGAATATCTTTTCCAACATTTAATTTACTTTGAGAAGTACCATCCCAGTCATTCAGATAGTTTTCACTGTGGTAAACTTCAAAGCCCCAACGTGTATAAATCCAAACTTCAGTATTAGGATATGCATCTAAATTAGAGATGTTGAAGAAGTCGTTTACACCATCTCCATTCGGTGAGAAAGTTTCGACAACTTCAACGCCACAATTATCAACCTTGACTGTAATTATTTCAGCTAAAGCCTCACAATTCTGATCTGTTTGTGCATAAACGTAATAAGTCCCTGCATTTAGAGTTGTTACAGGTTCTAGTGTATAATTGATTCCATTATGCACCTCATTATTATCAAATACCCAATGATAGGTATAATTACTATTAGGATTAGTAACTTCTAATTCGAGAGGATTGCCCGCACATCCACCTAATGTATATTCATCAACGTTATTAATTACTGGAATAGGGTTTACTATAATTTCTACAGTACCGTTATCCGATCCACAATTTTCAGCTGAAGTAACTATCAAAGTATAAGTACCCCCATCTGATGAAAATGCATCTGGAATAGTTGGATTTTGAGATGAACTAGTAAATCCATTTGGTCCAGTCCATGAATAATCAGGATTTGTTACATTATTAGTTACATCCCCAGAAAGCTGAATATTATCACCTTCACAAACTGAGCTAGATGAACCTGCTAGACTGATGATTGGCTTTGGATTAACAGTAACCACAAACTGAGCACTCACATCTGGACAAACGCCTGAACCACTTACCGTATAACTAATGGTGGTACTTCCTACATCGTTTCCGATAACTTCACCTGAACCATCTACAGAAGCTGTCCCATTATTGCTAGAACTCCATGTTCCTCCCGCATCACCATCGCTTGTTAACTGAATAGACTCACCTTCACAAATTGAATTATCTCCACTAATTGTACCTGCATCACTAGACGCATCAATTGAAACAGTAACAGCAGTTGAATTACTTTCACATGTTCCATTGGATTGGGTAGCATAATAAGTATCTCCATCTACTAATGCATCACTTCCAGCTAGAGGAGTACCTCCAGAAGCAGAAGAATACCACTGAATATTTGAACCGCTTGCTGATAAATCACTAACGCTTGCAGAACCACAGAAGCTTTGTGAACTCGATGCAGTAGGCTCTAACGGAGTTGTGTTTACCGTTACTACAACAGAACTTTGATCTGAACTACAAGACCCATCTCCTGTTACAGTCACTGTATAAGTTCCAGAAGCGCTTGTAGATGCTCCTGTAATAGTTGGATTTTGGTCTGAACTTGTAAAACCACCAGGACCATTCCAATTATAAGTAATATTATTTCCTACAACAATGTTTGCCTCAAGATTTATATCATCTCCTTCACATAAAGTTGTAGTCAATGCACTAGCTGTAACCACAGGTTTAGGATTATTGAATGAAACTGCAATTGTTGAATCCTTCGAACAACCAGCATTATCTGTTACAGTAACTGTATATGTACCAGATGCTAAATTAGTAGCTGATGCTGAAGTACCTCCACTAGGAGACCATGAATAAGTATAACCTGGTGTTCCACTAGTAACAGTAATAGCAATACTTCCATCCGTTCCATCTTCACAGGTTGCATTTGTTACAGCTACATTTGAAATTACGGGAGCATTTGGATTATTTACAACAATAGATGCTGTTTGAGAACAGTTCTTACTATCTGTTACTACTACGTTATATGTTCCTGCACCTAAGCCAATAGCAGTTGAAGTTGTTTGATGACTTGGATCATCCCAATAATAAGTATTACCTCCATTCCCTCCAGTTACAGATACCGTTGCTGTTCCATTATTCACTGAACAATCCGAAGTAGAAGAACTTGTAGTAAGGGCTATTACTGAAGGCTCTGTGATTGTTACAGAAGCAGTGTTTTGACAGGTATTCCCATCAGTTACAGTTACGGTATAAGTACCTGGTGCTAATCCTGATGCTGTTGCACCATTTCCTCCTGAAGGACTCCAAGAATAAGATAAAGATCCACCACCTGTAGCGGTTACCGTAGCTGAGCCATCGTTATCTCCATTACATGTAACATTACTTTGAGAAGAGATATTGACATTTGGCAATGAGTTAATCGTAACATTTATACTCACTCGATCACTCTCACATCCTCCAGATGTTTGCGATACCCAATATGTACCTGTTGTTAAGGCTTGTCCTGACGAAAGAGCGGTTCCACCTGAAGCCGAAGAATACCATTGAACACCCGTTCCTGTTGCCGTTAAATCATTTACGGTTGCAGAAGCACAAAAACTCTGATTTGAAGCTGTTGGAGGAGCTGGTTTAGGGTTTACAGTAACCGTCACAGTAACAGGCGCAGATGTACATCCATTCGCAGTAACTGTCAAGGTATATGTTCCCGTACTTGTAATATTTGTAATTACTGGATTCTGTACATTACTTGTAAAGCCACCAGGACCTGTCCAAGAATATGAACTAAATGATCCAGCGTTTAATTGCACATTTTCTCCCTCACAAACTGAACTTGGAGTAGCTGATGGATTTGCCACTGGAGTTACAGGCGGATTATTAATAGTTACTTGATTTGATGCGTTAGACTCACATCCTGCCACAGTCACGGTAAAAGTATATGTCCCCGGAGGTAAATTTGAGATTGTTGTAGAAGTTCCTGAACCTGTTACAGTTGTTGCTCCCGGATAAGTAGTTACTGTCCAAGTTCCACTAGAAGGCAGCCCTGATACTGTAACGCTTCCTGTTGTTTGTCCACAACCCGGCTGAGAAGCCACAGTTGCTGTTGGTGCAGGAGGTGGGGTACAGATAATTTTTCTACATTGAACAGATTGTGTTGGAGATATATTAGAGACAACAATACTGATGCTCTGACTTTTTACTGTTCCAGACCAACTATTATAATAAGGTGATGGATTGGTAGGGGAAATTGTAGCAGATTTTGGGTTAATATTATTTGGTGCACAAGCATCTAAAGGGACATCTCCATTGGGATCTGTCTTTATAACATGATAATCATATCCAGTCATCCCCATGCTTGTAGAACACAGGATAAAGCTATTATCTTGTGTTAATGAGCCATTAGCTAAAATACCGCTTATCAAACCAGCTGAATACGATTTTGCAAACACATTTGTATTTGCTGTGCTATTTATTCTATGAGTATAAGTACCAAAAGATGGAATAAGACTAGACATATTTATGTACAAACCTGTGATCGCGAGATCAGTAGTTCCTGATACCTCATATATATTAGCCGCATCAAAAACATGGCGTGATAACAGTCCACTAATATAGAAACTTTGACTAAAGGTAGAGTTAAAGGAATTTCCAGTTGCTCCAAACTTTACAATCCATTCATCCGTTTTAGAAGTTCCAACGGCTATGGGAGTTCCAGCTGATGTTTTATTTATTGCATACAGACTTTTACTATCTTGCGTAGCAGAAAAATTAAGCGCATCATACTGTACATGATAGGTCACATTACCGTTAAAATCGGTCTTTAAAACAAGTGCATCAGTTGCAGTGTTATCTTCTCCATCACTATTAGTGCTCGAACCATAATTAGCCACCTTATATCTCCCAACCGCTACATATCCATCTGCTGTTTCAACAATATCAGCAAATGAAGCACTATTGAAAATCACATGTCCTGGAGGTGTTTTAGCAGCGTTATTATAATAGCGAAAAACTTTATGCCAAACATGATTCCCATTCACATCTAACTTTACAATTAAGGGAGAATAGATAGACTCAGTTTGTTGATTCCCATCTCCATCTGTATAAGTTTGTGCATTAAACTTTGGTTCAGGTCCAACTCCATCAGGATCATATCCAGTAACATACCCTACAGCAACATATCCACCATCGGATGCTTTCACAATTCTATTGAAATAAGCTCCTGTAGCCTCGGATATTCCAAATCTTTTAGAAGCAACTAAATTACCGCTAGCATCTGTTTTAATAAAAACAGCGTCACTGGAAGAACTGCCTCCACACGCATAATATTGACTATTTGGTACATCCTTTTTAATATCACTCAATTGGAAAGCAATAGAATTATCTAAATATCTTTTTGCCCACATCAAGTTACCATCCGCATCTAACTGTAAAATGGTCCCATAAATTGGTAAAAAGGACATATTTGTACCGGCAATTAGATAAGTCTCAGGAGTTAATCCTTCAATGGTTTGTCCTGGCAAATTCATCAATCCCTGATTGTAGTTAATTCGAAAGGTGGTGGTTAATTGACTATATAGCGTACTAGATAGCACTATAAGTAATAAGCTAAAAAAAATATTTTTCATAAGCATAGTAAAAGATTAAGTTTCATATAAATAGCATGACAAATTTATACTTAAATATGGAATATACAAGTATATTTTATTGGAATTTGCTTCACTACCGATAATCATCATTAATAACCTTTTGTAATATATATTTACCTATTATGTAAATATTATATTTTATTATTATTACTCATTTAATTTTGTTAAAAATGCATCATTATGGAATTATTAAGGAGACTTAATGCTTTTTGTTTTGCCTCTCAAATTATAATTGGAGGATTTATCTTCTTACCATCTAGTATAAACGCACAAAGTTATTGCACTCCGGATTTCAGTAACGGATGTTCGCCAAATATCACTATCAAAACTGTAAATATTCAAGGTGAAACCACTTTATTAGATAATAGCAACTCTGGATGTAGTTCTGGTTCTTATGGGGATTTTACTAGTTTGACCGCACCAGATTTGGAGCAAGGAAACACGTATGCAATTCAGATAGGAACTGACTATAACTTATACTGGCAGATTGATGTAAGAGGATGGTTAGATTTAAACAACAACGGAACATTTGAGGAAAGCGAAGAAATATTAACTACGTTTGGTCAGAATTTAGCACCAACTTATGGAACTTCCAACGGAATGGCTGGAAGCAATACTAGCTTTAACTATACCGTACCGGCTAGTACACCTACTGGAGATTATAGAATGAGAATCAGATTACTCTATAATTCAACTCAAGTAAGCACAATGGATGCCTGCACACAATATATGTTTGGTGAAAGTGAAGACTATATGATTCACATAGGCACATATACACCGACTCCTACTTGTAATGGCGCGCCAGATGCAGGAATCATTTCTTCTAATGAATCATTAGACTTATGTCCAGATGAAGATTTTATCCTTTCAGCAACTGGGTCTTCTAATGATTTAGGGGTTACACTTCAATGGCAACAAAGAATTCCAGCAGGAACTGGAACATGGACAGATATTAGTGGTGCAACAGGGACTACATTAACCGTAAGTGGTATTACAGATAATACAGATTATAGATTAGTAACCACTTGTACTCCAACATCTGATAATTCTACTTCAAATACATTGACAGTAAATTTAAAGCCTAGTACTGAATGTGGAACATCTGATATAAATCAACAAAATACAACTATTTTAAAAATCTATCCAAATCCAGCAAAAGATAAAGTTATCATTGAAAATAATGGAAGCGATGATGTACAAGCTGTTTCTATTTACAATATAGTAGGAGATCTCATGCTATCACAAGAAAATATTAATAATATTGATGTATCACATCTAACACAAGGTACTTATTTTATAACGATACAGTTTAAAAATGGAGAGAACTCTATTCGTAAACTTGAGATTATTAAATAGATGAGTTTTCATAGTGTGCAAAGTGGGGCTACTCGAAAGGGTAGCCTTGCTTTTTTTATAAACTAGCTTAAATCAGTTTTTTACTTACCTCACAATCTATAAGAAAATATTATCTTTGCATGCGACAATTGAAAAGAATACAATTATTAAAATTTAAAATATGGCTATTAAATCAAATATTATTTATACAATCACTGATGAAGCGCCTATGTTGGCTACATATTCTCTTCTACCCATTATTAAAGCATTTGGGAAGCAAGCAGATTTGAAATTTGAAACAAGAGATATTTCTCTTTCTGGAAGAATTTTAGCTCAATTCCCTGAACTTCTATCAGCTGACAAAAGAGTTTCCGATGATTTAAAAGAATTAGGTGAATTAGTAAATAAACCTGAAGCCAACATCATTAAGTTACCAAATATCTCTGCTTCTGTAGCTCAAATCAAAAAAGCTATAGCAGAATTACAATCCCAAGGTTATCCTTTACCTGAGTATCCTGAAGAACCAAAAACAGAGGCAGAAAAAGAAATTAAAGCAAAATATGATGTAGCCAAAGGAAGCGCAGTAAACCCAGTTTTACGACAAGGAAATTCTGATAGACGTGCACCAAAGGCAGTTAAAGAATATGCTAAACAACATCCTCATAAAATGGGAGCTTGGTCTGCTAATTCTAAAACACATGTGGCAACCATGAATGATGGGGATTTCATGCATAATGAGAAATCTGTTACTGTTGAGAGAGCCACTACTGTAAAGATTGAGTTAGATTCAAATGGCAGCAAACAAGTCTTAAAAGAGATAAAATTATTGGATGGAGAAATTATTGATGCTACAGTAATGAGTAAAAAAGCATTGATAAATTTCTTAAATGAACAAATCAACGATGCAAGAACTTCTGGGATTATGCTTTCTTTACACATGAAAGCAACCATGATGAAGGTATCTGATCCAATTATCTTTGGTCATGCAGTGAAAACGTATTTTAAAGATTTATTTGTAAAATATAACGATACGTTTGAGAAGCTTGGAGTTAATGTCAATAACGGTTTTGCCGACTTATTAAATAAGATTGAAAATCTACCTACTGCTGAAAAAGAAGCTATCCTAAAAGATATTGATGCTACTTATCAAAACGGACCTGATTTAGCAATGGTAAATTCCGATAAAGGAATTACTAATTTACATATTCCTAGTGATGTAATTGTAGATGCTTCTATGCCTGCAATGATTAGAACATCAGGACAAATGTGGGATAAGACTGGTGCTCAACGCGATACAAAAGCGGTTATTCCAGATTCAAGTTATGCTAGTATTTACCAAGCAACTATTGACTTCTGTAAAGCAAATGGTGCATTTAACCCTGCTACGATGGGAAGTGTTCCGAACGTTGGGTTAATGGCACAAAAAGCAGAAGAATATGGTTCACATGATAAAACATTTGAAATCCCTGCAGACGGAATTGTACGCGTGATCGATGCAAACGGAAATGTATTGATGCAACACAACGTAGAAAAAGGTGATATCTGGAGAATGTGTCAAGTGAAAGATGCTCCTATCAAAGACTGGGTACAACTAGCAGTTAAAAGAGCTAAAGCTAGCGACACTCCTGCGGTATTCTGGCTAGATGAGAACAGAGCTCATGATGCTGAATTAATTAAAAAAGTGAATGTTTATTTAAAAGAATTAGATACTACTGGTTTAGATATTCGCATTATGACTCCTTATGATGCTTGTAAACATTCTTTACAGAGAATTAAAGATGGAAAAGACACTATATCTGTTACTGGAAACGTGTTACGTGACTATCTAACAGACCTTTTCCCAATTTTGGAATTAGGAACAAGTGCAAAGATGCTTTCTATCGTTCCATTAATGAATGGAGGTGGTTTATTTGAAACAGGAGCCGGAGGTTCTGCGCCAAAACACGTTGAACAAGTAATAGAAGAAAACTATTTGCGCTGGGATTCATTAGGTGAATTTTTAGCTTTAGCAGTTTCTCTAGAACATCTTTCAGAAGTTACTGGAAACACAAAAGCAAAAGTATTAGCAAACTGCCTAGATGATGCAACTGTTTCTCTATTAATGAATGAAAAGTCTCCTCAACGTAAAATTGGAGAATTAGACAATAGAGGTAGTCACTTCTACTTGGCTCTATATTGGGCTCAAGAGTTAGCAAAACAAAATGAGGATGCAGACTTAAAGGCTAAGTTTGAACCTATTGCTAAGGCATTAACTGAAAATGAAGCTAAAATCGTTGCAGAACTTAACGGTGTTCAAGGTTCACCAGCTAATTTAGGTGGTTATTATCATGCACCGGAAGCTACACTTTCTCAGGTTATGCGTCCAAGTGCTACATTAAATGAAATTATGAAGTTTTAATTTCAAAGAGATAAGGTAAGAAAAGGGTTGTCGAATTGACAACCCTTTTTTTATTATATTAATTTACACTCCTCTTCTAGTATACCACTTACCACTATTGGTACTTCTCCCCAGCTTGAAATCGATATATCTCGCAGAATAGGATAACTAGAACTATCTCCACCAATTTCTCCTACACGCAAACCCATAACTACTTTACTGATTTTATGGTGACGAATAACATAGGAACACATTATACAAGGCTCATGAGTTGTGACTATGGTGCAATCTGTAAAATCTTGAACTCCTTTCTGGATAGCATCTTGGATTGCTTCTACTTCTGCATGACGGGTAACATTTTTACTTGTTTTCCCTGCCTCAACTCCTTCTCCGATAATCTCTCCATTTTTAATGATAATAGAACCTACCGGGCTATCGCCTCTTGCTTTAGCTATCCTTGCCAACTCAATACAACGCCTCATCCAAATTACATAGATTTCATCCATCTTTACTCAGTTTTAGTAATTAATTTTGATTTGGCCCAACCTACAAATTTGAAATTACGTTTCTGAATCTTATTATTGAAGGATACATCTTTCAAAGCGGTGTAGACTGCTACTACCTGAACTTTATCTTGCTCAAAGATTAGGTCATCTTTTAAACGAACTACTAATCTATCTCCGAGGATTTCAGAATTGAGCTGAATCTTTTCTAAAGCTACTACATAATAAGGTTCTTTAGAAAGGAAAAATACTTTTGCTATAGTGCCGTTATTTGGGAGGAAATGAGTCGTGATGTCATTGTTTGTAATCATTTGTAACTGCAACTCTGTACCCACAATAGATTGATCCACAAGCCTTTCCTTAAAAGCACTCGTTAGCGGTAACCATTTACCCGGTTCTACATGTGTTTGACTTAACTTACCTGAAATAAACACAATTAAATAGAGCCCTGAGTAAATCGATTCAACCAAGGCATCGTTCGCATATTCCGCATCATATTTTAGAGCGATTGCAACATATTCAAAAGCAAAGATACCCGCAAGAGAATAAAAGAGGTAATTCCCTAATTTATCAGATTCAATTATTTTTTCTTCGTCGTAAAACTGAGAGTTATTTAATGCATTATTTTTAAAGAAATTCCAGATTATAATTCCTATAATTAATAAGACTATTGATAAGAATGAAAAATCGTCAACTTTCAAATTAATCAACCAGAAATCATAGAAACCATGAGCAATACTGGCTATAAGGAAGAAAATTATAAACATGAATGCTGGATTTTTTTTCAGCTTATACTTATTGAGAATAATTCCATATGCAATTATGGATGATAAAAACATGTGCATGACAACAGCAGTCAAGGCTCTTCCATGAATACTAGTAAGGCTTGTTGAATCCAAATAAATTAAATTCTCTATAAAAGCAAAACCTAAAGCAGAGATTGATGCATACAAGATATAATCATAAGGTTCATTCACTTCTTTCGTATAGCGTAGCATAATGAATAATGGAATGATTTTTACAAGCTCCTCTATAGCTCCAATACCAAACACACAATATAAAAAGTCATTGACAATTTCTCCATTTAGAGTAAAGCCTTCAACTAAATTCAAATAATCTGTTATTGGATGAACTAAGAACGAAAAAATCATCCCTAATCCGAGGGTAAACAAAACATAACCCCATTTTTCAGGTTCATAGATATCTACTTTTCGTAGATACATCATCCAGCTCCCCATAATTAAAATCGCTGCCAGAAAACCCCAAAAATTAAAATTATGGAATACATAATAAAATACTGCGCCTATATAACCAGAAACATTACCATTCAAGAAATAAACAGCGCTCTGTAAGTCATTGGTTATGTATTCTTTTGCTTGGGGTGATTCTCGAAGTAGAGAGTCTATTCCATCTAAGCGATTTAGATAATAAAGCAAGTAACTTAAATAAGGATAAGCCTCCGATAGATTGCCTCCATTTTGTATTTCTAAACGAAGATAATATTCTGCAGAATCTAAAGATTCTAAGGAAAGAAATGCTACACCCAAAGAATTATTAAGATATTTTAAATCTCTATTTTTTACTTTTGATAATTGTTGCAACTCTTCTTTTGGTTTTTCCCAAAAACCATTTATCAACCCCAAACAATAATACCCAATATCAGCTAAACTATCATCAGATGTCTCACTAAGGCTACGATAAAAATCATATAATTCATCTTCTCGACTTTCATCCTCAACACTTCCATCATGATAACTAAAATGAGTAGTCAATAGTTTGTGATGGTAATCAATATTCCCTATTTGCTCAGTTATCAGCTCTAAATAAGTATTTTCAGCTTCTGCATATCTACCAGTATTAATTTGATATTCTGCTTGCTCCTCATACGATCTATATTTCCAATCGGGAATCAAAAAATTAATGACGAGGACTATAATTATGAATCCACCAATAATGATATAATGCGTTTTATTCATAGAGCTATTTTATACAAGAACAAGGTGGATCAAATTTTACTGTAGCATTGGGAAATGATTGCGTCCATCTATCAACAAATTCTGGAGAGAAGGTAGTTCCTCGAAAATCAATAAATTTGATTTGTTGCAAAGAGATAAAAGCATTATCTATAGAAAGTAGGCGGTTATCCCAAATATCTAAATACAGTAGTTTAGTAAGGTTTTTAATTCCAACTGGAATAGCATCAATTTGATTTCTGCTTATATCTATGTATTCAAGATTTTCAAGATAAAAGATTGGAGCAGGAAAGGACATAAATTTATTCTTATCTGCATACAAGAACTGTAGAGAAGTGAATGAAGTGAAGAAATCCGGTAATTGAGTTAACTTATTCTTACTTAATCTCAATGCTTTCAGATTCTTAAATTTACTAAGTTCTTGTGGCACTTCTAGCAATTTTGATTTACTTAAATCAATCGCGAAAATAGTATCTGGATTGGCATGTTGCACATCAGAAAGCAGGTAGTAATGATAGTTATCTTTAGGGAGCTGAGACCAGATAACACTACCAATTAAAATCATTAATCCAAGTACGAAGAATTTTCTCATCTTCTTTCATCTTTTCTTTTAATTCTTCTAAAGTATTAAATTTTTTCTCATCCCGAATCCGTTTTAAAAGTTTTAATGTGAGATAATCTCCATATAAATCTCCTTTAAAATCTAATAAATTCACTTCAATTGTAATAATTTCTGAATCCGACACTGTGGGTCTACTCCCAATATTCAACAAACCAAAATGAGACGTTCCATTCTCTCTAACTACTCGAACAGCATAGATTCCATTTTTAGGTAAAATCTTTACATCGTTTTCAATATCAATATTTGCTGTTGGAAAACCGAGTTTAGTTCCTAACTTTTCCCCGTGAACTACTTTGCCATTAATTTCAAATTCTTCTCCTAAATAGGTATTTGCCAAATCCACTTCTCCTTCCATTAAGGCATTTCGAATCTTTGTAGAGCTAATATTAACTTCATCAATCTCTTCAGCGCTAATTTCAATCACATCAAAGTCATACACAGTTGATAATTCCTTTAACAATTCTATATCTCCCTCCCTATTCTTTCCAAAATGATGGTCATACCCTACAACTATTGTTTTTACTTTTAATTTAGTCACGAGAAAATCTCGTACAAATTCAATGGCAGAGATTCTAGAAAATTCAGGAGTAAATGGATATACAATAATATTTTGCAACCCTATTCTCTTAAGTTTAGCTAACTTTTCTTCCTGTGTTTCAATAAGTTTAACTCCATGAGATTCAGGGAAAAGAACCATTCTAGGATGAGGGTAAAATGTGAAAAGGACTGACTCTCCTCCAATCTTTCGAGCAATTTCGTTAACCTGATTAATGATCTTTTGATGCCCTAAGTGCACACCATCAAAAGTACCAATTGTCAATACAGGGTTTGGAATATGGTCAATGTCGTCGAATCCCTTGAAAATTTTCACGCTTTTTTTATTGCAAAGATAATAAATGTATGATGTGGGAATCCAGCTATCAAATTATTTTTAGACACATTACTTCAATGGACAAATTATTGAGCCACTCACCGGACTTGAACCGACGACCTGCTACTTACGAGATAGCTGCTCTACCAACTGAGCTAGAGTGGCAAATTAATCTATTTTCATTTCAGGAACAAACTCAGGAATAACTAAATCTGCTTCTGTTAAGGCTTTTATTTCTTCTATACTAACTCCAGGCGCTCTTTCTAATAAATGAAATTTACCACCCTTAATTTCCATCATTGCTAAATCAGTTACTACTTTAGTAATGCAATTCACACCAGTTAGCGGTAATGTACATTTCTTAAGAATTTTAGATTCTCCTTTCTTGTTAGCATGCATCATAGCTACAATGATATTCTCAGCTGATCCTACTAAGTCCATTGCACCTCCCATTCCTTTAACCAATTTTCCGGGAATTTTCCAACTAGCTATATCGCCATTCTGATCGACCTCCATAGCCCCCAACACAGTTAATTGAACATGTTTCCCGCGAATCATACCAAAAGACAAAGATGAATCAAAGAATACTGCACCAGATTTGGTAGTAATTGTTTGTTTACCTGCATTAATCAAATCTGGATCTTCTTCTCCTTCAAAAGGGAAAGGCCCCATTCCTAACACACCATTTTCAGATTGAAATTCCACTTCAATACCCTCTGGAATATAATTGGCTACTAATGTGGGAATACCAATTCCTAGGTTCACATAATATCCATCTTCTAATTCCTTAGCAATACGCTTTGCAATTCCATCCTTATCAAGTGCCATATCAATTTTTCTTTAATTCAATTCTAAGGATTCAAAGATACATGAATTTTTACTTAAATTCCTAAAATTAAAGAGAAAATGAAGCTGAGTTTTTTTACAATAGTTTTGGTTATTCCAATCATAATATTATTTTTGCAAACGTTTTAATGATAGATATGTCTTGAATTAGAATTGGGTCCTATAACTCAGTCGGTTAGAGTATCTGACTCATAATCAGAAAGTCCCTGGTTCGAGCCCAGGTGGGACCACAAAAAGCCAAAGAGGTTGTTTTAAAATTAGTTTTGAGACAACCTCTTTTTTATTTCTCAAATTAAAATAATCATTACTATCAATCTTTTACATTTAAATATTTTGGTTTTGCATACTAATTCTGGTAGTTTAGAAATCGTATTTATATCTAATTGAATATAGGTTAAAAGCATTACTTCGCTAATGCTTTTGACTAGTAGCGGGGACAGGTCCCGATAGCTATCGTGGACGAACCTATGACTGTATACCCATAAAAAAAAGTGCTACTCTCGTAACACTTTCTTAGTAGCGGGGACAGGTCCCGATAGCTATCGTGGACGAACCTTTGACCAATATTCAAAAAAAAAGTGCTACTCTCGTAACACTTTCTTAGTAGCGGGGACAGGACTCGAACCTATGACCTTCGGGTTATGAGCCCGACGAGCTACCAACTGCTCCACCCCGCAATATATCTTTAAATCTAAATTGCTATTCACACACGTCCTTTCGAACGGGGGTACAAATATACATACATTTTAAGGATATCCAAAGGATTTAGAAATTATTTTTGAAATCCGTTTAGAACCTAAATGTTAATCCTGCCATAAATTGGAAGTTACTTACAGGATATTCATACCAACGCTGGTACTTTTGCGCTGCTAGATTGTTGAATTCTACGAAGATAGAAAAACGTTTACTCCATCTGTATTCTACTCCTAAGTTCGCATCAACAAGAACACCTAATTTCTTATAATAAATACCATCTTGCATTTTTACACCTTCAACGGTTTTATCATACATACGTGCATAACGTCCAGTCTCGAGTGTCACATCAGCTCGTACAATAAGTTTACTGAAAATATTGTAATAACCTCTCAGAATTACTTCAAATTGCGGTAGATTCCAGGCATAAGGATTGTTCTTAGTCTCATACGAATGGAATCTTCCAATGGCATCTATCTTTAACTTTTCATTTTTTTGATAAGAGATACTTGCAGATATAGTTGCAATATTTAGGGTATCATAGATTACACCAAACTTATTTCCAGATGAGTAGATAGTATCATTTACAAACAAAGCCCTATTTCTATAATGTCCATAAGAAAATTGAGTATTGAAACTGATACTTGAAGAAAGAGTTCCTTTAAATCCTCCATGCACTTCGTATTGGCTTTCATTCACTAAATTCACATTTGATGCAATGAATTCATTTCTTCCCGCTAGAGAGCCATACCTTTGCTGTTTGAGTCCTCCTTTAATCCCCGCATAAGGAATAAAAATATCATTAAAGAGTGAATATTTCACTTCTGCTAACGGATACAAACTTGCTCTAAATTTACTTCCAAAATCTAAAGCTAATTCCCCACCAATCAGAAAATGCAGTTTACCCTGAACGCCATAAAAGCTAGTTACTGGTCTTAAATAAATGATAAAATCATTCGAGAGGATACCAGTATCTAGTGGATGGTAAGTGGTATCTAAAGCAGTAAAAATACTATCATAAGGATTAATAAGATGTTCACCTTTAACTCCATACTTATATTGGTTAAATGAGAAATCTAAATCTGCACGCAAATTAGATAGAAGCTTATTAGTAGTCGCATTATATTGCCATCTTGTCTTTAAGGCAGCATAATTCTCTCTTCCATACCAATCTTTTAGCGTATCCATTTTGGGTTTTCTACTATGGAAGTTTTCATATTCTACCCCAATTCGATAATTAAACATAGCCGAATCTTTTCTATGTGAATCAAAAAAGCCATTAAATCCTATAGTTTGATAACGTTGTAAAGTACTGTCTTTACTTGCATTTGGGTTTCGGAAGCCATAGTAATGTAACCCTTGATTCTGATAAAATAGCTGTCCACCGTATGAATATCTAGATTCTTCCACCTTTCCAAAAGCTTTAATATTAGATATATCATATTGAGCAGGAGCATACTTTTTAATCTTACCCCATTCAGATAAATGCTTTCCATGAAATCCCCAATTAAATTTTCTAGAACGAGAAGAATTATAATAGATTTCGCCTAAGCCCATAAGCATATTTCCACCCGCTATTTTTGTATAGCCATTGTATAGTTGAGTCAATTGGGCGCGTTGTTTTATGGTCGCTGGTTTTATTTCCTCAACATTAAAAGAAGTTTCCTTCTGAATAACAAGATAAGGATAATCAACAACAGGAGAATAGATTGTTGTATCAATAGTCTTCGGCCTAGAAGAAATTCTATACGCTGGTGCAATAGAACGATCAGATTCTGTAATAATTTCAACATCTCCTTGGGCAAATGCAGAAGAAATCAAGTGAATCAACGTGATCAGTAAGAAATATTTATTCATTATCTTCATCATTCATATCTATCATTCGGTTTATATTGTCCTCCACATCTTTAGGAGTTTCTTTCAACTGTAAAATCTCTTCTTTTACGGATTGTGCCTCTTCCTTAATTCCATCATCAGAATTCGGGTATTTCTCAATTACAATATTAATAGTTTGTTCAGCTTGGAATAAGTCATCAACCGCCATAAACACCTTAGCTTGTAAAATAAATGATCTTCCCATCCACACAGCATCCATAGGTTTGCGATTCATTAATTCATTATGTAGTTTCTCCGCATTCACATAGTCTTTTAATAGATAATTTGCCTCTGCAAGCAGGTATAAGGCTTCCATCCCTCTTTCATTACTAATCTTATCAGCAGTCCAACGGAGATAACTAAGCGATTTCTGTAATTGATCTGATTTAAAGTAAGAAACACCTGCTATATAATTTGAGATTTCTTGTAACTCTTTATCTTTTAGTAATTCGTTCTCTAGGACTTTTGACGCATAATCAGCTGCCTTGGTATAATCTTCCAAAAGATAATAACATCTCATTAGTCCCAATTGTGTATTATAAATTACTTGTGAATTGGATGTTAACTTAATCAACTTCTCATAGTATGGAAGCGCCTGATCATATTGTTCGTTATTAAAAAGGATTTTTGAACTTCGGATTAGTGCTTCTTCCGTATAGGGAGAGTTTGGCTTCTCTATAATCTTACTATAGTATAAGACTGCCTCTTCTTGGTCATCTCTTTGATAGTAAATATCAGCTAAATAACTTGTAAGTTGTATCGCAAATCGACCGTCAGGGAAGTTCTTTAAATATTTATTTATTTCAGTAATTGCTTCATTATATTTTTCATTGACATACAGCTCATTAGCTGTCTCATAGAAGAAAATCTCCTCATCGTCAGATGAAATCTCAGCACATGGAAACTCTTTACCTAAAGCTACAATCTTGTCTTGCTGTCTGGTAGCTCTGTAGATATCGACTATTCCTTTAGTAACTCTCTTACATGTTACATCATCTAATGCAAATTCTTTAAGTACACGTCTGAAGTAGCTTTCAGATTCTTGATAATTTTTCTGTTTAAATTTAATGTCTGCTATCTCAATTAGCGCATCTTTAACAAGAATGTTACTTGGATAATCTTGAATGATTTTATTAAAATTTATCAAAGCATCCGTATATTTTCCTTCATTTTTATAGCCCGATGCTATATCAAATAAGGCTGGAATAACAAAATTTGATTTTGGATAATCCTTCAGTAGCTTTTCAAGTGTAGTGATTTGTGCTTCTCTCTTTGCTGGCATGAGTCGATACACTTTTGATAAAGAATATAATACCTCATCTTTCTGTATCCCGTCATAACTAAGGGCATTTTCATAATTCATTGCTGATTTCTGGAAATCAGGATCATCTTTTGTAAAATAGCAATCTCCTAGGCGAGTATAAGCATCACCTAAACGCGCTTTGTCTTTGATATTAGATAATTGAGTATATGTTCTAAATGCCTGGATTGCTTGCACCCAATCTTTTTGCATAAAATAAGCATAGGCAATATTATAATAGGCATTTTCTTTTAGTTGAAGGTCGTTCATTCCAGGAACTAACAAAAAGTCACGATATCCATTAATTGCTGCACTCCAACTTTTCAACATATAATTAGCATCTGCCGACCAAAATTTGGCTTTCGCTGTAATCATCGGATTTACATCATACTTATTTACACCTTTCAAAATCTCAATACATTTTGTATAGTCACCTCTTTCGTATTTTTCAATACCCATATTGAATGAAACAATCTGATAAGCTGTTTTCAACTTAATATTCTTATTAGGAATACGATCCAATGATTTTAAAGCTTCTTCATAGTTTTTAGTACTTGAATACACATTTACCATATAATTATATATGTTTTCAGTTTTATCAGAATTTGGAAACTTAGCAAGATATAACTCAAACGCTTTGATAGATTCATTGTATGGATTGTAATCAACCTTGTAAGATAATACGGCATAATTATAAAGGGCATCCTCTTGAATTTTTATATCAAAATCAACATCAGAGGCAGATTTAAAGGCTGCACGTGCATAATTCAACTCTTCCTTTTCTATATATGCTTGTGCAATATGGTAATACGCTGCTTGGGTAAGGGCATCATTCTCTTTGGTAACCCGATTAAATAATTTTACAGCATTATCATATTGTTTACTTTTTAAATAAGAGTAGGCTAATGCATAATCTTGATCACGAGTTGTTTCTTTTCTTTTATTATAATCTTCTAAATATGCAACTGCCTCATCATATTTCTGAACTCTATAATATGCATCACCGATAAGTAGATTCATTTCTGCCGTATTCTTTTCAATCCCATTATCATTATTGGTATATTCTGGGGCCAGTTCAGCTACTTTCTTGTAATTACCCATTAAATAGTAGATCTGAACAATATAGTATCCTACTTCTTTCTGAAAGGCAGAGTTATTTTGTAGTTTTAAGAAACCATCTAAGGCTTCTTGATAGGCTTTATTTTTATATGCAATGTGTGAATAATAATATAAGGCAGGATCGCTATAATTCGATTTACCATCCTTTATTTCATAAAATTCATTTCTAGCAGAAGCATAGTCTTCTAACTGAAAATTGGCATATCCTAATTTAAAATGATACGTTGCTAATTGTGCTGTATCTAATTCTTTAGGGTCTGTTTTATCTAGCCATTCTTTGGCATCCTTATATTTTTTACTTTGGTAGTAATTTTCACCAATTTTAAAAAAGATTGTATTCTTATAAATACTTTCTGGGTATTCATTATTGAATTCCATTAGCAATTTGATAGCATCTCCATTAAAAAGTTCAAGTGCTGCCATTCCTTCATAATACCGTGCCTTCACATACATAGGATCTTGTACGTCTTGAAAAGATTTGGTAAATTCGGAGAACACTTCGCGTGCAGCCCCATATTGTGCTTTCTCGTAAAGCTCTTCACCTCTATAGAAATTTGCATATTCTCCTTTATAACGATCAGAAGCTTGCCCCCAAGCTAAAAAAGAAAATATCATACAGAAAATTAATATAAAACCACGTGGTATTATCATCATTGAGACTTTGGTATTAAATGATAAAATTAAAAAGGAATATGCTGAAGAATTTGACCTATTTTAAAAGTTTTGAACGTGATTGTGTTTAAATTGTTGTTTTATAAATCAAATTCTTTTTTTTATTTTAGTCATCTTTGTATAAATCTTTAAAAGCGTGGAAAAAGTAATCAATATTGAACTAGGAAGAGTTGAGCAAAAGGGAGTAACCGTACTTCAAGACATTAACGTTTCTATTGGGCCAAAAGAATTTGTTTACTTAATAGGGAAAACAGGGTCAGGAAAAAGTAGCTTCTTGAAAGTGCTTTATGCTGATCTAGAATTAGTTGGAGGGGAAGGGAATTGCGTAGGATATAATTTAAATAAATTAAAGAGGAAAGATATCCCCATGTTGAGAAGAAAGATTGGAATTGTTTTTCAAGATTTTCAACTACTTACAGACAGATCTGTGATGCAGAATTTATTCTTTGTGATGAAAGCTACTGGCTGGAAAGACAAAAAACAGATGGAAATTCGCGGCTTAGAAGTTTTGCGAATGGTTGATGTCGAAGAAAAAGCCTATAAAATGCCCCATGAATTATCTGGGGGCGAGCAACAACGTGTTGCAATTGCGAGAGCCCTTTTGAATAACCCACAACTCATTCTGGCAGATGAACCTACGGGAAATCTAGATCCGGAAACTGCAGAGGCTATTATGCGACTTTTACATGCAATTGCATCAGAAGGGACAGCTCTTTTGATGGCCACACATGACATCCATCTAGTTGAGAAATTTCCAGGAAGGGTTTTAAGGGTTGAGAATAATACCGTAAAAGAGATTGAGGGTATTGGGAATTTTAATCCATTCGAAGAAAATCTAATCTAAAACCCGTCGTACATTTATAAAAGACTGACCAATTCAATGAATAAACCCTGAGTAACCAAGGTTCTCCGGGTTACAACCGTAAGTAGCTACTATTGGTCGGCTTTGCCGACTGCACTATCCTCTCCCTATATTATCACTCAGACGAACGAAGAAGTGTCGGGTCTAACACTAAAATTTACACTTTATACTAAATGCGCAGCGAGTTAATCTATAAAATCTCTAAAACTCTTTCTGGTGGTCTTCCTATTACTGCCTTGTCACCATTAATAAGTATAGGTCTTTCAATTAAGATAGGATATTTTACCATAGCATCAATCCATTGCTCTTCTGTCAGTTTTTTTCCTTTAAAATTGTCTTTATACACTTGTTCTCCTTTGCGAACAATATCTTCAGCAGGTAAGCCTAACTTTTTTAATACATCTTTAATATCTTCCTTTGAAGGACCTTCTTCTAAGTATTTTACGACTTCATAGTCTATTTGTTTTTCATCTAGAATATCTAATGCACAACGGCTTTTAGAACAGCGAGGATTGTGAAATACTTTCATATTAACTTAATTTTCCTTTGAGTGTTTTCATAAACTTCGAGGCATACACAAAATCGATAATTTCTTTGTTTTCAGTTTGTATAATTTCCTCTTTGGAGCCTTGCCACCAATTCCTTCCTTGATGGATGAATGTGATATAATCTCCTATCTCAATCACACTATTCATATCATGCGTAATGACAATAGTAGTCATCTCATATTCATAGGTAAGTTCTTTAATAAGATTATCAATAACAATGGAGGTTCCTGGGTCTAGACCTGAGTTTGGTTCGTCACAAAACAAATATTTAGGATTCATAGAAATAGCTCTTGCAATTGCAACTCTTTTCTGCATACCTCCACTACACTCAGCCGGAAGGAGTTTATTTTTACCCTTTAAATTCACACGCTCTAGACAGAAATTAGCACGATCCATCATTTCCTTCTTAGACATACTAGTAAACATACGTAGTGGAAACATAATATTTTCCTCAACAGTCATAGAATCAAATAAGGCAGAACCTTGGAAGAGCATCCCAATTTCTTTATGAATTTCATTCTTTTCTTTCTGAGATAGTTTAGTGAAATCTTTTCCATTATAGCATATCTCTCCGTTATCTGGCTCCAATAAACCAACTAAGCATTTTGCTAAAACAGATTTACCTTGACCAGATTGACCAATAATTAGATTCACCTTTCCTTTGTGGAATTGAGCGGAAAAATCAAAAAGTATATGATTTTCTCCAAATGATTTATTAATATTTTTAACTTCAATCATTTAGACCAAAATAAGTTGAGTAAGTACAAAGTCAGATAACAGGATGATAATGCTACTCCAAACAACTGCTTGAGTAGAAGACTTTCCAACATCTAATGCTCCACCCTTTGTATAATAACCAAAATATGCAGAAACAGTAGTGATTATAAATGCAAAAATACACGTTTTGATTAATGCGTAAGAGACATCACTTACCCTAAAAAAAGCTCTGATTCCAAAAATATATTCTTCATGTGAAGCTAAACCAATTGAGACAACTGCGTAATATCCTCCGATTAAACATAATCCCATAGACATTATAATCAAAAATGGAATAAAGAAAACAGCAGCTACAATCTTTGGGAATACCAAATAGGTTAATGAATTTACACCCATAATTTCCAACGCATCAATTTGTTCGGTAACACGCATGGTGCCAATTTCTGAAGCAATATTTGAACCTACCTTACCAGCTAGAATCAATGACATGATAGTAGGAGAGAATTCCAAAATAGTAGTCGAACGAGTAATATACCCAATAGTATATTTTGGTAAAAGTGGGCTATCCATGTTAGACCCAACTTGTAGTGCAATTACTGCCCCCATGAAAACGGAAAGAATGGCCACAATAGCAATCGAACTCATACCAATAATGCCAATTTCTTGAACAATTCTGGTATAATATACACGAAAGCGTTCAGGACGTGAAAATACACGTGTGAGCATTCTCATATATCTCCCTATGGAACTAATGTAATTCATATAACATGCTAAAATAATAACATCTTCGGGAAGTAGAAGAATAAATAAAGAAAAAATACATATTTTAACTCAGAATATCTAATGCACTTTTTTATTTCATATATCTTTGTCACACTAAAAAAGAATCATGAGTCAACAAAAATATACCGTGACATGCGCTTTGCCTTATGCGAATGGACCTTTACATTTAGGCCACGTAGCAGGAGTTTATTTGCCTGCAGACATATTTGTACGTTTCTTACGCCATAAAAAACAAGATGTTGCTTTTATCTGCGGAAGTGATGAGTATGGTGCAGCCATCACTATTCGTGCTAAGAAGGAAGGAATAACACCACGTGAAATTGTAGATAAATATCATGGTATGCTGGCAAAGTCATTCAAAGATTTTGGAATTTCTTTTGATATTTTTCACCGTACCACTGCCCCAACACATACAAAGATGGCTCAAGATTTCTTTTTGAAATTAAATGAAAATGGGGCTTTCACTCAAGAAACAAGTGAACAATATTATGACGAAGAATTTCATCAGTTTTTAGCAGACAGGTACATCATGGGGGAATGTCCAAAATGTGGGAACCCTAGCGCCTATGGAGACCAATGTGAAAAATGTGGTAGCGCTTTGAGTCCAACAGACTTAATAAATCCCATTTCAACTTTAAGCGGTAAAAAACCTGTCTTAAAAGAAACAACTCACTGGTATCTGCCAATGGAGCGACATGAAAACTGGTTACGTGAATATATCAAAGAAGGAAAGTTTAAAGGTGAGATTCAACACGATGTAAAAAAATGGAGAAATCAAGTTATTGGACAATGTTTAAGTTGGATTGATGGAGGGCTACATTCACGTGCCATGACTCGTGATTTAGATTGGGGTATTCCTGTTCCTCTAAAAGAAGGAGAAGGGAAAGTGTTATATGTATGGTTAGATGCACCTATTGGGTATATCTCTGCTACAAAAGATTGGGCAGATTCTCAAGGTAAAGATTGGAGAGACTATTGGACAGGAGATAGAAAATTGATTCATTTTATTGGAAAAGATAACATCGTTTTTCATGCAGTCATTTTCCCAATTCTATTAAAGGAACATGGTGAGTTTATCTTGCCAAATAATGTCCCTGCTTCTGAATTTTTAAATCTAGAAGGGAATAAATTTTCTACTTCTCGTAATTGGGCAGTATGGCTACACGAATATCTCGATAGATATCCTGATAAAGTTGATGAGTTGAAGTATGTATTAACTTCGATTGCACCTGAAAATAAGGACAGTGAATTTACATGGGCGGATTATCAAGCGCGCGTAAATAATGAATTAGCAGATATTTTTGGAAATTTTGTCAACCGAGCTTTAGTTTTAAATCAAAAATATTTTGAAGGCAAGGTCCCTACCCCACATGCATTAACAGAGGAAGATAAGAAGGTTATTGAGGCAATTCAAGCTTCGCCAAAAAAGATTGAAGAGTTACTATACAATTATAAGATGCGGGAAGCACAAGCCGAAGTAATGAATTTAGCCAGAATTGGGAATCGTTATTTGGCAGAAACTGAACCTTGGAAGTTAGCAAAAACAGATATGAATAGAGTAGAAACTATTCTACATATTGCTTTACAACTAACAGCAAACTTAGCAATTCTATTTGATCTATTTTTACCAAATACTGCTGCCAAGTTAAGAGGTTTCTTAAATATATCAGAATGTAATTGGGAAGAAGCAGGCTCTAGCAATATATTACAGATCGGCGATATTCTTCAAACTCCATCAATTCTTTTCCAAAAAATTGAAGATGATTTCGTGGAAAAAGAAAGAGCAATCTTAGCTTCTACCCAACAAGATACTGTTGGATTGACTCAGCCCACTGAACATATTCCTCAGAAAGAACATATTCAATTTGATGAATTCTTGAAAATGGATATACGTGTAGGCCAGATTGTAGAAGCAAAACCTGTTCAAGGTGCAGACAAATTATTAGAATTATTGATTGATGTGGGCATCGATAAGAGAACTATTGTTTCGGGTATAGCTGAGCAATTTAAGCCTGAAGATATTATTGGGAAGAAAATAACCGTTTTATTGAATTTACCTCCTAGGAAATTACGTGGTGTAATCTCAAATGGGATGGTTTTAATGGCCGAGAACGCACAAGGAAAACTAAGTTTTCTTTTACCAGACCAGAGCTTAGAAGTTGGTTCAATAGTACGTTAATACATTGATATTATTTACTTATAGAAGTATATTGTATTTTGTTGATACCTAAATTTTTATGCAAATAGAATTCTATTTGCATTTTCTTTGTAACCTTTTCGGTGTTCATCTCTCTATTTGGGTATAACCTTTAAAAACGAAAGAAATGAAAACAAAATGGATACTTATGATGTTTGCCTTAACAATGCTAGTTGTAATTACAAACGCTCAAACAATTGATAAAAAATCTTCTGTAGTTAATTTTAAAATTAAAGCTATGGGAATGATGAATGTAGAAGGAACATTCACAGGTTTTTCAGGAGATGTTAAATTTGACTCTAAGAACTTAAGCTCGTCTTCTATAGATGTTTGTATTAACGCAAGTAGTGTAAATACAGGAAATACTCAGAGAGATAATCACATACGATCTGCAGATTTTATAGATTCAGAAAAGTATGGAAAAATATGCTTCACCTCTTCATCTATTAAAGCCGATGGAAATAACTATATCGCAGAAGGGAAATTAACATTACATGGCGTAACAAAAACTGTAAAGATTCCTTTAACTTATCAGAATAATACCTTAAAAGGAACTTTGGAGGTAAAAAGATTAGATTACAAAGTAGGAGAAAGCTATGGTACATTCCGAGCTGGAGAAATTATTTACCTTGATATCAATTGTGTACTTAATTCACAAAACTTGACAAGATTATAATAACAAACCTTTTAGTACACATAACCACAAGAAGCTGCCTGTTAAAAGGTAGTTTTTTTTTGATTTAATAACTAGGGAATATTAGCTACTAACCCATCGTGTATTTATGAAAACCAATAGATTCAATAATTTGCATCTTATTTTAAATGCATAACAAGCTGCTACTCTAGAATAAGTACTATTTGGAAGAACCTTGAACTTCGAGTAAGAGTTTAATATCTGCAATCAACTGTTTTCTTCCAGTCTCATTTAAACCGTTATAAACTCCTCTCACATGTCTATTCTCATCCACTAATATGAAATTTGGGCTATGTGCAAATCCACCAGGAGATTTGCTATCCTCATTGGCAAAAACTAAGAAGCTATTAAATGCCATCTGATTAGTTTCCTCTTGGTCTCCCGTTAAAAACTGCCAGTTTTTTGCTGTAATACTGTGTTCTTGGATATATTCTTTTAAACGTGCTACAGAATCTCTTTTGGGATCTATACTAAAAGAAAGGAATTCAATTTTATCTGATAAAGAAGTTAGTTCTTGATTAATTTCTTTCATACGTTCCGTCATGGGTGAACAGACAGAAGGGCAATGGGTAAAAATAAAATCTGCTAGCCAAATTTTTCCTTTTAGATCTTCAGAGTTTATCCAAATGGAGTCTTGGTTAAGATACGACCATTCTTCTACCGTATGAAAAATAGTATCCCCTACTTTAAATGAATCAGTTGCTAATGTTACAATGTCGAATGCTCCATATTTAGGCAAATCATTTTTAGTACGAACTTTAGGGGTTTCTGTACAACTATATAAAAGAATGAATGCTAGAATGAATGTACCTAAGGCATTATGAAATCTATTTCTTCTCATTTTGTTTTTTATATTCCTGTCTCAACAAAGCAATGTGCTGTTTGAAGTCACGAATATAGCCTTCTTGATTACCTAATCCAACATAACGTAATTGATTTTTCTTATCAGCTAGTAAAAGTACACTTAAATAAGGTTTTTGAGCAAAAGCCTCCTGATTTTCCTGCATGTAAAGATTTACACCCTTATCGTTTTCAACGTTATATACCTGAGCAGGATCTCCAGTTACTAAATTCCAGATAGTGGAGTCATAACCAACAACCATATCACTCAAAGTATATATAATCTCATCGATATTATCTACTGGATTTCCCTGTTCATCTGTAACAATGGAGAGTATCTTAACATCTTTAAATTCTTTTTGATCTTTTCTGTATTCTTGGTATAATCCCATATTAAATTTAAACAAATCAATTGCACAAGAAGTAGGGCAAGAAACTTGGATCGTTGTAAATATCGTAATATATCCTGCTTGAGTTTTTTCTGTTATTTCTTTACCATTAGCTCCGATAAACTTATACGAAGGAATTTCACTAAAAACAGGTAGTTGCTGATAATTATTAGAGCACTTTCCCAAAGAGACAAGAAATAATAAAATTGCTGGCCCAAAAGCCAGCAATATCATTAAAATGGATTTTTTCTTTCCTCCTTTATTTTCTTTTTTTTCCAAAATTTAATATTCTTTTAGAAATTCATAAAGTTCATTTTCTCACCTACGGCAGTACCTTCAATTAGGCATAAAACAACTAAATAAATTATAAAGATAAGATATATATAAAGGACAGTTTGTCTAAATATCTTTACCTCATCACCTAGGTGCATAAAAGTCATTACAATAAAATATGCTTTAACTACTGTAAGCGCAATGAAAAGAACTTTTACAGTTGGCCAAATGCTACTTCCTTGACCAACGTACATACCACAAGCAACTTCAATAGCAGTTACTACAGTTAAGATGGCAGTTACCATCCATATTTTTTTACGTTTAATCTTTCCTTCTTCCTCAGTATGGTGATTATATAAGGAATATTCTATAATATCGTCTCTTTCTGCTGACATAATTCACAGTTTTATAATGATTAATAATTTCTTATATTAAGTAGAAGAATGTAAATACAAACACCCACACTAAATCAACAAAGTGCCAGTATAAACCTCCTTTTTCTATCATTTCGTAATGACCTCTTCTTTCATAAGTCCCTTTTAGGACATTAATAAATATTATAATCAAAATAATAATACCTATACTAACGTGGAATCCATGGAATCCAGTAATAAAGAAGAATAATTGTGAATACGTTTGTGGTCCATATTCATTTCCTTTTAGATTTGCACCATAAACCACACGGCCATTAGTAAGTGCTTCATAATATAAGTCAACAGAATTGTTGCTTTCATTTAACCAAGTGCTCTTATCTGCAGGTACAGACATAGCGTGATCTTTTCCAGGAACCTTAATTAATAATTGAAGGTCAGTATCTGCGGCTTTATTAACCTTAGCAACAGTACCATCATGTAAAGTGATAGTCAATCCACTAGCAGTTCCAGCTAATTTTCTGTGTTCTGCAGCGTGTTGAAATGCATGCATCAAATCTTTATCAGCTCTAGAGATATTCTCATTAGTGATTATTTCACCATTTTGATAGCTTTTTCCAGCTGTAATAACTTGGAAATTCTGGATAGCCCCAAATTCTCCTTTTACATTAGCTTCTGCACCATCACTTAAAGTAACACGTCCAAACTCAGTTCCGTGTATAAAGTGGGACCATTCCCATGCTTGAGAGCCAACGAAAATAATACCACCAATAATGGTTGCGAGTAACCATCTTGTAACACCTTTTCTACTCATTCTATGACCAGCTTCAACAGCTAACACCATAGTTACAGAGCTAATAATCAAGACAAAAGTCATGAATGCTACATAATAAAGAGGATAAATTCCATCTAAGAATGGAAGTCGTTCAAAGGTTTCTTCCCCGATAGGCCAAACAAAAGGATAAGAATGTCTAACAAAGCCAAGGCCAGTTAAGAATCCACCGAATGTCAAAGCATCTGACACCAGAAAAAACCACATCATAATTTTTCCATAGCCTACGCCAAATGGAGATGATTTCCCATCTAAACTAATAGAAGGTTTCATTTCATTAGAAGTTTCAGTCATCGTTTTTTAAATTTTATTTTGCGAATCTAATGAATAAAAACTAAAAATAGCAATAAATATATCCACAAAATACCTAAAAAGTGCCAAAATAAAGAATTTGCATTTAAAGTAATAGCTAATTTTTCTTGATTTTGAATAGTATAAGTCTTGATAGACAAAGAAATTAAAGCAATAATTCCTCCTATTACATGAAGTAGATGCAGAATTGTAATAATATAAAAGTAGGAAGTACTTTTATCTGAATTACCTCTCAATAATTTATTTTGTAAATTAGCACTCAACGGTTTGCCTTTATACATTAATGTTCTTTCTTGATAATCCAATTGATTTCCATTATAGAATAGCTTAAAATCTTTTCCCATTTCCCCTCTTACAAAAAAATCTACACGATCGTCTATTATATTTTGAGAGAATGTATATAATCTCTGAAAGTCAAGTTCTTGCAATTTCTCCCCATTAGGGCGAATAAATTCACCATTGATAAATGAAAGGGGTTCTCCTTTATAGAGAAGAGTGTAGTGGCTATAATCTATTTTCTTTTTCTTTAATTCTTCGGCATTGTTAACCATTAATTCTTTTGCAAAGTTTTGAATTTCTGTTTTATCAGTTCCTTGCACTTGCTTTCCTTTGTAGAAGAATTGGTTGTTCTCTACAGTTAAGTATTCTCCATCTTTTTTCAATTCAAAATAATCTCCATAACGCCCGTCACTAACAATAATACTACTCACGAAATGTGCTCCACTTTTAACTAATGCTCGATAACCTAGGAATTGAAATACGCCAAATCCAATTCCCAGAATTAATGCTCCTTGTACAGATAATCGGGTAAGTGAAATATTTCCCTTCTTTAATGCTATTGCTCCAATTATCAGGAGAATACTACTGATAATAATTAGGGCCGTGCTAATGTAAAAAGGAATAGGTAGATTAATTTTAACCCAGAAATTGTCTCCCATAGAAACAATATATGCAGAGGTAAGTCCCGCAAAAATCATGGTAACACTTAGGATAAACATCCAAACAAGATGTTTTCTGACTTTCTTTTGCGTTTCTAAAGGATAACTTTCGGTGAAATTCTGTTTCATGGGAACTTATTTTCAGGAGTTTATTAATGGAATAAGAATTTATCAATTACATACGTAAATTGAACTAATGGTAAATAGAAAAAAGAAGCAAACATTAACACTTTAGCATCTTTAATTTCCAAAGTTAAATATAATTTATAAGAATATAGGAAGAAAATTAAACCAAAAATGGATGCCATCATTAGCGTAAACAATCCCAAACCTTCAATATCCATTGCCCAAGGGAAGAGAGAGAAAGGAATTAGGATAAGGCAAGATAATGCAATTCTAAAAGCAGAAGTTTTAGAACGCCCTGTACGGGAAGGTAATAAGAAAAATCCTGCTTTCTGATAATCATCGTGAGCTACCCATGCAATTGCCCAAAAATGAGGTAATTGCCATACAAACTGTACGAAGAATAATGCACCTGCAATAGCTGTAAACCGACCTTCAGGATCAGCTGCTACCACACCAATCATTGGTGGAATAGCTCCTGGAAATGCACCTATTACAACAGCCCAAGGAGTTACTCTTTTAGAAGGCGTGTAAACAAAGGTGTAAGAAGTGTATGCTATCATTCCAAGAATCATAGCATTAAAATTAAGTTGATACAGCATCCAAAACCCGATAGTTAATGCAACAGCAATTGTAATAACTGCTTCCTTAACACTCATTTTTCCACTTGCTATTGGGCGATGAGAGGTTCTACTCATCTTAGCGTCCAAGTTTCTCTCCCATATTTGGTTGGAAGCATTGCTTGAACCCGTTACAAGTATACCTCCAACTAGTAAATAGATAGTATCTAAGAAACTTCCTCCCCCCATAAATAGATATCCCGCCCATGCAGAGATAATCACCGAAAAGGATAATCTAAATTTAGAAATGCTTCCGTAGTCTTTTATCTTATCTCCTATATTCATGAATTGCTAGTTTTGTCCTAAACCTGTAAAACTACAGATTATTTTAAAGAAAAATAGAGGGAATATGTATATTATCTCTGAATGTCCACTTTTAACCCTAATTCTATTAGCTGAGCATTATCTATTGTCGCTGGAGCATCTATCATAACATCTTTTCCGGCATTGTTTTTCGGGAATGCAATATAATCTCTAATAGAATCAGAACCACCCATTGTGGCTGTTAATCGGTCTAAACCAAAAGCCAATCCTCCATGAGGAGGCGCACCATATTCAAAGGCTTCCATCAAGAAACCAAACTGTCTTCTAGCTTCTTCTGGGGTAAATCCTAGTAAATCAAACATTTTTTCTTGCACTTTTCTGTCGTGGATACGAATAGACCCCCCACCTAACTCTACACCATTCATAGCTAAATCATAAGCATTAGCTCTTACTTTCCCTGGATCTGTATCAATAAGTGCAATATCTTCAACTTTCGGAGAGGTAAATGGATGATGCATTGCCATATATCTTCCTGCTTCCTCATCCCATTCTAATAGAGGGAAATCCAATATCCAAACTGGCTTAAATACCTTTGGATCTCGTAATCCTAATTGACTTCCCATGTGTAAACGTAAATTATTGAGTTGGTTGCGTGTTTTATCATCGTTACCACTCAAAATCAAAAGTAAATCTCCTTCTTTAGCTTCAGCAAAATCAGCCCAAGATTTTAGCTCTTCTTGCGTATAAAATTTATCTACAGAACTTTTAAAAGTGCCATCTGCATTATATTTTACATATACTAACCCCTTGGCTCCAATTTGAGGTCTTTGTACCCAAAGAGTTAATTCATCCAACTGCTTTCTAGAATATTCTGCACAATTGGGGACAACTATTCCTAATACAGTTTCTGCATCATCAAACACCTTAAATCCTTTATTTTTAGCTAAAGAATTAAACTCTTTAAACTCCATTCCAAAACGTAAATCTGGTTTATCAGAACCATATAAACGCATTGCATCTTGGTAAGTCATGCGAGGAAAATCTCCATCAAACTCTACCCCAATACAAGCTTTAAAGAGATGTTTTATCATACCCTCAAATGTATTTAAAACATCTTCTTGTTCTATAAAGGACATTTCGCAGTCAATCTGCGTAAATTCAGGTTGTCTATCGGCTCTTAAATCCTCATCTCGGAAACATTTCACAATTTGATAATATCTATCTATTCCCGAAACCATCAATAATTGTTTGAAAGTTTGTGGAGATTGCGGTAAAGCATAAAATTCTCCTGGATTCATTCGGCTTGGCACCACAAAATCTCTTGCTCCCTCAGGAGTTGACTTAATCAAGTAAGGTGTCTCAACATCCATAAATCCAACACTATCCAAATATTTCCGAGTTTCTAAAGCTACTTTATTGCGAAGTTTTAATTTTTCTATAACTGGGTTTCGTCGTATGTCGATATAACGATATTTCATACGTAATTCTTCACCCCCATCGGTTTCATCCACAACAGTGAATGGAGGAGTTTTAGCCGTATTCAAAATAGTTAAAACAGCAACCTCGATTTCAATTTCTCCGGTATCAATTTGTTTGTTCTTGCTGGAGCGCTCAATTACTTTCCCTTTTACCTGAATGACAAATTCTCTTCCTAATTTTCGTGCATTCTCATTAAGTTCTGCGTTAATCGTATCATTAAAGGCTAATTGAGTAATACCATAGCGATCACGTAAATCAATAAAGGTCATTCCTCCCATTTCTCGGGAACGTTGTACCCAACCGCTGAGTGTTACTTCTTTTCCTGCATCTGCTAATCTTAATTCCCCACATGTATGCGTTCTAAACATATTTTAAATTTTTATCTCTGCAAAAATAGGAAGAAGATTGAATTATTCTAGAATAAGCGATGGATAAATGTTGGAATTGTATTTTTGGAGAGTGGTAGTTGACTCACTTCACGTAATCTTGCTTTTGCACCAACATATACTGATTATCATCCATCTTTAGATAGCCATGGTCATAACAGAAGAAATATTGGCTTCCTTTTTTAGTGGTATAAATATTTGTATAATAATGAAAATTAAACCCCTCTTCAGCCAGAATAATTCCATCAACAGTTCTTTTCCCATCAGGATTAAGTTCACTTAGAATACGTCTGTTTTTTCTTAGTATATTATTGATGCGGCGAACATATTTGTTGGCATCTTCATTAAGTCTGTTATTAAATGTATTTCTACAATAATCCCCACAGAATTTTTGGTCTTTACGACCATGTAATTCTGTTTTACATTCCAAACATAATCTAGCTTCCATTTTCATTAGTAGTACTAATCGTCGTACTTTTGTGAGGATGGTTTTTTATAATTCAAAACATAGCGTACAAAGATCTCAAATGCTCCTTGAGACTTAGACGACCGTTTTAAAGAAGATAACATATTGATATCATAAGCTGCCCCAATTTCCGCTCCTTTATAACGGACAGACATTCGAGTCACCATTGCGTCTAAATCACGGTAAAATATACCTAGTGCAAAAGAAGGTACATTATAGAAGCTATAATCATCCCCGAAATAGAATCTAAAACTAGTTCCCACAAATGTTTGAACAAATGGTCCTTGTGCTTGAATAATGATTAAAGGTTCTAAGGCCATATTAGATTTCCCTAATCCAACTTCTGCATTCAAAAAACCAACCCAACGAGTGTACAAAGGATCAATTTTACTATCCATAAAAGAGATAGCCGGGGTATTATTATGATATGCAGCAAATCCGATATTCAATAAGAATCCATTATGATGCGCATCATGAGAAGCCTCTTTTCGGAAAATATATGAGAGCCCAGAACCCATATCAAAGTACCCAAAATGGCTTCTTGCAAATGATTCTCCACTTGGTAAATTGGAGTCATAAGCATATCCATTATATTGGTTTCCCCATTGACCTGTTCCAAATCCAAAGTTTCTTTCTCCATAACCAAACTGTAATCCAACGCCAAGAATATGTTCGTCTGCTAGTTTAATATGGTATCCTAAAGTTATACCGAAATTATTAGTTTCAAAATTATTTTCACCTGCCTTATCGCTCAGAAAATTTATACCTGCAGCAAAATATCCTTTATTCTTAGTTCCTTTCGGATTAATTCTAGCATCTACGGCAGCTCCTACAGTTTGAAATGGTTTAGAAAAAGAACTCCATTGGTTTCTGTAGTTTATATTTGCTTGCACATCATATTTAGCGCCGACCAAGGCAGGACTTAAATTCTGCGATGAATAATCCATGGCAGAGAAGTGCGGATCCTGAGCTAGGATATTACTACCGCACAAAATAAATAACACTATGATTATATATATAAATTTCATTTCAATGTTGATTTAGTTTAACGTACTAATGTGAATGTGCCTGATTTCTCAATTTCTTCTCCATACGTTGTAATAATACGGACTTGATAAGCATAAGTACCTGTATTTACATCCGAACCGTTCACCTTCCCATCCCAATGATTATCTTGGTCAAATGATTGGAAAATCATCATCCCCCAACGATCAAATATATTCAATTCAAATTTAGAAATACAACTACCAAATACTTGGAATTCATCATTTTCACCATCTCTATTAGGACTAAAAATATTAGGAACAAATATTTCACGACAAGTTTCTACCAAATTAATTTGAATAGTGTCAGTTCCCTTACATCCATCACTCGCAGTTACAACCAAAATATATTGAGTTGAATGATCGGGGCTTGCTATTGGATTAGGACAATCCGTACATGAAAGTCCATCTGTTGGAAACCATTGGTATGAAACCACATTAAAATTGGTATCAGTTTCAACAGAAAGTAATGGAGTAGTAACAGGAATATCACTAATATTAATCTCATTTGGCGTTGCTGATATTTCTGTACTAAAGCTTCCGATTACCGAAACAGCGATAATCGTATCCAAAATACAATTTTTAGCATCCTTAATAATTACATGATAATCTCCACCTCCAATTGGGCCTATCGTAGCTGTATTTGAAATATTTGGATTCCATTGATAGGTATAATTTGGTGTTCCTCCAGTTACATTTAGTTCTATCGAACCACTGATTGTTCCACATACCGAGGAGATAACCACTGGATGTGATTGTAATTGATCAGGTTGTGAAATAGTTACTGAAGCACTTCCTTTACATCCATTGTTGTCAGTTACGGTAATTGTATGAATCCCCGGAGAAAAATTATTCACATTAGCTGTAGTTATGAGACTTGGTAACCATTCATACGTATATGCAGGCATACCACCTGTCACACTAATATTTGCTGAACCATCGTTTGCTCCATGACAAGTTACATCTTGAGAGCTAGTAATTGTAACAACCGGTGTATCTTCACTAGCTACTAGCGCAGTAACAGTTTTGCTACATCCTTTATCATCTGTTACAGTAACATCATAAGAACCTCCACTTAATCCAATAATTGTTGGAGAAGTGAGATTTGTAGGTATCCACACATAAGTATAGCTACCTCCTCCACCTGTAGCGTTAACAGTGGCTGTTCCATTACTTTGGTTGCAATTTGCTGGAGTGGTGGAAGTACTTACCATTAATTCGCTTGGTTCAGTAATATTAACTACTATGTTCTGTGAACAACTATTATTATCAATAACTGTTACTGAATACGTTCCCACAGGCAGGTTTTGAGCGGTAGAACTATCACTCACATTGGGACTCCAAACATAGGTCATAGGCATATTTCCAGAAGCAGCAACGAATATTTCGCCAGTTGACTCGCCATGGCATACAGGATTTTCTTTTATGACAGAAAGTGTTGGTGCTGAATGAACAACTGCAATGGCTGAATCTCTTTTACTCTCACATCCATTTACCACTTGAGATACATAATATTTTTCTCCACTAATTAGATTAGAATTTAGAGGAAGTGGAATTACATTCGTTACAGAAGAATACCAATAAATATTTGCCGCAGAAGGTTCTAAGTCACTAATTTTTGCAGGAGTACATAAAGATTGAATATAATTAGTTACTTCTGGTGAATCAGGTCGAGGTTTTACTGTTAATGAAAAAGAAGCTATATCTCCTCCAATTACATATTGGATAGTGGCTGACCCTGCGGTTAAACCTGTAACTTTTCCTGTATTATCAATACTAGCAACGGCAGGATTTAATGAAATCCAACTTCCTCCGTTATCACCATTTGTTATAAGTTGTGCCGTTTCGCCAACACAAATTGCTGGAGGACCCGAAATGATTCCCGCACCATTAGGAGTTACTAATTCATATTCATCGAAATAATACTTAGAAGTCACATTCACATGAGCAAAAATGGAACTTGCAAATAAGCATACGAGAGATATAGAAGTGAAAAGGTTTTGTATTGATTTAAACATAAGCAATGCTTTCTTTGGAGTATAGTAATACGACAAATTGATAAATAGGTTACCAAAGTATAATAAAAATCGAATTTTGACAAATTTAATGTAAGATATATTGCTAAAAATTTAATGAAACTAAATATTACATTTCTGTTAATAGATTGAAAATTCGTTCCATTTTTTTAACCATCTGACTACTAGGTATGTTAAAATTATTTACAGTGATTGAAAAGGCTATTTTATCACCTGAAATATTATCTATATATCCCGCATAGGATTTTACTCGATTTAGTGTGCCACTCTTTGCTTTCAGTTTACCTTGTGCGACTTGCCCTCTACACACACTAGTCAATGTTCCACTTTTTCCAGCTACAGGTAAAGAATTTTCAAAGTCAACAAAGTTCTTTGATTTATACATATACTTCAACAATTGTACAAAATGATTGGCACTAAAAGCATTATTACGAGATAATCCACTTCCATCTGTTTGAAACATTGTCACATCTAAACGACCGCTCCAATAGTTGTTTGCGTAGCTAGCACTTGTACTAAAATTAGTTTTCTTTAATTTTTCAAATGCCACTAAATTAAGTAATTGCTCTGCAAAGAAATTAACACTTTGCAAATTAGTCCACCGTACAATTTCTTCAATAGATTTTCCTGAATAGGTAAGAAGCAATTTGAGCTTTGTATAATCTAAGATAGAACCTATCTTTAAGCTATCTTCGGAATCTGTTAAAACACTCCTCCAACCAATAGCAGGATATGCTACTGAAATTCCACTTTTAGTCATTGCATCTTGAAAAACTTGTGCTAAGAGTAACTCTGGATCGGGAATGCTTGCTTTTACCTCAAAATTGGTTTTATTACGCGGCAAATTGCCAATTGCTATCCAATCTAATGAATAAGGCGCGCCATAAATGTATGAATTGTCGCCACTTGCATTGGAAGTGGTCACTTGATTAAATATACGTAAGCCTGATATAGGCGGAGATAAAGAATCTATAGATGTTGTACCATTCACTTCATTACTAGTCGAGAAATGAAGATATGTCATGTTGTCGTATATTGCACAAGCACTAGCTCCTGCACCATAATAATTCCCCATATCTGACCAAGTCCATCCATCTGGCACACCCATATAACCAAAGGCGGAGCCATCTGCAATAATACGTCCATCAATAGATTGAATTCCCAATTTTGAAAGAGCGAGTACCCAATCCGATAAAAAGGTATCACGTTCTTCTCTTTTATAGAAAAAACGACTTCCAAGTGTTGGGTCTCCCAAGCCTCTGACGATAATATTTCCATGTAAAATTCCCAAAGAATCAATTTCTCCATCGTAATAAATCTCTGTTTTAGGTCGATAATTCTTTCCTAAGACTTCTAATGCTAAAGCTGTAGAAAATAATTTGGTAATAGAAGCTGAAGGAATAGCCATCTGTGAATTGAATGAAGCAATCACACTATCTTTTTTCAGATTGTATGCCATAAAACTAATAGCTGCATTCTCCAATCCCTCTTCTTTTGAAAATGCCTCTATCGCCTGTTGAATCTTGTAATTTGCAGTTTGAGCAAATGAAATATATGAGAAGAAGAGATAAAATAATATAATCGTTACAATCTTCATGAGATAAAAATTATTTTTGTATAAAATTCGGTATTTTATTGTGGGAAACATCATCGGAATCAAAAAATTTTTAAATCCATTGAAAAAATCAGACCAAACTGGTATAGAAAATGGGCTAAGATGGTATTCTCCAGATCCTTCAGATTTCACATCTCTACATACGGATAGATATCTTCTTAGTTATTCGGGCAAGCAGACCTCAACTAGTTTATTAAGTGATGAAACAGATAGATATTCTCTCATTTTAGATGGAAAAATATATAACTATCCTGAGCTTAAGAATGGATTGCTAAAAAAAGGTGCTCAATTCCAAAGTTCAGCTGAAATAGAGGTTCTTTTGAAGTTTTTGATTGAAAATAAAGAGAATGGCATTCGGCAGTTGAGGGGAGAATTTGCACTTGCTTTTTATGATAACCAAGAAGATGAATTACTACTAGCTCGAGATATTCTAGGTATTAAACCCTTAGTCTATGCTATACAAGAAGATGAAATTATTTTCTCTTCGGAAGTAATGCCATTAAAGCATTTATTAACCTCTTGGAATATTAATCCAAGTGCTGTAAATACCTACTTCACATTCTCATATATACCAGCGCCCTATACGATCATTCAAGAAATAAACAAACTATTACCTGGTCATTATCTAAAGATAAAAAAAAGTGATTACCAAATTGTTTCATATGAAAAGATAAAAATGGATGTTCATTCAGATTTATCTTTCCCTGACGCTTTACAAGAGTTAAAAGAAACAATTGAAAATTCACTTATAGAACGTTTAGATGAATCCAATAAAGCTGTAACGTTTCTGAGTGGTGGAATAGATTCATCTATTATTTCTCTTTTAAGCTCTCAAAATAAGGATGATTTATCTACTTTTTCGGTTGGTTTCCATGAAGATATTTTCTTTGATGAAACAAAGTATGCACAATTAGTTTCAGAGCGAATTAAATCTCACCACTCTGTTGTAAAACTAACAGCTAAGGACTTTATCACTTCATTCCAAGATATCTTAGATACAATGGATGAACCCTATGCAGACTCAAGCGCTGTTGCACTTTATTTTTTAGTACAGGAAGCTAGTAAACATACCTCTATCTTCTTATCAGGAGATGGAGCAGATGAATTATTCGCTGGCTACTTTAAACATAAAGCATTTCAAAAGGGTAATCAACTAAATCCCATTATGCGGTATCTCTTAGGGTTGGTACGGTTACTACCTAACGGGACGAGAAATAGTAAGTTTTCAAACAAAATTCGCCAATTAAAAAGATTTCAGCAGTTTTTAAGTAAAGAATGGCCAAATAATTATTGGATGTTAGCTGCTTTCATTCCCCAAGAAAGGCGAAAATCGTTACTATTACACGAAGAAAATGTATCTTTTCCAGTTCCAGAATCCGAAGAATTATTAAATAATGTACTCTTGTTAGATCAGCAATTCGTATTACCTTATGATATGCTTAAAAAGGTAGATGTTATCGGAAGGAAATTTGGAGTTGAGATTCGAGCTCCTTTTCTGGATATTGAAGTAGTAAACCTTGCAAATCGTTTAAAACAAGAATACAAATTAAAGGGGAATCAAGGAAAATATATTCTACGCGAAGCATATAAAGATAGATTGCCCGCAGAAATATTCAATCGCTCTAAAAGAGGTTTTGAAATTCCTTTATATAATTGGTTAAAATCTATTTTTGAGATACTCCAAGAAGAGGATTATTGGACAGAAGAATTTTTAAATTCTCAAGCTTTATTTAATCCAAAAGGGGTAGAGAAAATGGTAGTTGATTTTAAGAAAGGATCACAGGATGCTGTTATGAGTTTTTGGGCATTTATTGTTTTTCAGAATTGGTATAAACGATGGATAGAAAAATAAAAATATTGCGCATTATCAATCGCTTTAATTTAGGTGGACCAACCTATAATGCAACTTTTCTGACTCGTTTTATGAGTGATGAGTATGAAACGCTTCTAATTGGAGGAGTACATGATGAAGATGAAGCTGATTCACTTCATATCTTGGAAGAATATGGGGTAAAACCGGTTATCATTCCAGAAATCAAACGTGAAATTAATTTCAAAAATGATCGAATAGCACTTAAAAAGATTAAGCAAATCATACGAGAATTTCAACCGGATATTGTACACACACATGCATCAAAAGCAGGTTTTCTTGGTAGATATGCTGCAATTCAATTAAACGTCCCTGTTGTGCTTCACACTTTTCATGGACATGTATTTCACTCTTATTTTGGAAAGATAAAAACACAAGTCTTTAAACAAATAGAAAGATACTTAGCACGGCGTACCTCAGGTATCATCGCCATAAGTCCTATACAAAAAGAAGAGTTAGCAAATGAATTTCATATTGCATCTAAAGATAAAATAGCGGTTATTCCATTAGGTTTTGATTTAGAGCGTTTTGCTAAACATGATGAAAGCATACGTCGGGAGATTCGAGCAAAATACAACATACAAGAGAACGAAGTTGCGATTGCTATTGTAGGAAGACTTGCTCCAATTAAAGATCATGGCTATTTCTTAGATGTAATTGAAGCCATGTTACAATCAACCCATACACCTTGCAGAATTTTCATCGTTGGAGATGGAAGTGAAAAGGCTATGATCAAACATCGCGTAGAAAAAATTAATCAACAATACCCGAATGTAATTACCATGACTTCTTGGATATATGATATTGCCTCCTTCAATCAAGGAGTGGATATTATGTGCTTAACATCACTTAACGAAGGTACTCCAGTAAGTGTTATTGAAGCACAAGCTGCTGGAATTCCTGTTATTACAACTGATGTTGGTGGAGTTCGTGATATCTTGGATGATGGTGCATCAGGTTTTGTGATTAAAAGAGAAAATATTGAAACTTATATTGATAAACTACGTTTATTGGTTGACAATTCAGATATGAGAAAAGAATTCGCTCTATATGGCCAACAAAAAGTGTTAATGAATTTCGGATATAAGCGTTTGATTTCGGATATGGATAAATTATATAAATCACTGTTAAAGAAATGAATAGAAAATATTTACTAATTCTTATACTAGGGTGCATGACATTCCTATTCAGTTCATGTGGGGTAAATAGTTCTATTATGTTTCGAACAAAAAATGTCGATGTAATTTCTGATGATATCCCCATGTCTCCTTCTGATGCATATCGTCTTGCTGCTGATGATAAAATTTCATTCATACTATATACTGAAGATGGTAAGCAAATAATTGACAATGCGGCTGCTATTGACAGAGAGGAGCATAGTGCTACTAATATAGAATATCTTATTAGAAAAGATGGACAGGTGGAGCTTCCAATGTTATCTTGGGTACCTTTAGCAGGTTTAAGTATCATTGAAGCCCAAGAGAAGCTAAAAGAATTATATGGACAATACTATAATAATCCGTATATTCAGATACGAGTTATCAATAGAAGAGTAGTTGTGTTTCCTGGTTCAGGGAGTGATGCAAAGGTAATTGCACTAGAGAATGAAAACACAACGCTAATGGAAGCTATTGCTTTGGCAGGAGGAATTACAGAACGAGGAAGGGCTAAGATTATTAAAGTCATGCGTATGACTGACGAAGGTAGAAAAGTTTATCAAGTTGATTTAAGCACTTTAGATGGTTTAGCGTATGCAGATATGATAGTTCAATCTAATGATTATATTTATATTGAACCTACTAAACAACTTACTAAAGAATTCTTAAAAGAGGTAGCTCCTCTTGTTTCTTTAATTTCTTCTGTAATTGTAGTAATTACCGTAATTTTGTCTATTAAATAGCGAATGGCAGCACAACGAAATAAGATTTTTATTAATACAACTTTTGATGTTCACATCTTAAAGGCTGTAGTAAAGAAGAATTGGTATTGGTGCGTTCTTGTAACTTCTCTATTTATAACATTAGCCTTTTTATATTTACGTTATACTAAACCTATTTATAAATCAAGCATACTTATACAAATTAGTGATGAAGACCAAGGTGCCGAAGTACTCGGTTTCCAAGGATTCCAAAAAGACAATACGATTGCTAAAGAGCTTGAGTTATTGAGATCTAGAATGTTATTTAGTAAAGCAATTGAGAAACTCCCTTTGAAAATTCTTAGCTACGCCAAAGGGGATATTCTTACAGAACTACACTATAAACAAGGTGGTTTTTATATTCAATTAATTGAGGTGAAAAATCCAGTCATTTATAATGTGCCCATTTATTTAGAGTATATAAAAGACGAAGGAGTAATACTTAATTATACGTGTGAAGGAAAAGATTATCAGATTCCATATACTGAAGATACAATACACTCAGACTATTTTTCAATAAAAATGAAGGTAGAAGATGTAATAAATTTTGAAGAAGAATGTCAGTCTAATCAATTGTATTTTCAAATTAACAAACCAGAGGATATTGCCAATCTTTTTTATGATGGCTTATCGGTTGAGGTCATAGATTATTCTGCACAAACTATTGAAATAAGTTATCAAGGTAATAATTCAATATTAGCATACGACATTGTTACAACTTTAACAGATGAATTTTTTAATTATGATGAGACCGTAAAAAAAGAAAGTAATGAGCGAATTCTCAAGTTTATTGATGCACAGCTTGATTCACTTTCAAAATCTCTTAATGAATCTAAAAATCAGATTATCAATTATCAACGTACAGAAGGTGTTTCAGACCCCACTATTTTAAGCTCTGCATTAAACGAGAAAATTATTGAACTCAAAGAGAAGGAGCGAGTAATCATAGATGAATTGAGAGTTTTAAATAAAATTGATCAAAAGATACAAGGTAATCCAGAGAGTATTGAAATTTATAGACTCTTACCCGATCTAATAGGGAAATCATACAGTACAACCTTAGGAGAACAGATTAATGAGTTATATACTTTAGCCGAAAGTAGAGAAGATTTACTATACAAGGTAACAACAGACAATGAAGTAGTTAAGCGAGTTAATAAAAAGATTGCTATTAGAAAAGATAATATACGTGAGTTTATTAGTAATCTCATAAAAGGTGAAAACGAACAACTCAAATTTGTAAACTCCGAATTAAGTCAAATTCAAGGGCAGTTTAATTATCTACCAGAGAAAGAGTTAGAATTATCTAAACTCATAAATATTAAGGATCTGAATGAAAAATACTTCTCTCTTTTTACAGAGAAACAGGTAATGTACTCCATCTCAAATGCTGGATATACAACAAATAATAAAGTTCTAAATCCAGCTATAAATTCTTCTCAATCAATTTTTCCCAAAAAGGCGATAGTATATGGGATTGCACTCTTCTTTTCCTTTTCTATCTCTCTATCCTTCTTATTATTGAGATATTTAACCTATAACAAGATAAATCAGTTATTTGATCTACAGAACTTAGCCCCATTTAATACACATATCTTAGGTATTATACCCAAAATAAAACTTCCAGAAAAATATTCCAGATTGGTAGTAGAGAATTCTTCTCGAACAGCAGTGAGTGAATATTTCCGTTTGCTACGGACCAATCTAACTTTTATTAATAAGGACGCAAAGACAATCGCCATTACATCTACTGTATCTGGAGAAGGGAAAACCTTTGTCGCTTTGAATATTGGAGGAGTATATGCATTAACAGGAAAACGAGTCATTTTAATAGATTTAGATATGCGTAAACCCAAGGTGCATTTAGGATTAGATAAATCAAATACAATAGGTATGAGCAATATTTTAGCTAAACATTGCACAATTGAGGAAGCCATTCAGAATACTGGAATGAATAATTTTGATTTCATACCGGCTGGTCCAATACCTCCTAATCCGGCTGAATTAATTATAAACCCCATATTTGATGAGATTCTTGAAAATTTAAAACTAAAATATGATATCATTATAATTGACAATCCACCTGTGGGAGTAGTTGCTGATGGCCTTCAGGTAATGTCTAAATCCGATATTCCAATTTACATTTTTAGAGCCGAATACTCTAAACGTGTATTTATTGAAAAATTAGAAGAGTTATCTAAGTTGAATGATATAAAAAATCTAAATGTTATCCTAAACGGGGTTAGCCTAACGAAATCATCCTATTATAAAAACAACTATTATACAGAATAAATTGGTATGAAACTAATTGAAACAGATATAGAAGGTTTATTTATTTTAGAACCCAAAATTTATGAAGATGAGCGAGGGTATTTTATGGAATCTTTTAATACTAAATTATTTCAAGAGCTAGTAGGATCAACTCTCACTTTTGTACAAGATAATGAATCCAAGTCTGCCAGTAATGTTCTGAGAGGACTTCACTATCAAACCCCACCATTTGCTCAAGCCAAATTGGTTCGTGTAATTCGCGGAGCAGTATTAGATGTTGCAGTGGACTTGAGAAAAAATTCACCAACATTCGGTCAACATTATAAAATTATCTTATCCGAAGAAAATAAGAAACAATTTTTTATTCCTGAGGGATTTGCTCATGGATTCTTAACCTTGGAAGAAGATACTATCTTCAGCTACAAATGTTCTCAATTTTACAATAAAGAGTCTGAACGGGGGATTATGTGGAATGACAAAGATTTAGCTATTGACTGGGATATTACTCAACCAATTTTATCCGAAAAAGACCAATATTGTCAAAACTTTTGTAACTTTGCTTCACCTTTTTAAAAAGGTATTCTACACAAAACAACATTTATATTGGATACTAACATCCTAATAATCATATCATTCTTTATAGGTGGTTTTGCAATTTCCTTAGTTGTAAACACCTTATTATTACGTTTCTCAGAAAGTTTAGGTATTCGTAATAAAAATGATATTATCGTACGTTGGAGTAGCTCTTCAAAGCCTTCTTTAGGAGGAATTAGTTTATTCTTCGTTTTTATTGCCGTTATTTTAGCAATAGCTTCTATCTACCCAACTCAAAACATATTCCTAAACATAAAATTTGTGGGGTTGATAGCTGCCAGTATCCTTGCTTTTGGAATTGGTGTGATGGATGATGCATATAATACAAGGCCTTTTCTTAAATTATTTGGGCAAATTTCATGTGGTTTAGTGCTTGTCTTTACTGACAACAATATTGATTTTTTTCATTCATTCTGGTTGGATAGTGCGTTAACTGTTTTTTGGATTGTTGCCATTATGAATAGTCTAAATATGTTGGATAATATGGATGGAATTACCGCAACAGTATCTTTATTTATATTACTCACTTGTTTATTTTGCCTCCTATTCTCAGGTAACCAAAACTTATTTATTTGGACTCTAATTATTCTGGCTCAGGTAGGAGGTATCATTGGATTTCTAATTTTTAATATAAATCCTTCCAAAATGTTTATGGGAGATTCGGGTAGTCAATTTATTGGACTCTATGTAGGTTATTTTGGTATTAAAGCAATATGGAATTTACCTGCTACACTTGAAATTCCATCTTGGATAAGTATATTCCTAATTCTTACAGCTTTTACACCAACTATCGCTGACACTTTAACAGTAACTATTAATCGTAAAAGAAAAGGCTCTTCTGTGATGGTAGGAGGAAAAGATCACACCACCCACCACTTGGTATATAAAGGTCATTCTGATTTTAAAGTTTGGGTTATATTTTTAATAATTAGTTGTTTTTCTGCTATATATGCCATTCTATTAGGATGGTTAGCAATTAGAGGGTATTACTATACATCCTTCCTTGGTTTATTATTCTTCCTTTCAGTATTTATACCATTGTATAGGAATACATTGAAATACCCAGCACCTAAGAATGATTAGGAATGTTCCTATCACAATTGTATTTCTTTCAGTGTCAAGATTGAAACATTATAAATAAACTTTTGTTTAGACTGAACTAAGGTGAAAAAGAATTTGATTTTCTTACCTTTGCATACCTCGGATTTGATACAAATGAAAGAAGTAATAGAAGTTTTTGGTGCGAAAGAGCATAACCTTAAAAATATTGACATTACGATTCCTCGTAATCAATTGGTCGTATTTACAGGATTGAGTGGTAGTGGAAAATCTTCGTTGGCTTTTGATACGATTTTTGCTGAAGGCCAACGGAGATATATTGAAACTTTCTCTGCCTATGCACGCCAGTTTCTTTCGGGGTTAGATAGACCCAATGTGGATAAGATTGAAGGTCTTTCTCCAGTAATCTCAATTGAGCAAAAGACAGTATCTAAAAATCCTCGATCTTCAGTTGGAACCATTACGGAGATATACGACTTTATGCGTTTGCTATATGCTCGTATAGGAAAAGCCTATTCGTATGTGACAGGTGAAGAGATGGTGAAGTATTCTGATGACCAGATTGTAGAACTTATTCTGCAAAAACTCGATGGAAACAAATTAATCTTTTTAGCTCCTTTGGTAAAAGGTAGAAAAGGTCACTACCGAGAACTCTTTGAGCGTATGCTTAAAAAGGGCTATACCAAAATGAGAGTTGATGGAGAGCTGATAGATATCGTTCCTGAAATGCGCTTGGATCGATATAAAATCCATGATATCGAGTTGGTTGTTGACCGCTTGAAGGCAGATGCAAAAGATAAGAAAAGACTTAAAAAAGCTGTTGAATTAAGTATGGAACTTGGTGAGAAAACCATGATGATATTTAATGCGGATACTCAAACAGTTAGCTATTATAGCCGCGCTTTGATGTGTCCAACTTCGGGAATAAGTTATGCTGAACCTGAGCCTAATTTATTTTCTTTCAATTCTCCGTATGGCGCGTGTCCTACTTGTAGTGGTTTAGGTGAGATTTCTGTGGCAGATATCAATAAAATTATACCTGATAGGAACTTATCCATCAAGAAAGGTGGTTTAGAGCCTTTAGGAGAATATAAACGAAATTGGATTTTTGAAGAGTTAGAAGAATTTTTAGAAAATGAAGGATTCTCTCTTACTACTCCCATAAAAGATTTCCCAGAAGAACTTTTAAATGCAATTCTTTATGGCCAAGATGCTGGAGTTTCCGAACAAGGAAAAAATGTTTTCGCTTTTGAAGGAATTATTAATTTTTTAGAACGACATATCAGTGATGGCTCATCTATTCAGATTTCGCGTTGGGCAAGATCATTTATGGAAAAAAAGACATGCCCTACTTGTGAAGGTTCTCGTTTGAAGAAAGAAGCACTCTACTTTAAAATTGATGAGAAAAATATCCGAGAATTGGTGCAAATGGATATCGATGAATTGGCTGAATTCTTTAAAGAACTTCCTAAAAAGTTATCGAAGAGTGAATTCAAAATCGCTGAAGAAATTTTGAAAGAGATTAACAGTCGTTTATCATTTATTTTATCAGTAGGATTAAAATATTTAAAATTGGATAGACCTGCTCGAACACTTTCTGGAGGAGAAGGGCAGCGCATCCGATTGGCTACTCAGATTGGTTCGGAACTGATGAATGTTTTGTATGTATTGGATGAACCAAGTATTGGATTACACCAACGTGATAACACGCGTCTGATTAATTCTTTAAAACAATTACGAGACACAGGTAATTCAGTGATTGTGGTTGAGCACGATAGAGAAATGATAGAGTCTGCCGATTTTATTGTAGATATTGGTCCGGGAGCAGGTGTGAATGGGGGCGAAATTGTAACTGCTTCTACTTATAAAGAGATGTTAAAGGGAAATTCTCTAACAGCTCAGTATTTGAATGATAAGCGCAAAATAGAGATTCCCAAAACCAGACGCAAAGGCAATGGACATATCTTAACCCTGAAAGGAGCTTCTGGGAATAACCTAAAAAATGTTAGCATTAGTTTTCCTTTAGGTACACTCATATGCGTAACAGGTGTTTCGGGAAGTGGGAAATCAACATTGATTAATCAAACTTTGTATCCTATACTGAATCAACATTTTTATAATGGTGTACAAGTTCCTTTGCCGTACAAAAAAGTTGAAGGATTGGAAAACTTAGATAAAGTCATTGAAATAAATCAAGAACCAATTGGAAGAACACCACGATCCAATCCTGCAACCTACACTAAATTATTTGATGAAATCCGTAGTTTGTTTGCTAGTCTCCCTGAAGCACAAATCCGAGGATATAAGCCAGGAAGATTTTCTTTTAATGTAAGCGGAGGTCGCTGCGAAACATGTAAAGGAGCAGGATTGCGCCAAATTGAAATGAATTTCCTTCCTGATGTATATGTCGAATGTGAGACTTGTGGAGGGAAGCGATACAACCGAGAAACTTTGGATGTCTTTTATAAAGGGAAATCTATTTTTGATGTACTGGACATGACGATTGAAAAAGCAACCGAATTTTTTGAGCCTATTCCAAAAATTCATCGTATTTTGTCCACTTTATTATCGGTAGGTTTGGGTTATGTGAAGTTGGGACAGCCTTCTACAACACTATCTGGAGGAGAAGCACAACGTATAAAATTAGCGTCTGAACTAGCAAAAAGAAGCACGGGAAAGACCATTTATATTTTGGATGAGCCTTCTACGGGATTACATTTTGAGGACATACGTATGCTGTTGGAGGTGCTAAATAGATTAGTAGAAGAAGGAAATACTGTATTAGTAATAGAACATAATCTGGATATAGTAAAAATGGCAGATTATGTTATAGACATTGGTCCAGAAGGAGGAAGATTAGGAGGAGAGGTTGTAGCCGTTGGAACACCTGAACAAATTGCAAAGGATAAAAAATCTATAACAGGAAAATATTTAGAAATTGAATTAAAAAGATAATATGAGTTATAAACCAGGAAAAAATTGGAGTGAAATAAAGTCAAATGATAGCTGGGCCTTATTTAAAATCATGGCTGAATTTGTAAGTGGCTATGAAAAAATGGCAAAGATTGGACCTAGTATCTCCGTATTTGGTTCGGCAAGGGTAAAACCAGGTTCTGTATATTATGAGAAAGCTGTTAGAATTTCTCAATTATTAGGAGAAAGAGGATACGGAGTTATAACTGGAGGAGGACCTGGAATTATGGAAGCAGGAAATAAGGGAGCTCAACTTGGCGGAGGTCAATCAATTGGATTAAATATCGATTTACCTTTTGAGCAACACGATAATCCGTATATAGATCCCGAATCCAATTTAAAATTTGATTATTTCTTTGTACGCAAAGTTATTTTTGTAAAATATTCTCAAGCATTTGTTGTACTTCCAGGTGGTTTTGGAACAATGGATGAGTTGTTTGAAGCCATGACTCTGGTGCAAACAAATAAGATTACTAAAAAACCAATTATTTTAGTTGGTTCAGAATATTGGTCTGGTTTATTTGAATGGATCAAAGGGACCATGCTTTCTTTTGGAAATATCAGTCCAGAAGATTTGGATTTAATTAAGATTTCGGATGATGAAGAAGAGGTTATAAAATATATTGATGATTTCTTTAAAACAAATCAATTAACCCCGAACTTCTAAGTATTAATTTGATGGGTTTTTATACATATTGAACAAATTAAAATATAAATTTTCCTGTATATTAGCATTTAAAAAGTAGCGAATGACATCAGACAGCATAGTTATAATCCCTACATACAACGAGATTGAAAACATCGAGCGCATTACGCGTAAGGTGTTAGGCTATGCAAAAGATTTCCATCTATTAATCGTCGATGATAATTCTCCTGATGGAACTGGTTCAAAAGTGAAAGAACTCCAAGAAGAATATCCCAATCGTTTACATTTATTAGAAAGGCAAGGAAAAAATGGATTAGGAACAGCCTATAAAGCTGGTTTTGATTGGGCATTGGGAGTTGGTTATGCATTTATCTTTGAAATGGATGCTGATTTTTCCCATAATCCGGACGATTTGATTCGTTTGTATGATGCTTGCAATCAAGAAGGAGTGCATTTAGCTATAGGTTCTCGCTATTGTAAGGGAGGAAAAGTAAAAAATTGGCCACTCTCACGTATTTTGATGTCCTACTTTGCTTCTATCTATGTGCGTATGATTCTTTGGATAGGAATCAAAGATACCACTGCTGGATTTAAGTGTTATTCCAGAGAAGCCTTATCAACGGTGAAATACAATAATATCCCATTTAAAGGTTATGCATTCCAGATTTGTATGAAGTATGGTGTTCGAAGACATGGTTTGGGAATTGTCGAAGTTCCAATTACCTTTGTGGACAGACAAAAAGGAACATCAAAAATGGATATTAGCATCTTCAAAGAAGCTATATATGGCGTTTGGAAGATGAGAAAAATGGATTTATGAAATATGTTTTAAAACAAGCGACCATTATTAATGAAGGGAAATCCTTTGTAGGTGATGTGTTAATTGACGGAGATAGGATTGCTAAAATAGATTCACATGTAGCAGATGTTTCTGCTCAAGAAATCAATTGTGAAGGTAAATATTTAGTTCCAGGTAGTATTGATGACCAAGTTCATTTTAGAGAACCAGGACTCACACATAAAGCCACAATTTTTACAGAGAGTAGAGCTGCCGTGGCAGGTGGCGTAACTTCTTTTATGGAAATGCCTAATACTGTACCACAGGCCTTAACTCAGGAATTATTAGCAGATAAATATGCAACTGCTGCAAAAACTAGTGCTGCTAATTATAGTTTTTTTATGGGAGCTTCCAATGATAATATTGAGGAAGTGCTCAAAACTAATCCTAAAGATGTTTGTGGTGTAAAAGTATTTATGGGTTCTAGTACAGGAAATATGTTGGTTGATAATCCAACTACTTTGAATAATATCTTTAGTAAAGTTCCTATGCTTATAGCAACACATTGTGAAGATGAAGCTACAATCCGTAGAAATATGGAATTATTCCGTGAAAAATACGGAGAGAATGTGCCTATTCAGTACCACCCAGAAATTCGAAGTGATGAAGCATGCTATTTATCCTCTTCTTTGGCTGTTTCCTTAGCTAAAAAGCACGGAGCTCGTTTACATGTTTTACATATTTCTACAGCAAAGGAACTTTCTCTATTTGAGAATATAACTCCACTTGCTCAAAAACGAATTACAGCAGAGGCTTGTGTACATCATCTTTGGTTTTCAGAAGAGGATTATGCAGCAAAAGGAACATATATCAAATGGAATCCTGCGGTAAAGAAAGCAAGTGATAGAGAGGCCATCTGGAAAGCAGTATTAGATAATCGTATTGATGTAATTGCTACAGATCATGCGCCACATACCATAGAAGAAAAAGAACAATCGTATTTTAAAGCACCTTCAGGCGGACCTTTAGTACAACATGCGCTCTTAGCACTCTTTGAAAAATCTTTACAAGGAGTAATCTCTAAAGAAAGGATTATCGAAAAAACTGCTCATGCACCAGCTACTTTGTTTGGCGTAAAAAATAGAGGCTTTATTCGAGAAGGTTATTTTGCTGATTTGGTATTAATTGATCCAACTCAAACAACAACTGTAACTAAAGAAAATATACTTTACAAATGTGGTTGGTCGCCATTTGAAGGAACCACTTTTTCTCATAAGATTGAAAAAACTTTTGTAAATGGAAATTTAGTTTATGACCAAGATAAAATTGTTTCAGAAGCTACCGGAAGACGTCTCACTTTTAATCGTTTTGATTGATGCTTAAAAGAATAGTATTTTTCTTGCTTAGTGTATTCTCTTTTGCTGGCTGTTCATACCAGATAGATAATACTGATATCCCTAAGGATTTAATTCCCGAAGACTCTTTTCGTATTATTTTATATGATATGATGGTGGTAGAGGCTTATTATCAATCATTAAATGAAACCAATATAAACCAGTATGCTCAACTTCCGTATGTAATGGATACAATTCTTCAGAAATATGCCATAGATAGTATCCGCTATCAACATTCTATGGATTATTATTCTTATCACCAAGAGAAACTATTGGATATATATAATAAAATACAAGATAGTTTAACGCTAGAGGCAGTGAGATTGGAGAATACACAATAGTAAACTAATAACCCATTGTGCATTTACAAAAAATAATCTCTACTATATATGGATTGTGTTTACTCTGCGAGGATGTAAGAAAATAGAAATTATTTAAAAAAATAGACCCCGAGCAACCAAGGTTCTCGGGGTGACAATTGTTGGGGGCTACTATCGGTCGGCAAAGCCGACCGCTTTACCCTCTCTATGTATTGTCACCCCGACGGACGAAAGAGTGTCGGGGTCTAAGATGATATCATGCATTTTAGCTAAATGCACAACGGGTAAACTAATAAATTATTTTAGCATATTAGCATTGTAATATTCTGGCAAATGTGTTACCTCCTCTTTAATCCAGTCAGGGATTTCAAACTGATCCATTTCATCTTGTAATTCGATCTCGGCTAAGATAAGTCCTGTCAGGGGTTGTACAAATTCATCAACTTCCCAAAGATGATTTCCCATTCTTATCTCAAATCGTGTTTTTTCTATCCTTTTTGGACAATATTGTTGGAGCATTTCCATTGCTTCATTATATGGAATTTCATACTCATATTCCGTCCGAGAAATAGTATTTAAATGCCCTTTAATAGTGACAAATCCCTTATCTCCTTTCGTACGTATGCGAACGACCAATTCAGGTGTATTCATTAAATATCCTTGTGAGATTTGTTTTCCCACTTTAGGTTTAATCTGTTCCCATTTTTCCTTATGTACAAGGAATTTTCGCTCTATTTCTACTCCCAATTTAAATGATTTTAAATAAGTCAATTAAACGATTGGAATAACCCGCTTCGTTATCATACCAACCAACTAATTTTATTTGTCTTCCTATAACTGAAGTAAGCTGACTATCAAAAATACAACTATGAGGATTTCCTATAATATCTACGGAAACCAGAGGTTCCTCAGTATATTCAAGAATTCCTTTTAATTCATTCTCGCTAGCACGCTTAAATTCAGCATTGATTTGTTCTACTGTAGGAATATTTCCAGATACAGTAAACGTCATATCGGTTAAAGAGCCATCTGCTACCGGAACACGTATCCCACAACCTCCCATTTTCCCTTCTAATTCAGGAAAGACTTTGGATAGCGCTTTGGCTGCTCCAGTAGATGTTGGCACAATAGATTCAGCAGCTGCGCGTGCTCTTCTTAAATCACTGTGAGGAGCATCATGTAAACGTTGATCGGAAGTATAGCTATGAACAGTGGTGATATATGCACTGTCAATAGTACACATAGTCTTTAATAATCGAACTAACGGAGCAGCTGAGTTAGTTGTACAAGAAGCATTACTAATCAAGGTGTCTGCTTCAGTCAATTCATTTTCATTAACACCAATTACAATAGATTTAAAACCATCACCTTTAGCAGGAGCACTCAAAACTATTTTTTTAGCTCCACCTACGAAATGAGCGGATGCAGTTTCTTTTGTGCGAAAAATTCCGGTTGATTCCAACACATAATCTACACCCAGTTTTTTCCATGGAATTTCTTTTGGATCTTTGTATTGAGTGAAAACTATCTTTCTTCCATTCTCAAAAGTGAGTGTATCTCCTTGTATCGTAAAATTATATTTTATTTTACGATGTACCGAATCATATTTTAAGAGATGTGCTAGCGTATGAATATCTGCTAAATCATTAACCACTGCTACTTCTATATCATTTTGTTCCAAACTCATTCGAGTAAAATATCTACCTATTCTACCAAATCCATTCACTCCAATCTTTTTCATAGTCTAAAATTTATAGTAACAAATCTACGTAAAAACCTGTCAAGTTATTTTATAAATATAACGTTTTATGAAAGATAAAGTTTACCTGTCATGCCTCAATAAGAGGGTCAATAAAGCCAATAAGTATAAAAAAGAGGCTGTCACAAATTGTAACAGCCTCTTATCTAAATTAATTTTAAGCTTGTTATTCTGCGGCTCCTTCTGCAGGTGCTTCAGTTGCAGCTGGTGCTTCTTCACTAGACTCAGCCTCATCATGAGAATCTGCAACAGCTCCACGAGCCATTTTAATTGAAACTATAACTGCATTTTCATCATTTAATAATTTAACTCCTGGAACCTTCACGTCTCTAACACGGATAGATTGACCAATACGTAAGTTTGTAACATCGATTTCTACCTCAGCAGGCACGTCATTTGGCAAACCTTCAACTTTCATTGTACGGAATACAGTGTACATTTTACCACCATTGATAACTCCACGTGCACGTCCTGTAATTCTAATTGGAATACCAACCTTAATGTTCTTATTATCTACTAATTCAAGGAAGTCAACGTGAACTGGCTTATCTGTTAATGGATGGATTTGCTTATCTTGAACAATCGCTCTCTTTTTTGTTCCATCAATATCCAATTCTACTTGATATACATCTGGTGAAAATATGATTTTCTCTACATCTATGGAACGAACTGAGAAGTAAGTTTGTTCTCCTGATCCATAAAGTACACAAGGAACTCTCTCAGCTACTCTGATAGCTTTAGCATCCTTTTTCCCTACGTTCGCTCTAAGCGAACCGCTCAACTGTGCTTTTTTCATTTTTATTTAATTTATGATATTATAAAGTGTTTACTAATTGATTGGTTATTCTGAAGTTTTTCAATAATATCTCCAAATAACGGAGCTACAGACACAACTCTGATTTTGTCACTTTTCTGTTTCAAAGGAATTGTATCGGTAACAATAAGTTCTGTAATTTTTGATGCATTGATACGATCATACGCTGGGCCAGATAATACAGCGTGTGTACAAAAAGCTCTCACGCTTTTGGCTCCTTTTTCCATAAATAGATCTGCTGCTTTGGTTAAAGTTCCAGCCGTATCAATCATATCATCCACTAAAACAACATCTTTCCCTTCAATATCTCCTATCACTGTCATTTCAGCAATTTCATTTGCTTTCTTACGTTGTTTATGACAAATAGCCAAACCTAAGTTTAATTTCTTTGCATAAGAATTGGCTCGTTTTGCACCCCCAACATCAGGAGCTGCCATGATTAAATTCCCACTCTCTGCCATATCCTTAAGAATAGGATAGAAAACAGTAGAAGCATACAAATGGTCAACTGGAAACTCAAAAAAACCTTGAATCTGATCAGCATGTAAGTCCATAGTCATTAGTCTATCTACACCTGCAGCCATTAACATATTGGCAACTAATTTTGCTCCAATTGCAACTCTTGGCTTGTCTTTTCTATCTTGTCTAGCATAACCAAAATAGGGAATCACAGCAATAATCTTATTAGCAGAAGCACGTTTTGCAGCATCTACCATAAGTAGTAATTCCATAATGTTATCCGTTGGCGGAATAGTTGATTGAACTATAAAAACATCTTGACCCCTAACGGTTTCTTCAAAAGATGTCTGAATTTCTCCGTCACTAAAAGTTTCAACCGTTACACTTCCTAGTGTTGTTCCAAATTCTTTAGCAACAGCTTCTCCAAATGTGTGAGAAACTCTACCTGCGAATATTTTAACTCCGTTTGACATCCTTTTATATTTTGAGGGCACAAATGTACATAAATTATTTGGTAAACAATAAAATATATAGGTTTTTTACTTTAGGCAGATTCATATTTCAAAAGAGGATAATGTATCAATCTTCTTTCGGAATCACAAAAGTTTTAATCACCAATTTTTCGTTCTTTTTTGTATTTGACTTGATGATAATAGCTCTATTTTGTCGATAATACGTTTTATTAGTATCAAATTGCACAAGGATAGAGTCGGTTTTTTGAGGTAAAATTGGATAAGTAGGAAATTTCACAGTAGTACAATGACAAGCAACCATAGTTTCATTAATAACTAAAGGTTCTTGTCCAATATTTTGGAAAACAAAATAATGTTCTAAGATACCTCCTTCTTTTACTTTTCCCCAATCATGAATGGTAGGGGTTAAAAACTTAAATTCCGCTTTTTGAGCAAAGCCAAAAGCGGAATTTAATATGAATAAACTAAAAATTAATCTTATCATTCAACTAGTTTGAAGCTGGAGCTCCACTATTGTTAACTGGTGCTTCTCCAGAAGGTTTTGCAAGCACATTACCTTTAATTCTGATTGTTTTAGTTGGCTCATTGATAGCATTAGATTGTAAAGTAACGCTCTTTCCAATAACTCCAACTCTTTTTGTGTCATATTTTACTTTAATAACACCTGTTTTTCCAGGAGCAATTGGTTCTTTTGGCCATTCAGGAACTGTACATCCGCAAGATCCTTGTGCATTAGAAATAACTAAAGGTTCATTTCCTGTATTTTTGAAAACGAATTCACAAGTACCATCAGCATACTGATTGATTGTACCATAATCATGAACTTCTTTTTCAAAAACGATTTTAGCTCCATTCTCTCCTACTGCAGGAGTTTTTGTTGTTTCTTGAGCAAACATTGTGTTAAGTCCCATCATCATTACAAATGACACACTCAAACTTAATAGTATTTTTTTCATGGTAATATATTTTAATTTCATTTCAAATATAGAATGAAAAAATCGTGCCTGTTTTTTTTTAACAAACCTTTAACAACTTAACAAAAACTTATTTAACAGAATCTTCAGCGTCTTGAGATTGTAAAAGAATGAGCTCTTCAAAAGTCAAATCAATATGTTTTAATCTGTATTCATAAGATTGCCTTTGCTCCTCCGTAAGTTCTTTACTAGCGAGTAATTGTTCTAAGTAAAAGTTAATCTTTTCTTTATTATATTGGTTAAAATCATAGTAATTCATCTGAAGTTCAAGCAAACCTATTCTATTTCTAGTATTTGGGAATTTAATCAATAAAGTATCTCTCCATTTAACTGCCTCACTTTCCTGATTTATTTGTAGAAAGAGTGCTGCTACCTTATCTAAAGCCACCTCAGAAAAAGTATCTGTTGGGAATCTCTGATAGAAATTTAAGTTTCTCTCAATGGCTCTTTGATAAAGCGCAGTATTTATCTGGAAATTCTGATTTTTCGTAGCTTGTTGGAAATCCAGTTTGATAGTATCATCTGTTTTTTGAATCAATTCCTCCCAATACTCTTTACTCATATCTTTAGAGGAAGTATTACAAGAAAAAAGAAATAAAGATATGCCTATAAGATATATAAATTTCATCTCTTTTTCTTTTGTGAAGGAAACACCATTTTGTAATTCACATCTATATCTCCTTTGGAAATATTCACCAGTTTTTTAGTCAAAAGTTTCTTTTTCAAAGGTGAAATATGGTCTGTAAACAGTACGCCCTCAATGTGGTCATATTCATGTTGAATAACACGTGCAGCATAGCCATCATATGTTTCTTCATGCAGTTTGAAATTCTCATCATAATAGGAGATCGTTATTTTCTCTTTCCGATAGACATCTTCTCGTATTGTTGGAATAGATAAGCAACCTTCTTGAAAGGCCCATTCCTCTCCTGTTTCTTCCTCAATAATTGGGTTTATAAAAACTTTTTTAAAATTTTCCAATCCTTTTGCTTTCGGATCAGGGTTTTCTTCATCGTCGTCATCTGCAAATGGAGAAGCATCTACAATAAATAAGCGAATTGATTTACCTATTTGGGGGGCGGCTAATCCAACACCACTTGCATTATACATAGTCTCCCACATATTCTCAATCAATTCTTTTAGACCTTTATAATCTTTATTTATCTCCTCCCCTTCCTTTTTCAATACTGGGTCGCCATACGCCACAATAGGTAATATCATATATTAGAAATTTTTACAAAGATAATAAACAACGTTTAATTACTAATAGTTCATTATCGAATTGAATGTTTATTAAAGATTATGTAGCCAAAACTTAATTGTACAATAAATGGATGCTTTTGCATAGGGAAATAATTTGCAGTTAAGCGTAAAGGGCCAAAAGGAGAGTGATAAATAAGGGATGAACTAGCCATCATCATTCCATTTCCAATCAAATCTGAATATCCAAAGGTATTCTCATTAGGTGACACAATTTGTCTAAGGGGTAAGAAGTAATAAGGAGAAAATCTAAATTCAAATGATTTTCTATAGTTAAATACTATATCTAATCCTGTACCCAAGAATTGAGGTGCGCGATACTCTGTCATAAATATGGTCTTACTATCAGGAATAGGAGAGAAATCCGAAGTATTCAAAATAGATGCCATATAATTTGAAAACAAGGCATTGGAACTAAAATTCAACTCTCCATAAATACCAATTTTAAAGAAAGATGCCATATTAAAATATTTCTGACCTTCAATAGAAAAATTCACCCAATTATGCCATCTTCGGATATCGTAAGGAGTTTTAATTGTACTCCCAGACAAACTGATTTCTTTTCCTTGGATATAACGTAAGGTTGCACGTAAAAGAGCTCCTTCTGATGCAAATTGTTTTCTATTTAGGGTATTGAATTCATATCTCAGTTGAACGGATTCTCCTTGAAAGAATGTTATATCAGAAGTGTCTCCATCTTTAAAGTCGGCTACTTGATAATATTGATCCTTATTTTTAAACTTTCTGAAATCTATTCCATACTTTCCATTTCGCTGGTTAGCAGCCTCTAAAGAAAATCCATAATATATCTCGTTTTGTGTTACATAAGATGGTTTGGCTGTTGCAAAAAATGTTGTAGAATTTTCATAAAAATCCCATCTATTCAATACAAAATAGGGACTCAATCTAAGAGGAAATAAGGTTGGTAAATCATAATCTATTTTTAATTTGGTGGAAGTATAAAATTTCCCGAAATAAGCCTCTCCAAAAACGCCAATGGCACCTTTACCTATATCGGTATATGAAAGTCCAATGTAACCTGTATTAATAGGACGTGTTGATAAATGCCCTCCAATACTTATAGTAAATGGCTTTTGCTTGGTAACTTTGAGGTGTAAAGAGTATAAAGAATCTTTCTCCTTTCTCAATGTAGGATATATATATTTAACTTGTTCGGTAGAATATGCACGAAAATATCGTTTCTCAAAGGTATGAAATGGCATAGGTTTCCTCAGTGAGTCACGAACAAAATTATCTTTTACAAAGGAAACATCCTTCGCATTTACTCCTTGTACATTGACTTCCGTAATATACACAGCTGGAATAGTTGTTTTAAAAGATGCTCTTCTTGCATTTATAGTTTGAGTATCTTCAATTCTATGAACAAACTGACGGATGCTATCTATGTATTTTTTTGTGGAGTTATATCCTGCATTAATTGCTTCTCTCATTCGATAAAATTCAAATGTCCCAATATCTATCTGAGGTTCAATCATAATACCAGTCTCACAAGGTATTTCATAATCACTTTGATGTGAGAAAAGTGTAGTTATTTGGCTAATAATGTCTTCTTCTTTAGGTGGTGGGTCATTCCCTGAAACATTACTTCCTATAATATAATCCGAAGAGAATTCACTATACATGATATCTGAAGGGAAGTTATTATAAAGTCCACCATCAAATAACAATTTACCATCCACACGAATTGGGTTCACAAAAAAGGGGAAAGTCATAGATGCCCTAACCGCCTCATTGAGGTCTCCATCCTTAAAAAGTATGGATTTTTTATTATAAACATCCGAAGCAACACAACGGAAAGGTACAAATAAGGAATCAAAATCATTTCCCTTTGAAGCTCCAACAACTCCAATAAGTCGTAAAATCTCAAAATCCAAGAAAGCAGGTGTCAAATAGTTAGTAGGAAGTGAATTATATAATAAACTATCAAATCTAAAGCTAAACCTAAACATAGAAGCATCTTCTGAACGCTCCCGTAAAAAAAATCGCTCTTCTCTAGCTGGTTTACCTGAAACTAATTTCTCAAAAGCTCCGGAAAGTATGTATTCTTCAATATCTATAGGAGACATTCCGGATGCATACATAGCACCTACTAAAGCTCCCGCACTTGAGCCTACGATATAATCAATAGGGATATGAGCTTCTTCTAAGGCTTTTAATAAACCAACATGTGCTAATCCAGCAGCTCCACCACCGCTCAACACAACCCCCACCCGTTGACTATATGTCAATGAAGTATGAATCAAAAACAGAACAATGAAAATAAACCCTATTCTCCCTTTCAACTTTTGGTTGGATTAATAATTTCTACAAAGTATGCGATTTTTATGGAATTATAAAAATTTGGGAGAGTTTTTTGAAAACCTACCCTATATTTGCAAAATAGAAAGACTTCATGCAACAAGAATTAATTACCATAAAAACACTCTTTGGATTTGAGGAAATCCTGAAAGAAGAGCTCATTGAATTAGGTTATAATAATATTGAAATCTTAAACAGAGCTGTTCGAATTAAAGGAACATGGGAAGATGTGTATAGATTGAATTTTCGCTGCAGATTAGCTATCTCTGTACTAGTAGAAATTAAAACATTCTTTATCCACAAGGAAGATGATTTATATAAAGAAGCACGTAAGATTGATTGGACATCTTATTTTAAATTAGATAAAACTTTTGCAGTTAAAGGGGCTGTATTTTCTAATTTCTTTAAGCACACCCAATTCCCAATGTTGCTGATTAAGGATGCTATTGCAGACACTTTTCGAGATAAATATAATGAACGACCAGACGTAAACATTAAATCACCTCAAGTAATGTTTGACGTATATATTAAAGATAAAACTGTTACTATCTCTTTAAATACAAGTGGATTACCACTCTTTCAACGGGGTTATCGACAAGAAACAGGGGAAGCACCAATGAATGAGGTATTAGCAGCAGGTCTCCTTCGTTTATCTGGATGGGATAAGAAATCTACGTTGATTGATCCTATGTGTGGCTCAGGAACAATTGCTATTGAAGCTGCTTTACTGGCTGCTGATATTCCTGCCATGATAGAGAGAACACATTATGCTTTTAAAAATTTCAATTCATTTGATGAAGAAATTTGGGAAAAGGTTAGAAACGAGGCAAACAATAGACCTAAGAATTTAGGCTTTGACATTTTTGCTTATGATATAGATGCCGAAATGGTTCAAAAGGCCAAACGCAATAGTAGAATGGCCCCTATTGGAAATATGGTCTCCTTTGGAAGACAAGATTTCTTAACACTTGAAGCTCCAGTAGAGAAAGGGACTATCATCTGTAATCCTCCGTATGGAGAACGTATTGGAGAAGACGTTTCTGAACTATACCAAGGAATTGGGGATCATTTAAAGCATGCATTTAGTGGGTATAACTGCTGGCTTATTTCTTCAAACGAAGAGGCGCTCAAAAACATAGGATTAAAGCCAAGTCAGAAAATGAAAGTCTTCAATGGAAACCTAGAATGTAGCTTTCGGCAGTATAGTATGTTCGAGGGAAGTTTCAAAGAGTTCAAAGAAGGAAAAGAGGGCGATAAAGAAAAACCCCTTATACCAATAAAAGATAAGAAAGAGATTCATACGCCAAAACAAGCTGATACTTCTAGACTAAAAGAGAAAGAAAAGACTTCTAAATCAAGAACAAATACTAATCAAGGTAACAATAAATACTCGTTCTCTGAGAAACCGAAAAACTTAAAGGAACCGAAATCAGAAATTCAAAAAGAAAGTGAAACAAAAATTAGAAAAGAAGCTACAAAAAAAGAAGAGATTACTCCAATACTCCCTAAGCAATCTGATAAATACTCATTTAAAGACAAAATTGAAGAGTTAAAGAAGGAAAGAAAATAAATGAAGTCATTTAAGCAAGCTTGCATGATAGACCTTCAATTCCTCCCAAGTAATTGTATCTCCAACTTTTACTTTTGCCTCTGATAGTGAAGTGTCGATAGAATTTCCTAATATCTCTTTGAGATAAGTAAGCTTCTCTCTATCCAATACTTCCTCTACTCGTATTTGCTCCTCTTTAACCAATTTAGCCAAATGATTATACACCGTTTCTGTTTGAAGAATACGTTGATCAGCAATTTCAAAGACAGACATTCCAGACTTAAACATTTCTAACGTTTGCTCATAAGTAGAAGGTCCTTTAGGTTTTCTTTCTTTAGATTTACGTTCCTTTTTCTGTGTTTTTAAAAGCATACGTGTATCTATCTCTGCAGTTTGTTCAGGCAATTCTCTACGTAACTCTTCTTTTACAGTCTGTACCTTTATAATTTTAAAATTTTTAATCTGCTCATTCCATATAGCCTCTTTCGAAAGTTCTTCTCCATTTGCAAAATTTTGAATAAACTTTCGCATTTTTTTTAGTTCAGTGATTTCCTTAGTCATAAGATCATCCACTTCGATTAAACTCTCTACGTATTGTTTAACATTTGTCTTCTGCTGTAATAGAATTATTTGTTTCAAATTGTTTTTGAATACTTTATCAAGAGGTTCTATAAAATAGCTATATGCTGCTTCTATACGTTCGCTTAAATAGTTTGGGTCCATACGTCCAGGCAGGCAATACTTAAGTATCCAATCTCTAAATTTCTTAGCTGGTTCGAGAGTAGAAGTAAGTATATTTACTTGTTCCGTAACCCATTCTCTATTTTTCCCCATTTCACTTTTTAATCCTGCTGATTTATGCTCAGCCTCCAAAGCAAACCATTTACTTACTACCCCTTCCCAGTTAAAAGCACGCTGTAGGCGCTGTTGTATATACTGGATGGAGTTAACCTCTAAATTGTTCTGTAAGGTGGAACTATCTGCCTTATTTTGGGCATAATTCATGACATCTTGGTCATTACGTAATCCATTGAACCGTATAGGGGTTTTAAGTACCAAGCCCTTTAAACCAGTTAAGCGGGAAAGTGCTACATACGCTTGTCCAGGTGCAAATACTTGTGATAAATCCAATACTGCTTTATCAAAAGTTAACCCTTGACTCTTGTGTACAGTAATTGCCCAAGCCAATTTTATAGGGAAATGTGTAAAAGTTCCAATTACATCTTCTTCAATCTGTCCTGATAACTCGTTGAGGTTATACTTAATATTCTCCCAAACATAGGCATCAACTTTAATAATTTTGTTTTCCTCCGGAAAAAGCACTTTAATTTCGTTTGGAGATAATTCAACTATTCTTCCGATTTTACCATTATAATATTTTCGTTCGAAAGATGTATCATTTTTCAAAAACATAATTTGAGCGCCTACCTTTAACTTTAATGTAGAAGGAATAGGATAGATGTTTTCTAAAAAATCTTTTTCAATCTTAGCTTCGTATGATAATTCTTTACCTTCAAGAGCCCGTAAAGATTTCTCATTTATTTCATCTGCCAAAGCATTATGTGTAGTGATTGTAATAAAACCATCTTGCTTTGTTGAATCAAAATGAGGTTGCACATATTGATTTAATAAATCCAAACTTTTATCAGAAATACGGTTATTTCTAAGCTCTTCTAAAATATCAATAAACACAGGGTCACTTTGGCGATAAATTTTATCTAATTCAATATAAAGAGGAGCTTGCTCTTCTACCACTTTTGCATGAAAGAAAAAACTTCCATTATAATAACGACGAAAGATTTCTTCTTCTTCTCCTTTGATGATAGGTGGTAATTGCAACAAGTCTCCAATAAAAAGTACTTGTACCCCACCATACGGAGTATCATTTCGACGAATTCTACGCAGGGTAAAATCCATTGCATCCAGCAGGTCTGCACGCAACATACTTACCTCATCAATTATCAGCAATTCTATTTCTTGAAAAATAGCTCTACGCCTCTTATTTACACGAATATGCTGTGTTTGAAGAGTTGTTTTGGTATTAAACTGTCGATTTCCTGGTGTAAATGGAGCTTGTCCATCAATTGGAATAAATCCTCCAAAAGGCAATTGAAAGAATGAATGAATAGTTACTCCTCCTGCATTCAATGCAGCAATACCTGTAGGGGCAACTACTACAGTGTTCTTATGAGTAGTATCAATTATTTTCTTTAATAAGGTAGTTTTTCCCGTGCCCGCCTTCCCTGTTAAGAATATAGACTGATTCGTCTGATTAATAAATTTTTCTACAAATTCTGCAGGTGACTGAATGTCTCTCATCATCATTTTCATTTTATTTAATTTAGGTGGTTATTCATCAAATTTCCATTTAAGTTAATAAAAAATATTCAATCCAATCTATTTTATCATCAAATTTAATTCTCAGAGCTACATTTCTCCTTATTTGGTGATTACATAATTTTATTTATCTTAGTATAAACTTTAACTACTTACCATTGAGAATTGAAGAGATCATCCAAAAGAGACTTCGTGAATATGTCTATTACATATGTATAGTTTCCGCACCTTTATGGGGACTTGCAACTATTTTTGATTATTTCTATGCTCCATACATTTTTTATCAATTTCTGCCTACAAGACTTATTGGGATGCTGGTTTCTTTTCTCTTACTTTACCTTATTAAGAGAACTAACACTTCTGAAACTATAATTATATCATGTATTTATCTGAGTTTTATAGGAGCTGGAACATATATGATGATCTATACGGATAAGGAGCATGTAGGTCTCTACTTCAATAATATGATTATAATGATGCTAGGAATAAGCTACATCCTAAACTATAGAGTGCAAGAAATTATTATTTTCAGTATTATTAATTTAATTTGTTTTCCGCTCATTCTCCTCTTTGGAATTGCAGGCGTCTCCTTTATCTTAGCAAATGGCGGGATTCTTTATATAGCTTTAGTTATTGTTATGATTATCTTAGGTATCTTACGTATGAAAAGAGCTATGTATAGCGCTACTATGGTACTTGATATACAAAAAGCAGAACAAGTAATGCAGGTAAATTTACAATTAGAAGAATCTCTTAAAGAAAAAGAAACCTTATTAAAAGAAATACATCACCGCGTGAAAAATAATATGCAAATTATTTCAAGTATTCTTAGAATTCAAAATTCATACATTAAGGATGAAACCATTAAAGGAGCTCTAAGTGACAGTGTTTCTAGAATCAATAGTATGTCTGCCATACACGAGAAATTATATACTTCAAAAAACTTTGCATCTATTGATTTTAAAAGTTATCTCTCCGAATTAATTTCAAACATTATACAAACTTATAAAAGTGACCCCAACCTTCATATAGAGATAAACACAGAAATCGATTCCTTCTGCCTCAATATTAATCAAGCCATACCGTGTGGATTACTCGTTAATGAAATTTTTACTAATGCAGTTAAATATGCATTTAAAAATAGAACCGAGGGTAAGATTTGTGTACGAGTTGAAGAAAAAGACAAGCTAGTTCATCTAACCATTAAAGATAACGGGATAGGCTTTACTCCTAACTTTAACAATTCAGAAACTGTAGGATTACAACTAATAGAATCTCTTGTAGAACAACTAGAAGGGTCTATGGATGTTGTTTCCCAAAACGGAGTTTCCTATCTTATACGTTTTCCTTTAGAAAATATAATGGATTAAGCGTTCTTTCCGTGGCAATTCTTATATTTTTTACCACTTCCACAAGGGCATTCGTCATTACGATTTATCTTCTTCTCTGCAACAATAGGTTGTTGCTTTGGCATACTCTGTTGCTGAGATTGAGCAATTGCTTCTTCATATCCCTGACTTCCTTGAAAGCGTTGCGGAGTTCCTCCTCCAGCTTGCGCTTGCTGATTCACTCTAGCCTGCGCATAACTATTGCTCTGTTTAGTTGCATTACTTTGAACAGAAGGAGTACTATCTTGAACAGGAATAATTCCTTTAATCAGAAACTCTGCCGTATCTTTATTTAATCTATTCATCATATCTCTGAATAGATTATAAGATTCCAATTTATATACTAGAAGAGGATCTTTTTGTTCGTGACGCGCTTGCTGAACAGATTGTTTCAAATCATCCATCTCTCTAAGATGCTCTTTCCACTCATTGTCAATTAAGCCTAATGTAACAGCTTTCTCAAATTGTTTGATAATAGAATGTCCATGTGTATCATGCCCTTCTTGGATGGTTGTAGATACTTCAATGCCTTTTTGTCCATCAGTAAATGGCACACGAATATGTCGGGTTCTATTTTCTGGCTGTCCATAATGAACCTCTACATTCTGATATACTAAATCCGCAATTCTCTTATTCTTAGCATCGTATTTATCCAAAGCAGCGTTATAGACTTTATTAACAACCTCTTCTTTGTTCTTACCTGAGAATTCATCAACTGTTATTGGAGACTGTAATCCTAAAATGCGAATTAATTCAATTTCAAAGTCTTTAAACCCTTCTTTTCCACTGTAACTATTAACAATTTCCTCTACGGAGTCATAGAACATATTAGCGATATCTAAATCCAAACGCTCTCCAAACAAAGCATTCTTACGTTTTCTATATATAGCCTTACGTTGAGCATTCATTACATCGTCATATTCCAATAAATGCTTACGCATACCAAAGTTATTCTCTTCAACCTTTTTCTGTGCTCTTTCAATAGATTTAGTAATTAAACTATGTTGAATAACTTCCCCATCTTTTAACCTTACCATTCTACTATCCATTACTTTAGCAATTCGCTCAGAACCGAATTTACGCATTAAATCATCTTCCAGAGACACAAAGAATTGAGAAGAACCTGGATCTCCCTGACGACCAGAACGTCCGCGTAACTGTCTATCTACCCTTCTAGAATCGTGTCGTTCTGTACCAATAATAGCTAATCCTCCTGCTTCTCTTACGCCTTCTCCTAACTTAATGTCGGTACCTCGACCAGCCATGTTTGTTGCAATGGTAACTTTGCCAGCTTTACCTGCTTCTGCAACAATTTCAGATTCTTGTTGGTGATGTTTCGCATTTAATACGTTGTGAGGGATTCCTTTCATTTTCAACATTCTGCTCAATAATTCAGAAATCTCAACTGTTGTTGTTCCTACGAGAACTGGTCTGCCAATTCCCACCAAACGTTCAATCTCATCAATAACAGCATTATATTTTTCTCTTGCAGTTTTAAATACTAAATCTTCTTCATCTGCTCTTGCTATTGGTTTATTCGTAGGAATAACTACGACATCTAATTTATAGATATCCCAAAACTCTTTTGCCTCTGTTTCAGCTGTACCAGTCATACCTGCAAGTTTGTGGTACATTCTAAAATAGTTTTGAAGAGAAATCGTTGCATAGGTTTGAGTGGCGTCTTCTACCTTTACATTCTCTTTAGCCTCGATTGCTTGATGTAATCCATCTGAATATCTACGACCTTCCATAATACGACCGGTAGATTCATCCACAATTTTTACTTTCCCATCGGCAATGACGTATTCAACTTCAATTTCAAACAGTGTATAAGCCTTTAGTAATTGATTCACACTATGAATTCTTTCAGACTTAATACCATATTCACGAATCAATTCTTCTTTCTTATTAGCCTTTTCTTCTATGTTTATATCAGCATTTTCAATTTTCGCCATTTCTGCTCCAAAATCAGGCATGATATAAAATGTAGGATCGTCAGTTCCTGACATTAAATCAATTCCTCTATCTGTCAGATCAATTGTATTGTTTTTTTCGTCAATTACAAAATAAAGTTCATTATCAATAATAGGCATGTGTTTATTCTGCTCAGCCATATAGAAATTCTCTGTTTTTTGTAAATGGGCTTTGATTCCAGGCTCAGAAAGGAATTTAATAAGTGCTTTATTTTTTGGAAGACCTCTGTGAGCACGTAATAATTTCTGACCACCCTCATCTAGGAGTCTTTTCATCTCCTTCTTATCTTCGATAGGTTCATTTATTACTGCTAAATCTTTTTTAGCTTCGGCCAAAATCTTATTGATTAACTGTCGTTGTGCATTGACAACTCTTTCCACAACAGGTTTTAATGCTACATATTCTTGTTCATCACCTCTAGGAGTAGGTCCTGATATAATCAAAGGAGTTCGTGCATCGTCAATCAATACAGAGTCAACCTCATCGACAATAGCATAGTGGTGTTTCTTTTGAACCAAACTTTCCACATCTCCTGACATATTATCGCGCAAATAGTCAAAACCAAATTCATTATTTGTTCCAAAAGTAATATTAGCCAAATATGCCTGTCTCCTTGATTCAGAATTAGGCTTATGTTTATCTATACAATCAACGGTTAAACCATGAAATTGGTAAAGAGGGCCCATCCATTCACTATCACGTCGTGCTAGGTAATCATTTACAGTTACCAGATGTACTCCTTTCTCTGCAAGTGCATTCAAATATACGGGAAGAGTAGCTACCAACGTTTTTCCTTCTCCTGTCTGCATTTCTGCAATACTTCCTTCATGCAAAACAGCACCTCCCATAATCTGAACATCGTAATGCACCATGTTCCATTCTACCTTATTCCCAGCTGCTGTCCATGAATTTTTCCAAATAGCCTTATCACCTTCAATCGTTAAGCCATCGAAGTGTTTTGCCATATCTCTATCATAATCAGTAGCAGTAACAACCAGTTGCTTATTTTCCGTCCATCTTCTAGCAGTTTCTCTAACAGTAGCAAAAGCATCAGGCAAAATATCTTTAAGAACCTCTTCTATTTTACTATCTAACTCCTCTTTCAATTTATCTACTTCGGCAAATATCTCTTCTTTGTCTGTTACATTCGTATCTGGATGATTTCCTTTCGCTTCAAGTTCTGCAATTTGATCCCCGATACCTTTTGTTTCAGATTGAATTTTCTCTTTAAAAGTAGTAGTTCTTTTCCTAAGATCATCATCGCTAATATGCATAATAGATGAATGAATCTGGTTTACTGCATCTATGATGGGTTGGAAAGTCTTTCTATCTTTTGCTGACTTATCTCCTAATAATTTCTTTAATAGTCCTACTACCATTTTGTATTTTTGTTTAAGGCTTCAAAATTAAAATAATAATACTGTCTTTGAAGCATAAGATAATAAAATTAACAGTTTTTTAGTAGCACAAATTATTCCAATAACATCCTAACTGTCAAACTGTCGTATATAAACAAAAAAAGCCTTGTGCAAGGCTTTTTTTATGGGATTTTAATATTCATCTTCATTAAAGAAAAAATCTTCTTTAGATGGATAATCAGGCCAGATATCTTCCATACTTTCATAAATTTCTCCTTCATCCTCAAGGCTCTGCAAACTTTCAACTACTTCAAGAGGAGCTCCTGTTCTAATTGCATAATCAATTAACTCATCTTTTGCTGCCGGCCATGGAGCATCTTCTAAATAAGAAGCTAATTCTAGTGTCCAGTACATATTATCTTAATTTTTAATAGGTTATTATCTTATAATTTGTTGTTTCCTTTTTTATCAGGAGCGCAAAAATATAATTATTTTTATTAAATACAAATTATAGTTACACAATTATTTTCTTGCTTGCCATTCTACCTCTTTTATATTATTATCAAAGGCGATTTTTCGAGTCAATACAAAGAGATAATCACTTAATCTATTAAGATATTTGAGGCTGATTCTATATTGTTCACTCTCATCTTCTATACCTACAGCCAATCTTTCAGCTCTTCTACATACACATCTGGCAATATGACAGAATGAAAGTAATTTTGAACCCCCGGGTAATACAAATTTTGTAAGAGGAGGCAACGTATCATTCATTTCATCAATTGCATTTTCGAGAAAAATAATATCATTTTCAAAAACAGGTGGTAGACTCATTTTCACTCCTTCTGGCTGAGATGCAAAAATTGTTTCAATGGTAAATAATCTGTCTTGAATTTCTATTAATTGATTGTATTGCTCAGGTAGTATTTCACGATGATCTCTTAGTAAACCCACCCATGAATTCAATTCATCAACGGTGCCATAAGTTTCTACACGAATATCATTTTTAGCTACTCTTTTTCCTCCGATTAATGCCGTTGTTCCCTTATCTCCTGTTTTTGTATATACTTTCATGATATATCTAAAATTTAGATGATGAAAGTACAAAAAAAAATGGAGCACTCACTGAATGCTCCATTTAAAATTTATAATTGTAATTATTAATCTACAATAATCTTTTTAACTATTCTTCCGTTTTCGTTTGAAACATTTACAAAGTAAATACCAGCACCAAAAGAACTTAAATCAATAACTTCATTTGTAGTTGAAGCTGTTGTTAAAATATTCTTTCCTGTAACATCTGTAATTACAATTGTATTACGAGCATTAGCATCGTTTGTAACAGTAATAATACCTGATGTTGGGTTTGGATAGACACTTACTCCAGTTAATTCATTACTATTCAATCCATTTGTTACTTCTTCAGTTAAACGAACCATAAGTGCGCTTGGGCTACCTAAATAATATCTTGTTCCGCCTGCATCGTAACCTAAAACAGTTTGCTCTGTTGTAGATTGAGCACCTAGGAATGCAACATCATCATTACCAGTACCTCCATCACCAAAGTGGTGAGCCATTACCAATACAACAGATCCCGCTGGAATAGTTACAGGACCTCCATCTAGTGGAAGGGTAACAAAAGCACCTAAATCTTCAGTAGCAATAGTATGTACATCAGAATCAACTAAATATTCAAAATCATCTCCTGTACTATTTAAGATTTCGATAGAAGCATCAAATAATTGTCCAACAGCATTTGGTTGGTTATTTGCTAAAGCCACTTGAACACCAGTAATAGTCATATCATCAAATATTTCCATGACATTACCAATTTTAAATTCTTTCCCTCCATTACTAGAAAAGTTTGAAATTGCACTCTTTGCTGTTCCGTTATCTCTTCCGTAAACAAATTGAGTTCTGTTGATTTCATATTTATTAATTCCAGTATAATTATTTGCGCCTCCAGAGAGAGAAGCTACGAAATTAACTGTATAAGCACCTACAGCAGTTGGAATCATAAATGGTTCCGCAATTGATAATGAATCCATTGCTCCTGGTGCAATAACTTTTGAGTTACTGCTTTCAGTGTAAGAAGGTCCTGTAGCATCTATTGTAACTGTTTGTGATTGACCACCAACATTACTAGCATAAATACCAAAAGTTAATCCAGGAAAACTAGCTTGAGAAGCAGGAATATAGAAATAATCTAAGCCTTCAGTTGTTCCTATTTCTGTAGCTTGGAAAAGTTTTGAGATTTCAACATTATTATCAAATGGCTCAACAAGTTTTACATCATCCACCATCCAAGCATAATCACATCCACCTACGTATCTAAAAGCTACATACGCTGTAGAAGACCCACCTATACCTACTGTAGGAATAGAAACAATTGTTGGATTAGCCGAACTTTCATTTACAACAAGTGATGTATGTACTTCAACCCATGCCCAATTAGTTGCATCTGTAGAGAATCCTACGAAACATTGACCTTGAAACTTTCTATAATATGACTCAAAAGTAAGGTTTGCATTAGCAAATCCGGATAAATCAATTGGAGTTGTATTGTATATATAAGCATTTTGATTTCCAGAACACATTAAGTCAGAATCAAATAATGCATATCCATTTGCTTTTGAAGTGGAATTGATTGGATCTATTGGGAAATCTCCTGAAGGGACTGCTGTTCCAATCACCCAGTTATCCATTCCAACTACAGCTACTTTTGTCCAATCTGTAGCATTAGAAAAATCATTTTGCCAAATAATATCTCCCTCTGCTTTATTTGTAACATCACTCGCTGTTGCTTCTACAACAGTTTTATTCTTAGCTACGCTCATTGTTGGGTAATTTTGTGCCAAAACGAGGCCGCTACCCATAATAGTAATTAAACCTAAATAAATTCTTTTCATATTTTGTTTTTTTTAATTGAATTTCAAATTTAAGACAATTTATTAATAATGCCAAATAATTATCCTTTTATAACATTACGAGAGATTACAATCTTCTGAATTTCAGATGTTCCTTCATAAATTTGTGTGATTTTAGCGTCACGCATCAATCGCTCTACATGGTACTCTTTTACATATCCATAACCTCCATGAATCTGAACAGCTTCACTTGTTACAGTTTGTGCGATTTCGGAAGCATACAATTTTGCCATAGCACTGGAAGTGTCAAAATTCACATGCTGATCTTTCTCCCAAGCCGCTTTATGAACCATTAAACGTGCTGTCTCTACTTGTGTGGCCATGTCAGCTAATTTAAAAGCAACAGCTTGGTGCTCATTAATCGGTTTTCCAAATGCTTGCCTTTCTTTAGAGTAAGCAACAGCTAAATCCAAAGCTCCTGCTGCAATACCTAAGGCTTGAGCTGCAATACCTATTCTACCACCAGATAATGTCTTCATGGCAAATTTGAATCCAAATCCGTCTTCTCCAATTCGATTTTCCTTTGGTACTTTTACATTTGTGAACCCTAGACTATGCGTATCACTTCCACGGATACCCATTTTATTTTCTTTTGGACCTACTTCAAATCCTTCCATTCCTCTTTCAACGATTAGGACATTAATTCCGTGGTGACCTTTTTCTGGATGTGTTTGTGCAACCACTAAATAAATAGATGCTGTAGAACCATTTGTAATCCAGTTTTTAGTGCCATTTAGAAGATAATAATCACCTTTATCTTCTGCTGTTGTACGTTGTGAAGTAGCATCTGATCCTGCTTCTGGTTCTGAAAGACAAAAAGCGCCAATTTTTTCTCCTTTTGCAAGTGGAACTAAATATTTTTGTTTTTGTTCTTCTGTTCCAAACATCTCTAATCCCCAACAAACCAATGAGTTATTTACACTCATGCAAACGGATACTGAAGCATCAACCTTAGATATCTCTTCCATTGCTAATGCATACGAAATAGTATCCATACCACCACCACCATATTTAGGGTCGACCATCATTCCTAAGAATCCAAGTTCTCCCAATTGTTTCAATTCTTCATGAGCTACTCTCTGATTATCATCTCGCTCAATAACTGTTGGTTTTAATACATTCTGTGCAAAGTCACGTGCCGCATCACGTACTGCTTTTTGCTCCTCGGTTAATTCAAAATTCATTTTACGTATTTTAATTTAAATAGCTTAATTTATCTTATTCATGAAAAAAGATTTTCATAATAATTTGATTTTTCACAAAAATAATTGAAATATTTAAACTCTGTTAAATAATTTGTCAATAGTGGGTAAATATCATGTTATTGGTTTAATGTCAGGAACTTCTTTAGATGGAGTGGATGTTGTAGAAGTTGAGTTTTTTCTGAATGATAAAAATCGATGGGAGTTTAAAGTTTTAAACTGCCATTTATTTCCATATAATAAGATGACTTATTTAGAATTAAAAGAGGCCTATTCATTTAAAACTCCTGAAATTCTTGAACTTAGTTCTAAGTTGGGAAAGTATTATGGCGAAATAGTAAATGACTTCATTGACCAATATTCCATTGACAAGAATACTATTGATTTTATTGCTAGTCATGGGCAAACCATTTTCCATCAACCTGATAAAGGATATACACTTCAAATTGGAAATGGACCAGAATTAGCTGTTACCACTAATCTACCAACAGTAGTTGATTTTCGCACAAAAGATGTTGCTTTAGGAGGAAATGGAGCACCATTAATTCCAGTGGCTGATTTCTTGTTGTTCAAACAATATGCTGATACTTTTTTAAATCTAGGAGGCTTTAGTAATTTTTCATTTCTGAAAGAGAATCAAGTTTATTCTTATGATATCTGTCCAGTTAATATCGTAATTAATAAAATTATGCAGGAACAAGGTAAAGAATATGATGATAGAGGGAATTTTGGAAAAACAGGAATTATTAATCAGGAATTATTACAAAAATTAAATAGACTCAATTATTATCAACAATCCTTTCCAAAATCTTTAGGTTGGGAATGGGTAGAAGAACATATATTACCTTTACTTTCTTTGGAACCAAACATTCAGAACCAGGTTCGAACCCTGTACGAACATTTTGCAAATCAGATAGGAAAATCATTAGATGATACACATGCAAAAACAACCTTAGTCACAGGAGGTGGTGCAAAAAACAATTTTCTCATAGAACGTATTCAATCAAATACTAAAAGTAAAATTATTTTACCTGACAGTAGAATCATTGATTTTAAAGAAGCGATTGGTTTTGCTTTTCTTGGACTTTTACGTTGGAGAAATGAAACAAATGTATGGGCAAGTGTAACAGGAGCAAGGAGAGATTCATGTTCGGGAAATATTGTAATACCATAGGTGATCTGAATATGGAGATTTATGCACATTCAACCGTTTATCATTTATTTTGCTGAAAAGAATATCAGTATCAAATTATTTCTAAATTTGTTCAGTAAATTAACATTATTTAAAAACTAAACTATAAGAAAATGATTACTTTCATTGTCCTTGTCTTCGTTATCGGTTATACAGCTATAACTCTTGAGGATAAATTAAAATTAGATAAATTAATCCCTGCACTTTTAATGATGGTGGTCGCTTGGGCTGCTATATTTTTAGATGTAAGCGCTTTTACTGAATGGTTTAACTCAGGTGAAAAGGCTCTCATTGATATTACTGGTCTAGGAGAAGCTGCACGAATGGATCTAGTACATGAATCTTTAGCGCATCATTTTGAGGAAACTGCTGAAATTCTAATCTTTCTTCTAGGAGCAATGACAATCGTTGAAATCATTGAGCATTTCGATGGCTTCTCTACTATTAAGAAATTTGTAAAAACACATTCAAAAAGATCTTTACTTTGGATTATCGCATTTTTGGCCTTTGTTTTATCTTCTATTATTGATAATTTAACCTCAACTATCGTATTGATTTCTATACTGAGAAAATTATTAGATAAGAATGAAGATAGAATCTGGTATGCTGGTCTTATTGTTATTGCTGCAAATGCAGGGGGTGCTTGGTCCCCAATTGGTGATGTAACTACTACTATGCTTTGGATTGGAAACAAAGTAACAGCACCTAAATTAATGGAGTATTTATTTATTCCTTCTTTAATATGTTTTATAATCCCTACCGCTATTGCAAGTTTCATGAAACCATTTAAAGGAACTTTTGATTTACCACAAGAAGAGAAGGTTGACCCAAATGCTTCAACTATGATGTATCTAGGTTTGATAATGATTGTGATGGTTCCGGTATTGAAAACAGTTATTGGTTTGCCTCCTTTTATGGGAATGATGTTCTCTTTAGCTATTGTAGCTATAGTAGCTGAATTAAAAGCTCACAAACAATTGAAAGCACTTTCTATGTCAGGTGACGCAAATGACGAAGACCATCACGCAGGAAAAGGTCCATTAGTAGGAGCGCTTTCAAGAATCGAAATGCCATCTATACTATTCTTCTTAGGTATCTTGTTAACTGTTGGCGCTCTTGAATCTATCGGTGTAATCTTTAACTTTGGACAAACAGTAAGCGCAAGCATGGGCGAATCTCCTTTTATTATTGTACTAGGTTTGGCTTCAGCTGTAATTGATAACGTTCCATTAGTAGCGGCTAGTATGGGAATGTTTACCGAAGGTATAGATGAATTGGTATGGCATTTTATTGCATACAGTGCAGGTACTGGAGGTTCCATTTTGATCATTGGTTCTGCAGCAGGAGTTGTGGCTATGGGAATGGAGAAAATCAATTTCTTTTGGTATGTAAAGAATATTTCTCTATTAGCCATGTTAGGATTTTTTGGAGGAGCAGGATGGTACTTAATGGAAAGAGCTATTTTTGGATAGTTCGTATATAACAAAACAATTTTTATTTCGTTGATATAAGTATGGGAATTTCATTTTTATTACAAATCGCAAATGACTCTGTTTCTACAGGAGTAAATGAGGGTTATAAAGAAGTGGCTATTTGGGAAGCTGTCGCTGAGGCATGCAACACTGCAATAGGATTAATCATTATGGTCGTGTTGGCTATTATGTCCGTGTATGCAGTATATGTGTTTGTGGAACGATTTTTAGCTTTAAGAAGAGCCTCTAAAGCACAACCTAACTTTATTTCTGAAATAAAAAGATTTCTATCCGAAGGGAAAATAGATGAAGCAAAGAATCTGTGTATCCGTACGGATTCCCCATCTGCTAGAATGTTGGAAAAAGGAATAGATCGCATAGGAAAACCTATCGATATTATTTCATCTACTATTGAAAATACAGGAAAGTTAGAAATTGCTCGACTAGAGCAAAGATTAAGTTTTTTAGCGAGTGCTTCTGGTTCTGGTCCTATGATTGGTTTCTTGGGAACAGTTATCGGTATGGTTCAGACATTTAATGCTATGAAATTCCTAGACACTCTTGATCTGGGCACTATCGCACCAGGTATTATGACTGCAATGATTACAACTGTAGCTGGATTAATTGTAGGTATTGTAGCGTTTATGGGATATAACTATTTAGTTTCTCAAATTTCAAAAGTAGTTTACCGTATGGAAAATGACGCTATGGAATTTATGGATGTTTTAAATACTCCTTCAAAATAGAAAGATAAAGAATGAATCTTAGATCTCAAAATAAGGTAAAGGTAGAAGGGGGAATGGCCTCTATGACAGATTTAGTGTTCTTGTTGTTGGTATTCTTCATTATTATGAGCACCATGTCAGAAAAGAACACTCCTGTTGAGTTACCCCAACCGAATGAAACATTAGAGACTTCAAAAGAAAATACAACAACAACTATTGTGGTTACTGAGAATGACTTGTATCAGATTATGTTAAGTGATGAAAAAAATACACAGAATCCATTTGGCATAAAAACAGATGGCGCAACTTATGATCAGATTCATGATTTCTTAATTCAGGAGGTTGAGAAGACCCCTGAAATGAAAGTTAAAATTGCAGGTGCTCGAAAGGCATCTTATGAAGCTGTTTTCCAGATTCTGGCTTTATCAAAGTCTAGAGGCTGGAAACCAGTTCTTGCCTATGATTAATAACTTAAAATAGTGCGTTATGGCTGTAGTTCCGATAGTTGATAAGTCCGATAATCGCAATGGGATTATTATAGCGATAATATATGTATTATCACTTCTCTTTATTCTTTTCTTTATTAAGTATAGTGAGCCTGATCCTCCAAAAATAACAGTACCTATTCCTATTATATTAGGAGAAGAAGGAATTACCGATTTTGATATCAATAATGGTGGCGGAGGTTCTCCAAGCGAACAAGTAAATCCTCTTCCACAACCAACTAAAAATGAGCCTAAAGAACAAGCTACTCAAAAGGAGGATTCCCCTGTAAAAGTCACTTCTGGAAAAGGGAAAACAGAAGGAAAACAATCCAATACTGAAAATACAAGTGCTCCAAACCCTTTTTCTGGAACTGGAACTGGTGGACAAGGTAAGGATGGTACTGGACCTGGATTAGGTTCTGATAATGGTCCTGGTTCAGGTGCAGGAGATCCTGGCACTGGCTCAAAAGGAAAAACTCGGATAAGAACAAAAAATATTACATCTAAGCCTCACACCATAAACAACGAGAAATGTGAAGTTGCACTTAAATTAACCATAGATGCGCAAGGTAAAGTAGTGCGTGTAGATGTTATTCGTGATAAAACAACCACTACTAATCAAAAGCTAATAGACGAAGTAGTGGAACTTGCTAAGCAAGAAGTTCGTTATGAGGCAAAAGATGGTGCTCAAAATGAAATAGCTTATTATACGGTTACTGTGCGCCCAAGCTAAGATGGATGATTCTTTATACAAAAAAAAGGTGGATTGGTTGTTCAATCAGTTTCCAGCTTTTCAAAAAATTGGTAATACTGCATTTAAACCGACATTAGATAACACTAGAAAATTAGTGTCCGTTCTCAATGTGCCTATTGAAAAAATGAAGTTCATACATATAGCGGGTACAAATGGTAAAGGAACAACTTGTAGCATTATTGCCAGTACATTAACTGAATCAGGGAAGAAAGTTGGGTTATTCACATCACCACATATCAAAGATTTTCGTGAGCGTATTCGTATAAATGGAGAAATGATCTCTGAAGAAGAAGTGGTAAATTATATTTCTAAATTTCAGGAATTAAAGTTTACTATTTCGCCCTCCTTTTTTGAGATGAGTTGGGTTATGGCTCTCTCCTATTTTTATCAAAAGAAATGTGATATTATTGTTGTAGAGACAGGATTAGGAGGAAGATTAGACGCAACCAATATCATACATCCCATTTTAACAATCATAACAAATATTGGATTAGACCATACAGCGATATTAGGAGATACACGCGAGCAGATAGCCAATGAAAAAGCAGGAATTATCAAAGCAAAGATTCCCATAATTATTGGAGAAAGCGATAAAGAGCTGGATCAAATCTTTAGAAATAAAGCTAAGAAAGAAAAAGCTCCAATCTCATTTATATCAAAAGAAACCGATTCAACAGTTTTTGAACATAACAAACAAGTAGCATTCACTGCCATAGATGATTTTCTACTCAAAGACACACCAAAACTTATTCGGAATAATTTTAAAAAAAGAGCTATTGACAATCTATGGAAAAATAGTGGATGGATAGTGCGTAAACAGATATATAGTATAAATCCACTAATCATTTTGGATGTAGCTCACAATCAAATGGGGGTTGAACGACTTATTCATGATATTCAGATGGAATACCCTACCAAACAAATTCGTGCACTTTATGGAGCATCTAATGACAAAAACATATTAAAAATTATTCAATTATTTCCCAAAGGCTGGATATACTACATTTCTGAATTTAAAAACAAACGTTCTACAACAATAGAAGAATTTAAGCAAATAGAACATCTAAATCAATTGAATATCAGCTATTTCAATGATGTAAAGAAAGCTTTTCAAATAGCAAAAGAAAGTACACTGGAGGATGAATTACTTCTTGTCTTTGGGAGTTTCTATTTATTAGAAGAAATTATTTAAAAAAAATAAGAAAACTAGGTATCTATTTAAAAAATGTGATTATATTTGCCCCCGCATTGCTATTAACGAATAGCAATTAAAAAAATAGGGCTCTTAGCTCAGCTGGTTCAGAGCACCTGCCTTACAAGCAGGGGGTCACAGGTTCGAATCCTGTAGGGCCCACGTAAAAATCAAAATCCTGATAGCGAACTATCGGGATTTTTTTTTAAAACAAGATTCATTTATTAAAGATTACAAAAAAGGCATGACAAAGTCACGCCTTTTTAAATAGCTAGTTACCTGAATTACTTTCCTGCTAGATGAACAAATCCATGCACAGGATATTCATTATCTGTAAAGTCATATATAGTCATCTTGTAGAAATATACTCCCTCAGAACATAGCCCTCCAGAGTTATTCACTTTACCATTCCAATTGAAATCTGGTTTATCACTTGTAAACACAGCATTACCCCAGCGATTTACAATAACCAAATCAATCTTCTTAATGTTATTATAGTATATAAATTTAAAGAAATCATTATCTCCATCTCCATTTGGCGTAAAGACATTTGGAAGCTCATACTCAGGGTCTGGATAAATTATATTGATTGTTACTTGGGCAGAATCCATACAACTCTCATTACTTGCATATAGAGTTACAATATACGTTCCTGGTTCATCACTAGGAAATAAATGTGTTGGATTTAAATCTGTACTATTAGAAGAACCATCTCCAAAATCCCATATATAATCTGTAGCATTGGAAGAAGCATTTGTAAAGTCAACTTCTGGATCTTTAGTTGTAGTTTCCATCGGATTAGCAGTAAAATTAGCCACTACAGCATCAATTACTTCAATATAATTAGTTTGACTTGCTGTACCAGAACACGTATTATTATCGGTTATAGTTAGGGTAACCGTATATGTTCCAGATTGATCATAAACGTGAGTTACAGAATTACAATCTGTACTTGAATTTCCATCACCTAAGTCCCATAAACAGTCAGTAGAAGTTATTCCTGAATTATCTGTAAAAGTTACTGTTAAAGGGTTACATCCTTTTGTTACATCTGCTGTAAACGATGGAGTAGGATTATCATACACTGTAACTGATACAGTAGCAGTTGTATCACATCCATTAGACGCTGTGGCGGTTACAGTATAAACCGTAGTTCCAGCAGAACTTGGTGTAAAAGCAACCCCATCAGTAATCCCATTATCCCATGTAATAGTTGCCCCATTAGGATTATTTGCTGTAAGTGTAACATTCTGGCCTAAACAAATAGAAGCATCTTGAGGTGCTTCAAAATAAGGCGCACCAATATTTCCAATAGAAGCAGAACCAGTAGCCGTACAACCATTGTTATCTGTAACAGAAATTGAGTAGGAGCCAGCAGATAGATTAGCAAAATTTCCACTTGCTTGAGATGTACCTCCATTTAAAGAATAATTATACGTAGAACCATTACCTGTTGGGGTAACTGTAATACTTCCATCGGCTGCTCCACAGTTAGCATTCGTAGAGTTAGAAGAAATCGTGAATCCATTAGCTGTAACATTTTGAGAACTTGTTTGAGGGCAAACTCCCGTAGTTGTATGCTCAACAGTATATGTTGTTCCAACTGTAGGATTCGAAATAACTCCCGTGCTTGAATTTATAGTCGCACCATCACTTGGCGCTGGATTAAAGCTAAAGCTTCCACCCGAGCTAACTATTCCAGTAGGACCGTTTGAAGATTCGATACAAAAATTAGCAAAGTTAAAACTTGGATCATCAGCACCAGGTGCAAAAATAGAAATAGTGTCAATTATATTACATGAACCGCCACCATAACTAGTAGTCACAATATAACTTCCTGCACAAAGGTTAGATAAGGAACTCGTATTTCCTAGAGCAGTTCCATTGATATCTTCCCAAGAGAAAGTAGCTCCAGACATACTAGCCGAAACAGTACCATCACAAGCATTGCAGGTAGGATCTGTTGAAGATAATGTTGGTTGATTTGCAGGAACTACAGTTATAGTAAAATCATAATCTTCACTACCAGGACACATTCCTTGCATACCTGTAGATTCAATATGATAATTATATACACCAGGTGTACTAGGTGGAGTAATAACTACTGTTGTTCCAGTAGTACCACCTAATCCAGGATCTCCAGACCAAGCATAACCACCATAACCACCAGAAGCAGTAACAGTTAAACTTCCACCTTCACATAACGTATAGTTATTACTAGGATCTATTGAAACTTCTGCACCTTGGGAACTTACCGGTGTTGCAACCCCAGATGTAGCAACAAAGGTATAATCACAGACATCTCCTCCAAATCCATCAATCATGATGTAATATTGGTTGCCTGGAATTAAACCTGACGCAGAGACATTATATGTACTATTCTGTGCATACATTTCATTTACACATACATGAGCTGTTACAGGACCACTATTACAGCTAGCTGCGCTAAAAATAAATACTTGGATAGCTTCATCATCATAACAATTATATACGTATGCATCAAAGCTTATACTACTATTAATAGCAGTGAATGATAAGAAAGCATTATTCTCAATGGAACCACAGAAAGCACTTGTCAACTGACTCCAAGTATTAGCGCCATAAGAAGAGGAAGTAGTACCACAGTATCCATTTAAATCACAAATGGGCGTGGCAATACATGCTGTGTTTCCAGGAGCATCTTGACCTGCGCAACTAGGCATCCCTGCAGGTGGATCTACCCAATCACCACCACCAATTGCGAGGGTTTCGTTTTTAAAAGCAAAAAGAAAAAATAGCGTTAAAATTAAAATAAGTAGATTTTTCATAAAGACTTGTTTAATAGTATTGGTTATAATAGTTTATAATTTTCTTAATTGGATCTCCATTTCCTTACCATTTGGTATAAGAACATGGATTGTATATTCATTATCTTTTACCTCAATTATCTTAAATTGATATATTCTCTTTTCTTCTGAATTTGCTTTAGAAGGAGTTCTTAAATTAACTTTCGCAAAATAATACACATCATCTTTTGTCTCTATGAGATTGTACTGTTCTACAACAGACTCTCCTGCCCGAACAATAATTTCATTTGCAGAAATTTCAGTAATATCAGCATTAGACGGAGAAATAACTTGATATCTTCCTTGTAAAGCAGAAGTAACCTGAGAATAACTTATTTGAGAGAAAAATAGGGTGGCAAGTACAACAAAAAAGGTTAACAAAGATTTTTTATTCATAATAATAGTTTTAACATTATAGGCATAGACTTCCTTTATCAAAAAAAGGTTGCACGAATATATAAATATATTTTTAACTAACTTATAGAGTATTTAGAAAATATACAGATCATGGTTTTATCCTTCGGTGTACTCAGGGCGGGCATCTTTCTCCTTTTGATGAAAAAAAACTAGGTTTTACAACACAAGCAATAATCAATTTAACAGATTAGGAATAGTAAGAGATTGAACACCGATAGTGTCGGTATTCAATTTTTATTCTAATTGTTTTTCTGTAAATGCAATGCAGATTATCTAATAATATTTACATGACCATTAAAAATATATCTCTTGTCAGAAATGGTTTCCATGAATTCTAATTTCCATACATAAGTACCATCCTTCGCTATATTTCCTTTATATAAACCATCCCAACCAGCATGTATATCCTTCGTTTGAAATATCACCTCTCCCCATCGATTAAAAATAATAAAAGAAAAATCATTTGGATCTATCCCTGATGCGAAAATAGGTTGAAAAATTTCATTAAACATGTTGCCATCAGGCGTAAATGTATTTGGAATAAAGAAAATAACTTCTTCATCAATTTTAATAATCATTCGCGTAGTATCGTTACAATCATTGCCATTTGAGGCCACTAAAGTTACAATATAACTTCCTGGATTATTCTCATCATAAGTATGTGAGGGGCTGTCCTCTGTATTAGTGACTGAATAATCCCCAAAGTCCCATTCATAGGAACTTGCGTTTGATGAGTTGTTATAAAAATTTACAGTTGGATTTAAGGTATTTGTCACCATTGGATCAGCAGTAAAACTTGCTATCGGCGAAGGTGAAACATGAATGTAATTTGTTTGAGAATAGCTACTTGCACATCCACTCAAGGACTCCATCGTCAATGTCACACTGTAATCTCCTACAGCATAATAAGTATGTGATACATTATCACAAATAGAAGCGGTTAAACCATCCCCAAAATTCCATTTACATACTCCGTTAAAAGAACCAGAAGTAAGATTGCTAAAGTTGACGGTTAAAGGCGAACAACCAGTTAATATATCTCCTTCAAAATTTATATTACTCATTCCTTCTACACTAATTTGAGTTGTACCAGTTGATGAACATCCATCTATAGTGGCTGTCGCAGTATAAGTAGTTACTCCAATATTGTTTGGTATGAAAGGCTCCCCGTTATTTATACCATTATTCCATGTAATAACAGCACCACTTGACGCACTCGCAGTTAAAGTAACAGTTTCACCTTCGCAAACAGTAATATTATCCGGCATTATAAGAACAGGAGCATTTGGCTCAGAAAGTGTGATTACATCAGAACTAACAATATCACAACCTCCAAGGTCAACCACGTTAAAATTGCTATATGTTCCTTGTTGAAGGTTGATAATATTAATATTCCCACTATTATCACTATTTGTAGTTATTTGGATTGGTGTTTCACTGCCAAGTTGATAGGTTAAACCATAAGAAGTATTATTATTTAATCCACTAATTTTTATACTTCCATCTGCATTTCCACAGGTAGGATTAGTCCCTGACAATGAAATTGTAGGAGCATTCAAATTTCCCAATGTAACAACTGAACTTGCTAAGCATCCATTGGCATCAGTTACTTCTACCGAATAATTGCCCGAACATATATTGGAGATTTGATCTGAATTTCCACCTATTACTAAACCGTTTGCATCCATCCAGTTATAAGTATATGGTAGAGTTCCACCACTTCCATTTACCGTAATTACTCCATCACATGCACCGCAATTTGAATCTGTGGTTGTTAGCTGGATAATTGTTACACCATTTAAATTATTGATAGAAATTGTTCCAGACTTTTGGCATCCATTATTATCAGTAATTAATATTGAATATGATCCAGCAGTTAAATTGCTAAAAGTACCATTTGATTGAGTAGGTCCATTATTGATAGAAAAAGTATAAGGAGCTGTTCCATCCGTTGCGGTTATATTAAGAGACCCATCATTTGAACCACAATTTGCATCTGTTGTAGAACTTGTATAGGAAACTGTAGTTGCCGTTATTGTAATAGCATAAACATCAAAACAAGTAGGATCATTGGGGTTCTCTGCACGAACCCAATATGTTCCAGCAACAGAAGTTATATTATTTATAGACGAGCTTGCACTAGTTGCATCTGCTTGTGAGTTATAAAAGCTTAAATTTGCTTGATCAGAGTTTGGATTTATAGCAGTATTTAAATCAATGTTGGAACCAGTGCATATTGTAAGGTTATCAATATTTAAGTGAGGAGGAGTACATGAGGTACAGTTATCTACAATTACTGTTAATTGTGCTGTACTACTTTGTGGACAAAATGCGGTTCCTCCAGTAGCTTCAACCCCATAACTGTATGAGCCAGGAGTTGTTGGAGCTGTGATAATAACACTTGTTCCAGTAGCTGAGCTCAATCCTGTACCTGTCCATTGATAGCTATTATCACCTCCTGAGGCAGTTGCTGTAATTTGATCACCTGGGCAAACTGTAACTTGTGGAGCAATATCAATCTGAACTGCTGGAGATTGTACTCCCGCTACTGCTTCAAAAGTATATCCACAATTTTTACCACTATATCCATCAATTAGAATATAATAAACATCACCTGGAGTTAGTCCCGTTACAGTAACATTATGAGCTGCGCCCTGTTGAACCATTTCTTTATTTGCGTAAACAACGGTTACAGGGCCACCGCTGCAATTATCAGCTTTGAAGAATACAACTTGAATTGCTTTTGTTCCAGCGCCATTACAATCATACACATATACGTTGAAAGTAATTGAAGAAGAAGATGCTATAAATTTAAGATAACTGTCATTTTCAATTGTCAACCAATCAATACCCCATTGATCAATAGTTGCAGCCTTGATGGCATTCTTTAAATCTGTCCATGCGTCTGAAGAATAGGAAGATAAGGTTCTTCCACAATATCCATTAAAGTCACAAATTGGTGTAGCTAGACAAGCGGTTTCACCGGGAGGATCTGCTGGATTTGAACATGGAATAGGAGATTGGGCAAATGAATTTAAACTAAAAAGAATCCCAATAAATACAACTTTCACTAATTTCTTATATATGATTTTTCATGATTTAATAGTCGAAAGTTCTATTTATTTATTGGAATTCTTTACATCTTTTTTTTTATCGGTTTATGAAATACTTGGAAGGCTTATACTCTATCTAATCAACGTTACATGTCCGACATACCTATGATGTTTGTCTGACATTGTTTCCTTAAATTCTATTTTCCAAACATAAACGCCATCTTTAACAATGTTTCCTCCATAGGTACCATCCCAACCAATATCCGTATTATGAGATTCAAAAATAATCTCACCCCATCTATCGAATATTAAAAGAGTATATGTGTATGGATTATATCCTGATGCAAATACCGGTTTGAATACCTCATTATAATGATCATGATCAGGGGTGAATGCATTTGGAACGTAGAATATCAACACGTCTTTAATTTTAATAACAGCTCGTGCGGTATCAGAACATCCATCACCGTTAGTTGCAATTAAAGTAACGATATAATTTCCAGGTTCTTCATCAGAATAGGTATATGATGGATTTGTTTGATAATTTAAAGCCGAACCATCTCCAAAATCCCATATATAATCATGTGCATTTGATGACTCATTTGTAAAATTAACCTGTGTATTAAATATATCCGTTACCATAGGATCTGCTGTAAAAGCAGCTGTTGGTTTAGGAGTTACTTCAATATAATTGTGTTTTGTTATAGTTCCTGTACATCCAGCAGCAGAAGTTACTGTTAAGGAAACAGTATAAATTCCTGCATTTGAATAGGTATGTGTAACAGCACCACAACTATTAACTGTTGTTCCATCTCCAAAATTCCATATACAATTAGTTCCAGAAGAACCTGTGCTTATAAAATTCACTGTTAATGGTTCGCAACCATATAATTTATCTCCAACAAAATCAGGTGTTGGTATTCCTTCTACTGTAACAACAACAGCATCTGTAGCAACACAATTATCAATAGTTGAAGTAACAGTATAGGTATATGTTCCAGGAGTTGAAGGTACAAACGCAACACCATTCGAAACCCCATTATCCCATGATATTGTACCTCCATTTGGTGCATTTGCTGTTAATGTAACGCTCTCTCCTACACAAATTGCAATATCGCTTGGTGCAGAAACGGTCGGTGGAGTTGGGTCAGTTAACACAACTGATGAAGTAGAAGTGATAGTACAACCTCCATTCTCGGTTGCAGAGAAATTATTATATGTTCCTGCTTCTTGATGATCAATTGTAAAAGTACCCGCATTATCAGAAGTACCTGAAATTGTAACTGGAGAACCATTTTGATTATAAGTAATATCATACCCCGTATTAGATACTAATCCAGAAATTATAATCTTTCCATCTACATTTCCGCAAGTAGGGTCTATTGAACTTACGCTAAATGTCCCAGGATCAAGCACACCCACATTAGCCGTTCCATTAGCTGGGCAACCGTTTACATCAGTTACAGAGATATCATAAGTACCTGTACATATTCCATTTACGTTAGCACTATTTGTTCCAGCTGCTACACCATTATTATCTGTATAAGCGTATGTGTAAGGCGCAGTGCCCCCATTAACCGTTACACTAATTTCACCATCACATATATTCGTACAACTTGCATCTACAGTAGTAACTTGTGAGATTACCGGATTATTTCCAGCAGTAATAATGGCTGTTCCGTTTGCTTTACAGCCAATAGCATCAATCACCTGAACAGTATAATTTCCTTCGCATAAATCTTGAACACTATTTGCATTACCTCCAATCACATTACCTCCTCCATCTTTCCAAATATAAGAATATGGTGTAGTTCCTCCAGTTGCTGAAACACTAATAGAACCATCACATACTGTAGGGCAACTTGCTGGAACTGGCGTAACTTGAGTAATTGTAGGACCTCCAATACTATTTACAATCTCAACTCCAGTTACTTGACAACCATTTGCATCAGTAATTGTAACGTTATAAGAATCCGAAGCTAAGCTAGAGAAAGTACCATTACTTTGAGGTGACCCTCCATTAAGAGTATATGTATAAGGAGCAACACCTCCATTTTCAGTTAATACAATCTGTCCATCTGCACTACCACAATTTTCATCAGTAATATTAGCAGTATAAGTTAATATATTGATAGTTACATTTACAGAATATACATTATAGCAGTCAGTATCTCCACCTGTATCTTCAGCTCTTACCCAATATGTTCCTGAAGTCGTTACATTATTTCCAATTGGATTAGTAGCATTCTCTGCATCTGTTTCTGAGCTATAAAAAGTGATTACTGCTGGTTCTGAACTTGCATCAACGGCATCGTTTAAATCTATATTATTATCATTACATTTTACAATGTCATTAATAGTCAAGACAGGAGGAACGCAGTTATTGCATGGTGCAGGTGCCGTAAAACTATAATCTTCTGGACAGTTAGCATCTGAGAAATAAGCATGTAAATTGCAATTGTTTCCATTAGCATCCAAGTCTGTAATGGTGAATGGGAAAGACGTTCCATTAAATGGAGCTGTCGCTATAGTTATAGCATTTCCATCACAATCTTCAACAATTAAAGTACCTGTACTAGGTGCTTGATCAGTAGTAATAGTACCAGTTAAATCATATTTTCCGTTCTCACAATCTCCCGGAGTAGCTTGAATGGTAATATGTCCAGCAACAATAACTGTAACTTGTGCAGTAACAACGCAACCGTTATCAGAATCTGTTACGGTTACTGTATAAGTTGTAGTTTCATCTGGAGTTGCTGTTGGATTAGGAATATCATCATAATCTAGCCCAGTTGGAGGAGTCCATTGATAAGTTATATCTCCACTATTACCTGAGTTATTTCCACAATCTACTTTTACAGCATAATCTTCAACTTCATCGGAGAAGTAGTAATTTCCGTAGTTATTTCCAGTGTAACCACCATAACCTGGAGGAATACCTACAGGGTTTTTAAATTTACATCCATCTGCATTATCTGTAGGAACAAATGGTGCATTATCTTTAAAACGAATTCTCATGCGGAACATTCCGTCGTTTTGACCAGCAGGAACAGTGATAGTTCCATTTACTGTAAAGGTATTTGTAGTATAAGGACCAGAGTTATGAACTACCTCACTTGCATCAAAAGCACCATCATTATTCCAATCCACCCAAATTTGGCAGAAGTAAGGGCTATTGCTATATAATGATTTTGCATTAATCGTAATATTGAAAGAGTTATTTGGGCAAACTTCTACAAATTGGTTAGAATAATCACTATACCACAATGTTTGCCATGCATTAGGTCCCATTGGATCGGTATGTGTCACGTCAACTAACGTATTTGTATTATTAATATTAGTTGTTCCTCCTGTAGTAACAACGCCGTTGTTATAAATCCCACTTCCTTGTGTTAGGGGTCCATTTTGACTCATAGCTGTTTTTTGACAAGTCGGAGCCATCGTAAAATCTGGTGGATTTGGAGTGGAAGGCGCAGGTTCTCCTAAAACTACGCTCGTATTACAATTGATGGCTGTATCGCTAATAATAGTGATTTCTGGACCATCAGTTAAAGTCACAGTAACCGGAGTCCTAGGGCTTTCGCACCCATTTTGTGTGATTGACACATAATATGTTGTTCCATCACTTAATGAAGTGCTAGAACTAAGTGGCGTACCTCCTGTTTGTACACTATACCAATTATAATCGTTACCAGACGGAACTAATGAACCAATGGTAGCTGAACCACAAAATGTTTGATCTGCTGCTGTTGGAGCAGGTGGTTGAGGTAATTGGGGATCAATAGAGAAGGCAATACTTGCATCAGAATCGCAAGAGCCTCCATTTGCTGTTAAGGTATATGATGTACCAGGTGTAAGATTATTAATCACCCCACCACCGCCTATGGTTGGACCAGCAGGTGTAAATGTATACGTATATGAACTGTTATAGTTTGTTATTGTAGCAGTACCATTAGCACTACATGTTGGCGGAGTGGTTGAAATAGTAGGAGCGTCTGGAACAGTTCCACTTGAAGAGTATTCAATAATTACAGCACCGTCAGCACCTTTACCCCCCTTAGTTGTTACCCATGTGTTTGCCCAGCTATTTAAGTGGATATTACCACCGCCACCGCCACCGCCATAGGCTACTCCTGGCTTTCCATCTTGATTGTCTTTACTAGCATTAATAGAACCTTTAATTCCATTACCGCCATTACCTCCTCCATTATTTCCAGTACCACCAGCCATTGCTGCGGTGTGCGGGCAAGGTCCGATAAATTGTCCAGCAGCACCATTACCACCAGAACTTCCAGCTGCACCTCCCGCACCACTTAAATCTGCACAACTAGCAGAGTGCGATCCTCCAGACCCACTTCCTCCTTGACTATTGATAGTACCATTAGAACCCATCCCTCCAGTTCCTCCAACGCCATTATCTCCAATATGATTAAATCCACTTGTATTATTAGCTGAAGCACCAGTACCTCCAGTTCCACCAGTTCCTGTTAATGTACCTGGTCCGGTAGTAGCAGATCCTGAGAATGTACTTGTACCACCAGTTCCACCAGTTCCAGCCGCAGCGTTTCCATTTGTTCCAATACCTTGCACTCCACCAGCTCCAACAACAATTGTATATGTCTCTCCAGGAGTAACAGTGTATGTCCTTTGAGCATATCCTCCACCGCCGCCGCCACCGCCACCGGTGCACGCTTCCCATTCAGAACCAGTTCCACCTTGTCTTGAAGAGGTACCTCCACCTCCTCCTCCACCACCCCAAACTTTTACGGTGATTTCAGTAACACAAGGTGGAACTGTCCAAGAATAAGTTCCTGGGGTTGTATAATTAACTTGAGCATTTATGCTTCCAAAAAAGAAGGAAACAAAAAACAAGAATAAAGCACTCAAGATATTGACTGTAAACGAATTTTGTTTGTACTTATTTATATTCATAAGCCTTATAGTTTTATCCCATAATATTGCATGGTAGAATGGAGCCATAATAATACGAAAAAATCTTAAATAGGTTGCCTTTTAAAGGTGTATAAAAAGAAACCGCTTATCAAAAAAATGATAAGCGGTAAATTTGCATTATAAGGGGATAATAATCTATCCGTTAAGTGCTTCTGCCCCACCAACAATTTCCAAAATTTCATTTGTAATTGCAGCCTGACGAGCCTTATTATATTCTAATTTTAATGACTTATTTAATTCTGAAGCATTATCAGTTGCTTTATGCATAGCAGTCATTCTTGCACCATGCTCAGATGCATGAGAATCTAAGACAGCCTTGTACAACTGTAATTTCAATGATTTAGGTATCAATTCACTTATAATTTCGTGCTTAGAAGGCTCAAAGATATAATCTCCTACTTCATTACCTCCCTCTGCAGAAGCAGGCATAATAGGTAACATCTGCTCTGCTCTAGGAATTTGTACCGCAGCATTTTTAAATTCGTTATAGACAATGACTACTTTATCATATTTTTTGGAGATAAAGCTGTCCATAACAAATTGTGCATATTTTGAAACATGCTCAAACGTTAAATCATCAAAAATTGCTTCTGCTGCACTTAAAGATTCGGGTCTGTTAACACGTCCACTTCTTTTAAATGCATCATTTACTTTTTTACCGATAGTTAAAATCTCTACGTTTTTGCCTTTTAATTCTCCATTTAATAATGAATTAATTGTCTTATTTACGTTTTGATTAAAACCACCACAAAGACCTCTATTTGATGAAATAGGGATAAGTAACACGTTATTTACCTCTCTCTGTTCAGCAAATTTATTTTCAGATAAATCTAGAGAAGCGCTAACATTCTCAAGAATTTCTTGTGTTTTATTAGCGTATGGTCTTAATTGAGTAATCGCATCCATAGCTCTTTTCAACTTAGCAGCAGAAACCAATTTCATAGCTTGTGTAATCTGCATCGTAGAAGAGATGGATGTAATTCTATTTTTTATTTCCTTTAAGTTTGCCATATTGGATAGCTCAATTTATCCTTTCGGAGCAATTTTTTTATTAATATTTAGAAGCAATTTCTTTTGCAACTTTTGTCAAAGTATCTGTAGCTTCTTCCGTTAATTTACCAGCTTTTAAGTCGTTCATAACGTTCTTATGCTTAGCATCCATATAATCAAGGAATTCAGCTTCAAATTCTTTCACTCTATTTACTGGAACGTTTTGGATTAACGCTTTTGTTCCAACAAAGATAATTGCAATTTGTCTTTCAACCGTATATGGATCTCCATCATTTTGTTTTAGAATCTCCACGTTACGCATACCCTTATCAAGTACGGCTTTTGTTGCAGCATCAAGGTCAGAACCAAACTTAGCAAACGCTTCCAATTCACGGTATTGTGCCTGGTCAAGTTTTAATGTTCCAGATACTTTCTTCATAGATTTAATCTGAGCACTACCTCCTACACGAGATACAGAGATACCAACGTTAATTGCAGGACGGACACCAGAGTTGAATAAGTCAGACTCCAAGAAAATCTGTCCATCAGTAATTGAAATTACGTTTGTAGGGATATAAGCAGAAACGTCTCCTGCTTGTGTTTCAATGATTGGAAGTGCAGTTAAAGAACCACCTCCTTTTACTTTTCCTTTTAAAGACTCTGGAAGGTCGTTCATTTGTGCAGCAATAACATCATCATTAACTACCTTTGCAGCTCTTTCTAATAGACGAGAGTGTAGATAGAACACGTCACCTGGGTAAGCCTCACGACCTGGAGGACGACGTAATAATAGAGACACCTCACGGTAAGCTACAGCTTGTTTAGAAAGGTCATCATAAACGATTAATGCAGGTCTTCCAGTATCTCTAAAGAACTCACCAATAGCAGCTCCTGTCATTGGTGCAAAATATTGCATTGGAGCAGAATCAGATGCGTTTGCAGCAACAATTGTAGTATATGCCATTGCACCTGCTTCTTCTAATTTCTTAACGATTCCAGCAACAGTAGAACCTTTTTGTCCTACAGCTACATAGATACAATAAACTGGTTGCCCAGCATCGTAAAATTCTTTTTGATTGATAATAGTATCTATAGCAACTGTTGTTTTACCAGTTTGACGGTCACCAATGATTAACTCACGTTGTCCACGTCCAACAGGAATCATAGAGTCGATAGCTTTAATACCAGTTTGTAAAGGCTCAGTTACAGGCTCACGATAGATAACTCCAGGAGCTTTTCTTTCGATAGGCATTTCGAAAAGTTCTCCTTCGATAGGCCCTTTACCATCGATTGGGTTACCCAACATATTTACAACACGACCAACAATGCCTTCACCTACTTTTACAGAAGCAATTCTTCCTGTACGTTTTACAGAATCACCTTCTTTTACTTCAGTAGATTTACCAAAGATTACGGCACCTACGTTATCCTCTTCAAGGTTTAATGCCATTCCTTGTAGTCCTCCAGTAAATTCAATTAATTCACCATACTGAACTCCTCCTAATCCATAAATACGAGCAATACCGTCACCCACTGTAAGTACGGTACCAACTTCTTGTAATTCTGCTTCTGTTTTAACTCCAGAAAGCTCTTCTCTTAAAATTGCAGAAATTTCTGCTGGTTTAATATTTGCCATTTGTCAAATTTTAAATGGTTTGTTTTATTATTATTCTTAATTCAATAATTGTTGCTTCATTTTTGCTAATTGATGAGCAACGCTTGCGTCAATTTTGGTATCACCCATTTTAACTACAAATCCTCCAATTAGGGATGGGTCAATAGTTTCTTTTAACTCGAGAGTACCTTGAATATTCTTACTTAATTTAGCTAGGATATCTTCTCTTACTTTTGTACTTAATTCAGTTGCAGAAGTTAAAGTTACCGGAACGATTCCTTTTTGTTCATTCACCTTAACGATGTATTGTTCTGCGATAAGAGGTAAAAGATATTCTCTTTTATTTTTAATCAATAAATGATTAAATTTATGTGTAAGTTCATTACACCCTGTGAATATCTTATCGAAAATATTAGCTTTCTTGTCCTCTTTAATCAATGGACTGTTTAGAAAAGCACGAAAGTCTCTATTTTCATTTGCTGCAACGAGAATAGTTTTCATATCCTCTAATACAATCTCTGTGCTATTTCTTTCATTTGAAAGCTCAATTAACGACTGGGCATAACGCCTTGCTACGTTTAATCCTTCCATTATTAATTCAGATTAATATCTTGAACGTAATTTTCAGCTAATTGTGCTTGTTTATCTTTTGTAGATAATTCTTCGCGCAATATTTTTTCAGCAATTTCTAGAGAGATAGAAGCTACTTGAGTTTTTAACTCAGCAATCGCTGCATTCTTTTCTGTTTCGATACTTGCTTTAGCTGTTTCAATAATTTTGTCTGCTTCAACTTTTGCTTTAGCTTTTGCCGCTTCAATCATTTCATCACTAGTAGCTTTTGCTTCTTTAATCATTTGATCTCTTTCAACACGAGCTTCTTTTAAAGCATTCTCATTTTGAGATCGAAGTTGTTCCATCTCAGCTTTGGTCTTTTTTGCCATATCCAAAGCATCTTGAATATTTGCTTCTCTTGTGTTAATTGCATTTAACATCGGTTTCCAAGCAAATTTTGTCAAGATAAATAACAAAAGAAGGAACACTAAACCTGTCCAAAAAATGAGTCCTAAGTCGGGAGTTACTAAATCCATTTTATATAATTTTTTTCAATTTCAAATTTAAATAAACTTCTGTATAACCAACCGTTATACAGAAGTTTAGAGTTTTTAACCTTGAAGCAAACCAACAACAACTCCGAATAATGCAACACCCTCAACAAGTGCAGCAGCGATAATCATTGCAGTTTGAATCTTTCCTGAAGCTTCTGGTTGGCGAGCGATAGCATCCATTGCAGATCCACCGATTTTACCAATACCAACTCCTGCACCTAGTGCAGCGATTCCAGCTCCGATAGCAGCTAATCCAGTCATAACTATTTATTTTTATTTATTGATACATATTAATTAATGATGCTCTGCAACTGCTTCACCAATGAATAGCGCAGATAACATCGTAAAAATGAAGGCTTGTAATAACGCAACTAATAACTCCAATACTCCCATAAAAAGAGACATTGGAACAGTTAGTCCCGCCCACGCCGCACTTCCAAACGTGAAAATAATTCCTGTTAAAGATAATACGATAATGTGCCCAGCTGTAATGTTTGCAAACAAACGTACAGTTAAGGCAAATGGCTTGGTGAAGATTCCAATGATTTCGATAGGAACCATAATGATCAATAATAGTTTTGGAACTCCTGGCATAGCAAAGATATGCCCCCAGTAATTCTTATTTCCCGAAAATACTGTTGCAATTAGAGTAAACACCGCAAGAACTAATGTAAAAGCAATATTTCCAGATAAGTTGGCACTTCCTGGGAAAATTGGAATTAATCCTAACATATTATTAATCCAAATAAAAAAGAAAATAGTTAACAAATAAGGTAAATACTTCTCATACTTCTTTTCTCCGATATTGTCTTTTGCAATTTCATCTCTAACGAAAATCACAAATGGCTCAATAGCTTTGGCAAAACCTCTAGGAGCATGAACCTCATCTTTTCTATATGTCTTAGCAGCAGCTCGCATTAAGACAAACAACAACAGTGCAGAGAAAAGAACCACAAATACGTTCTTCGTAATAGAAAAATCAAGTGGTTTTATATTCTCAGGGTGACCTTCTGCATTAAATGTTAAAGCCCCTTCAGCATTTAGTTTATAGATTTTCTCATGGTATAATCCATATCCTAATTCTTTATTGATATGGTATGAATGTCCATGTTCATTTACTTCTTCTCCATGATACAATTTCTTAGAAGAAAAGATTTGTAATCCGTTATCTAACAATATCACAGGGAAATATACTGAAATGTCTTTTTTGTTACCATCTTTTGCAGTGTATGACAAGATATGAAATTCGTGTGCATCTTTTACGTGGTGCATAATTACTTCGGTCATATCTAGTTTTTCCTCTTCTTGTGTGGTTTCTGAGGCAAAAATTGGAGAAGATAGCAAAGCTGCTACCAAGATAAATAAGAGTCTAACTGCCTTTGTGTACATTCTTTTCACTTTAGAAAGTGTATAAATATTCAAATTTGGGTGCAAAGATATATATTCTTTTTTAATCCCCAATAGTTTTTGTTTGTTTTAAATTTGGAAATTGATGTGCAAAACATACGTGATTGACATACAGTCAGTTAAAAATAAAAAAAGAACTTTTATCATATTTTATTACATACAGAATCAAATTGCAAGTGCAACTAATTTTAAAGCCTCCTCGTCTCTCATTCACAACAGACAACTTTGTATATGAAACGAACAATTATTTTAATATTTCTTTTTTCAATCCAACTCAGTATCTTATTCTCCCAAAAGGAGACTAATAATTGGTATTTTGGTGCTAATGCAGGAATTACTTTTAATACAACTCCTCCCACCGCATTATTGGATGGGCAAATGAATACTTATGAAGGATGTTCGAGTATTTCTGATAAAGATGGGAATCTATTATTCTACACAAACGGAATTACAGTATGGGATAGAACACACCAGATTATGCCAAACGGATCTGGCTTAATGGGACATACTTCGGCCGCACAATCTGGAATTGCTATTCCTAAACCAGGTGATAGCAAGAAATATTATTTAATTACAGTTCCCCATGAAGGATCCTATGAAGGGATGAGATATTCTATCATTGATATGACGCTGAATAATGGATTAGGGGATGTTGTATCAAGTGCTAAGAATATCCCCATGTTTGGGCTTTCCTCTGAGAAAATAGCAGTTGTTCGTCATTCCAATGGCGTATTCTTCTGGATAATTGGTAGATATTTAGAATTTGGAAAATCGCAAACCTATATTACCTTTCTACTAGATTGTGATGGAATTCATGTTGAGAGTCCAATCATTGCAGAAGGAATTAGTACCACCATTTCTGAAAACTGGGGATATTTAGTTGCCTCACCCGATGGTAAAAAATTAGCTTGCGCCTCAGAGATAACAGGGATTGAATTATTAGATTTCAATAATGAGACAGGAGAAATATCCAACCCTTTATATTTAGGAAATATGAACTATGCAGGCTGGGATTGGGGTCATTATGGAGTGGCCTTTTCACCCAATAGCAAAATTCTTTATGGAACAAATATTGAAAATTGGGCAGTAGCACAATGGGACTTAACGGCACAGGATATTCCTAATTCACAATTTTATTTAGGTGATTCCGAAGGAAGTGCAACTGTTCGACCGAACTATAAAGGTGGTGCCATGCAATTAGGTCCAGATGGGAAGATTTATTATTGCCATACAGGAAATGCCTTTCTTGGTGTAATTCATGATCCAAATGTGCTTGGATTAGGTTGTAACATGCAAAATAATGCGGTGGATTTAGGGGGAAGACAATCCCGGCTAGGTTTACCTCCGTTTATTCAATCTTTCGCACCAACTATTAAGAATACCACTGCCTGTGGATCAACTGAAACTCAATTTGAAGTACAAGGAGGAAATTTTTTAGACTCTATTAAATGGTTATTTGGAGACCCTAATAGTCCAAACAGTTCTAGTACAGAACTAGACCCTTCACATGATTATGGACAAACTGGTACTTTTACTGTTCAATTGATTCGCTATTTTGAATGTGGAGGTGATACGATTACAAAAGAAATTACTATTACCCCTCCTACTAATGATACAACATATCAAGATGTACTGCTTTGTGGCACAACTTCTTACACCTTGCCAGACAATCAACTTGTTACTCAATCTGGGGTATATTACGCACAATTACAAAATCAATCGGGGTGTGATAGTATTTGCGTTTTTAATATTACATATCAAGCTGATTTTACCGCTGGCCCAGATCAAACAATATGCACACATTATGCTACACAATTGCACGCTAGCCCGGGTGCATTAAATTATTCTTGGGCTCCGTCAAATACGCTCACTAATCCTACAACAGCTGATCCTATGGCAGCTCCTTTTTCAACAACTACCTATACAGTCGTAGCAATGGGAGATGGATGTATGTTTACTGATACTGTAACCATATATGTGAGTCCCATTCCTACAGGAACACATCAACTTGCATTATGTCAGGGATCTACTATTAATTATGGTGGACAAAGCTTTAGTTCTGAAGGAACCTACACTGTAAATGTTCCTAGTCCGCTAGGCTGTGATTCACTACTAACACTTGTAATTACAGAAATTCCAAGACCTGAAGAGCCAGCAGTAAGTAATAATTTACCACTAGAATGTTTCAACGATAATTTTATAGGAGAAATTATTAACCCTGATAATTCCTTGGGTTATAATTGGTACTTTGACACTACACAAAATATAATGCACACCGGAAATGACTGGAATATTGGTGTGAATCAAAATATAACAACCATATATGTAAATGCCGACAATGGGGCTTGTACATCTTCTTTTACTGCTATCCAGATTATAGCTAATCAAGCATATCCTAAGAATTTTGAAGAGCTCATTCCAAACGTAATTACAGCCAACAACGATGGTACTAATGATGAAATAGATTTCTATAAAATCTTTGGGAAATGTATTGAATACAAAGTAACCATTATTAATCGATGGGGAAATGTAGTGTTTGAAACTAAAAATAACGGGCCTAATTTTACAGGAAAGACATTAAAAGGAGTTAAACTAAATGAAGGTGTTTATCCATATATTATAGAATATGATGGAAAGGAAAAGCATGGGTTTATCCATGTCTTAAGATGATACTCTAATGTAAAAGAAACGGAGTTTTTCCATAAAAATCAAACAATCTCTGAGGTTAACTTCCAATATTTTTTCTCTAAAAGGTGTATGTTCAATAATTTTCACTACTTTAGCTATGTTAAATTGAAGCAATGATTCAAGAAGCTGAGCTTACCAAATTGTATTATACCATCGGAGAAGTGGCTAATATGTTTAATGTTAACACTTCCTTAATACGTTTTTGGGAAAATGAATTTCCAAGCATCAAGCCTAAGAAAAATAAAAAGGGGAATCGACTTTTCTCCCCTAAAAGCATCATGGAGATTCAACACATCTATGAATTAGTGAAAAAGGAAGGATATACTTTAGAAGGTGCTAAAAAAGCTCTACGTCAGGGCGAAGCTAGCAATACCCCTGCTGAAAGTATGGAAGACATTGAACGTAAAATCATTATTCAACGTCTCGAAAATATCCGTGAACGCTTATTAGCTTTAAAATAAAACTATCTTAATTTTCTGGTGTTGATGCCTTTTTTCTATCTACAAAATAGGTTTTAATTCGCTTTCTAAAAACAAGTGCTAAAACTCCCATTAAGAGATAAGGAGCTACCATAATATATAATATTGCTGAATTGATATTGTTCCCATTCTTTTTATCTAAAATACTATCGTCTAGATGTTCTCCTGCTTGTTCCGCCATCAATTTACATTGTGAGCATTGCGCATCTATATTTCCTGTAAATAAGAAAATAAATAGAATAAGTAGAATAATATATGGAACCCATTTTTTCATATAAGCAAAGGTAGCTAAAAAAACAAAAACTTACAGATTATTTCAAAATTCCTTCTACAACTTTTATAACCACATCCATTCTTTCTTTGAAGTTGCCCGATAAAATAGTAAATGGTACATTTAGAAGGCGTAATTGGTCCAAATACAGTGTAAATAGCTCTTCTCGTTGGTTGGGGTGTTCTCTAAGTGGATCGTCTTCCCATGGAATATCCGTAGGGTCACACAAAAAATAATAATCAAATTGCTGTTCCGTCATTAATTTTACAATTGTTTCAGAGCTGCGTTGATATTTAAACTGAGACCAAATATAAAAAACGATATTTTCTGTGTCATACACTTTTAATCCAGATTCTTCATTAGACCTTCTTAAGTCATCTTGTTCTACCGCTATTTTTTCTATATCATCTACATCATATTTCCCACCTCTTGCTAGAAGATATTCCCGAGCGTATTCAGGGAACCATTGCGCATTAAATTGTTTTGCAATTGCTTGAGATAACTGAGTTTTTCCTGAACTTTCAGGACCTGTAAACACGATTTTCACACCACTTGTTTTTGATACATTTTTACCCAAGATAGGTAGGCAAAAATAGCAATAATTGTGAAGATGAGATATTGCAAACTTGCAAGATAAAGTTCACGTCCGGCATACAAGAAAATAGCTGCTGTATCAATTACTATCCAATATAACCAGTTTTCGAGTACCCGTTTTGCTGCCATAAAAGTTGCTGTTAAGCTAAAAACTGTCGTAAAAGCATCCAAATAAGGACTTGCTTGATCAGTGAATTTTGACATTATATATCCTAGTAATAATGTTACAAAACTGCTTATTGCAATATTCAGAACATGGGATTGGATAGACCATTTTCGGATAAGACGTTCTTCTCGCGAGTTTTCATTCCAAATAAACCATCCATACAAAGCCATAGCCACGTAAAAGAGTTGAAGAGCCGACTCGATATATAATTGTGTAGAAATACACAGATATGTGAAAAGAATACTACTGACAAAGGCACTCCACCAGCCCCAGCGTATTTTTTTAGCAATGAGAAGTACATACAATAGATTTAAAAGTACAGCAACCCATTCTATTCCTGAGGTTTGCTGTATGCCTTGATGCATATTTGATAATATCTCCACGACAACGAAGATAAAAATGTTTTAGAGATTGACCTTAAATAATTGTAAACCGGAAGCAGGCGCGATGTTAATTAATGTAATCTTGTTTGAACCATCTAAAGTTTTTTGGAAATCATCCCACATGGTATTTCCTCTCCCGAGGTCAAATAACATCCCCATCATCAAGCGAATCTGATTGCGTTTAAATCCTTTACCTTTTACTTTCATAACATAACTTTTCTTTGGAAAGAAGGAGGCCGTAAAAAAATTGTTTTCTACAATTTCACATGAGATTACTTCTCCCCTTGTATTTGTGGTTGAAGTGGGGCGAAAGGCGTATGAGAAAAAATCCTTTTCTCCCTCAAAGGCTTTAGCTGCATCTTTCATGAGTTCTATGTCTAGATTATCCATAATGTTGCACATATAAGGCGCACAAAAAGGGTGGAATTTCTCTCCAAAAGCAAAAAAATAATGATATTCCTTTATTTTAGGTGCAAGGATAATATTAAAATTTGCATCCGTTGGTTGGATGGAAAGGGCTCTGATATCAGCAGGAAGATTTTTATTAAGCAATGGCAGAAATGCTTCCAAATCTTCCATCTCTTGGTCTGTGAAAAGTTCAATGTAAGTATGCTCTACAGATACTTTTGCATCAGTTCTGCCCGAAGCAATAATCTTTGACTTTATATCTGGCAACACATGACGTAGTGTTTTCAAGATAGTTTCTTGTACAGTTTTAACATTTGGCTGTGTTTGCCAGCCATGAAAACGAAATCCGAGATATTGCATCTCTAACAGGTAGTAGAATTGCATACCTAAAAGGATATTTGATTAATTAGCCATTTCTGACATAAACTTAATACGCATCAATCGCAATTCTTCTTCCGAATATTCTCCGTCAAATTCGTTGTAAGCATCTTCTATCGAATCTGTTTCAGCTTCTGCGAAATAATCGTAAATCTCGTCTTGGGTATCTTCATCTAGAATTTCATCAATATAATAATTGATATTGATCCGCGTACCCGAATTTACAATACCTTCTATCTCATCTATAACTTCTTGAAGTGTTTTCCCTTGTGAAGCTCCGATATCCTCCAATGGCAATTTTCTATCAATATTCTGAATTAGTTTTACTTTCAATCCTGATTTGTTTACCAGCGACTTTACCACTAAATCTTGCGGTCTTTCAATCTCATTCTCTTCAACATATTCTTGGATAAGCGCTATAAAAGGGGCTCCATACCTCTTTGCCTTCCCTTGTCCTACCCCCTGAATATTAGTCATTTCTTCTTCTGTGATAGGATATTGGAAACACATATCTTTCAGGCTAGCCTCTTGAAAAATAACGAAAGGTGGAATATTTTTTTCTTTAGATAATTGCTTTCTCAAATCGAGTAAAGCTTGGTATAGAGGTTCATCAAAAGCATCTTTAATATCTGAAGACACCACTACATCCTCATCATCTTCGCTGGCAGAATAATCATGTTCCTTAATTAAGGTAAATGATTTCGGATTTTTCATGAATGCTGCACCAGCCTCCGTTAATTTCAAGATTCCATAAGATTCAATGTCTTTAGAAATAAGTCCTCCTACAAGAGTTTGTCTTACAACGGCGTTCCAATGGGTTTTCTCTTTATCAGTTCCAGAGGCAAAATGAGGCAATTGATCATGTTTATATGATTCAATTTCTGTAGTAAGATCTCCATGCAGAAAGTTACAGATATAATCCGAGCGCTGCGTTTCTTTCAATTCAGAAACTGAGTGTAGAAGTTTCAGCACATCTTCTTTTCCTTCTGTTCTTTCTTTTGGAGTCTTACAATTGTCGCACATCTCTGTACATTGATGCTCATCGTATTCTTCACCAAAATAATGAAGCAAATATTTCCTACGGCAAATAGAAGTTTCTGCATAGGAGACAATTTCAAATAATAATTGACGACCAATTTCCTGCTCAGCAACAGGTTTTCCTTGTAGGAACTTTTCCAATTTTTCTACATCTTTGTATGAATAGAAAGCAATGCATTCACCTACACCTCCATCTCTTCCCGCACGACCTGTTTCTTGGTAATAACTCTCTAAAGACTTTGGAATATCATAATGGATAACATAACGTACATCTGGTTTATCGATTCCCATTCCAAAAGCAATAGTTGCAACAATCACATCAGCTTCTTCCATCAAAAACATATCTTGATGCATAGCTCTTGTATTAGCATCCATTCCCGCATGATATCCTAGTGCATTGATACCGTTTACACGTAAAACTTCTGAAAGTTGTTCCACTTTCTTACGAGATAAACAATAAATGATACCGGATTGACCTTTATGGTTGCGGATATAACGAATAATTTCTTTTTCTATGTCTTTTTTAGGGCGTACTTCATAATACAGATTCGGGCGATTAAAAGAAGCTTTAAAGACTTGTGCATCCTGCATATTCAAGTTTTTCTGAATATCTTGCTGAACCTTTGGGGTTGCAGTTGCTGTAAGTGCGATGATAGGAACATCCGAAATTGCTTCAAATATTTCACGTAAACGACGATATTCCGGTCTAAAATCATGGCCCCATTCAGAAATACAGTGTGCTTCATCAATAGCAAAGAAAGAAATCTTTACAGAAGTAAAAAAATCAATATTGGCCTGCTTGGTAAGTGATTCTGGAGCTACATATAAGAGTTTTGTCTTTCCTGAAGTGATATCTTCCTTCACTTGCTTAATTTCAGTTTTTGTAAGAGAGCTATTGAGTACGTGTGCAATTGCATCGCTATCACTCACATTGCGAATAGCATCTACTTGATTTTTCATCAAAGCGATAAGTGGAGACACAATTATTGCTGTACCTTCCGAGATAAGAGCCGGTAATTGGTAGCACATCGACTTACCGCCACCGGTGGGCATAATTACAAAAGTATTTTTACGATCTAAAACACTTTTTATAATGTCTTCCTGATCTCCACGAAAATGGTCATACCCAAAATATTTACGTAAAGACTGATTTAGTTCAGAAACTTCTGTCACAGGCATAGTTAAAATTTTAATCTCTTTCGATATGTTTAAAAATAATGAACACGAAATTAATCAATCTAGAACTGATAATCAAAGACAATAGCCGTATGACCATTATACGAGGATGAAACCAGTTTTTTTAGTGATTAACCGAGTTGGAAGTTACAAATTTTATTTCAATTCGACAAATTTTAACAATAATTTGTATTTCTGGTAGGATAAGTTAAAATGAGATGTAATTTATAGATTCTGATTATGAGATAAAGTTAACCGCAAAATACACTAAGTTTACCTACTTAGCGTATTTTCTTTTTGTGCTTCGCGTTTTCTGCAGAGATTGGAGTGAATATGTAATAATTTGACAGAAGTCCCTTTTTTCTTTGTTCTAATCAAAAACAACTATTACTTTGTAAGTTAAAATAAGAATATATGATTTTTATTGAAAATGAAGGATGTAACGATCCTCGTATCAACTTAGCTTTGGAAGAATATGTAGCGAGAAATTTTCCTGCACAAAACGATTACCTCTTGTTTTATATCAATCAACCCTCTATTATAATTGGAAAAAATCAAGTGACTATTGAAGAAGTGAACCAGAAATACATTGAGGATAACAATATTTATGTGGTGAGAAGAATTAGTGGTGGAGGTGCTGTTTATCATGATTTGGGTAATCTGAATTTTAGTTTCATTACTAATCACGACATCAAAAAACTACATAATTTCAAACAGTTTACAAAACCAGTCATTGACGCCTTAACAAATTTAGGTTTAGATGCTGAGCTGATTGGTAGAAATGATATTTTAATCGAAGGAAAAAAGATATCGGGAACAGCACAATTTTCTAACAGTAGGCGTATGATTAGTCATGGTACTTTGTTACTTGATTCTGACTTGGATGAGGTCAATAATGCACTTCAAGTGAAAATCAGTAAATTGGAATCTAAAGGTCATAAGTCTGTGCGAAGCCGTGTGGCTAACATCAATGATTTTCTTAAAAAACGACTTACGATGGATGAATTTAGGGAGATGTTACTTCAAGGTTTATTTGAAGGTGAACCTAATTTTGAGAAATATCACTTAACAGCAGAAGAATGGAACGGTGTTTACGCATTACGTGATTCCAAATACGATACATGGGATTGGAATTATGGTAGATCTCCAAAATTCAATATCCAAAGAACTAAACGCTATCCTGTCGGGATTATTGACGCACGAATTTTTGTTGAGAAAGGTAGAATCGAAACTCTACATATATTTGGAGACTTTTTTGGTCAATATCCGGTGGAACAATTGAATGAAAAATTAAAAGGAGTTCCTTACGATAAATTCTCTATCCAAGCCGCTTTGAAAGATGTAAATATCCAAGATTATTTTGGAGCTTTGGATAAAGAAGATTTTGTGCAATTACTTTACGGAGAAGATGAATAGATTCTTTAATAAGGGAATCAAACATAAAATCTACTACATTTGTCTCCATGAAAAAGGTGAACAAGAATCAAGTTTTATATCTTTCTTATGATGGCATGACAGACCCTTTGGGTCAGAGTCAAGTATTACCATATTTAGCCGGACTCAGCAAGGAGGGATATCAGATTTCGCTCATCTCATGTGAAAAAAAAGAGCTTTATCACAAGCACAAAGCAATTATCCAAAACATTTGTAATAATTATCAAATAGATTGGCATCCTCTATTTTATACAAGAAAACCACCTATCTTATCGACACTCTTTGATTTATCCAAGATGTATTGCAAGGCAAGAAGTATATACCGTAAAAAACATTTTGGAATCATTCATTGCAGAAGTTATATTACCGCATTGGTAGGACTTCGATTTAAACGTAAAAAGAAAATCAAATTTATATTTGATATGCGCGGTTTTTGGGCAGATGAACGTGTTGACGGAGAGATTTGGGATATGCAGCAATCCATCTTCAAGAAAGTATATAACTTTTTTAAGAAGAAAGAAAAACAATTTTTACAAGAAGCCGATAAAATCATTTCCCTAACATACGCTGGTAGGGAAGAAATGCTGAAATGGAACATAACCGAACTTACCAAAGATAAGATTGAAGTAATCCCATGTACTGCTGATTTTGATGTGTTTGAACTGAATACTATAGAAACCAAAGCACAAGCTAAACTCAATTTAGGATTGAGAAAAGATCAATTCGTTTTATTGTATATCGGTTCCCTCGGTACTTGGTATATGCTTCCTGAGATGTTGCGCTTCTTTAAAGCCTTAAAAGTTCATAATCCAGACGCAAAGTTCTTATTTCTCACCCCACATCGTAAAGAAGAAATTTTAAATGAAGCTGTTGCGTTAGAATTGAAGGAAGAAGATTTCATTATTCAATTTGCTCAAAGGGTGGATATTTCTATATATGCTCATGCAGCGGATTATGGAATATGTTTTATAAAACCAAAATATTCAAAAATTGCAAGTTCTCCTACTAAGTTAGGAGAAATGCTTGCTATGGGGATTCCTATCATTAGCAACCGAGACATGGGAGACACGAGTTATCTCATCCAACAATTTAAAGTGGGTTTTATAGTAGATACTTTCAAAAGACCAGACATCTTTCAGCAAATAAGAGAAATATCAAAGGCTACATTTGAAGCCGAGCAGATACGACAAAGTGCAGAAGAATATTTTAGCTTGAAAAAAGGTGTTAATCGGTATATAAACGTATATAAAACGCTTTCTATACATTAAACATACCTTTTCCGAGATACAACCCTAAAAATACCGCACCAATTCCTATCAGAATACTCAGTGTAATATACAAGGCTAAATAACCGTAATTCCCATGGAGGTAAAGTTGGTAATTTTCCATGGAGAAAGTAGAAAATGTAGTAAAACCACCACAAAATCCTGTAATAAAGAAATAACGTAAACGTAAGTCTTCTTCTTTTAAGAAAATACTCGTAAAATACCCTATTAAGAGACAGCCTATAAGGTTCACGCATAAAGTACCCACCGGAAAATTTGTAGTAGGAAATAATTTACTTCCCAAGATAGAACCTATGTAACGTAAAACGCTTCCCAAACCACCTCCTATAAAGATTACAATAAGCGTTATTGCATTAAATATATTTCCCATTTTTATCTTTTCTCAAAATAACCGTAAACTGACAAATGATCTGAATAACCGCCATAATATTTATGTCCGCCATAAGTTTTACTTGGAAATTTGCCATTGTCATTAAAATGCATAAAACGGTCATCATCCACCAGAAACATCGTATTTCCTTTAATAGCCAAGCCTTGGGTAGTGTTTATAAAATTAGGTGTTACAATAAATTGATCCAACATACCCCAATATCCTTTGTAGTTATAGCTACCTATACCATTTTTATGAGGAATTAGCATGAGATTCACAAAACTCTGTTTTCCATCAGGCATCCCAGCATCCAACACCTCTATAATAGAGCGGTTTGTAGGATAATCATTAAAATCTCCCATAATAAAAATGCGAGCATCTTTTTCTATAGCAAGAATAGAATCCGTTTTTCTTTTCAGAAGTTGAGCAGCAGCAATTCTTCGATATTCACTTTGTTCCTCTCCCCCTCTTCTAGAAGGCCAATGATTTACAAAGATATGTACGATGGTACTATCTTTAAATCCTCCTTTTACATATAGAATATTCCGTGTTTTAAAACCAGGTTCTCCTTTTAATACATAGCGGATTCCTTCTTGATATTCTACTTTAAAACATGCAGAATTATATGCAAAAGCTACATCAATACCACGTTCATCCGGTGATTCAAAATGAACAACTTTATAGGGAGAAGATTTTAATCTACCTGTTTTCATTAAATCTTCTACAACAGCTTTTGTTTCTACCTCCGCAAACCCAACAAATACAGGGTTATTTTTAGAGGGAAAAGTAAGCACAGACGCTAGTTTTTCTAATTTATCGTAATACCGTTTAGAATTCCATAAATTAGCGCCTTGGGGTGTAAATTCATCATCATTTTTGGCAGGATCATTAATAGTATCAAATAGATTCTCTACATTATAGAACATGAAAGGTTTATCTTGAAAGTCTTCAAAGTTCTTATAACTAATTTGTTTTACGTGAACACCTGCTGTTTCTTTTGAACTACCACACGCTAAAAAGACAATTACAACAGCTAATCCTATTCCTGCAAAAACGATTCTTTTAGCCATGCTTATTTCAGGTTTAGTTTCTTAGCAATATCCTTTGGCACAGCGTCTTTATGTAAATAGATATTGATGGTTTTATATTTGAAATAATTTTCTGATACATATAAGTATCCTTCCGGATAATTACTTGTCCCCCATGAATTTTTCACTAAGAAAAAATACGTGCCGTTAGCTTCTTGGAATAATCCTGTGATATGCATACCATGATCATCAGTGGTTGTTTTATTATCATAAGCTTCTTGTCTTAATTCTGGAGTAATAGTTAATTCTTTCACTGGAGTCATAAATGCATCAGAGTTTTTATCAGCACCTGCATCTGAATAGTTGCGATTATCCTTTCCTGCTACTTGAATAGTACTTTCATCTTCCGGTACAATAGCCAAACCTTTTCTAAAGTTGAACCCTTTCTCGGAAACATCTGCGCCCCAAGCTACAGTATATCCATTCTTTAGGGCTTCCTCTGTGATTTTAACTAAATCATCTAATGTTACATTATAAACAGAACCCCATTCCCAGTTATCTTGTATGCGTAAAAATCCTTTTTCATATACAGGCATATTCTGAAATGAAGTAATAGAAACATAATCATCCATGTTTAGTTTAGTATATTCTGCAAAAGATTTGGGTGTATATTCTTTCCCTTCATACGTGAATCTTTCTGGATCTTTTCCAAGATAAGCATCCAAGATACCGTTTAATCCAACCTTCCACTGCTTAGATAAAGGTTTATTCCCTTTGTTATTTACATAACTTAATACTCCATTCATATACCCTTCAATTGCACTAAACAATTCTTGATGATTGTGGGTTTCCAAACCATAGTTTAACCCTGAATAAACACTATTAGGAACAATTCCATAATTTCTAAAAACAAAGGGAATATCATGAAATGCACCACCTTGTGAGAAATTAGCTTTTCCATCCATTTGTATGTAATAATCGGCCTTACCTTCATAGGCTTTTCGAGCAATATACATTTGGGATAGAATAGGCGTATTTTTAAATCCTTTACGCATCATTTCAGATTCAAAGAAAGAGAGTGCTGAGAAACTCCAGCAAGTTCCCGTATTTCCTTGAGAAACAACAGGAGAAGCTTCCATGGAGGCTACTTTCGTGAATGCGTAATTTGAACCTTGAATATTGGTTGTTGTTTGAGCAATAGTGCCATAAGTACTTAGAATAAGAACTCCAAGTATGATACATATTTTCTTCATAATCTATAATTATTTGGGTTATTTCTTGAGTACCCAGGTAGAAATATCAGCCTGAGTTAATTTGCTACGTAAATCTTGTACTTCACTCTGGTTTTCGAGAAAAGCGGCAGAAACACGATGTAATCCACCCATCACATCTACTTCATACGCTTCAAAGCCCATCTCCTTTAGTTGAGAGATCAAACCCTGAGCATTATTTGGGTTACTAAAACATCCTGCTATGATATGATATCCATTTTTCTTGTTGGAAATTTGAGATGAAGTTACCTGAACATTTTCAGTTTTTTTTTGCTGAGAAGTTGTTTCTTCACGTTTTACATGTACAAAGAAGTCATCATCAATCGGATAATTAAAATTAGCCGTAGGAGAGGATAAGTTCTTAACGATCTGATCAAAACTAGAAGCTCTTAAAACCTCACTTTTAGTAATTGGGTTCTGACTTTGGTGAATGTCGTATTGTTGGGTATTAACAGTTTTAAACGGGTTAAAATCAGTAGAAAAAAGCACTCTGGATTGTAAGACGTCAGTTTGGATAGGTATCCATAAACTATAAAAGATAACAGGAACTAAAGCAGCAACTGCAGCATAACGTACAATCTTACCTATCAATTGTTTACCAGAAGATATTTGTTTCTCAGCGGCAGGGTGTACAATATCCTTAGTAGGAGTAAGCACTTTGATAGCTTGAGCTTTTCCAAATGTAATCTCAATATCTTCTTGTTTATTCGCTATCTCAACAATAGTTTCCTCTACTAAATTTTGTTGAGGTGTAAGTGTAATTACTTTTTCTTCTATCTCTTCTACGAAGTGTACATTTCCCAATCCGAAGGAAGAGAGTAAAAGATTATAGAATCTGTCTTGTTCAAAAGCAATTTTTCCAGCAGAATTCACATATAAATATCCAACATTTGCAAAGTTAACACGCTGCTCTTGTTGGAGTGTCATCTTCATTTCTTGAATTTCCGAATTAACTATTTTTTCTGCCTCTTCATACAAAATACCCTCCTCTTGTGCTAAATAGGAAATAATCAATCCATCATTATTAATCAGACTTTTATTAAAACTAATTGCTTTGCGAGGCGGATAAATGCAGCCATTTACTTCATCAATTCGTGCGGAAACATAATTAGCAACAAACCCTCCAAAAGAAGGAATAATCACGCAGTTATTGCGTAAAAGTAAAGTGCCAATACAATTTTCCAAATGTTTCATACAACAAATATACAAATTAATTTTAGTTGAATAACTTACTATTCTTTACGTAAAATAGTCAAAACAGTTTCAACATCCTCAGGTGTGTCAATATTCGGAGTTTCTATTGTAGTTAGAGCAATACGTATCGGAAATCCATAATACAACCATCTTAGTTGCTCTAGACTTTCTGTTTCCTCTAATTCAGTTGGCGTCAATCGAATCAATTTTTTGAGCGTTTCTGTACGAAAACCATAAAGACCTATATGCTTGAGGTAAGGATAATTTTCCTTGTTACGTTCATACGGAATGGGACTCCTCGAGAAATAAATGGCATCCGATTGATAATTCAAAACTATCTTAATCCTATTCGGATTATCTATATCTTCCTTTGTAATATTTGGTGAGCCGAGGGAAGCAATATGGACGTCAGTATCTTGAAAGGTTTCTAATAAGATACGTATTTGTTCTGTATTCACTAACGGCTCATCTCCCTGAATATTTACGACAATATCATAATCTTTATATGTTTCTATGACTTCCCCGCATCTTTCTGTTCCGCTATTATGGGTCTCTTTTGTTAAGATTACCTTCCCTCCGATTGACTCAACGTGAGAAAATATTCTCTCATCATCTGTAGCTACAACAACCTCATCAAATAAATTTGAATGTTTTACTCCTTCATAAACTCGCTGTATCATTGTTTTCCCCTGCAAGTCAATTAACGGTTTCCCAGGAAAGCGGGAAGAGCTATAACGAGCAGGTATGATAGCGAGTTTCTTCATATTAAATATTTGCTTGGAATCTTAGCATAAACTGACGAGGAGGTTGAATATCACCAGGTCTAGTTGTATATTCATTATTAAGCACATTATTGATAAGGAAACTCAATTGATATTTTTTACCAAAATCATATCCAAGGCGTAAGTCTAAAACGAAGTCACCTTTATTGTGTTTTTCACGATATTCTTTAAGTCCAGGAAGTACTTGTTGATTACCAATTAGCACAACTTCAACACCACTCTCGAAAGATTTGTCAATATTTACCATAAAACTATTATAGCGACCAGAGAACCCTACGAAAACATTGTATAATTTAAATTGAATATCTGCTTTTGCCATGTGGCTGAATCTATACTTTAACATATTAGACTCTGGATTAGATAATCCACCGTTTACAGCTCCTAAATTTTCAGTACCATAAATATAGGATGAATCTGGATTAAGGACAATTGGGTGCATATAGGTATAACCTAAAAGAGTTGTAATCTCAAGTGGGCCTATACTTCCTGTACCACTAACTGATAATTCTGCTCCAACAATACGCGCATGCTCAGCATTTTCAGCACGGAAACCATACCAATTCCCAACATAACCAGGTAGATTAGGATTAAAACTTGGTGGAATACTATCTGGAATATAGAATCCAAAAGTAAATTCCATCATATTTTTGTATTCATTAATAAATCCTGATACATCTATGAATCCTTTGAAGTCTTTGATTCTAAATCCTTGCTTTACACCTAGTTCGGCAGACCATCCGCTTTCCGATTGTAAATTTTCATTCGGAAAGATATTTAACATACCCACAGAAGTTGAGGCATAGCGTTCAGCAATAGAAGGGAATCTATATGCTTGTCCGAAGGAAGCTCTAATATTCGTGAAAGGTAATACTTTATAATTTGCACCAACTCTGAAGATAGGTCGAATCGGAAAGGTTTTGGTAGAATCAGTTTTGGAGAGATAAATTCTAGAATCAGGTATATTGTTGTTTACTTGATAAAACTCTCCTCTAAAACCGGCAATTAAACTTAATTTTTCCCAAAAGGTTTTTTCAATTTGTCCATACATAGCATAGTTTTGGGAAGTATGATTTCCATATAATTGAGAAACGATCTGGTCCCATTTTCCAGTAGCACCTACCGTTAAGACCCATTCTCCACGCATTCTTCTTTCAAACTTATAATCTGCATAGATTGTATTAGCAGTAGCGTCATATCCACCAAGGGATTTATTTGTGGTATTATAATAACGTGTCATTAAGCTATGTTTGTTATTTTGTTTATCATAAAACACAGCATATGGATCTATACGTATTCGTAAAGCCTCAATATAAGACAAAGTAGAACCAGGCGCATAAGGGTCTCCCATTCCTCCACTAGGTGTATATCCATATTCGGCACTTTCCCAGATAAGAAATTCTCCTTTTCGTTCCATAGAGAATGAATAATCTAAACCTAATTTTAAACGCTTTGTTCGCTCAGGTTTGTATAAGAAGCTACCACTAAATCGTAAACGGTCGCGCTCAGTACCCTTCCTATATCCATCACTACGGAATGCATAAGCAGAAACAGTATATCCAAATTTTTTAAACATCTGGCCATTGTATATACTCAATTGGTTATCAAAAAGAGACTTTTTAGTCCAGCGCAATCCTTCTCGCGGTGCTTTATCAAACACACCTATTTGATAGTTGATTTTTGTTTCTCCTTCTTTGGTAGGTTCTTTACTTCTTAGTGAAACGATACCATTAAGGGCACCACTACCATATAATACAGAAGATGCTCCTTTTAGAATCTCGATCTGATCTAAATTTTCCATAGGAATCGATTCAAACTTGGCATCACCTGCGTCTGCGGATAACATTGGCAAATCATTCCAAACAACCATTACACGGCTACCTGCTCCATAAGCAAAACCACTACCCCCACGAATACTCACTTGTCCATCCATTGTATAAGCACCCGGCGCTAAATCAATTGCTTTTTCAATGTTTGTAATTCCCTTGTTGGTAATATAATCAGATTTGATAATTTCAATAGAAACAGTAACATCCTCTATATTTTGCTTTCTTCTGGAGGCAGAAACTACTACACCTTCAAGTTCTTGGGTAGTTGGTTCCATTTTAATCTTAATACTCTCTTGTGGATAAGTATCCAATTTAACAACTTTATCTTTAAAGTCATACATACTTAAGGTTAGAGAAACTGGAAATTGATTGATTGTTATCGTAAAATTCCCTTCCACATCCGTTCGAGATTTAACACCTTGATCTGTATTTATTAATACTCCAATAAGCGGTTCTCCACCCGTGTCAGTAACACTACCTTTAATCTCTTGACTGTATGCGTTTAAGCTTAATATTGTAAAAATTATTAAAAAAAGTTTCATATTTCGCACATTAATATATAACTTAGAGAGGCCTAAATTAAAATAATTATTTTGAAAAACAACTATCTGAATTATCAAGTTGCATTAACTCTATTAGAAGGAGTAGGTGCAGTGAAAGCAAAAGCCTTATTAGCCTATGTAGGCAACGTAGAAGACATATTTAATTCAAAACTTAATTTACGAACATCCATTCCAGGTTTTGCAAAGGAACGATACCGAATGCTAAACAGAGAAGGTGCTTTACAGAAAGCTGCAGAAATTGTTCAGTTTGTAGAAAAGAATGATTTGGATACTACCTTTTATACAGAAAAAAGATATCCTAAGCGCTTAAAAGAATGTATGGACGCACCTATGCTACTTTATCATAAAGGAGATATAGACTTGAATTACAAATACACCATTGCTATCGTTGGCACAAGAAATATGACAAGCTATGGAAAACAAATAATTAATGAATTAATTTATGCCATTGCTGATTGTAATATTCAAATAATTTCGGGTTTAGCTTTGGGGGTAGATGGATATGTTCATCAAAAATGTCTGGAAGTCGGAATTCCAACCATTGGAGTTTTAGGACATGGACTAGATAGACTTTATCCAAGTAGTCATCGGAAATTAGCAAGCAAAATGCTAAACACACAAGGTTGTGGGCTACTTACTGAATTTCCGAATGGCACCAATCCTGATAAAGAGAATTTCCCACAACGAAATAGAATTGTGGCAGGAATGGCAGATGCTACCATTGTAATAGAAAGTGATATAAAAGGAGGTTCACTCATAACCGCTAATTTAGCAAATGATTATAATAGAGACGTATTTGCGTACCCTGGCAATGTTTTTCAAAGATTTTCAAAAGGGTGTAATCAATTAATTGCTCAAAATAAAGCACAAATCATTACTTGTGGCAAAGATTTAATTGAAATAATGGGTTGGGAAGAAGGAAATACCACAAAAAATACTATCCAAACAAATTTATTTGAAGGCTTGAATGGAGATGAAAAGTTGGTGGTAAGCACCATCCAAGAATTTGAAGCTATTTCTCTTGATAGTATCGCTCTTCGTTTACAAAAACCAGTAAATCTCCTGAGTTCATTACTATTAGGACTTGAATTAAAGGGCTTGGTATTATCCTTACCCGGAAAAAAATATAGCCTTAATGGTATTTAGAAGAATTTATACGTAACATAAAAAATAGGCTGTCAGATTTGACAGCCTATTTTTTTTATATGTTATTTCTTCACAATTTATGCAAATTCTTTATATGCTTCTTTTAAGTTAGCAGCAATCGCATGAGCAGTATTTCCTTCTAAATGATGGCGTTCTAAGAAGTGAACCAATCTTCCATCTTTAAATAAGGCAATAGAAGGAGAGGAAGGAGGATAAGGTAGGAAATAACTTCTAGCACGTTGTGTAGCTTCATTATCAACTCCTGCAAATACAGTTCCCAAAGCAGTTGGTTTTACATCTCCATCAAGAGAAAAAATTACACCTGGTCTCATATTTCCGGCAGCACATCCACAAACACTATTCACCACTAATAGAAGTGTTCCTTTTGTGTTATTTATGATATTATCAACTGCCTCTGGTGTTGTTAAATCTTTAAATCCAATAGATGTAAGTTCATCTTTCATCGGAGTAGTTAATTCTGGAGGATACATATTTCTTAATTTTTAATAATTTAAGCAACAAAGATACGGAGCAAAAGTTAGATTTTAATAGAAAATGAAAGTTTTATTTCCAGATGATACAAAAATGACATTGAAGATGCCTACTCAGCATTTTGAGTAAAATAATTCTCAGAATAGCGGAAGATATTCACTTCTTTATCTAATTGCGTTTCACCCAATAGATATTTAACAAAATGGATTGAAAAATAAGGTGCAATCATAAAACCTTTAGCTCCCATGGCATTAAATATATATAAACCTTTTTTTGTAGGATGTTCGCCAATAAAAGGTCTTCTATCTGAAGCTACTGGTCGAATCCCAGCCTTATGGTCAATTACTGTTATAGGTACAGTACATAAATCTTTATAATTTTCTAAAATCTCATCCTTTGCTTCTTGAGTGATAGAAGGGTCGGATGTTCCCCATGTATAAGTAGAACCTAAACGATAGTTTTCGGTCTGTGTGGGTAGAAGAAAGCATTTTCTATTTAAGATCTCATCTTTACGAAAGATATTGGGCCCTATAGTCAATATTTCTCCTTTTGCATTCTTAAAGGGTAGATAATTAAAGAATGGGTTCTTTTCAGCACGAGCTCCTTCTGCAAAAATTATATGCGTATATTTTTCACCTTTATAAGAAAGATTTTCTGCATCAATATCTGCATAATTTACTTTTTCATAACGTAATAAATGGTGTGCCATAAAATAGCGATGATTAGCATCCATAAAGATCTCTGCTTCTATATATCCCGGGCTATTTACAATGGCATTCCCAAACGGGTTATGATAGTATGCCGGCGTATTTTCGGGTTTTTCTATCGGATTCACATACGCACTATAAGCCTCATCATCTGTACAACCTTCCCACAACAAACGCTCGTGTTCTGTAGAAAAAGCTCTGCGTATATTAATAGGAAAGAAGAACTTCTCACCAATACGTTTTTCAATAGAAGTATAAACTTCTTTTAATACAGGAATCAACTCATCTCCCCTCCAAGTTTTGATCATTCTTCGGAAAGTCATTGGATTAATCATCCCTCCTGCTATCTTGGTGCTATAATTTTGATTATCATCAATAATCTTAAAATCAATATGCTTATCAATAAATTGATGTGCTAAACAAATTCCGGATAAACCTCCACCAATAATTAAGGCTTTCATGCTTATACTACAGGTTTACCTACCTTCTTTATTTTAACAATCTCTTTGTCTATATTTTCTTTTAATGGAGAAATATATTCAAGATAAGCAGGTTTAGCTGATTCTTTCATTGGTTCAGATTTTGGGAAGGTTTCTGCTCGATGGTCTATTTGCTGACCATTTTTCCAAAATCGATAGCAAACATGAGGACCCGTAGCTAATCCCGTTTGTCCAACATATCCAATAGTTTGTCCTTGTTTCACACGTACTCCCGGACGAATTCCATCTGCAATTTTACTCATGTGTAAATATTGCGTTTCATATACTGAATTATGTCTTATTTTAACAAAAATCCCGTTGTATTCACTTCTGGCTGCTTTTTCAATAGTACCATCAGCAGTTGCTTGAATAGGTGTTCCAGTTGGCGCAGCATAATCCGTTCCTAGGTGTGCTTTAAATCTCTTTTGAACCGGATGAAAACGGCTGGCAGAAAAACCTGAACTAATGCGCGAGTATTGTACGGGAGCCATTAAGAAAGGTCTCTTCATCTCATTCCCTGCTTCGTCATAATAGCCTGTTATACCATTAATAGAATCATTGTAATAGAAAGCATATAATCCTTTTCCTGCATGCTCAAACCATATATACTTAATTCTATCAATTTTATAAGGTACACCATCCACAACTTGTTCATCAAATACAGTAATAAACTTATCTCCTACCTGCAATTTAAAAAAGTCGATACTCCAACCATAAATACCTTCAATAGCTTCAGAGATGGTTGCTGTCATGTTATAAGAAGAAAATTGCTTGTTTAACTCGTTAGAAAGGTTGGAGTTCTGTGCAATAGTCCCACTAATTGTCTTCTCAACAAGTTCTACAGGTCTATATGCTTTATTTAATTTAACAGTATCATCTTCAAACTGCATAGTAACGTATGAAAGTGCATCAGTTTCATAAACAAGAAGGGGAGATTTATTTTTGGTTTTAGGTTTGAAAACAGCAAATGGTTTACCCGCCACAATATATTTCATTCCAAATAAATTATCTCTCAATCTTTCAACCAATTGATTAATAGCGTGCTGCCCAATTTCAAAATCGGCAAAAAGATTATTCCATGTCCATCCACTCTTAACGGTATCATAATGAACATCATATAGATTTAAATCAAAGCCAAAAAGCATTTGCTTTTGTATTTTCAATGTATCTGCTGGATAATTAGACGAAATATTCTTGGATGTTGAGTTACAAAAAGTTAACAAACTTATAGTAGCCACAAGAAGAGCAACTTTAGCAAGTCGTATTATATTTTTTGTTACGGAGTTTTTTCTATTTCTCATGTAAAAAAATTAGAACCGTATAGGTAAAGTTTAGCAAAACAAGCCGTAAATTTAAACACTTTAAGAGATATAAACATATTTTTTTGATAAATTTTAACAAGCTGTCCCTTCTTTCAAGTCTTAAATATTAATTTTGTAACAGAAAATAATAGAGAAATTAGAAGAAGATAATGAACGTATTGTTATTAGGATCTGGAGGAAGAGAGCATGCTCTTGCTTGGAAAATAGCTAGAAGTAGCATATTAGATAATTTATATATCGCACCAGGCAATGCGGGTACTAGTGATTTTGGTCTTAATTTAGACATTGACCCATGTAATTTTACAGCGGTAAAAGAAGCTGTGATTAGTAGAAAAATTAACATGGTTATTGTTGGACCCGAAGCGCCATTAGTCGAAGGGATCGTTGATTTCTTTAGAAATGATTCAGAATTATCTTCTATAGCTATTATTGGCCCAAGCAAAGAAGGAGCTCAACTTGAAGGGAGTAAAGATTTTGCAAAAGACTTCATGAATCGACATGGCATACCAACAGCCAAACATCAAACATTTACCAAAGAAAATATCAAAGAGGGTTTTGCTTTCATAGACTCATTAAAACCTCCATACGTACTAAAAGCAGATGGTTTAGCTGCTGGAAAAGGAGTATTAATTTTAAACGATATTCACGAAGCTAAGAAGGAATTTTCTTCAATGTTATTGGATGATAAATTTGGTGTTGCAGGAAAGAAGGTTGTTATAGAAGAATTTTTAAAAGGCATTGAAGTTTCTTGTTTTGTATTAACAGATGGAGAAGGATTCAAAGTGCTTCCTGAAGCAAAAGATTATAAAAAAATTGGAGAAAATGATACAGGACTCAATACCGGAGGAATGGGCGCCGTGTCCCCAGTTCCTTTTGCAAAAGGTAAATTTTTAGATAAAGTATATAATCAGGTGATTGTTCCCACGATTAAAGGGCTTAAAGCAGACAAAATAGATTATAAAGGTTTCATCTTTATTGGAATTATTAATGTTGGAGGAGAGCCATACGTTATTGAATACAACTGTCGTATGGGAGATCCTGAAACTGAAGTGGTAATTCCACGTATTAAATCGGATATCATGGATTTATTTGAAGGTGTTGCCACACAAACACTTTCTGAAAGAGATCTAGAAATAGATGAAAGAACAGCCGCAACGGTTATGATGGTTTCAGGAGGATATCCCGAAAAGTATCAAAAAGGTAAAACTATTTATGGGTTAAATGTTCCTACCTCCAGTCTGATTTTTCACGCCGGAACAGTAGCGGATGGACCTGCGGTTTTATCTAGTGGAGGTCGTGTCCTTTCAATAACATCTTTTGGAAAAGATGTGGAAACCGCAACCGAAAATTCATATATTACCATAGAAAATATTGAATTTGAAGGTGCATATTACAGAAAAGATATTGGAAAAGATTTGATATAATCTTTTTTTAGTACTTTTAACTATTGAATAGACACTCACATGATTCTCAGCATCATTTTAATTTCTTTATTAGCATCAGCTTATTTTTCTGGAGTCGAAATAGCTTATATAAGTGCCAATCGTTTAAAAATCGAGTTAGACAAACAGAAAGGTATTCTTTCAGGAAAGATTTTAGCACGTTTTGTAAAAGATGATAGCAGATTTATTGCAGCTCTTTTATTAGGAAATAATATCGCATTGGTTGTATATAGTATTTGGATGGCACTTTTATTAGAGTCATGGATTTCACCTTTAGTCGGTGGAAACGACGCGCTAGTTATGCTAACCCAAACTTTTATTTCCACATTAATCATACTTATTTTATCTGAATTTCTACCTAAGGCACTTTTTCAAATTAATCCTAACTTTATGCTACGATTATTAGTGCTTCCAACTGCTCTTATTTATTACTTACTTTATCCTCTCACCCTATTTACGGTTCTATTAAGCAATGCCTTACTCCGCATTTTTGGAATCAAAATGAAAAGTGACGTGACTGAATTTTCACGTGTAGATTTAGATTATTATGTGCGTGATTTAAATGAACGCATGGAAGAAAGAGGAGGTGAACTGGATAACGAAATGCAAATTTTACAGAATGCATTAGATTTCTCCGAATTACGAGCACGTGATTGCATGATTCCTAGAACAGATATCGTTTCCCTAGATATTGAATGTACTATTGAGGAACTACAACAAAAGTTTATTGAAAGCGGATTATCTAAAATCTTGATTTATAGAAACTCTATTGACAATATCATCGGATATGTTCACAGTTTTGAACTTTTTAAAAAACCCGAAAGAGTAAAAGAAATTCTGATACCGATTGCTTTTGTTCCAGAAGCGCTCCTAGCTAAAAATTTATTAGAAATATTTGCCAAACAACATGGGAATATAGCTGTAGTAGTAGATGAATATGGCGGAACTTCAGGCTTGGTAACTATTGAGGACGTAGTAGAAGAAATTTTTGGAGATATTGAGGATGAACACGATAAGGATGAACTCATAGAACAACGCATAGATGAGAGGACATTCTTATTTTCAGCACGACAATATATTGACTACTTAAATGAAACCTATGATTTTGGATTAGAAGAATCTAATGAATATGAAACCTTAGGAGGTTTAATTCTCTACCATTTAGAAGATATTCCAACAGAAGGAGATATTCTAAAATTAGGTAAATATACTATAGAGATTAAAAGCGTAAGTGAGCGTAGAATTGAGCTGATACAGATGAAACTAGATGAAGATTAATTAGAAAAATATAGTTTTCTGAATGAATATCTCCTAATCCTTTTTAAATTTGATTCTTATATATTATATTCGCACCCTTAATTAAAATATACAAATGGCATTAATTGGAAAAATACGTGAAAAATCATGGCTTTTAGTGATAGTAGTAGGTGTTGCTATGCTTGCTTTTATCATTGGAGATTTTAATAAAAGTTCTGGACAACAAGAAGATGTTTATGGAATTGGTACTGTAAATGGGGAAAAAATGGATGAACCAAAATATGAGAATTATTTAAATAATGCTCGTAATAATATTTTCCAAAGCAAACAGATGCAAAACCCAGGACAACAAGCAACCTTTACTCGTCAAGATGAAATGAATGCGAGAAATCAGGCTTGGAGAACTTCTGTTGTCGAAAAGTTAATGGATAACGAATATAAAAAACTTGGCCTAATTGTGGACGAGTTTGAATTAGACAATATTTTATATGGAGAAAACGGATATACTCCTTCTAGTTTATCTGCTCAATTTACTGATTCTGTGACTGGTCAATTTGCTCCTGAAGAGTTAAGAAAAGCATTAAATTCTTTACAAGAATCTAACGACCCTAATCAGGTAAAACAATATCAAAGTATTTTAGACTACGTTCGTCAAGTTAGATTAGAAGAAAAATATACAACTTTATTAACTAGTGGGGTGCATACTACAAGCTTAGAAGCAAAGAAAGAATACTACAATACAAAAACTGTAAAGAATGTATCCTATGTATATCAAGCTTTTGCTAGAATCCCTGATGGTGCTATAGGCGATCCTACAGAAGAAGAAATGCTGGCTTACTTTAATAAACATAAAGAAGAAGGGATTTACAAGCAAAAAGCAAGTAGAAAGATTGCTTACTTCTCTATGTATGTATTTCCAAGCGATGCTGATACAGCCAACGCTGTGGAATTCTTAAACAAGTTAGCACCTAAATTCAAAGAAACAAATAAAGATTCTGCATTCGTACTAAAATATAGTGATGAGAAAGTATTTGCAAGTGATTCTACTGCAATGGCACGCCCAGAGAATTCTGGAGTTCCTTACGGGAACATCTATCCTTTGACTATAGCATCTCAGATGGAAAATGCAAAAGTAGGTGATCTAGTAGGTCCTTATATCAGTAATAAAGGAGCTGTACTTTCCAAAGTTCTTAAATTTATTCCCGAAAAGACAGCTACTGTAAGACATATTCTATTAACAGCTCAAACTCCTGAAGCTGTTGAAACAGCCCAAAAGAAAGCAGATAGTATCATCAAAGTAATTAAGACTAAACACAACTTTGAAGAAATGGTTACTGAATTTAGTCAAGATCCAGGTTCTGTTAGCAATGGTGGTAAATATGAGAAATTTACACAAGGAATGATGGTTCCTGAGTTTAATGATTTCTCTTTTCAAAAACCTATTGGAACACTTGGTAGTGTTAAAACTAGTTATGGTATTCATATCATTGAAGTGTTAGGGAGAGAGGAAACAAATAGACCTGTTATAGCTTCTATAGTAAAGAGTATTGTACCATCCAAAATAACTGTAGATAATACAAATAGTATTGCCTCAAGCATTATCTTCCAATTAGATGACTTATTCAAAAATAAGAATGCAGAAGAACATGCACAACTATTTGATTCTATCGCTAAATTAAACGCTTCTAGTGTTCGTTTTGAAATAATTAGAGATGATAACCCTCAATTAGCTGGAGGATTTAGTGAAATTGCTGAAGGTAAATTTTTACGCTTAGCGTATGAAGAAGGTGTAAAAGAAGGAAATATCAGTTCTTCTCCTATTCGTGATCATGATCAAATCATGGTGGCATACGTTGCTAGCGTTATTACTGAAGGCGTTCCTACATTTGATTTAGTAAAAGATCAAATTAACACACAAGTCCGTAAAGAAAAACAAGCACAATACTTAATTGACAATATGGTTGCTTTCGGAAAAGATTTGAAGAAAATGGCTGAGAGTTTAGGGGTTGACATTATCTCTGAAGGTGTTACTTTCTCCGCTAGAAACTTACAAGTGGGTAGTGAACCAGAATTAGTTGGTGTTATTTTCTCTGGATTAGCTGATGGTGAAACTTCTATCCCTGTTAAAGGTCAGAATGGTGTGTTTGTAGTTAGAATAGATGCAACAGCTGATGCTCCTGCTACAGAAGATTACTCTGCTGAAAAAGAACAATTAAAAAGCCAAGATGCTTCTAACCTGAGAAATCAATTCCAAAATGCATTGATTGAAGGAGCACAAGTGGTAGATAATAGAAATTTAAGAAAATACGGAATTCGTTAAAAAATTCCCACAATAATGCAAAAGGCTGTTTCAATTGAAGCAGCCTTTTTTAATTGTTATAAAGGCATCATTACCTCACTTAAACGTGTTAGAGCATCATTAATATCTTTCACATCTGAGTAGATTAGACGTAATCTATTATCTTTTTCACTCATCTTTACTCCCTTGGGATTACGCTGAATATAATTCAATACTTGAGTGAATTTAGGCCCTTGATAATAGCTATGTTCTGGATTCTCATTAAAATACCCAATCATTTTTTGAGATTTAATGACCAAGCGTACAAACCCAATCTCTTGAGCCTTCCATCTAAGCTGGAGAGATAAAAATAAATCCTCTACGGACTGTGGAAGCGGACCAAAACGATCAATCAAACCGTTTTTAAACGTTTTTAAATCGTTTGGATTATCCAGATTATCTAAATCTTGATAGAGAGACAAACGTTCATTGACATTATTTACATAATCATCTGGAATGCGAATTTCCAAGTCAGTCTCTAATACACATTCTTGTGTATGTTGTTGAAAATCATCCGTTTCTCTCTCTTCAAAAAGTTGTTTAAATTCTGTCTCCCTTAACTCTTCGATTGCTTCATTGAGGATTTTTTGGTACATATCGAAACCTATATCAGCAATAAATCCACTTTGTTCTCCCCCTAATAAGTTTCCAGCTCCTCGAATATCTAAATCTTTCATAGCAATACTAAATCCAGAACCTAAATCTGAAAATTGTACCAGTGCGTTTAAACGTTTCTGTGCTTCTGAAGTTAGCATATTATATCTGGGGGCTATCAGATAACAAAATCCTTTTCGATTAGATCGTCCTACTCTACCACGCAACTGGTGTAAATCGCTCAAACCAAAATTATGCGCATGATTAATGATAATCGTATTTGCATTAGCAATGTCAATACCTGATTCAATAATCGTAGTTGCTAACAACACATCATATTCGTGATTGATGAAATCCATCATAACTTTCTCCAATTTAGCACCATCCATTTGACCATGACCAATGCCAACGCGAACTCCTGGACACAAACGTTGTATCATTCCGGAAACTTCCTGAATGTTTTCTAATCGATTATGGACAAAATATACCTGCCCATTACGACTTATCTCATACGAAATAGCATCCCGAATGACTTCTTCATTAAATTCAATAACTTCTGTAAGTACTGGTTGTCGATTAGGAGGAGATGTATTAATAACACTTAAATCACGAGCACCCATTAAGGAGAACTGAAGTGTACGTGGAATCGGTGTAGCTGTTAGAGTTAACGTATCAACCGTAGCTTTCAACGTTTTTAATTTATCCTTTACAGAAACACCAAATTTCTGCTCTTCATCAATAATGATCAAACCTAAATTTTTAAACTTAACATTATTAGATGCCATTTTGTGAGTCCCTATCAGGATATCAATTTTGCCATCAGCTAAATCTTTCAGTGTTTCCGTTGTTTTAGCAGTTGACTTAAAACGGTTAACATAATCAACTCGCACGGGAAAATCCTTTAAACGTTCTGAAAAACTTCTGTAATGTTGTAAAGAAAGAATCGTAGTTGGTACTAAAACAGCCACTTGTTTCCCATCTGTAGCTGCTTTAAAAGCGGCACGTACAGCAACTTCTGTTTTTCCAAATCCAACATCACCACAAATCAAACGATCCATTGGAATATCCTTCTCCATATCTCGTTTTACAGCTTCCGTTGCTTTTAATTGATCTGGCGTATCTTCATAAATAAAGGAAGCTTCTAACTCATGCTGTAAATAAGTATCAGGAGAGAAAGCAAAACCAGGCTGACTCTTTCGCTTGGCATACAATTGAATCAAATCAAAGGCAATCTCCTTTATTCTTTTCTTTGTTTTTTGCTTTAATTTCGACCAGGTTTGAGAACCTAATTTATGCATGGTTGGCGGTGTTCCATCTTTACCAGTAAACTTAGAGATACGATGTAGTGAGTGGATGGAAACATACAACACATCATTATCTTTATATACTAAACGAATGGCTTCCTGTGGTTTGCCATTGACATCAATCGTTTCCAAACCGCTAAAACGACCAACCCCATGATCAATGTGTGTTACAAAATCACCTTTTTGGAGACTCTGTAATTCTTTGAGAGTTAAAGCTTGTTGTGCTTGCTTGAAACCTTCTTTTAAGCGGAATCTATGATAACGTTCAAATAATTGATGATCTGTATAGCAAACTAACTTCAACGATTCATCCACAAATCCTTCATGTATCGCCTGATGAATAGGGGTAAATTCAGCCTTTTCACCCATATCTTTAAGAATATCAATAATACGCTCAATTTGTTTAGGTTGATTGGAGAATATATAATTATGGAAGGCTGATTTTTTCTTTAATACCAACTCTTGAGATAAAATCTCAAAGTTCTTATTAAAAGCTGGTTGTGCTTTCTGATTAAAATCAATTCTATATGCTTCGTGATGCGTATAATCAGGTCCCCACTCCACTTGAGAAAATAAGGCAATTTGTTTTTCAAATTCACTTGGGTGAAAAAATAAATCGGCGGGAGGGCTATGTTTTACTCCTGTATCGGGTAAATTATCAAAAATCTCAGCTGCTTTCTTGTATTCATTTTCTAATTGACCAAGAATCTCTTTATATGAACTGAGCCAAACTTGTGTATTTGACCCTAAGAAGGATAGAAAACTTCCATTTTCTTCTTTCTTCAAAGAGATTTGGATATGAGGTACAATATGGAAAAACCCATGTTCTTTAACTGACAATTGTGTTACCGGATCAAAAGATCGTATAGATTCTATCTCGTCACCAAAAAACTCCAATCGATAGGGATGATCATTAGAATAGGAAAAAATATCCAGAATACCTCCTCTTATCGCAAATTGTCCTGGTTCATATACAAAATCAACAATGGAAAAACCTTGTTCCATCAGAAATTCGTTCAAAAATTCAATATCATAATCCCTTCCTCTTTCAACTTTAAAGGAATTATCTTCGATGCGTTGTTTAGTGGGTACTTTTTCAAAAAGTGCTTTTGGATAAGTTATTATCAGGGAATTAGGATTCTTAGAAATTAAATCAAGTGCCTCCGTTCTACTAACTACATTAGCATTGTCCGTTTTTTCTAATTGATAGGGGATTTTAAAAGAAGACGGATAAAATACGATGCGTTGATCATCACCGTAAATACTTTGTAAATCATTCAGAAAATAGGCCGCTTCCTCTTTATCTTGTAGGATAAATAGATGATGTCCCGGAACCTGTTCAGTTACAACACTAGCTGCAAAAGCTTTCCCTGAGCCTACAACTCCTCTCCACTGGATAAACGCAGGTCTACTACGAAGTCTATCGATTGTTTCTTTAACCGTTTCAAGTTTCTGAAATTCCTTTTGTACACTTTGAATATCCACGCAAAAATATTGTGAGTGCAAAGGTAAGAGATTCATTAGGTTTATGCAAAGCTCATAGAAGTTTTAATATTAAATACGAATGCTAGGTAGTATTCATTGTAAAGATTTAAGAAATGAAATAGTTAACAAAAGACCCCGAATACTACAATGTCAGTCCTCGATACCCTTCGGCAAGCTCAGGACAGGCAAATTTTTCTGCGAAAAATCACTCGACCTGACAGTCCATTCGGTTGTCAGACCAAGTATACCGAAAAATGAGGAATGCATGTCCTGAGTACACCAAAGGGTATCAAGGGTTAACAGTTCATCCAGTTGTCAGACCGAGTTTTTTGACGATAGGAGAAAAATGTATCGAGGACTGACAACGTACCGAGGACTGACAACGTATCGAGGACTGACAACGTACCGAGGGCTGACAACGTACCGAGGACTGACAACATAAGCAAACTTTCCATTCTAATATTTCCCATTCATCAAAAAAAACTAAATTTGTCGAAAATTTGAAACTCATGGCTAACGATACAAACAATTCCTCATCAGATAAAAAAGAATTAATACATTCTCCTATTATTTCTAAACCTTGGTTTTACTTAAGTATTGGATCACTTTTATTGGCGGGATTAATGTCACTTGCCTTTATCTTTGGTAGAGCTCCTTTTATCAGTAAAATATTTACGGATCCTATGTGGGTAAAGCGTGTATTAGTTGTACATGTTGATTTAGCATTGATTATTTTCTTGTATTCATTCATTTGTGGGATGTTTTTATTAATCCCCCGAAACAACACTAAACTTATATTACAAAAGCCTGCTTTGTACTTAGCCATTATAGGAACGCTCATATTAATTTTTAATTTAGCTATTCCCAATACGACACCAGTATTAAATAACTATGTACCTGTATTAGATCATAAATTATATCTAGTTGGTTTACTTCTTTTTGGGATTTCTTTGATCATGGTTATTGCGAATCGTTATTTATTTTTTAATTATTCAAAGTATGAAGAATTAGAATTCAAAATTTTAGCGAAAGATGCTATCCCTGCACTTCAAGCTTCTGCTATCCTATTTATTGTAAGTATTATCTTATTTGTCATCTCATACTTTCAAACTGAAAAAGGATTACCTACCCAAACATATTATGAGTTTATGATGTGGGGAGGAGGACATATTCTTCAGTTCGTTAATGCAGCAGCGACAGTTGCAGTATGGCTAATGCTATTTAAAAAGATTACCAAACGTACAGCACTTAGTTATAAATTTTCAGCTATCTTATTTATTATTTATGTAATTCCACCTCTTTTTTCTCCACTTTTAATACAAGATGGAACATCATCTGGAACCTATTATATTGGTTTCTCACAGTATATGCGCTGGGGTATTTTCCCTATCGTTTCTACCATTATTATTGTACTTTTCTATCAACTTTGGAAAGCAGGAAAAGAGAAATTATATGAAGAGAAGGCACTACAAAACCCACTCTTTAATGGATTGATTGTAAGTATGACCTTTATGTCCCTAGGTTTCTTGATTGGTGCATCAATTCGTGGTTTAGGCCCAAACACCCTGACTCCAGCACATTATCATTCCACATTAGGATCAGTAACAATCGCATTTATGACAGCTACCTATGTCTTAATGGAAGTATATGGAAAACCTTTCCCAACAGTAAAGGTGAAAAAATTAGCAGCCAAACAACCTTTTGTCTTTGGAATTGGAATGCTCTTATTTGTTATCGGTTTTGCTTATGCCGGGTCACACGGATTAGAACGTAAGAAATTTGGAACCGATCAGATTATTGCCACAAACGAAGCCATGATAGGACTCATCATTGCAGGTATTGGAGGTTTACTCGCAGTAACAGGAGGAATCATGTTTTTAATCGCTATTTGGAAAAGTTTCAAGGGAGCTAAATAGACTACTTATTTGGATATTTATTAGCTACATAGGTAATTGTTCTAGCCACGCAAGCAGCATCACAACGATCTGCCAGAAATCCTGAACCACAACCATTGAGTTCAGCTAAAATTGCTAATAATTCTTCTGCTTCCGAACTTTGGGGATACAGGCTCCCATCTTGTTTTGCTTTCTTTTCATACTCCTCAACAGCTTGTATCATAGTATGAGCCATCTGGGTTGCAGAAATTTTATGTGAAAGAAATTCGGGACTTATGGTAACTACCTTAGATATGGCATCTTGCATATCTTTTATTTGAATATTAGAGTTATTAGTTGACATTATTTAATTTTAACATTTTAAGTATAACATTCTGCAAAAAAAAGAGTTTATGTGATTATATAAAAAGCTTTTTATTTGCTCATTTTTAAATACTCAAGAAGCTAACTTATTTAAGAAATAATTTTTAACTTTAAAAAAATAAAACTACTACTATGCATAATGAATATAACACACACGAAGTGTTTAATCAATATACTGAAATTTCGGATTATAACCTTTTTACTACAGATCAAGTACTTCAAGATTATTTCATAAAACATCACTTACATGAAATGGCAGAAGATCTTAAGATTTTTGGAGAACAAATAGGAAGTGAAGAGAGTTATCATGACGGATCTCTGGCAAACGCCTATACTCCCATCTTACACTCATTTGATAATCGGGGAAATCGAACAGATTTTGTTGAATTTCATCCAGCATGGCATCGATTTATGGCTTACTGTAAAACTACGGGATTAATTGGACGAGGATACGCCAGTAATGAACCCTTCCGTTGGTCTTATGTAGCAGCCAACTTTATGATGCAAACACAAGTAGAGGCTGGTGCTCTTTGTCCTGCTACAATGACACTTGCTTGTATTCCGCTCATACAGAAAGAGCCCAAACTTTGGGAGGAATTAAAAGATAAATTAGTGAGTTCTGAATACGATGAAAGAGATATACCTATTGCCCAAAAAAAATCTATTTGGATAGGTATGGGAGTAACGGAAAAACAGGGTGGATCTGATGTACGAACGAATACTACTTATGCTACTCCTATGGGAGAATCCGGGCGAGGTCATGCATACAAAATTACAGGTCATAAATGGTTCTTCTCTGCCCCCATGTGTGACGCTCACCTAGTTGTTGCAAAAACTACTGATACGAATGAGATTTGCACTTTTTTTGTTCCTCGTTGGAAATCAGATGGCACAAAAAATCCTCTACAAATTCAACGACTCAAAGAAAAACTTGGTAATAAATCCAATTCCAGTTGTGAGATAGAATTCAGGAATGCCTATGGTATCTTAATCGGTGAGGAAGGGCGAGGTATACCTACAATTATGGAAATGGCAAATACAACTCGATTTTGTTGTGTTTTAGGCAGTGCAGGAATAGCACGTCAAGCAACAGTGCAAGCAATTGCTTATGCACAACGCCGAGAAGCATTCGGAAAAACGCTTTATAACCAACCGTTAATGCGAAATGTATTAGTAGATATGGCTCTGGAAACAGAAGCAGCACAAGTACTGGCTCTCCGTCTAGCAGAAGCATTTGAAAAAGGAGACAGTGATTCTACTGCACTCGCTTGGAAGCGTTTTATGACTCCTGCTTCCAAATTCTGGGTGTGTAAAAGAGCAGAAGCTATAACTGCAGAGGCTATGGAAGTATTCGGCGGAAATGGTTACATTGAGGACGGGAATGCTATAATGGCTCGTTTATATAAAGAATCACCTGTGAATTCAATTTGGGAAGGTTCAGGTAATGTGATGTGTTTGGATGTTTTACGTGTTGTAAACAAACATCCTCAAATGGTAGAGTCTATTTTGGATGAGCTAAAAAGAATGTCTGAAGGAGACGAGCGGATTTTAAAAGAACTTGCTACTTTATTACATCTCTTCCGTTCAAATCAAACTACACTTGAATCCAAAGGGCGTGTACTCACTGAAAAATTAATGCTAATTACACAAGCTTGTCTGCTCAAAAAAGAATCTCCAAAATTTATAAGTGAAGCTTTTATCGAATTAAGATTAGTGCAGGGAATTACGGGGAATTTTGGGGCATTTGATGGAGAACAAATTGATTATGAACAGATTTTAAAAAGAGCATTTCCATTAATAGGTATAAAAAATGAAGGGTAGATAGATTTATTATGAATCATTCCCATATATTCTTTATTTTTGCCAAAAAAAGACATGAAAGGTAAAACTCCCTCCGAATCAAAAACTATTACCACTAAGATTGTTCTACCAAACGATACAAACGACCATGGAAATCTATTTGGTGGTGCCTTATTAAGTTGGATGGACATTACAGCTGCTATTGCTGCACAACGCCATTCTCGTCGTGTTGTGGTTACAGCAAGTGTAAACAATGTAAGTTTCAAAACACCCATTAAAGAATCTTCAGTGGTTACAGTAGAAGCAAAGGTATCACGAGCTTTTACCAGTTCCATGGAAGTATATATTGATGTGTTCGTTGAAGATCAAGTATCAGGCGAGCGTGTGAAGCACAACGAAGCAATATATACATTCGTTGCGGTAGATCAACATGGAGGGCCTATCAACGTTCCCCCATTAATTCCTGAAACAGAGGAAGAACAGACTCGCTTTGATGGAGCACTTAGAAGAAAACAATTAGCACTCATTTTAGATGGCAAAATGAAGCCAGAAGATGCTACAGAATTAAAGGCTTTGTTTGGAGCTTAATTACTCCTCGTTTCGAGCGGATAAATAGGTTTCCCAACGACTTAAAATTTGCTGAAAATTTGGAGGTAGATCAGAATCGAAACGCATGTATTCACCTGTTTTTGGATGTTCAAAACCAAGCGTTTTTGCATGTAAAGCCTGACCAGGTATTAACGCAAAATTATTTTCGACAAATTGCTTGTATTTGGTAAAAGTGGTTCCCTTTAAAATTTTATTTCCACCGTATTCTAAATCATTAAAAAGTGGGTGACCTATATATTTTAAGTGTGTACGAATCTGATGTGTTCTACCAGTCTCCAATTGACATTCTATCAAGGTAACATACCCATATCGACGAAGAACCTTATAGTGTGTTATGGCTACTTTTCCATGATCACCTTCCGGAAAAACAGTCATTAATTTTCGATTTTGTAAGGAGCGACCAAGATTTCCCTCAATGGTTCCTTCATCCTCTTTGACATCACCCCAAACTAAAGCTTGATAGCGACGTTCAGTTGTTCTATCGTAAAATTGTTTAGCCAATTTAGTGAGTGCATCTTCTGTCTTAGCTACAACCAATAAACCAGTTGTGTTTTTATCAATGCGATGTACTAATCCAGGGCGACCAAAATAGTCATTAGATTTTGTAGGTAATTGTTCAAAATGATAGATTAATGCATTCACAAGGGTGCCTGTATAATGTCCATAACTCGGATGAACAACCATATCAGCTTGCTTATTAACTACAATAACCTCATCATCTTCATAAATAATATCTAAAGGGATATCCTCAGGAATTAATTCAATCTCTCGAACAGGATAAGGCATGACTATAGATATCTCATCTAGGGGTTTAACCTTATAATTTTGTTTAACTGTGGCACCATTCACAAGAATATTTCCATTCTTAGCGGCATTCTGAATTTTATTGCGGGATGTATTTGGCATGCGGTCCAGCAAGAATTTATCAATTCTTAATACCTCTTGACCTTTATCTGCAACGTATTTATGATGTTCAAATAGTTCCTCACCCTCCTCATTCTCTACTGAGTCATCAAATTCTTCATCCAAATTCATAGTTTATTGTACTACTATTTTTTTAGTTTGAACTAGTTGATGATTATCTATTCTGCTGATTAAATAGATTCCTTTTTGAAGGAAAGAAATATCAACATTTTCTGTTTCTGTGAATGATTTTACAATTCTTCCATTGAGATCTCGAATTTCAAAAGAAGTTCCAAGAGATTCTTGTTCCATTCGGATATGAATCATTCCTCTACTTGGGTTGGGATAAACCACAAAATCAGTAGAAACTATTTTTTGCTCATTTTCTTCAATACCTAGATAAATATCCATGTTGCTTGTTACCACTGGTCTAATCATCAAAGAGCCAGCATAATTAGAATTATACCAATTTCCTCCCCCATCAATACTCCAGAATATTTTATCTGAATTATCAATATTTACATCTAACCCAATATTCAAACGCTCTTCTTCCAACTGACGCATACCAACAAAAAAGGTCTCTCCAACTCCCACTTTCATAGTGTCTTTAAAGAAATATGTTTTAAATTCATTTTGTCCATGAGTGTATATCGGTTGGTTCGGATAAAAGAACTGATCTTGGTATAGCACATTACCTGGTTTTCCATTTTTGTTATCCCATACAGTAAGTAAAAATAGATGATTGGAAACATCTACCACTGTGGGTACAAAATGAATACGTACAGCAATTAAGGAATCGGGTTGGTATGCTTCAAATTTATAGGCCAATAACCCTTGTTCTCCTGTTACACCATACGCTTTCTCAGCTGTTCCATCATCATACGCATAGTAATTTTCAAATACTTGTCTTCCAAAGGTTGTATCATTCACAGGATTATTTGGAAATTGTGCTGTAGCAATTCCTTCGTAATCAAAATAAGCCATGGTATCATTTCCTAGAGTGGGATTAAAGCTATATCCTGTAGAAAAATCATGGAAACTAGCATATGTTGTTCGAGGGGCATAGTTAATATTCCCTCCGGAGAGTGTGGAAGCATTCATTACAAAGCTACCTTCTAGACTTCCTTCATAATACACATTTACAGCACCATTTTGGTTGTTTTCAGTTAATTCACTTCCATTTCGTACCGTCATTTCAACTGCATCACTCATTTTTCCAGATGGATTATTCTGATAATGTTTCCATGGTACACTCGTATAATCTTTCAATAAACTATTGATAGGATATACAATGGCAAAATCTTTAAATAGTGTATCTTGATATCCTGAGGTAGCTCTCAAGTGCACATAATCAATATGAAAATGATCTAATAAACCTGCTTGTGACCCATAATTAATGAAACGGAACTGGAATCCTTTTGCAAAATAATTATCGTTTACTACTGGAATATGAGCTACTTTAAAATCGGTTGTTGCACCGCCATTAGTTCGCCATACACGTTTCCATTTATCCGCAATAGGAGAATAGAAATCCAAGAATAAAGAGTCTGTATTACTTTCTGGAATATCACCAAATCCTTCTTTTTGGTAGAGGAAACTAAAGTAGATAGAATCTGCCTTAGTATTTACCGATAAATCAAGTGGTTTAGCTAACAAAGTGTCTGCATTTGCATTGATACTTGAATTGAAATTATATGGGTATCCATTTTCGTCCAATCCATCAAAAGTAACCACACCTAATGACCATGGTTTTACGGCAAAACGATAATTATGATATGCCTGTCGATTTAACCAAAGTTTAGTTGGAGCATGGATAGTATCGAAAAAGATTCGAGCAGAATCTTGTACAAAATCCCATTTACTAGCATTCAACCAAATAGTATCAGCAGGATCTCCTGAACCATCCAATGTGTCTAACACATAAAACGGAGGATATGCATAATTCAATATATAATCAGGAGCATATTTAGATAAATCATCATATAAGAAACGAATAGAGTCAAAATAATAGTAAATCGTGGTATCCAATATAGGATCATAAATAGACTTAAAAGTTTTTGTATTAGTCAATTTAGTATCTGGATCTAATGGAAGAGAAGTATTCTCATCCAACATACGATAGTATAATTTTTCTCCTAAGGTTGGATCTCCTAAGGTGGCGTTATATTCCTGAAAATTATCTCTTGAGAATTCATCAAAAAATGGTAATGTAAGCGTATCCGTAAGATAAACCACCGTACTGTCAAAGCTATTTACAAGAGATTTATCCTTAATAGCTGAAACTTCTTTTTGTGTTTTGAATAAGTCTGGGTTGACCGTAATACGACTAACACCATCCTGTGCCCATAGAGGAAACATAGATAGTGTGAAAAATACGAGAAAAATTTGTTTCATAAATTAATATTTCCTAATCGTTATTATCTTCTGCATTAGGTGACAAGAACACAGTGATTGTAGATCCCATTGGAATCTTACTACTATCTCCCCCAATTGGTGTTTGGCGGATAATCTTAGCATTCAAACTATCGCTTTTGGTTTGACATGCGGAGCAGATAGAGAATAACTGCAAACTTGTACCTCCGTTAAAACGAGCTTCTGCTTCACTTATTGTAAGGCCAAGTAAATTCGGAACATCCACTAGAGCGCCTAAGGTTTTCTTTCCAACAGTTAACTCAATAACTGAATTAATAGGCACCTTCAACCCATGTGTGATTTTCTTTCCTTTATATTTTGCATCAATAACACCTCCTTGATCCTCAAAACTAGGTACATAAATCACCTTCGTACGTAAGCCTTTGGTAAGTAAAATCGCTTCTGCAAAACGCTGACTTTTACTGATTACATCAGGAACAATTACATCTCTAGAACGCTTAGAAACTCGAACCGTAATTACACGTCCTTGTTTGACTTTTACACCGCTTGAATCAGTAGGCATAGGATTTTGATAAATAATTGTTCCCGCTACTAAATCAGGGTTATATACCGAATCCAAAATTTCATATTCCAATTCACGATCTCCTATTAGTTTAGGAACATCCTTTATGTTGTTATTCAAGAAATTAGGAACATCTATTGTTTCCCCATGATGAGTGAATCCAGAAAAGTATAATTTACTTCCAAAAATAATAAGTATCCATGCGAGAATCACTAATGCAATATGAATTAAGATTTTCTTAATCATCAACACTTCGCTTAATTTCTGAAAAAATCCCATATCTGTATAATACGAAATAACAAAACTAATGAATTTGTTGAAACACTCTATATTCTCAGTGTAGATTTAAGGGAATTATTTTCTATTTTTGCTACTATGCTAAGCAAAAGAGAGAGAATCAGTAAATCGTTAAAAAGGTATGTACCAGAAGAATTTATTCCGTACATTACAGATTTGATGTTTTCCCAATCGCTCTCCTTTACAGTGAGTAAGCCTAGATCTACCAAATTAGGAGACTATAGCATGCCGCACAAAGATAAACCTCATCGCATCACAGTAAATGGCAACCTAAATCCTTACGCATTTATGATTACCACCATTCATGAATTTGCCCATTTAAACACACATGTGAAGCATGGTAGTAGAGTTAAAGCACATGGAGATGAATGGAAGGCAGAATTTCGCAGTCTTCTCATTCCAATTATTAATATGGGTACATTACCAAAAGATATTGAAATTGCTATTATTAAAAGCATTAACAATCCCAAAGCTTCTAGTTGTACAGATCTGCATCTATCTCGTGCCCTCAAAAAATATGATTTACGACAGGAATCTATGGTATTACTCGAAGAAGTTGGTAATAATTCCTATTTTCGCTTAAAAGATAGAGTGTTTCAGCGTGGAAATTTAAGAAGGAGTAGATATTTGTGTAAAGAAATTAAAACAGGTAAACAATTTTTAGTCAGTAGAATGGCTGAAGTAGAACCTATAAAAGAAACTATATGAACAAAGATAATTATGCAGTAATCATGGCCGGAGGAGTAGGGAGTAGATTTTGGCCTTTATCCGTAGAGGAAAGACCCAAGCAATTTCTGGATGTATTAGGCATTGGGAAGACCTTGATTCAATTGACGTATGAGAGGCTATTAAAAATTATCGCAAAAGAGAATATTTACGTTATTACCAATGAACGTTATAAAGCCTTAATTAAAGAACAATTACCTCAACTTAAAGCAAATCAGATATTGACAGAGCCTGAACGCAAGAATACCGCCCCTTGTATCGCTTATGCTGCTGCAAAGATTTATGCTATTAATAAAAAAGCAAATTTGTTGGTAGCACCCTCTGACCATCTGATTCTAAAAGAAGATAAATTTAAGAACATTGTAGAAATCGCTTTAAAACATTCAGCAAATAAAGCAAATATCCTTACTTTAGGTATAAAACCTTCCCGTCCAGATACAGGTTATGGATATATTCAATTCCATCTAGATGGAGATACCATTCCAGGGCAAGTTTCTAAAGTAAAGCAATTTACCGAAAAACCAAACCGAGAGGTGGCTGAAATATTTCTTAAAAGTGGTGACTACTATTGGAATTCTGGAATCTTTGTTTGGAAAGCATCTACTATCTTAAGTGCATTAGAAAAATTTAAACCTGAATTGTATAATCAATTTTGTGGCAACATGAGTGTTTATAATACCGCAAAAGAGGTTAAGTATGTAAACAAAGCATTCCAAGACTGTGAAAATATTTCTATTGACTTTGCGGTTATGGAGAATGCTAAAAATGTAGAAGTTGTTTTGGCTGACTTTGATTGGAGTGATTTAGGAACATGGGGAAGTTTATACAATCATTTAGATCGAGATGCAAACGGAAACTATATCAAAGGAGATAGAACTTTTGTTTTTAATTCTTCCAATTGTGTTATAAATTTATCTCATGATAAAGAAGCAATCATCCAAGGTTTACATGATTATATCGTTGTAGAATCAGGAAATAAATTGCTAATTCTAAATATGAAGGATGAACAAAATCTAAAGAATTATTTAAAAGAATTAGAAAAATAATATGAGCAATATTATTCCTAAACCATTTTATTCGGATGTGGATGGAGAAACATTTCATCACTGTAAAGTGTGTGGAGAATCTCTTTATAATGGACAACCTTACTCTATCGAGAAAGCTTTCAAACGCATTGATGAACACCAAGAAGTTACCATATTTGAAATAGCCATTTGTACTCCTTGTGCTGAAAAACAAGCAGCCAAAATGAGCAAACATTCCCGAGCCTATATGGAACAAGTCATGACGGAAAAAGGGATGATGGAAAAACGAACTGCTTTATGGGAAAATAATTGGGAAGAAAACTGGAACAAACGCTGTTTATTAACCAATAATGAAATAAAGCTCAATGATGAATACCACATTATTGGGAATTTTGTAAATGGAGAAGTAATTCTAAATGCAGCTCCTTTTGTGATAGGTCAAGAACTCATGGAAGAAATCCAAGAAAATCTTTCTTTAGAAACTAAAGAAGAAATGGACCGATTCGGAGAACAGTTTTTGGGACCTGACCCTGCATTAAGAGCGCTCTTAAAAGATTACCAATTTGTGTTAGTATAGCTACAAAATGATTTAATACAACCCGTTGTGCATCTACAAAAACTAATAAGAACAATAATCTCTACTATATATAGATTGTGTTTAATCTGCGAGGATGTAAGAAAATAGAATTTATTTAAAAAAATAGACCCCAAGCAACCAAGGTTCTCGGGGTGACAATTGTTGGGGGTTACTATCGGTCGGCAAAGCCGACCGCCTAACCCCCTCCATGTATTATCACCCCGACGGACGAAAGAGTGTCGGGATCTAAGATTATATCATGCATTTTACCTAAATGCACAACGGGTTTAATACAAGAAATTATTATAAGGATACCTTACTTCAAAAATTCGCTTTACTTCCTCGTAAAGTACGGTACGAAGTTCTTCCAAATTTTCTTTATTTTGAGCTGAAATAAATACGCATTTACGATTATTCATTTTAGCCATCCATTGTTTTTTAAGCTCTTCTAATGAATAGTTTCCCAACTCTTTTGGGTTTAAATCTCCATCTTCCTGAGGAATATAGTTATATGCATCTATCTTGTTAAAAACCAAAATAGTTGGCTTCTCCGTCTTATCGATTTCAGATAGAGTTTCATTAACTACACGATAATGATCCTCAAAATTTGGATGAGAAATATCTATCACATGAACTAACACATCCGCTTCTCTAACTTCGTCAAGTGTCGATTTAAAAGATTCTATCAACTGATGAGGGAGTTTTCGAATAAAACCTACTGTATCGGAAAGTAAAAAAGGTAAATTACCTAATACTACTTTCCTTACGGTAGTATCTAATGTTGCAAAGAGTTTATTTTCTGCGAAAACATCCGATTTACTCAGAACATTCATAATGGTACTCTTGCCTACATTGGTATATCCTACTAATGCAACACGAACCAGTTGCCCTCTATTTCCGCGCTGAACAGCTTTCTGCTTGTCAATATCCACTAATTTCTTTTTGAGTAAAGAAATTTTTTGTTTGATAATTCTTCGGTCTGTCTCAATCTGTGTTTCTCCCGGTCCACGCATTCCAATACCTCCTTTCTGACGTTCAAGGTGCGTCCACATTCGAGTTAGTCTTGGCAACAAATATTCATACTGTGCCAATTCAACTTGGGTACGCGCATGTGCGGTTTGTGCACGGGATGCAAAAATATCCAGAATCAACGTACTTCTATCGAGTATCTTTATATTTAAAATTTGCTCTATATTTCGAAGTTGTGCAGGAGAAAGTTCATCATCGAAGATAACTACATCAATCTCATTTTCTTTAACATAATCACGAACTTCCTCAATCTTACCACTTCCTAAAAAAGTACGCGTATCAGGCATATCCATTTTTTGCATAAACCGTTTTTGAGTATGTGCACCCGCAGTTTGTGCTAAAAACTCAAGCTCTTCGATATGATCTATCGCTTCTTTTTCATCCTTCCCTTTCTCAATAATTCCGATGAGAACAGCGCGCTCTCCTTCCCACTGAGAATTTAATTTACCAACTTCCATCTATAAAGCGATCACATTTTTTAGAAATATTGTGCTCCTACATTGTATAGGAAAGGCCAAGGAATTCCAACAAAAAGAATGATTAATCCTAAGCCATAATATTTAAAAATGATTTGATGTTTGGCTGTAGGATCTTCCAACTTACCTGCCTTCATCTTTCCAAGAGTTATTAGAGTTATGGCTATAACCATAATCAACACGTGTTCCATAGTAAAAAATCTCAACGTAGTTTCCTTCATCATTTCTTTGGCAAACTGAACCTTTGGGCTTTTGATGTATAATATCATTCCAAGCAATAACTGTATATGTAGAAATACCATCGTTAATAAATTAATGAGGTTATCTTTCTTGGTATAATTAGTTGCTTTTAATTTACGTGCTGCATTAATGATTGCTACCAATATAAATAAGAGAACAATATATCTCATTCCTGAGTGCGCTGCAATTAATCCTTTCATATTTTTAAATTTTTGTCAAAGATACCGAATATAATTATTCATCTATTATACTTTGCTGAATAAAATCGAGAGAAACTTGCACGGATGGATTATAGGCAATAAAATAGGGATTATACAAATCTTCTTTATTATAGGTTAATGATTTTCCAGTCATTACATCAATAATTTTTCCACCTACAGCTTCATATATAGCTTGTCCAGCAGCAATATCCCATTCCATAGTAGGAGCAAAACGAGGATACACATCTGCCCTACCGTTAACTAAATCAAAGAATTTAAGTGCAGACCCCATGCGAGTTGAACGTATTTCTCCCTGTTTTTTAGCTAAATCTTCAGCCAATAACAATAAATTTCCTGAATAGTGACTCTTAGAAGAAATAATATGTAAAGGGGAATTATGTGTTCCTAAGGTTGGTATTTTCTTCCATTTTTCAGGCTTAAGTGCATCACTATAAGAAAATTCATACGCTCCACTTCCAATTTCTCCGAGAATGATTTTTTTAAAGAAAGGAGATGCAATGAGACCGAAAATAGGTTGATTGTCCTCTATTAAAGCTATATTAACAACAAATTCGCCGTTTTTTTTGATAAATTCTTTTGTGCCATCCAAAGGATCAAAGCACCATGTTTGCTTCCAATTTTTTCGTTTGGAATATGGAGCTTTCTCTTGCTCTTCTCCAATGTAAGGGATAAATGTTAGATTAAGGTAGCGTTCAATAATTTCAGATGATTTTAAATCAGCAGATGTCATAGGGCTACCATCTTCTTTTATAGTTCGTTCAAAATCCAACACATAAATGCGTAGAATTTCATTGGAAGCTTCAAGAGCTGCTTCGATGGCAATTTTATATTTTTCAAAAAGATTTTGTACCACGTCTATACTAATTCTCTCATTAAATCCTTAATTAAGGAACTAGCACCTATGCGGAATGTTTTTGGAGTCATAAAATTTTTTCCTAAGTGCTTCTCTACTGCTTCACAGTATTTCACAGCATCTTCATAAGTTTTCACGCCACCACTAATTTTTAATCCAACCTTTTTTGCAGAGCCTGAGATAGCTTTTGCCATAACTTCAGCAGCTTCTATGCAAGCTCCTGGATATTCTTTGCCAGTAGAAGTTTTAAGAAAATCAGCGCCTCCTGCAATAGCTAATTCACATGCTTTTTGAATTCTCTCAGGAGTTTTTAAGTAACCCGTCTCTAAAATAACCTTAAGCGTCTGATTAGGCATTATTCCTTTAAATGCTCTCACTTCAGAAACTACTTGTTCATAATCTCCCTCATCAAAAGCCCCTAAGTTTAACACTATATCCACTTCATCTACACCAGCATCAAGTACTAATCCACATTCATGTATTTTAGTGGTAAGAAACCCTTGCGAGTTGGGAAAATTACCTGCCACAACGGCTACTTTAATTGAACTCTCTTGTAAGAGGTCAATGACTAAAGGAGCAAAATTAGGGAAAACACAAACAGCTGCTACCGAAAATCCTTGTTTATCATAATCGATTGCCTGCTGAATAAATGCTCTTATGCTAGTAGGTGAGTCATACGAATTAAGGGAAGTTAGATCAATAAAACTACAAATTTCTCGTTTAGTCCACATACGTTTAAAATTTACCCCACAATGTACAACATAAAAAGGAAAAAGCCTACCTATGGGCAGACTTTTTCTGAAAACAACTAAAATTATAGCTTCTTTAGTTTCTAAAACCAAAATTAAATGGAATACGACACCGTGTTCTAACATTTTCACCATTCACTTGAGCAGGCTTCCATTTTGGCATTTTTCGTACTACACGCATTGCTTCTGCGTCTAACTCTTTAGAAACACCTCTAATCACTTTAATTTGTTCGATGCTTCCATCCGTATTTACTACAAATTCAACAAAGACCTTACCTTGATCTCCAACAGTTTGAGAATATTCGGGATACTTTGTTTCTTCACCCATAAATTTTTTCATGGCAACCAAACCACCCGGAAACTCAGCTTCTAAATCTGGGTAAATAACAATGGGAGCTATTGGTTTATCAATAATTGGCTCAACAATTATAATAGGATCAACCTTTACAATTAATTTCTCATCCTCATCAACATTATCTTTTGTTTTAGAAAGCTCTGTTGGTTCAATGATAGGTTGGGGCATCTCAATAGGCTGTATGATAGGTACATCATTCTCTATTATTTTTTCCTCTACAATGAATTCAATAGGAATATTATCCTTCATTTGAAGCCCTTGATTATTCTTTACCAAATACAAAGGTTCTTTATACGCAAAGGACATTGTTACAATACTTCCAATGATAAAAGCGCCTAAAAATACCAAAGGAACTCGTAGGCTCTCAATATCTGCTCGATGTTGTTTTTTAGTTTCCATAATTTTTCTTTTAAAATTTCGTTAACAAATATTTAACAAAACTTAAGCCAAAAATGAGAACCTATATAAACAAAGGGATGCAGAAGAAATAGGAAGATATATTACTCTCTCTTACTTGGAAATTAATTCAAATAAAGCATCCAATTTAGGTGCAATAATCACCTCAATACGGCGGTTTTTTGCTTTGTCATTTGGATCAATTGGATGAAATTCAGAGCGACCTGCTGCCGTAAGTATCGCTGGATTTATATCTGAATTTGCTGTCATGATTTCTACTACGGCTGTTGCTCTTAAAACAGATAATTCCCAGTTGTTTTTAGGAGAAACAGAACTACTTAATCGATCTGTATCTGTATGTCCTTCTACGACAATTTCCATATCATTTTCACCTTCTACAGCTTTTGCTAATTGGATAACAGCTGTTTTTCCAGTTGGATCAACCACCGTACTTCCCGAAGGGAATAATAATTTAGCTTCCAAACTCACATAAATCTTCCCGTTTTTTTCGACCACTGTTAACCCTTTACCCTCAAACCCAAGTAAAGCTTTTGCAATTTTATCCCTCAATGCTTTTACTGCGGCGTCTTGTTTTGCTATCATTTCCTCTAATTCACGAACTCTTTCTTCTTTCTCTGCAAGTAACTTCTGTTTTTCATTGAGGGTTCTTTCCATTGCCATCAATTCATCTTCTTTGCGCTGTGTCTCAATAATTTTACCTTCCAATTCAGCTTTCATACGGGCCAAATGTTGTGCGTCACTATTTTTGATTTTTTCCAATTCTTCTTCGAAGGCATCACTTAAACCAATTGCTTGCTTATATTTTGCCTTTAAAGCTCGATATTGGTTGCCGTAATTAGTTGTATCCTCTTTCAACTGCTTAATTTCCCCTTCTATCAGATCTAATCGAGCGAGAGCTGTTTTTAAATTTGCTTCATTGTCTAAAGCAGGTGTTTTATATTTATTTAATTCCTCACTGCAACTTTTTTCTTTAGCCAAAAGTTCATTATACTTCTTGGCTGGAACGCAAGATCCTAAGGTTATTACCAACATAAAGACAAATAAAATACGCATAGCTTCAATTTATGAGTTATCTCACAAATTTCGGAAATGTTACTACTAAAATAAATAAGGGATGAATTACTTGTAAACAACTAACTTTTAATAAAGGAGCTACTAATTAGGTTGTATCGTTACATTATAATCAAACATTTCTTCTCTTGCTCCCATTTTGGGCTCATATTTTACTTCTTTTAGAATTAATTCCTTTACCTCATCTATCAGTTTTTGATTATTTGTAGTTGTTCCTTCGTTTCTTACATTAACTCTAACTACTTTCCCACGATCATTCACAACCAAAGAGAAAGCAATAACAACTATGTCGGTATGAGGTGTTTCCGGAATTGAAGATAAGTTAGCTAAACGCATTCTTGGTTTTCCTCTCAGATCATTCATACCACCAGCTCCACTACCTAACTCTTTGGAAGAATTAAAAGGATTATCCGCTTGATTTACTTGTTGATATTTAGCTTTTAATACCCTATACTGATTGCCATAATTGGTCGTATCTTCTTTCAACAATTCAATAATTTCTTTTTGCACATCTAATTGCATGCTTTGCGTTTCTACAATAGTTTTGTATTCCTGTAAATCATCATTGCAAGTTTGTTGGTTAATCAAAAGTTCATGATACTTTTTAGCAGGCACACAAGCTCCCAAGACTATTACCAATATAAGAATAAAGAATATACGCATAAAACAATATAAAAAAGGTACCTGGTTATAATAACCAGATACCAACAAAGATAGCAAAAAGTCGATTACTTTATCAATTTCTGAACCTGTAACAACCTACCGTCTTTTGAATATTGCTTACAGATATATACTCCAGCATGCATATCAGAAACGTCAATCATTCCCTCATTCTCTATGGATACTATTTTTACACACCTCCCTTCTAAATTATAGAACTGAAGAGAAGATTCAGGAATATCAGTAGAGAAATGGATTTGATTATTGAAAGGATTAGGATATAAAGAAAGCTGTGAAGTTTGTTCTTCTTTTATTCCCATGGTGGATACTAATTTCATTTTATAATATTCTGTGAACTGAACCACGTTATTCTTATCGGCATAAGTAGTTAGCACAGGGTATTCTGTATCTTTATCAATATAGTAATAAATATTACTAGTATCTCTACTCCACTCTAAGGTAAAAACAGTCATTCCGTTTAATTTAATATATACTGTATCAGCTTTAATTCGATATTCATGCGCACGAACTACCTTATTAAAAGTTCCATACGGAGTAGTCAAAGTTCCCCACGCATCATATTCAAAAGTTTTAGAAGTTTTAGAAACATATAAGGTATCATAATCACTTGGATTTACCTGAAAAGTATATTGATAACTACTGAAATTAGAGTAAGTAGCATTTAAAACTCCAGGCAATGGAATAATCATTTCGTTTGGCATGATTGGAATTTTTTCATAAGCTACCGGACCATTTTCTGCTACAAATCCTTCTGACCAGAATCCAGTTGGATCTACTCTCCAAAACATATATCCTTCTGCCAGTGCAGACTGACCTACTGGGGCACCACCAAATAAACCACTATACATATAAGCCGGCCCTTTTGTGTAAAGAGTTGAACTCGGAAAATCTGATTGATAAGGAGTGAATTTAGTAGAGTCATACGTAGGCACTTTCGGATATGCTTCTGTTAATGAAGAATAATCCCATGATTGTGCAGTTTGTGAACCAGCAGGAATAGAGTAAGTAGAAGTATTATCTAGAGATACTATATAAGTCCACCCCGCCTGTGGCATAGATTCTTCTCCAATAGTTTCTTGTGCATATAGCGAGAAACCAAGTAAAATAAATATACATAAGTAGTAAACCTTTTTCATAATTTATAGTTTAATAGTTTAATAAACTATGAAATTAAAGTATATTGTGCTTAACAAAAAATCTTACACTACCGTATTTATAAGAAACTGATTTTAATCATATATCCATACAATCTAAGGAAATGAAGAACAGACAATTAACAAAGGCTCAAGAAGCTACTCAGGCGATAGAACGCATCTATGTTGCTATGCGACATTTGTTTAATCGTGGCTTTTATAAACCAATGGGCGTTTCAGGAATCATGTTACGAGAAAGTTTATTGGAGCTACAACCAGAGATTTATGGTTCTATAAAAGAAGAAAAAGTGGAATTGAATGGACTGGTATATGTTTTAGATAGATTACCAGAAGGTATTGAAGAATGTTCTATTATTAACCTTACAGGTGATGAAGGTTATAAATCATCTCACTTAAAGATTATCATCCCACCTAAAAGGAGGCGAATCTGTTATCGCTTAGATAAAGAGCAGATGAATATTGAGATTACTCGAGGGCGTTCTGATATCTATGATATTTTAACACATCTTACCTTTCTTTTTATTGAATCTCATAAAATTGCAAAAAGAGTAATCCTAGATGAAAAAGGAACCTTATCTAATGAGTGGAATAAGATACAAGAAATGCTTTCTCAAGATAATCTAACAGAAAAGGATATTGAAATCACCCTCTTTCATGTTGCCAGTATCACTGGAAGACCATTTCATGAAGTGCAAAACGTTTATAAAACGTTTTCAACCGATGAATGTCCACATAGATTTCTAAAAATAATCTATTGGATTGGAAAATTAGCAATCGACGAAATTTTGGATATCAATAAGCGAACTATTTTATTTAGTTCAATCCTTAGAGAACGAACTGGGCATCATTTTCATGGAGACGCATGGGCAAACAGAATTAAGAAAGAATTAAAAGAGCAACATCTCCTAACAAAACCTATTCATATCATTAGTGCTAATATGCATAGCGTGATGAATTATCTATTTGGGAAACAAATTATTCTACAAAAGAATAAAAATCTATCTAAGAGAGAAGTTTTTGAACGGTTGAGCATGGAAGAGAATACAAAAGAACGCAAAGACATTTTTGATTTTGCGCTTACACAAGGAATGACTTACTTAAAAGATAAATCAGGAACAAACATCGACGTTCAAATCTTTGATTTATCCAAGTTTGATTCAAGTCAAAGCTATCTCTCTCGTAAAATATTCAATCAAGGGGTAATCATCGTGATGGATTATGCTTTTGGAGAGCAGGCCTTTGAAACAATGGATGAACTACTTAAGCCTTATAAACAAGGTAAGGAAGAGGATATCTTTTTAAATATACAATCCATTTCCATCATGGGCAAGGCAGGAATTCTAAAAGGAAAAAAAGGAGATATTATGATACCACAGGCTCATATTTTTGAGGGAACGACTGATAATTATCCCTTTGAAAATGATTTTTATCTGGAAGATTTTGAAAAGGAAGATATTCGAAGTATAAAGGGGCATATGATAACTGTATTAGGAACCTCGCTTCAAAACAAAGATGTATTAACCTATTTTATGAAATCCACGTGGAATGTAATAGGATTGGAAATGGAAGGAGCACATTACCAGAAAGCTATTCAGGCTGCGTCAAAAATACGAAAGAGTGTTTCTCCAGACATAAAAATCAGATATGCCTACTATGCTTCAGACAATCCATTAGAAACAGGAAGCACATTAGCATCGGGGGGATTAGGTCTAACTGGAGTTAAACCAACTTACATAATAACTGAAAAGATATTGGAAAAGATATGTTTACTGTAAAGATAACTTTTCAATTTCTTCAACAACTTGGTCAATATTCTGATCTAAACCTTCTTTTTGGTATTGTAAGACACCATTCTGATCAAAAACACTTATAATATTTGAATGAGAAAAATCCAAAGGTGAAATACGCTTGTAACCTACAGCTAAAACATTAGCAAATTCACGCATATCATCCATATTTCCTCTCAAAAACATCCATTGGTCAGTATCCATCTCATTCTCTTTAGCAAATGCTTTCATCCTTTCAGGGGTGTCTGTTTCGGGGTCTATACTAACAAATACATATTTAGTCTGCTCGTTGGTATGGTCACTAACTTTTTCATAAATACGTCTAACATCAGCAACTAGTCTTGGACAAGAAGCTTTACAAGAAGTATAAATCATTACCGTAACAATAATGTCTCCACGTAAATCCTCTAATTTAATGGTTTCATTATTTTGATTGGTCCAAGTAGATGGTAAATGATATACAGAAAGTTCAGGTAATTCTCCTGAAAATGCTTCCTTTTCTGTTTTTAAATTTTCTTCATGAATAGCAGTATTTTCCTGATTAGAACAACTTTCTAAGAAAAAGAAACATAAGAAAATGATAGAAATATAGTTGAATTTAGTCATCGTTATTATTTTACAGATTTAGCACATCTAAATCCTAAGTTTTTCACAGAATAATTGGATTTTAAACTACCTCTAAACGCATAACGCATAAAAGCAGCATAATTTCTTAGATCTTCCACATTAACAGCAGCACCACCACAAAAGAGATTAGCATTTTCATCTAAATCCTTGCGAGATTCTCCTGAGATTAATACAGAATTATAATCATACGTCCACTCCCAAACCAAGCCGTGCATATCATACACTCCCCAATAGTTTTTAAACGTACTTCCAATTACCTTGTCATACGAATTTGGTTTCTCATACCAGCTTAAGATGTATGCTGTGAATCCTTCCTTATCAGAAGCATCTTTACTTGTTTGATCGGCACGTGCAACATATTCCCATTCATCAACGGTTGCTAATCTTTTCCCTTGACATTCACAGTAGGCACGAGCGGCAAACCAAGAAATATTAGTGACAGGTGCATTTGGTTTAAACCCATTTTTTAGTTTTAAGCTTTCATCAAATTGACTGAGATAATGACTATCAGCATATAAAGCAAGTACATTCTTTTTCTGCCATTTTGGGTTTTCAATCAAGAATCGTTGAAATTCTACATTAGTTACTGGGTAAATATCTAATTCAAAATCATTTACTTTGATTGCATCTTGACCCGTAACATACAGAGGTTTAAAGCTACCTCCTTTAATTAAGGCCATACCTTTAGATTGTCCATAGATGAAATGAGAGAATAAAGAAATCAATACTATAGAAAACAATCTAAAAAGCATGGCTCTAATTTTATAAATTACTTTTTAGTTCTAACTTTCTGAACCATTTCCTGAGTAACCTCTGTTTTGTTGTTACCCCATTGACTATAAATATAAGTTAATACTGAGGCAACTTCTTCATTAGTCAAGTTCTGGCCAGGCATCACACTATTGTAAGTTTTTCCGTTAACTTTAATTTCACCAGATTTACCTCTCAACACAATCTCAATAGCACGGTTTACATCTGCGTTTAGGTAATCAGCTTTAGCGAGTGGTGGGAAAGCACCTTCAATACCTTGCCCTTCCGGTTGGTGACAAGCAAAACATGTTTTCTTGTATAATTTCTCACCATTTGCAATTTTATCAGCAAGAGAAAGTTCTACAATTGGTCCTTCTTCTTTAGCTGTTCCATTTGGCATAGATTGAATTACACCACCTTCAGGCAAGTAGATACCTTCCTGAATTTTACCTTTAAATACCACATCATTCTTATCTCCTGCAACGTTGATAATACCTAAAGCTCCTTTGTTGAATGCTCTAAAAATAGAGTGATCAACTAAGACTAAATCTCCCGGTACGTTTACTTTAAACTCAACAATAGCAGCCCCACCAGCGGGGATTAAAGTTGTTTGAATGTTTTCATTAATCAAATCCCCTCCTTCTACATATACTTTGTCAAAAATCTCCCCAATTACGTGGAAAGAAGATACTAAGTTTGGTCCACCATTACCCATATAAATACGGATAGTTTCTCCTACTTTTGCTTGTAGAGCATTGTCTCCAGTTAAAGCTCCAACTTTACCATTAAATACTACATAATCTGCTTGTTCATCAATAGCTTTCTGCATGTCAAATGGTTGGTGACCAGGTTTTCCATAAGCACCTTTCGTATAGAAATCACCTTGCATAATATAGAATTCATGATCTACTGGTGGTAAACCTTCTTCTGGTTCAACCAAGATTAAACCATACATACCGTTTGCTATGTGCATACCTACAGGAGCTGTCGCACAATGGTAAACATATAAGCCCGGATTTAATGTTTTAAAAGAGAAGACAATTTCTCTACCCGGAGCTACAAAAGAAGAGGAAGCACCTCCACCCGGTCCAGTAACAGCATGTAAGTCAATGTTGTGAGGCAATTTATTGTCTGGATGGTTCTTTAAGTGAAATTCCACTTCATCTCCCACTTTAGTTCTAATAAAGCTTCCAGGAACGGTCCCTCCAAAAGTCCAGTAAGTGTAGGAAACACCATCTACCATTTCTGCTTCGTGTTCCAAGATTTCCATATCAACAATAAGTTTTGTTGCTTTTCGGTCAGCAGTAGATTTAGGAACAAATGGTGGCGCAGTTAATTCTGCTATCATTTCTCCTTCTACTTTAATATCCCAAGGGTTGATTTTTTCAACTCTTCCTTTTCCATCATTTTTATTTGCACATGAAGAGAGTAAACCTACTGCTGCAAGTGCAAAGAAAAATAATGTTTTCTTGTTTGATAATTTTTTTAATGTTCTCATTTCAATAGTTTTTAAATTTCAGCAAAAATACGTATTCGTTATTATTAAGGGATATGTTTTATAAACTATTTCGGTTGTTTTGATAACAATCATAAAGGCACATGATAAATATTAGGTTATAACATGAATAAAGACAGTTTCATCTTATTTTATAACTAACAATCGAGAGACTATCTTTTCAAAAAAAACATGTTAGCAAGATTTTAGATTGAGTTAAGTAGCATAGTCTCGTGTCTTTATATTTGTATCATGAATTATGTAGATATTTTACTTATTCTTCCCATTTGTATAGGAGCTTGGTTTGGCTTCAAGAAAGGATTTATTATTGAAGTATTTACGCTTTTAGCCTTACTCACTGGAATTTATATTGCTATCCATTTTAGCGACTGGACGTCTAACCTTATCTTAAAAAATACGGAAACTGAGGGAAGTTATATACCAATTATTGCATTCACCATTACCTTTTTAGCAATTGGGGCTATGGTTTATTTTGCTGGAAAAATGCTTGAAGGAGTGGTAAAGGCTATGCAACTCAATCTTCTAAACAAACTCATAGGAATGATATTAGGAATTATCAAAGTAGTATATCTTCTTTCTATTCTACTAACCATTTTGGAAGGATATGATGACAAAGGGAAATTTATCCCTTCTACAACTAAAGATGCTTCGCTTTTGTATGAACCTATTCAAAAGATAACTATTCAGACTTTTCCATTTATGAAGGAAAGTATGTTGTGGGTAGATAAGATTAAACCATTCAAAGAGGATAATAATATATCTACAGATGATTTGTTAAAATTAAAACATACTGCTGATAGTTTAGGAGTTACTGTAGATGATTTGATAGAACTCAAACGAAAATCAGATAGTTTATCACTTCAAAAATAGAGGTGCTTTTTAATAATTACTATTTTAGTAGTCCATAAAATGACTTATGCAAATGACTTTTAAAAGACCCAAATACAGAATAGGTGTGTATATAATATTTGCTATATCTGTACTTATCCTACATTACTTACTTAATTTAGAAATATTTTCATCGCTCGGAAGTCTGCTTCCTTTCTTAAAGAAACTCACATTAAGTATATTCATCATTACCATTATTTTTGCAATTAGCAGAATTGCATCTCGCATTATTGATAAAGAAACAGAAGTTGAAGGAGATAGATATAATCTACATCGAATTACCAATTTACTTACAGTCATTCTTATTTTTATTGTCGTCATTGCTTTCCTATTTCAAAATCTTTATGCAGCAGCAGTTAGCTTTGGTTTAATTTCTTTAGTCTTAGGTTTCGCGCTTCAAGCTCCCATTACATCATTTATCGCATGGGTTTATATTGTATTTCGTCGTCCTTATCAGGTAGGAAATAGGATACAAATTGAGGGGAAAAGAGGAGATGTAATTGAAATTGGGTATTTAGACACAACTATTCTTGAATGTAGTGGAGAATATCTCGATAATGATCGAAGCAGTGGTCGAATTATACGCTTCCCTAATAGTATCATCCTAAAAGCAGAAGTTATCAATTATTCTGGTCCGCAAGAGCCTTTCATTTGGAACGAAACTCCTATCCAAATTGCTTACACTAGTGATCTGAAATTTGTGGAAGGATGTCTTTTAGCTGCCACCATGGAAGATTTTAAAGAACGATACTCCTATATGATCCCTCATGAGCTTGAAAAGTGGGAACCAGCAGTCTATTTTCGTGTAAATCAATATGCATGGTTAGAAGCCGTTGTACAATACCCAGTGGAACCAGAGGATACTACGGGACGTAGAACGCGTATTTTACAAAAAGCTCTTCCTCTGCTCAATGCACAGCCTAACAAGGTTATGTTCCCAGAGGGGACAAATAGATAGTTAAGGAAACGGGAAGTGGTACTTTTTAAGTAAACCTAAATCTCAAATCAACAGCTCAAATTCTAACAAGAAACATAGAAACAAAGCGTTTATTAGCCATTTCCATAAACTGTGTTAGCGTTTCGTTAAAATTATTTATTCAGATTTAATTATTTTCTTATCAAGAACCCTATCACCAGTTTTTATTTTTAACAAATAAATTCCTTTATTAATATTCTTTAAATTTAGTATAATTGGCTGTTGAATAGACTTGTAATAAGATGAATGAACAACCTTGCCTAAAAGATTATATATTTTCACTTCAGTTCCTAAAACATTATTTGAATTAAAATCAACTATGATTTGTTCAGTAAATGGGTTTGGATAAACAAAAACATCTTCATCTATATGGCTTTCTGTAATTGAATTTGTTGTGCAATCAGGCTCTCCGAATACCATTGGAGACTGATCACAATTGATATAATTATTAGTTGCGTTAAAATTAATTACATCATCTGTCCCCGCAAATAAATTAGGGCTAAAAGTTCTACTTTGTCCCAATGCAATTGTAGGTCTCATTAATTCATATTCTGCATTTAAAACATGTTTTAATTGATGGGCATGACCTAATTCATGAATAAGGACAGAGTAATAACTGAACTTAGTTGGAGATACACTATTTAATGAATAATCCCAAGGAGTATCAGAATTCATTTCTATTTCAAATCCAGTTACAAATATTTCATGTTTTGTTATCTCATCTTGAAAGCATGTAACAGAAATTAATGGGTCAGTATATGCAAATTGATCTGTTGAGTTGGTCTTGGAACTACCAATTGATATCAATGAATTTGGAGTTTGTGATAAGTCATCGTAGAGTATTTTAAAATTTACGCCTGTTTGACACGCCCAATCTCTAATGGCTTTCTCCGTTACTACTTTTTTTATTGAGTCATTTAAAATTTCTGAATTGAAAGCAAAGACATAACCAGTTGTATCGTAGATTAGATTACCTCGCTTCTTAAGATATTCATTCCCATAATCTAAACCATGATTTTGAATAGAATATTCTACAAATAACTCAGTATTTGAAGTTGTATTATCACCCCATTTGTTTTTAACTATGAATTTACCTGTTCCAATACCAGCATTATTTTCTGACACTATTAAGGAAGTTGCAGAAACTTTAATTTCAGTATCAGACCAATACAAGTAGTCTATTGGGTCTAAACGAGTTAAATGCGAGGTCGGAAAATTTGACGAATTTACATCCGCATTTCTAAATCTAACTTGAGCTGAATCTAATCCATTATTATGAAATCTATCTTCACCAAAATATTTTCCTTCTATAGTAATTACTTCCCCAATTCCTGTTGCAACTGAAGGAGTAAAAGAAGTGATTATTGGTTTGCAAAGTTCATCTTGGATAGATATTCCGTAATCAGTAGAATCGTATGAATAGATATCAGTTGATTCATCATTGGAATTTATAGTATAAAAAGAGAAAATGGGCGTAAATAAGATATCGAAAAACTCAATATTTACAGGGAGTTCGCACTGGTGAATAGTAATCTTCACGTGAAGAATTTGTTGAGGAATTGAAGAAAGTTTTGTTCTATTTAATGAAACCGCATTAAATTCGCATCCAAAAGGAATGCCTAAGGTTGAACTATTTTCATCGATCACATTAATGTTTGGGTCAATGTATGTATTTGGATTAAAATTTGCTCCTCTTGTTATAATTACATTTCCATTTGTTACAAGATTGCTTCCAAATGCATTTGTATTATAAGTTAAACGAATAAGTAAATTGTCAAAATAACCTCCTTCAATATCACTTGCTAAAATATCAAACTCGTAATACCGGAAATTAACATCATCCGTCATAGTTTCGTTGCCCAATTCAAGTTTTAGAGTATGGCTAGATTTCGCAGTAAATTCGGTTTGATTAGCCTTTTTGATCTCTGAATTGGCGATAAACTGATTGTAATTAATGAGATTCTCTTGATAATTATTGTTTTTTATTGCTGAACCATCGTTTAAGAAAACACTTTTTTTTTTAGTTTGAGAACTTTCGTCATTTACTTTATCACTAGGAACATCACTATAATCAGTATCATATAGATAGTCAACACCATATTCTTCATTCATAAATCTTGCAAGGTCTTCCTCGGTTTTATAGAAAATGTTGTAATTATTACTTTTTACACCAGCGCAATCGTATCTATTTAAATCAATCTTCATAGGCTTAAAATGGAAAGGTTGTAATATATTTTTATTATCCGTTTCCCTTTCTAATGTTGCAGGAATAGTATTTAATTCCATAAAAAAGATTCCAGGATACATATTGGGTATATAATTTTCGTATTTACCATTATTGTTGATGTGGTTACGGCTTAATTTTGTAATTACTTCAACATAACCAGTATCTATATATTCATGCCCTTTCAATACTCTTGTAACTTTAACAAGATAAGAAGTGTTTGTTGTGTATGCGCTTCTTAAACCATATTCTCCAGTAGTATTTGTATTTGCCTTTCCAGTACTATCAATAAAAAATTCTGTAGCTGAAACTGCTACTCCTTCAAAAATGATTGGGGGCTGTTCTTCATTTTGTGAAAGAATTACTAATGGATAGATTAAAATTAAGATAGACAATATTGTTTTCATAATAATTTTTTTTTGCTGTAAAGATACAAATATTATTCCCTTTTGCTTTGTTTTAATGAAGGCTAACTGTTTATTTTTAACCGTAAATATCACGAAGTTCTACGTTCTTTGCAGTTAAATCATTTATATTCTTGATTTACTATTCGAATAGTGGGCAAGCACTCTGAGATCTAGCCTTTTCTCTACAGCCATTAAATTGAAGGGAGATTTCATGTGTATGGAAATTTCCTCCACGAATAGAGGAGGTAATAAAATCAAAACTATACCCAATAGAAAATTTACCAATGCTCACTTTTAAGAAAGCAATCAATGCATCCGTATTACGATAACCTAAACCTAAAACAACCGTGTTCTTAATATCAAACATAACATTGAAATCTATACTCATCGGTCCAGCAGGTGGAATTCTTACTAAAAGTACTGGTAAAATAGAATTTCCATTCTCAAATGAGAATTTCCCCCCTGCCTGAATTTTTGTATGGATTCGGAAACGAGATGCAAACCCAATATTTTTCCATTTATTCATGGCCAACTGATCAACAGCAGCGCCAACAAAGAAATGTTGAGCAGAATACCAACCACCAAAGCTTATTAAAGGAAATAAAAAATTATTTGAAGATTGAGCTACAGCAGGGTCTGCATCTATAGTAGTTACTTTTGTTTGATCAAATCCAAGCTGTTGCACACCTCCCAATACTCCAAAACTTAAATGTTGCTCTTTTCCAAGTGGTATATGTAAGGCATAAGCCAATCCAACAGAAAAATTGCTGAGAGGTCCAAAAGCATCACGCTCGATCTTTCCTCCGATACCATGAAAAAAGTCACGATACCTTTTTGCTCTTTTAAACAAAGGAGCGTTAATTGTAAACAGACCACTCTGGGGTGCGCCTTCAATTCCTATCCACTGCGCACGGTAGGCTGTACGAATATCTAAACATTTTTTTACACCTGCCAATGCTGGATTAATAGCAAATTGATTAAAAGACCATTGAGAATATTGCGAAATTTGTTGACCATATACCATATATGACACAAATAGTAATCCAATAAGAATACATCCTTTTTTTCTCATCTTACAATAGTAACTGTACCTTTTAATGGTTTATCAAATTGTTTATCTCGGAGATTAATTACATAGAAATATGCCCCAGAAGCTAGTTTATTTCCTGACTTGGAAGTTCCATCCCATCTTTTCTCTACAGTATATCCAGTAGTCTGAAAAACTAATTGTCCCCAACGCGTATATACTTGGATACTGCAATCTGGATATTGTTCTATTCCTAAAATCTCCCATGTTTCATTAATTCCATCACCGTTCGGTGAAAATGTATTTGGTATTTCCAATCCACTCTCAACAAATACTGTTGCTTCATCTGTAATAGAGCAAATTCCATTATCAGCTGTTAGAAAGTAGGTTGTGGTAGTGGATGGACTCACTATAGGAGTTATTGTATTGGGATCACTTATTTCATAATTAGGTGTCCACACAACATTAGTGCCTGTTGTTTGCCCATTTAATATAACACTTTCTCCTTCTTTAATATATTTATCTTCGCCCGCATCTACAAGAAAGTCTAACACGGTAAAGGTTAGTGTATTACTATAAACAGTATCTCTACATTGATTGAAGCAAGAAGTTTTGGCGGAAACCACATCTCCATTTTGAAGATAATTAAATATATAAAAAGTATCAATAGTAGTTCCCATGTGACTTCCATTTACATACCATTCTGTAACAGATTGCTCATCACAACCTAAGGCCTTTGAATAAACGGTAATAGCATTCCCTTTGCAAAGAGTTGCAGAACTAGAGCTAATACCAAACCAAGGATTTCTGTTTGCTCCAGGTCCATTCACAAGCACATCAAAAGTTGCTTCCGCATATTTGGAGGTGCCAAAGGATCCATTTATGACTAAATAATAAGTCGTATTGGGAGGTAAGGCAGTAGCTGTAATAGAAAAATTCCCTGTCCCATTTGCTTGGCAATTTGATATTAATGTGTAGGAAGAAGAAATACAAGGCAGAGTAGCTTCAATGAAAGCAGCCTGCAACTCATTCCCTTGTCCTGGGAGGTTTTGGAACACCAAATTTGAAAAATTCACATTGACAGTTCCACCTAAATCATTGGTTTTAAATGTAGCCCAGATAGTGTTCTTCCCTGAAAAGCAAAAAGTAAAATCATCTTCACAATTTGAGCAAACAGTAGCATTCGCATTGATGTTATTTAAAGTAAATTTCTTACCTGGGCATAATTCTATGGCATTTGCACAATTATTATAGGATTCTTGTGCCCACGTCACGTGAAATATTAGGGAACTAAATAAACAGAAGATGAGATATCTGAATGTCATTTGCTTCTAAATCTTTTTAGAGAAAACGAAGATAATATTATTTTATGTTATTTATGCTGAAAAATAAGATAGATCATGGAAAGATATCTCATTTCTAAATAGTCTATTTTCCAAAAAATTAAGAAATTATCTAATTTTTGCTTTATTTTGTACAATCCTTGGTTTAGTTTTTGGATACCAAGAGAAAAATAAACATTATGACACGATTTATATTTGCAATCTTTTTAATCTATTTAGTTGGCTCATCCTCATTTGGGCAAAAAATTAACTATGATGATTATGACAATACTTCAAGATGGTTTTTAGGTCTAGATTTAGGGCATACATGGCATACCTCCGATGTAAAAAACGTAAAAAAACGTTTTCCAATCGGTGCAGGAATCAATTTAGGCTATTCATTTAATCAAAAGTATAGTTCTCCTATTTCCATTGATTTACGCTTTCGTGTAATTGGAGGAAGTTGGTATGGTCAAGATACAAAAGCTACTGGTTCTATTGGGAACAACTTTGCAGTAAAGCAATACTATGATACAATTGGTATGGTTGTTCAAAATTTTAGAGCCAGACAAACGGATTTCTCATTGGAATTAGCCTTACACTTTAATCGTTTACGTGAACGATATGGAATTGATCCTTATATTTTTGGAGGATTAGGTTACACGCTTACACAAACAAAAGGAGATTTATTTTCTGAATATACAGAAGGCGCTGGGTGGAACATATATCCATACGATACACATCCTTCTGGAGATATTATCAAACAAGAATATACTGTGCCATTGGATAAAAACAGTAAAGGAAAAGCCTATAATAAAACTCGTAAAGAAGCATCTACCATTCTACCTAGTATAGGGATTGGTATAGGGTATTTTATCAATGCCCGTTGGTCCATAGGATTAGAGCATCGTTCTACTTTCTTCCGCAGTGATTATTTTGATGGTACTTCTGTAACTCAAGAAGGGAAGCCAAGCAAATTTAAGAATGATATTTACCATTACACTAGTTTCTATATCAAATGGTATTTCCCTAAAGGAAACATTACGAAAGATCGTGATGATCACATCACCCCTCCAATTACACAACCAGAGCCAGAAACTGCACCACAACCAACCAATCCTCAGCCTACACCTACACAACCAACTCCTCCAAATAACGGGCGAGATGAAACAACAGTTCCCACTCCAAAACGCCCTCCTATAATCAAATTTACTAACCCTTATACTACTTCTACAGTTACACAAGATGAGGTATTCTCTTTAGTGGCAAACGTTCAATATGTAAATAGTGCAAATGAACTTACATTTACACAAAATGGAGAAGTATATACATCATTTATCTACACACCATATAATAAAACCTTCAAAACAGATATACTTCTCGTTCCTGGGAATAATATCTTTAAATTAGTGGGGGTAAATGCGGATGGAACTGATCAAGATGAGGTAATTATTTTCCGTGAAGAGGAGACTCCAGATGGGCTTCCACCTGTAGTAAATATAGTTTCACCTGAATACAGTCCTTATATAGTAAATCAAGAAAATTATATTGTAAAGGCAAACGTTCAAAATATACAAGCGAGGAATCAATTGACAGTAACCTTTAACGACAAGCCTTTCTCTGATTTCAGTTTTAGCAGCCAATCTGGGGTTAATTTTTCAGCAAACTTAACTTTATTGTCAGGGGTGAATGAATTAAAAATCATAGCATCTAATGAAGAAGGGATTGATATGGATAAAACCGTATTAATTTACTCCAGAGAAACTACACCACAAGGAACTCCTCCTACAGTAAAGATTATTAAACCAAATAATAAACCATACAATACATCAAAAGATGTAGAACCAGTAGAGGCAACTGTTACAAACATAAATGAAAAAGCTCAGCTTCAGGTGAGAATTAATGGTGTAAACACAAGCAATTTTAACTTTAATTCCAGTACGAAGAAAGTATCTTTCAATGCTAGTTTGATGACAGGAATGAATTATATTACTGTAATTGCTACAAATGCTTTTGGAGAAGCTAGTGATGATATTCAAATTATACTGAAAAAGGCTGTTGTTTTACCTCCTACAGTTAAGATAATCACTCCAGAAGCTAATCCATATACTACTTCCAATACAGTAGAAAGGATTGTTGCTAGAGCAGAGAATATAACTAAAAGACAAGAGATTGAAATATTAGATAATAATAGAGTGATCTCAATTTTCAATTTCAACACATCTTCCAAATTAATCGAATTTGATCTCCCTATTACCTCAGAGAGTCATTTAGTTAAGATTAATGTAACGAATACCGCTGGAAGTGCAACCGATTCAAGGGTAATTCAGAAAAAGAAAATAGTCGCTTTACCTCCAACTGTGAAGATAATCATTCCGGCTACAAATCCATTTACTACAACTGGAACAACACAACAAGTGGTAGCAAAAGTAGAAAACATCACTCAAAAACAGCAGATAGAGGTAACTGTCAATAATTTAATCGTTACTAATTTCAATTTTAATAGTTCAACTAAACAAATTGATATAAGTCCTTCCCTATCTCAGGAAAGTAATAGTGTTAAAATTAAAGTCACTAACAACGATGGAACAGCAACTGATCAGGTAACTATAAAAGTAAAGAGAGAACCAGTTATAGAAAAACCCATTGTCGGATTTATTAATCCTGCAACTCCAGGCTTATCTACTTCAACTTCTATATATGAACTAAAAGGATATGTAAAGAATGTAACTGCAAAAGAAAACGTTACTGTTTATCTTAATAATGAAAAGATTGACCAACAGAAATTCACATTCAATGCTTCTAACGGAGAAATTATTTCTTCTGTCAATCTAAAACTGGGAAAGAATGATTTTACAATAAAAGGAGTTAATTCAGCTGGTGAAGATATGGCAAGTTCTTCTATCAATAGAGTAGTTGAAACAAAAACTCCTATAGATATCAATATACCGAATACTCCTGATCCAGTGTGTGGCGTGTTCATTGATACAAAAGTAAAGGAATATGATGTGTGCATTCAGACACCTACAGGAACATACAATCTGAATACCTTAACAAATAATACACAATTCACATATAATGGTCCAGCATCAGGAGTATTTTTCAAAACATCTTCTGCAGGAAAAGCACTTGTAAACGGAGCCGATTACACACTTAATTCTGGTAGTTATTATAATTTCATAGGAAACTTAACAGTAGAAATTAAACGAATAGGCATCAATTGGAATATATGTGTAAAATCTCAAAGACGACCAATTGTTGGAACAAATGAGAATCCTATTTTAAGTCCTTGTTTATCAACTCAAGAAAAATCGAATGAGAATGCAGATGAAGATAAAGGAAATGGAAAGGGGAAAAAACCAGTTATTGAAACTACGCCAAATCAAGAAGAACAAGAAAAAGCCCCCCATCAATCTACCCCAACAAGAGAAGAACCAACTCGTAAGCCTGGAGGAAGATAGTATTCATTTCAATTTCTAATTAATTTTTCATTTATATAGATTGAATACAACTTGTTGCGTATTTAAAGTAAATTGAGGATTATGATGTCAACCCTTAATACATTCTCTCCTATCATCAAAAATACTCGGTCTGACATCTAGATAAACTATCAGACCGAGTATTTTTTCAAAGAAAAATGTATCGAGGGCTGACTAAACACATTTCATATGCAGTAAAAATCAATGATTTTATTAGTTTTTATAAATGCACTGCTGATTAAAAAAAACAAAAAGATGCAACCATTCTTTGTGACAAATCGTCTATTTATCGTAACTTCGTCTTTTTAACTTAATTTTACACGATGAAAACAGTATTATTTATGACACTATTTTGCTTTGCTAGCATTGGTTTTTCTCAAAATATTGATAAACGACTTTTGCCAAGATATTCTGAATCAGAATTAGTAAGCATGCAAAAAAACAACCCTGATGAATATTCTATCCTAGTAAGGGCATTAGATGTAGCCGTATCTATCGGTGAATATTTTGAACAAGATGGAAAAACAATCCAATTTGATGGTGAATTAGATGCAGATCCATCTACTCCTCAAACTTTTATAAGCTTGGGGGTTGATTTACTAGACAATAGAAATCAGTATTTTAAATTTAAAGGAACCAACAAAATAGCTATTGTTTATTCCAAGAATACCATTATGCAAATCAAATAATAATTATGAAAAAGATCACGAGTTTAATTATTGGATTACTTTCTACCTCTGTACTATTTTCTCAATTTAGTATAACAGGTCCTAGTTATCCACCTAATAGCCCTGTAACTTGTTCATCCAATACGGACGTTGGTATTGCTAATTTCTATGATGATGGCGGTGCAGGTGGAAATTATAGCCCAAATGCAAATCAAACATTCACTATTTGTCCGGATATTCCAAATGGAACACCAAAGATTCGTGCTGCTTTTGGTGGTATGGGATTATCATGGGATGTGGATCCAAGTGATACTCTTTATATCTATGATGGTCCAGATGCTACATATCCATTAATCGGTGCTTATAATAATGCTACCGACCCTTCTGGTTTTGGAGTAGTTGCATCATGGCAAAATCCAACAGGATGTTTAACCTTTGTATTTCATTCAGATGGTGCAAATCAAGCAACAGGTTGGGCTGCTAATTTAGCATGTTTCTCACCTCCACAACCAATTGAGATGCATATTGAAGGATATATCAATGGACAAGGAAGTAATGCTATGAATCCATTAGACACGGGATATGTAGATATTTGTCAAGGTGATTCCGTGCTTTTAGTAGCTAATCCAAATTTCCCGTATTCTCTTCAAAACAATGGAATGGGGTATTCACAAACTCAATCAAACGTTTCTTACTTTTGGGAGTTTAGTGATGGTTCGGTTGCCAATACACAACAAGTTTGGTTTAAACCACAAGATGCTTCAGGATATTTTGTAAGTTTAATGATTACAGATTCCTATCCGCATAACACATCTTCTAAATGCAAAATTCGAGTAAGTACTACACCTAGCTTTACAGGCTCTGGCCCTTTAGATCCTGTTGTTTGTTTTAAAGCTCATACTGATTTAATGGGGGGGGTTACTCCTTCTGATACCGTAGGGGTTCAAGTGCCAGGAAATGCATTCCAAATTGGTGGGGAATACGCTGGTTTAACATTTTTACCCGATGGTTCAAATGCCGAATATACAACAGATATTCACATGAGTGGATTTCCTGCTGGTTCTACTCTCACAAATGCTGGAGATATTGTAAGCATGTGTGTAAATATGGAACACAGTTATTTAGGTGACCTTGAAATGTGGTTAGTTTGTCCAAATGGAACAGCTGTAACTATCTTTAATTCCTATACCACTGGATCAATTCCAGGTGGTTTTGGTGGGGGTAACCGATTTTTAGGTGAACCTATTGACGATTCAGGAGGTGGTGGCCCAGGTAATGGGTATGACTATTGCTTCTCTTCAGTGAATAACAATTGGGGATCATTTGCAGCAACCTTTACAACGAATACTATTCCTACTCCTCCAACAGCTCCCTCTCCTGGACAAACCATGAATCCAAACGGGGTTTATGCTCCAGAAGACTCATTTAGTGGTTTTGCAGGATGCCCATTAAATGGTAACTGGACTTTACACGTAAAGGATAACTGGTCTATAGATGATGGATATATATTTAGTTGGGGTATTGTTTTTGATCCTTCTTTATACCCTGATAATGAAACATATCAAAATACAATCACTGATTCATATTGGACGCCAGATCCAACTATTATTTCTGGATTATCAGGAGATACTAATATCGTAGTACAACCAAGTTTACCAGGAACATATAGTTATACATTCAACGTTACAGATAACTTTGGTTGTCATTATGATACAACAGTACAGCTAATCGTATTAGATACATTAATTAATGTAAATACAACAGATATTTCTATTTATTGCTTTACTGACTCTGCTAAGGTTTGGTCAAGTGCAACAGGAACTGTTCCTCCTTTTACTTTCTTATGGGACAATGGAACGGCAAGCGATACAGCATATTACGAAGCTTTACAAAATGGTACATATGACCATTATATAACAGTAACCGATGGTTGTGGATTCCAATATATAGATACAGCAACTATTATAGTCAATCAAACTCTCGCAATAGACACAATGATTCAGAATCCAGCAGATTGTGGATTAGATAATGGTTGGGTATCTGGCTCTGCTACAGGTGCAACAGGTACGGTTCATTATAATTGGACAGGACCAGGTGAAAACAATCCTAATAATACATCGGCTTCTGTATGGCAAGACAAACCTTCAGGATGGTATTATTTTACAATTACTGATGCTGTATGTTCTGCTTTTGATAGTATTTTTATAGAGCAACTTCCTCCACCGCAAGCTGATTTCACTCCAACGCCACAGCAGGGTCCAGCACCTCTAAATGTTACATTTACAAATACATCTGGTGCAGCTGATAGTTATGACTGGGATTTTGGAAATAGTTCAGGAATTACTGTAAACAATCAAGATGACCAACACATGACTTATACTCAGGATGGGGAATATACGGTGACATTAACCACACATTCAGGAGGATGTTCCGATCAAATCTCAAAGATAATATATGTTTATTTACCTCTTACATATACCACTCCTAACGTTTTTACTCCTAATGGAGATGGAGATAATGATGGATTTACAATCAATCTAGAGAATGCTGAGAGCCTAGAGATTGTGATTGTGAACAGATGGGGTAATCCAGTCTTTGAAAGTGATGATGTGAACTTTGTTTGGAATGGAAAAGTTAATAATACTGGAGTAGCTTGTACAGAAGGAACGTATTTCTTTAAATTCAAAGCAACTGGTTCAGGGGATCAAGTAGTTGAAGACCATGGATTCGTTCACCTTATTAGAGAAAAATAACAAAATATCACGATAAGGAAAGGGAACTTCGGTTCCCTTTTTTTATTCAAAATGAATAGACATACATGTAAATCTACAGCATTTATTATTTTTGCATAAAATAAAGAAAAGTGGCAGAACATCTAAAAAGTGAAAAACAAACAATCAGAGTTGGGATTTCGATTGGTGACATCAATGGCATAGGTCCTGAAGTCACCATAAAAGCACTTCGTAATCCGGAAATACTTATAGATTGTACACCCGTAATTTATGCATCATCTAAATTGATTTCTTTTCATAAAAAAGCGATTGAAGATGACTTATTTACTTTTCATGGTATCGAAAATGCCTCAGAAATCCAAGATAAAAAGGTAAATATTATAAATTGCTGGAAAGATGCTGCAAATATAGAATTAGGAAAAGCAACTGAAGAAGGAGGGAAATATGCCTTTTTATCACTAGAGAAAGCCACACAAGATTTAGCTGCTGGGAAAATTGACGTACTAGTTACGGCTCCTATCTCCAAAGAGACAATCCATAGAGCAGGATTTAAATTTCCGGGACATACTGAATATTTAGCTGATCTATCTGGGCAAAAAGAAGCTCTTATGCTTATGGTTGCTGGTGATCTAAGAGTAGCACTTGTGACTTCACATGTCTCACTCAAAGAAGCCATTAATCAAATCTCTGAAGAAAAGATATTAAACAAAATAAAAGAATTTGAAAAGAGTCTAAAGAAAGATTTTGGAATAGTCCGCCCTAAAATTGCTGTATTAGGGTTAAATCCACACGCTGGAGAGAAAGGAGAAATGGGAAAAGAAGAAATTGAAATTATATCTCCTGCCATTCAGAAAGCAATGAATGAAGGAATCATAACTTTCGGCCCCTATCCTGCTGATGGATTCTTCGGAAGCAGGCAATTCAAAAATTTTGATGGCGTATTATCTATGTATCACGACCAAGGCTTAACAGGTTTTAAAGCAATAGCATTTAATGAAGGTGTAAATTTTACAGCAGGGTTACCAATAGTCAGAACCTCTCCTGATCACGGAACTGCCTTTGATATTGCAGGGAAAGATGTTGCTGACGAACAATCGATGCGAAGTGCAATTTACCTAGCAATCGATATATTTAGAACACGAAATTTCATCAAAGAAATTAGTAAAAATCCACTTCAGCTTTCCAATAATAAGGAATAATAGACTCATATTCATTTGATGGAAAAATTATTTATTCTAAATTTGTACTTTCATTAAAATAATATTTTATGCAAGGATTTAAATTAAGCCCTCATAAGAATAATCGGCTAAAATTATTCTTATTTATGACATTATCCTTAGTTGGATTTAATGTCAATGCACAAACTTATTGTACTCCTACGTATTCTTCTGGATGTAGTGGTGGAGACGATATTAACCTTGTATCTCTTCAAGGGGCAAGCATTACTTTAAACAACCCAAGTGGATGTTCTACAGGTAGTTATATGGATAATACCGGTGGAAGTCTAGATGTACCTGATCTTGTTCCTGGTCTTTCTTATGACTTAACTGTAGGTACAGGATATTCTTCGCCACAATTTGAAGAGGTTAGAGCGTGGATTGACTATGATGATGATGGTACTTTTGATTCCTCTGAAGAAATAGCAAACACTAATGGACTAGGAATGAACAGCAATACAGAGACTTTTAATTTTACTGTTCCTGTAACAGCTATACCTGGTGTTCATAGAATGCGAGTTAGATTAGTATATGGTGGATACGATATTGATCCTTGTATATCAGAAACTTGGGGGGAAACTGAAGATTATGATATAGAAGTTTTAGCACTTTCTGCTTGTTCTGGCACTCCTAGTGCAGGAACCGTTGTTGGTCCTTCAACTTTTAGCGTTTGTGCAGATAAAGCATTTACCATTAATATGAGTGGTTTTACCATTGGAAATGGTATCACTTACCAGTGGGAGGGACATGAAGTAGGAAGTTCGCTTCCTTGGCAAAATGCAGCATCATCACCTAATTTAAATTATCCTGCAGGGGGTTTCCAAAACGATTTAGAATTTAGATTGATTGTTACTTGTAATGGAATTGATTCTGACACCTCAGATATTATAACTGTTACAGTAAAACCCGCAAATGAGTGTTATTGTGAACCATCTGTTTCTTATTCAGGTTCATACTTAGAAACAATTACCACAAATGGAGCATTAACAGACATAAACTATTCTACATCTTCTTATCCTTTGGGATCCTATGCAGATGAAACTGCACAAAGTTTTCTTTCTTATCCAACTCAAACATTTGATTTAAGTTCAAATTATTTAAATAATGACCAATTTACTTTTAAAGTCTGGGTGGATTGGGATATGGATGGTCAATTTGATGATGATTTTTCTACCGAATTGATGGCACAACAAAATGGAGATATGCTTCAAACTGTTTCCATCACAATACCTGCTGGAGTTGCTCCAGGTAACTACAGAATGCGCGTTAGAGGTACATGGGATTGGGATGGTTCTTACGATTTTGATGCATGCGAGGAAGTAGATGAGGGATCTACCGTAGATTTTACGCTAACAATAGATGCACTTATACCTTGTTCCGGAACTCCTGATGCTGGAACTATCAGTGGTCCATTAACATTTGGTAACTGTCTTGATGAGCCATTTAATATCAATGTTACTGGATTCACTTTTGGGGATGGTATTACATATCAGTGGGAAGCACGTGAGTTAGGTGGAACATGGACAGCTGTTCCTGCACCAGTTGGTAACCAACCAAATTTACAATATCCTGCTGGTGGATTTACAGATACTATGGAATTTAGACTAATTGTATCTTGTAATAATACAGATTTTGATACTACAGATGTTGTTACTGTTACATTAAACGCTGTTACAGATTGTTATTGTGTACCTACTGGACTAATTATGAGTGATGACGATATTGTAAACTTTACACTTGAGAGTATTAATAATACTTCAGTAAGTAGTGTGCATATTACTGCAAATGGATATAGTGATTATACTGGCATTGTTGCACCTGCTCAACTTATTCCCATGTTATCTTATACAGCTTCTCTATCTTCAGGTTCTGGAAGTGGAGCTCATGGAGCTGCTATATGGATAGACTATAATGATAATGGTTCATTCGAAGCCTCTGAGATGGTTGCTTCCATTGCTAATACTATTCAAGCAAACTCTACAGTTAACTTCCCTCAGTTTATCGCGTCAAACATTCCAGGAATTCATAGATTAAGAGTACAATATACATATTATGAAGATGGAAATAATTTAGATCCTTGTTTTGTTGACGGTATCTATAGTGAAACAGAAGATTACTTAGTAGAAATTATGGCATTGATAGACTGTGCTGGTGTTCCAGATGCAGGAATTATTGATGGTCCTCTAACATTTGGTAATTGTGAAAACCAACCATTTGATATTACAGTAAGTGGTTTTACTATTGGAAATGGAATTACCTATCAATGGCAAGGTCGTGAATTAAATGGTACTTGGGCAGATATACCTGGTATGAATATGCCAAATCTTAACTACCCAGCTGGTGCATTTACTGACACATTAGAATTACGATTAATTGTAGTTTGTACTATGAGTGGTGATAGCGATACATCAGATGTTGTTACTGTTAATCTAAAACCTTATAACGAATGTTATTGTACACCTGGTGGAACTGGACCTAGTTATTATATTAATGACTTCTCTACTACTGGAGGAGTACAAAACATTAGCAATCTAGGAACTGGATTTTCTCCTAATGGATATGGTGATTACACCGCAACAGATACCGTAACACAAGTTCGAACTGTCGATGTTACATTTACAGCAAACTATACCTCATCATCTAGCTTCGGAACAAGAGTTTGGGTAGATTGGAATCAGGATGGACAATTTGATGCAAGTGAAGCTGTATATACTTCTACAAGTTATAATTCAGTAGGACAGCCTGTAGTAGGTACTTTCACCGTTCCAAATACTGCCGTTCTTGGTGCAACTAGAATGAGAATTGGAATTCATTGGTTAAATGATAGTGGACCAGAACCGTGTGAAGTAACTCAATATACTGAATTTGAAGATTATACATTCGTTGTATTGCCATTAGACGACTGTACTGGAACTCCTATTGCTGGAACAGCTTCAGACATAGACATCTGTGCACACGAAGATTTCACACTAGCAACAGTAGGTGCATCTAGCCCTGCTAATGGATTAGAATTCCAATGGCAGTCTTCTACAAATGGAACAAGTTGGTCTAATATAACAGGAGCTAACTGGTATACTTATGACGTGGCTGGTGGTATTACTTCAGAAACATATTACCGTTTAATCATTGGTTGTGATTTAACATCAACAGCTGACACTTCTAATGTAATAACAGTTTCTATAAAGCCAGCTAATGAGTGTTATTGTACCCCTCCTCCTGCTTCTATAGGTGGATTGTATTGGATTGATAATGTTTCTACAACTGGTGGGGATATTAACATCAGTAATCTAGGAACTGGAATTGAACCAAATGAATACGGTGATTATACAAATATGGTAGTAGAAGTTCCAATTGATTCAACTTTCCAAATTAATGTTGATGCACAAAGTGGTGCTTCTCCTGGAATTAGTATTTGGATTGACTGGGATCAAAGTGGTAGTTTTGAAGCAAGTGAAGAAGTATTCTCTTCGAATACTGGTACATCTTCTTCTTTAAACAGCTATTCTGCTAGCATTACAGTTCCTTCAAATGCAATTCTTGGTACTACAAGAATACGTATTCGTAACTATATAAATAGAACGCCTTGTGATGTTTTATCTTATGGTGAGGTTGAGGATTATACCCTAAACGTTATTCTAGGAACTGACCCTTGCTTAGATAGTTTAGGAGCAGGTATTGCTGTATCTAACTTTACAGTATGTAGAAATGAGCCGTTTGATTTATTTGATGCACTTACACCTGGAAGCTTTGTAACAGATGGTACATGGGTAGATTTTAATAACCAAACGCTTACAAATACCTCAGTTATAGCTAGTAACATCCCTGGAAGTTATAATTATACTTACACAGTTGAATACCAAACTTGTGCAGATAATGTTACATTAGTTGAGGTTATAGTAGATGGTACTTGTGATTACAATTCATTGGATGTTGAAGAGTTCGCAAATATTATAGTATATCCAAACCCGACAACTAATATACTAAACATAGAAAATACATCAACAGCTGCTGATCTTAAAGCAGAATTGCTAGATATCAACGGTCGTATAGTATTAGTTGAGAATAAAATCTTTAACAATGCAAATACAGCTAAATTAGACATTCAACATATAGAGAAAGGTATTTATACCCTACGAATCTCTAATATGGATGGTCAAAGAGTCTTTAAGATTGTAAAGCAATAGTAAAGTCAAAGTAAAGTATATAAAATAGGCTACCCGATGGGTAGCCTATTTTTTTTATTTATTCAGGAAAATACTGTTGATATAGTTGATCTATAAAACCGAAAGCAAATTTATGCAAGTTTCCATCTGTACAAATAAGCAAAACTGCTTGATTAGATTCTACCCGTGCTTTCATATCAATATCCTGAACACGAGTTTCTTTTTCATAACTTTCTGGGTAAATCATTTCATTATAATACCAGAAATCGCTATTATTAAATACATCTCTAGACATTCCCCAATTAAATAAACCCCAATAAAAGCTATCAGAAACAACCAAAACGTTTGCCTTTTCTTTATTTTTATCTTGCGAACGCACAACCAGACCAAAAGAAGGATATGCCAAATTAAATTCTGAAAAATTATTTAGCAAAAGATTTAATCCTTCTCGGATATCATTATCACGCTCTCTTATTTCACCATCTGAAATAACTTTTGTAATTTCTAATGATGGAATTTGATAATTTGGAAGCAGCTGTTGCATATATTTGATAAGTGAATCTCCAGACAAAACTTCACCATAATAGCTCCAATGAATTCCTCCTTTAGAAAATAGAGGGTAAGGAGTTCTTCCTTTCATACTTAAAAACCAGTTTTGAAAATCTAATAAATGTATGCCCGTGCTATGAAATGCATCGCGATAAGATTCATAATTATTTCTCTTTATAGGTGCAGAGTTGTATTTATCAGGGAAATAATTTGAGTAAAATGTTCCTTTCCCTGGCGCAAGTAAAACAACCAACTCAATGTTTTTTGTTTTTAATGTATCACTAATTCTTCTCAGCTTTCGGACTTTATCCTGTATAATATCTTCACCCAAATAATCCATTCCAAGATAAGCTTCTATATATGCTCTTTCATATAAATAATCCTCTTTCCCTACAATTACTCCCTGTGCATGAGTATCATTATATAGAAAATATTGTTGTTGATTATATAAGCGGATAAGAAGTGGATAAAAACCAATCGATTCTTTAATCTGATTCTCCTTAAGTGATTGATACTTTCCATCCATCCAATCCATCCATCCAAAACCAGGAGCAACTGGAGCCTCTATTGCGCCCGATAACGGCTTCAATTCAAATAAAGTGAGTTTCTTTTGGAGCAAAGGCAAGCACAAAACAAGCAAGAAAACCTCGAGTAGAAAATATTTATAATATGTTGGCCATTCCTTCTTCATATTAAAAACGGAAATAAATAAATGGATTAAAGCCAGATGAAGTAATAGCACTCACACTTAGTATAAGCAATACAATTGACAATATCATGAATAACGTATTAGCTTTTAAAGAGTAATTTTCCTTTTCATAAAAGAAAACGACTAATTTTTTCCCAATAGGTGAAACAGCAATAAAAGCAAATAGGAATGCTATAACAAGAATAGTTTTAAATTCCATCGAAGACTCATAGCTACTCGTTTCAAAATTAAATAACCCTTTAAAGTACAAAACAATATCTTCCATTTTTTCCAAACGAAAGATTACCCAGCCAAACATAACAATTATAAAAGTGAAGAGAATAGAGAATATGCTCCCTAATTTATTCAGTATTTTTATAAGAAATAATCTATCTAATATAAGGAATAACCCATGAAAGGCGCCCCAAAGTACAAAATTCCAAGCAGCACCATGCCACAAACCAGAAAGAATAAAAACAAGCCATAGATTAAAAAACAATCTAGATTTTGATTTTACGCGATTCCCTCCGAGTGGAATGTATAGATAATCACGCATAAAATTTCCTAAGGTAATATGCCATCTACGCCAAAATTCACTAATATTTTTTGAGATATAAGGAGAGTTAAAATTCTCAGGAAAATGGAATCCCATCATTTTAGCTAATCCAATTGCCATATCGGAATATCCTGAAAAATCAAAATAGATTTGAAAAGTATATGCCAGCATACCGGCCCACGCTTCTTTTGCATGGAGGTTAATTAAATCTCCGTCAAAGATTGCATCAGCCTGTTCAGCCATTACATTGGCAATTAAAGCCTTCTTTGCTAAGCCAATACAAAAACGATACACTCCTATCAGTTTATCATCTAATTTTTCTTCTCTATAAGGTAACTGATCAGCAACAGCAGTATAACGAACAATTGGTCCTGCAATCATTTGCGGAAAAGATGTCACAAACACCAAATACTGTAACACGCTTTTAGCAGGAGCATGAATCTTTCGATATACATCAATAGAATAAGTTAGTGCTTGAAATGTAAAGAACGAGATCCCTATAGGAAGTACAACTTTAGTCCACGTAATTGCATGAAATCCAATATGCATCAATAAGTTATTGAAATTGTCCACAAAGAAATTAGCGTATTTAAAGTAAGCTAAAAGCCCAAGATTTGTTGTAATAGATAACATTAAGAGAAGTCGTTTCCTACGCTCATTGGTTTGATTGTGCATAAACTGTACGACATAAAAATCGAAGATTGTAAAGCCTACTACTACAAAAACATAATATGGTGCTCCCCAACTATAAAAAAGAAGACTAAATAACAGGATAACAATGTTCTTGTAACTTACATTTTTTGAAAAATGATAGAAAATCAAGAATATCGGCAGAAAATAGAAAATAAACAGGCTACTGCTAAATACCATTTTGTATTAGAAATTGACACAAATTTAAGAAAATGTGCAAGGAAAAAACAATTATCGCATTATTTCTAAACGCTGATATTTATTGATAGTATTGCCAGCATTATCTTTAGCTACAATAATGTAGATATACGTACCTGCTTTTACCGGATTACCAGATAAATCAGTTCCATCCCATTTAAAATCGGGATCGTTTGACGTAAATACAACCTTTTGCGTTTGATCCATTACCGTAATTTGGAAGCTCTCAATGTTCTTATAAGAAATAAAGAACTCATCATTCTTACCATCACCATTTGGTGTAAAGATGTTAGGTAAGTTGGTAATTTCTCCGTGAAGTACAATTTTAACAAGTGTTTCTTTGACTACTTTTTGATTGCCATTTTGAACAGTCAATCTTACTTGATAATTTCCTGAATTTTCGTAGAAATGGTCTGGATTAACAGCGTGTTCGAATCTACCATCTCCAAAATCCCATATCACTTCAGCTTGACTTGGTAAGTTCTGAATAGAAAACTTTACAAACTGATTATTTTGACTGTAAACAACCTCTACGTCTTCCCATGAATCTACTTCTGTAATAGTAGAAGTTGACTTATTCTCTTTACTTCCCTCTTTAGTTGTCGGGTTAGTTTCTTGAGAAGAAACAGGAGTATTTGATACTTTCTCAAATGGTAAGGCAACATCATTTTTTACATAATTATCTTCAACAACTGTTACGGAAGAGGTAATTTCCATATCTGGAGTTGATTTATGAGAAGTTTGTGTATCAGAAGTTAGTTTAGTTTGGTCACTATTATCACCTGAAGATACTGTTTCGTGTTTTGTTTCTGTCGTTACCTGCTCTGGCTTTATTTCTTGTTGTTCTACAGGGTGCTTTTCAAAGTTTCGAGTATTATTCACCATAATAACACCAGTAGTAATTGCAGCAATAGAGATTATACCAATGATAGTTTTACCAATAACACCAATAGAAGTTCCCACTCTAGAAGCAGTTCCTCCAATTTGGATTCCTGCTTGGATCCCTTTCCACAATTCAGGATTTACCTTTGCATGATAATTTCCTAATTCTTTTTGGAACAATTCTTCTATGTTATCTCTATCTTTCAATATTTAATTTTTCTAATACTTCTCGTAAAGCGGCTTTAGCTCGTGAATACTGAGATTTTGATGTGTTCTCTGAGATATTAAGTCTATCTGCGATTTCCTTGTGACTATATCCTTCAATTGCATACATGTTAAAAACAATCCTATAACCGTCAGGCAATTGCTGAACTAAATTCATCAAAATTTCGGCTTGTAATGTTCCTTCGACTTCATTCTCTTGGACAATTTCTATGAAAGAATCATCTAATTCGATATTAAACTTATCTTTTTTGTCCTTACGAATTTGATCTAAAGAGGTATTTACCATTATTCGCCGTATCCAACCTTCCAAAGAACCTTTACTTTCAAAAAGATGAAGATTATTAAAAACTTTAATAAATCCATCTTGTAAAACATCATCTGCTCTTTCCCGATCGTTGATGTATCGCAACACAACGCCCATCATGGTAGATGAAAAGCGATTGAATAATTCAAATTGCGCTTTATCATCTCCAGAGACACATTTTTTTACAAGATCCTCTTCATTCATTTTGTGTTCTATAGCTATAGACTAATTTATAAGAAGAAAGGTTGCACACACCATGAAAAAAAAATAGAATGGCAGGACTTCATTCGTTAAAAGAAAATATACAAATAGGTAAGAATCAGATTGTATTAATCTTTTCCATCAAAATATCCTTATAGGAACCACCAATTGGGATTAGTTTTTTATCATCTTCCATTTGAAGATTTGGATATTCTATAGAGGCAATTTTATCAATTCTAACAATAAAGGAGCGATGAACGCGTATAAAATCGATTTCTCCTAATTTATCCTCAATTCCTTTCATTGTAGAGTGAATGGTATATCGTTTATCCTGTGTATTAATTACCACATAATCTTTCAAAGCTTCAACAAAATAGATATCCTTCTTATTTAGTTTTACCAATTTAAAATTAGATTTTACAAAGATATTTTCATTGGAATCCTGATTTTCTACTAAGGAATATAATAAATCGCGTTCTTTTTTAATTTCTTTCTCTTTTTGATTCTTATATAAAGCCATTTCGATTGATGTATGCAAATCTATTTCTTTAAAAGGCTTTATAATATATCCATAAGGTTCTGTTATTTTTGCTTTTGATAATGTAGCGTCATCGGCATAAGCAGTTAGAAAGATTACAGGAATATGATGTTCTCTTTTAATAACTTCTGCTGCTTCTATCCCATTCATATCTCCTTTTAACATAATATCCATCAACACGATATCGGGATGTTCTTCTGCAGCCAATTCTATTGCGCGTTCTCCAGTAGCAGATGCCCCAGCAATAATATACCCCAATCTCTTTAAACTTTGTTGAATATCCTTTGAGACAATGGATTCGTCTTCAACTACTAAAACCTTAATTTTTGACATAGTATAAGATTAATAGTCCAAATATATCAAAATCTTCTATATTTTAATATATTTCTTCAACGAAAATAAAATTTTCTTCGATAAACAGAAATTATTCAAAATAAAATCCCGCTCAAAGAACGGGAATAATACAATAAACGAAAATCATAAAACAACTTGTGCCTTATGATTTTAATATATTAATTTTAGAAAAATTATTTCTCTTTAATTTCTTCGTCAAAAACCTTTTTAGGTCTTAACAACTCTTTAGTGCCAATGGTAATCCAATAAGGCAATATAAATCCCATAAGAAAAAGAAGTAACCAAAATGCCATTCCAGCAATTAAAAGAAACATAACTATACCGAAAATACTCATGATATATTATTTTTGTGTTTTATTCGTGTGGTAAAAGTATAAAATTATTTAATAAAAAAAATAAAAATGGAATATAGAATTGAAAAAGACACCATCGGAGAGGTAAAAGTACCTGCTGATAAGTATTGGGGAGCACAAACAGAACGCTCTAGAAACAATTTTAAAATCGGTCCACATGCCTCTATGCCAATGGAGATTATCTACGGATTTGCATATTTGAAGAAGGCTGCTGCTATAGCCAATTGTGAGCTAGGGGTGTTAGAGGTAGAGAAAAGAGATTTAATTGGAAAAGTATGTGATGAAATCTTGGAAGGAAAATTAGATGATCAATTTCCATTAGTTATCTGGCAGACTGGTTCAGGAACACAGTCAAATATGAACGTTAACGAGGTAATCGCTAATCGTGCCCACGTAATCTTAGGAAACAAATTAGGAGAAGGTGAAAAGTTTTTGAAGCCAAATGACGATGTAAATAAATCTCAATCTTCTAATGATACTTTCCCAACAGGAATGCATATTGCTATTTATAAGAAAGTTGCAGAAACAACAATCCCTGGAGTACAGTATCTAAGAGATACTTTAGACAAAAAATCAAAAGCATTCATGGATGTAGTTAAAATTGGTCGAACTCACCTAATGGATGCGACTCCACTTACACTAGGGCAAGAATTTTCTGGTTATGTTGCACAATTAGATCACGGTATAGCTGCTCTTAAAAATACACTTTCTCACTTATCAGAACTAGCATTAGGAGGAACAGCAGTTGGAACAGGACTTAACACTCCAAAAGGATATGCTGAATTGGTAGCTCAACGAATTGCAGAATTAACTGGACTTCCATTTATAACTGCAAAAAATAAATTTGAAGCTTTAGCTGCTCATGATGCCTTAGTAGAAACTCATGGTGCATTAAAACAATTAGCTGTTTCTCTAAATAAAATTGCAAATGATATACGTATGATGGCATCAGGTCCTCGTTCTGGAATTGGTGAAATTATCATTCCTGCGAATGAACCTGGTTCATCTATTATGCCTGGAAAGGTAAATCCTACTCAATCTGAGGCTATGACTATGGTAGCAGCTCAGGTTATGGGTAACGATGTTGCTGTTACAATTGGAGGAACTCAAGGTCATTACGAATTAAACGTCTTTAAACCTGTTATGGCTGCAAATCTATTGGAATCTGCACAATTAATTGGTGATGCTTGTGTTTCTTTCACTGACCATTGTGCAGCAGGAATTGAGCCTAATCATGAACGAATTAACTATTTAGTAAATAATTCATTGATGCTGGTAACTGCATTGAATACAAAGATTGGTTATTATAAAGCTGCTGAGATTGCTAACAATGCACATGAGAAAGGGATTTCTTTAAAAGAATCTGCCTTATCACTTGGTTATGTAACAGAAGAGCAATATGACGAATGGGTTATTCCTTCTAAAATGATTGGAAGTATCAATTAATACATCCAACAAATAAGTTTTAAAACCACATGTGTTATCTCATGTGGTTTTTTTATTACTTTTATCTCAAGATGAAATACGTATTAGCAGTTATTATGTTTTTTTACTTCTCTTCCTCTTGGGGTCAAGAGATTCGCCCTTTTGAGATATATAACTCAAAAGGAAAGAAGGTTAAAACTGCTTCCTTTCTAAAGAAAACTACTCAAGGAGATATCGTACTTTTTGGGGAGCTACATAATAATCCAATTGCTCATTGGTTTGAACTAATATTGGCAGAGCATCTCTACAAGAATGGGAGTCTAAACATGGGTGCTGAAATGTTTGAAAGTGATCAGCAAATCGTTTTAAATCGTTTTTTATTAGATGAAATCACAGCTAAAGAGATGGATTCATTAATAAAACTCTGGTCAAATTACGATACAGACTATCGCCCTCTTGTTGAGTTTGCTAAAGACCATAAGATACCCTTTATTGCCACAAATATCCCACGAAAATACGCCTCTCAGGTATATAGAGAAGGGTTGGAAGCCTTAGAAAGTGATTTAACTCCTGAAGAAAAACAATTAGTAGCCCCACTTCCTATTCAATATGATCCAGAGCTTCCTGGGTATAAAGCTATGTTAAATATGTTTGGTGATGCGGCACATGCCAATCCTAATTTTCCAAAAGCACAAGCGATTAAGGATGCTACGATGGCTCATTTTATTTATACGCAATGGATAAAAGACAAAGTGCCTTTTCTCCATTTTAATGGGGAATATCATAGCAAAAACTATGAAGGAATATATTGGTATTTAAAGCAACTGAATTCCAATTTAAAAATTGTTACAATCTCAACAATTGAACAAGAAAACATTAAACAACTTGAGAAAGAGAATCGGTATCGTGCCGATTGGATTATTGTTGTAGACCAACGAATGACTAAAACTTACTAAATGTTACCCAAATTCTTACAACCTGGAGATAAAATAGTGCTCATTGCACCTGCTAAAGCGATAGAAGCAGAATATATTGATTATGCTATCCAACTTATTGAAGCGAATGGTTTTGAAGTTATTTTAGGTAAACATTGCAGAGGGCGACATAATTATTTCTCTGGCACTGTTACAGAACGTGCTGAAGATTTGCAATGGGCGATTAACCATCCTGAAGCAAAAGCAATTTTATGTGCCAGAGGCGGGTATGGTTGCATACATATTGTCGATAAGGTAGATTGGAGTACTTTTGATAAAAATCCAAAATGGTTAGTGGGATTTTCTGATGTCACTGTATTCCATCAGTTTCTATCTCAACGAGGAACTGCCTCTATGCATGCTACTATGCCTTTAAATTTTAAAGAAAACTCGGAACAGGCAATTCATTCTCTACTTGGAAGCTTGAAAGGTGAATTTCCTTCCTACACATGGGAGACCACACAAAATAATCAGGAAGGAATTTGCTTGGGAGAAATTGTAGGCGGGAATCTTACTGTTTTAACGGGATTGATTGGTACTCCTTATCAACCTGATTACTCTAATAAGATTCTATTTATGGAGGATGTAGGAGAATATTTATATGCAATTGACAGGAGTCTTTATCAACTTAAAAATGCTGGAGTCTTTAATAAAATCAACGGTCTCATAGTAGGAAATTTCTCACAAGTAAAAGATACAGAAGTGCCATTTGGATCCACCTTATATGAAATTATTTTATCCCATTTTAAAGGAATGAATATACCTATTGCATTTGATTACCCTGGTGGGCATTTAGATGATAATCGAGCTGTTCCTATGGGAGTAAAGGCTCAACTGGAAGTAGGTGCTAAAACGGCTAGTTTATTCTTTTAAGGAAATCATTCTCCAAATTCAAATTCATATTGAGTTCCTTTTTCATTTATGACACGTCTATATTTACCATTCAATTGTTCCGTAAATATGTCAATTAATTGTAAACCAAATGACTTATCAGTTCCTTCTTTCCACACCCCATTATCTAGATAGTTTAGAGAGAAATATTCTGGGCCGCTTCCCTTTTTGATATCAATAACTATTCTATAATCTCCCTCCAGACTAAAATTAAAGGCATGTTTTAAGGAATTCGACAATAGTTCATTAACAATCAATCCAAAAGGAACCATTTTATCAATATCAATACTTTTAAAATCTGAATGAACCTCATAGCGAACCTTACTTTGCTCTCCACTCACTTGTAATAAATCGGCCAATAAGGTTTTTAAATAATCTTCTAAATCAATATCTACCATAGATTCCTTTTGATAGATCTTTTGGTGTATAAGAGACATGGATAGCACTCTATTTATAGTATCTTGAAATGCAATCTTTGCTTCCTGCGATTTAAATTCAGAAGACTGAATACGAAGTAAACTAATAATAACCTGAAGATTATTTTTAACACGATGATGGACTTCTTGAAGGAGGATTATATTTTCATTGTTTTTCTTTTCTACTCGTTCATTTTCCTCTTTCAGCTTCAGATAAGCATCTCTAGCTTCTTTAAAAGCATGGGTATTCACTGAATGATAACTGAACATAGTATAACCGATAATACTAAGACCTAATGATATTTGGGCAATGGATGTTAGTTTATCAAACAAAGACATTTGTTGTATCCCAACATATTCAATAGGTGTATATGTAAAATAATAAATACTAAAAGCGGTAGCTGTCAAGACTAAGTATAAGGTGCCCCAAAAACTTCCAGCTGTAAAATAAGTACAAATAACAACCATCATCATCCAAATAAATGCTTGAACATTTAACTCTGGATTCCCGAGGGTAAACATGAATTGAACAGCAATTAAAAAAACAGAAGAAAAGAAGAGAAGAGTGATTAATCTATATTTTTCAGGTCTCTTCCACAAAAAATAAATAATAAGTATATCACTTATTAAGGAAATAAGGAAATATAGAAATTGATCTTGTGCAATAAAAATATGGCTTACTGTAAAAGGAGTTGTTAACATAATACTAAAAACCATCAAGCGCCAAATAAAGAGAAACTTGGCTTGTTCCCGATAGTCATCAAATGATATATTTGGATTTAGTATTTTCATCATTGTTAATCAGTCATTTAGTAAATATATAAAAATTAAAGAGCCGTCCAAAATTTGGACGGCTCTTTTTAAAAAATTAGATATCTTATTTCTTATACTTCTGTTTAAGCTTAATTAGACTTTGTTGAATCTTATTATCTTGCACATCCAATTTCAATTCAGAAGCCTTGATTTTATCGTATTGTTCTTGTGCTTTTGTAGCATCAATTTTTCCTTTTTCAACTTTCTGATCTAAACTTGCCTTTTGAGCAGCAATTTTCTCACGTGATTTCTTCACTTTATCTTGCTGGTCAGATAATTTCTGTAAAGACGCTTTGTATTTAGCTTCTGCCTTTGCTGCTTTCTCAGCTTCTTTAGCAGCTTTCTCAGCTTCTTTTTTAGCCTTTTCTGCTTCTTTAGCGGCTTTCTTCTCCTCCTTTGCCTTTTCAGCAGCTACTTTAGCGGCCTCTTTCTCTGCTTTTGCTTGAGCCTTTGCTTGAGCTTCAGCTTCTTTAGCAGCCTTAGCAGCATCTTGTTCTGCTTTTTTTGCATCTTTAGCAGCTTGTGCTTCAGCCTTCTCTTTTGCTTTAGCGGCAGCCTCTTCAGCTTGTTGTTTTTCTAAATCAGCTAATTTTTGCTCACGAGCTTTATCTTCTTCAGATCTTTTTTGGCTATCATCTGTAGCTAATTTCTGCTCTAATGCTTTAGATTCTTCCGCATGTTTTTTTGCTTCTTCAGCTTTTGCATCTGCAGCGGAACGAGCTTCTTCAGCTTTTTTCTGAGCTTCTTCCTTATTTTGAGTATGTGTTTCTGCTTCCTTAGCTGCTTTTTCTGCTTCTGCTTTAGATTTCTCAGCTTGTTCGTTTAATTTATCAACTTTATCTTGGCTTTGTTGGTTTATCTCGTCTAATCTACTTGATATCTCAGAGGTAATTGTGCCTGTACCTTTCACCATAGAAAAAGTATATTTACTACCAGTTCTCAAAATTAAACCTGTCATAATTTGAGTTTGATATCCTTCTTTCTTAAGTTGAAGTTCTACTGGAGAATTATCATAATTATTAGCTGTTAAGGTAATAGCTCCCTTAATATTAGAGGTAGACTCAGCTAAAACACTTCCATCCTTAATAATAGAAGCGGTTACTCCATCTAGAGGATTTCCTAAATACTCAATTTTTAAAGATATACTAACATTTTCACCATCTTGTGTATTCTCAACTGTATTCCCGAAAGAAATATTTATCGGTGTTGCAAAAGAAGAAAAGGTCATCCCTAAAAATAATGCCCCAATGATTAGTTTGTTTCTATTTTTCATTTCTTAAATTTTTCTACAGCAAATTTAGAAAATTTAAGCAAATTACCACTCTTTTTTTAGAGTGAAATCAGTTAGAAGAAGTTTTTCTAACAAAAAGAAAAATTTCTCATGATATAAAATCGAAAAATAGCTACCTTTAGCTCATGCAATTTAAGGAGATTATTGGAAATAAACTTTTAAAAGAAAAGTTGATTACTGATGTTTGTTCAGGTAAAATTCCGCATGCACACCTTTTTGTAGGAGATATGGGATTTGGAGGTACCTCAATGGCTCTCGCCTTCATTCAATATATACTGTGTGAAAATAAAGGAGAACATGATAGTTGTGGCGAATGTAATAATTGTAAAAAAGTTCAGCAACTCGAGCATCCCGATGTACATTTTTCTTTCCCTACAGTTCAAGCTGAGTCAAAAACATCGGATCCACAGTTCCCTCAATGGAAGAACATGATATTGTCGGCACCTAATTCCTCCTTAAATAACTGGATTACACTCTCAGACGATAAAGGGAGAAAACCTGTTATTTCAGTTTCTCAGAGTGCCGAGATTATTAAAAAATTGACCCTTAAATCCTTTATGGGAGGACATAGGGTGAGTGTTATTTGGTTTGCAGAAGAAATGAATACAGCTTGTGCCAATAAACTTCTTAAAATCATCGAAGAACCTCCTAGTGATACTATATTCATTCTGTTGGCAGAATCTGAAGAAACCATACTCCCAACTATCTTAAGCAGAACACAAATAGCTCGCATAAAACCAATCCAAGAAGAAGAGATTGTTTCTTATTTACAAACTAAGGGAAACTACGATATTGAATTATTGAGAAGTATCGCCGCAGGTTCAGAAGGCAACTTAACATTAGCCGAAGAATTACTCAAAACAGATGATGGTTCGGGAAATAGTAATTTTAATCGTTTTGTGGAGTTGATGCGTGTTTCATACAAGAAACAAGTTATTCCTATGTTAAATTGGGCTGAGGGAATGTCAACTCTTGGACGTGAGGAGCAAAAACAATTTTTAAGATATGCTTTGTATATGGTACGTCAGAGTATTATGAAAAATTACAATCCTACTCAAGAAACTTTTTCTTCAAAAGAGGAGGAAGATTTTCTAGCAAATTTTGCTCGTTTTATATCTGGAAATAATGTGCTAGACTTTAATAAATTATTCAATGATGCCCACTATAATGTAGAGCGAAATGCTCACGGAAAATTACTCTTCACAAATATTTCTTTTGAAATCATGCGCTTTATTCATAAAGCATAATTTGGGATTTCTCTTATAACATCGTAATTTAGTACTAACATAAGATTTAACTAAGATGATGATCAGCTGGGAAATAATTTTATTACGTTTGGGATTGGCAGCCCTATTAGGTGCAATTATCGGTTTAGAAAGAGAACGAAAGCACTGGGCTGCAGGACTGCGAACACACATGATGGTATGTTTGGGCTCATCTCTCATCTTTATAGTTTCCAGTTATGGTTTCTTTGATGTTATTAGTAACCCATCAATCACATTGGATCCCTCTAGGATAGCCGCACAAGTTGTCAGTGGGATTGGTTTTCTTGGAGCTGGAACAATTATCTTTCTAAGATCGGGCTTAATTCGAGGACTAACAACTGCTTCGGGGTTGTGGACCGTTGCAGCGATTGGCTTAGCTGTGGGCGCAGGGCTATATTTTGCCGCAATCGCTACTACTCTTATTGCTATTGTTATTTTATTTATGCTTCAACCTATTGAAAAGAAATTTTCACAACTCTTTATGCAAAAATATATCAAAATAATAATCGAGCCCAATCAAAACCCAGCAGAATTAATGAATAAGTTAATGGTGCATAAAGAACTTCCCATATCTAATTTTAATTTTATTAAAACTGATACAGAAATTACAATTGAGGTGAGATTTCAAGAATTTCATTTAGATAATATTTTACCCATCTTAATGGAAATTCAAAAAGAAGAAGGTATCCGGGAGATAAATTGGAATAAATAAAAAAACTGCGCTCCATTTCTGAAACGCAGTTTATATTATATTATTAATTCTTTATTTTCTAACTATGATTTTCTTTGTGCCTATTTGATCACCACTTTGCACTTTTACAAAGTAAGTTCCATCTTCCAATTGATTCACTGGAATAGTCATAGAAGAAGCTTTAATCGGTGTTTGATTATTAAATACTACTCTTCCATTCAAATCTAGAATCTCTACTCTGGAAATCATATTATTATCCATTTTAATCTGAATATTATCCGTTGCAGGGTTCGGATATACAGTAAATTCATTCTTAGATAGCTCATCAATTCCCGTTGTATTACCATCGTAGTAAAATACAGTTTGATCCTCGCCAAAATAAGATTTCCAAGTTGTACCATTCCATCGTTCAGAAGTCATTTTTTTAATACGATTCCCTTCATAACTATATACATATCGATCTAAATCGATAAAATCCATCTCAGCGTTATCCCAGTAAGAGTATGTATTAGTAATTAAATTATTACCTGAATAGACATATTCTCTTTTGTTATCATATACCCACATCCAATACACATTATCCCAATGCTGTTCTGATTCTGAAAGTATATTTCCATCTGAATTATATGAATATCTTCGAGAGTAATAAGGATCCCAAGAAGAACCATTCCAAGAGAAGGATGTAAATTCCTTCTCTTTATTTTGCGTATTATAAACAACGGTTGCTGAATCAGTTATTTCCCAATCTAAACTCAACGTATTATAAGTTAAAGATAACATAGTATTCATTCTATTACTAGCATCATATTTATAATCATAACCATAATCTTCAAGCCACGCAGAAATTCCATTATCCCAATAATAAATTCTTTCACCTGTAAAATTATTACTAGCATCATATGTATAGTCTCTTTTCATATAATTTACCCAACTACCCACGCTATAATATGCCTGTTCGTCTGATGTAAGATTTCCATTTGCATCATAGGTATAACTATAATTATTGGATGGGTCTGGGCTTCCATAGTAGTTCGTGATAGACACAATATTCCCTTGGGCATCATAAGCATACTCATCATATTCATAGGAAATCCATGAATCAGTAGGGACATCATAATAAGTTAAATCCACGTTGATAACACGACCATTTGCATCAAATTCTACATTTGTTTTCTCTAACATGTCTGTATAATACTCAGATGAAATCTCATTCCAATGAAATGTCTTTGTCAAAGAATCACTATACCTAGAATATGCATTATATGGAGTTGGAATAAATCCTTCTAATAAATACATCGGATAATGTCCATTCATCTTCAAAATATCACGTGCAAAATTTGTATTTAATACTCCCTTTCTCCATGTGAAAGTTAAAGAATCTGAAGGGATAAATTTATATCCATCGAAATCGGAATTTACTATAGCCTTCACATTAAATTGTGCAGTAACTTGTGTGTTAAAAGCTAATACGAAAACTCCAAGAATAGTAAGTAGGTTTTTTTTCATTTTTTTTCATTTATTAATTTAAGCAAAAGTATATGAAAAGAAAATACTATAAGAAAAATTAACAATTTTTTTAAGCTGATTGTCAACTTATTGAAGAATTAATTTTTTTTGATAAACCCGATTATTTGAAACCACTCTAAACAGATAAACCCCACTATTATAAGATTCCATATTCCAAGAGGTTTTATTAGCATCTAATTGGATAATTCTCCCATTCACATCAATGAGCTTTACATCCTGCAAATTATCTAATCCTGAAACATAAAGAATAGACGTGGCAGGATTAGGATATATATGCCAATCTTCGGTTGAAGGAGCATATGCTTCTAATCCTACAAAGTTAATAGCAGCACGAATAGCATTCAAGGCATTGATTTTCCCATGTCCCCATTTCACATCACCTTCTGGTGGAATATATCCTGTTTTTTCATCTTGATTTGCTGTTTCTATTACGATTTGTTTAATATCACGTGGACTTAAATAAGGATTTGCCTCCCAAATCAGCGCACATATACCAGCAACGGCAGGACAGGACATTGAGGTGCCAGAAAACTTTGCAAAATCATAGTTTTTCCCATTAAATGTTGTTGAAGCAATAGTTGAATATGTATCTGTTGTATATGAATTAATGGAACTCAAAACACTTACTCCAGGTGCTGATATATCTGGTTTCATATCTCCTCCAAGTCTTGGTCCTATACTGGAAAAACTAGCTCTCTGACCTAAGATTAATTTCCCAGTTTGGCTAATATACGCTGAAGAATGTGCTGCCACTGTGATACAATCAGTAGCTAAGGCAGGTTCACTAATTCCATAATCTTTATTTCCAATCACAGACCCAGGTCCAACAGAAGAAAATGCCACTCCCCAATTTCCTCCTCCTGTATTTAATTCTATCAGATTCCACAAATGAACCGTACCATCCGTTGCCTTTACATACAGAATAACCTGAATATTTGGATTCTTATTTTGCACGCGAATTCGCATAGTGGGTCTTAAATTCTGTGGAAAAGCAGTTTGTGAAGCAATATTAAAGAAGATGGAATCATTTCCGCTATTTATCACAATAGTATCAACCACATAATCATCTATTTGGGTGGAGAAATAAGGAGTTGTAGCAAATATTACCCCATAAGGGTTTCTAATTTCCAACTTTATTTCAAAATTATGTCCCATCTCACCCCACGCATGGACACTCTGTCCCCACATATTATCCTGTAATGCATAGTCATAGAAATCCACTTTTGTTTGGATTTCATCATTAGCAAATGTTTTTTCTATATGAAAGTTTACATTACCGTTATTTCCTGCTGAACAAACGAATAATACTCCCAAATCTGTCAATTCCTCAATAGCCTGACTTAGAAGAGAAGTTCCATCTGGTGTTCCAAAACGATATAAACCCCAACTCATACTAACCACAAGATGCTTATTCAATAAGGTCGCTTTATCATACATCCAATACCACGAATCAATTGCGGAAGCTTCATCCAAGGTAATCGTTGTAAATAGATATTGTGCTTCAAAAGCCATCCCTGTAGAGATAACTCCTGCTCCACTTCCACCAGCAATACCAGCAGTATGAGTTCCGTGTGTAGAATGATTTAATTGATTCGTTGTGTCTGTTTCAGCCGTTAAGATATCAGCGGTTGTACTATATTCTGTACCATACGGATAATCTTGTGGATTTGGGCCTGATTTCTTAAACTGATCCCATACACCAATAATTCTAGATTGTTGAAGTAAGGTGTCATAAAACATCGGGTTTGTATAGTCAAAACCCCAATCATTCAATCCAATAATCACATCTTTTCCAGTATATGCACGCGGAAGTGTGAGTCCACGATGAACGCTATCTGCTCCTGTATCAAAATTTACTCTATCTAAATCAGGTTTGATTTTTCCTGCTATTTCAAGGTATTCAAGCACTGTGAGTTGGGGGATAATATCTAGTTCTAACAATTTGATTCTTACACTTCTAATTTTCCCTTTTCCTTCTCCAATAATCACTCCCGGGTAATTGGGTACGACATCTGATTTTACTTTCCCAATAAATGAAACATACCATTCTCCATGTATATTAGAAATAGGTAATTCATATTTCCTTTCAAAATTTTCACTTAATATTTTTCTACTGTTATTTTTAATGTACGCAAGATCTGTCTGAGATTTTATAGACATAATAGGGCCTTGAGCAAAAATCCAAATTGGAACTAAAAAGATAAAAAATAGTATTGTTCTCATAAACTCTTCGTTTTCAATAATTAATTATCTAAATATATAAACTATTACTATTCATTCACTCATATTTTATATATATTTGTTTAAATAAACACATTGCTTATGAGAAAGTTAATACTAATCACTTGCTCTCTTACTACAATATTCCTATGTTTTGGGCAAAATGTAGGGATTAATGAAACGGGTGCCACACCAGATAATTCAGCATTGCTAGATATAGATGCTAATACTAGTAATAATAGAGGGGTTCTTATCCCTCGTATTAATTTAGTACAAACAACTTCAGCATCTCCTGTGTCGAGTCCTGCTAATAGCCTATTAGTATATAATCTAGCTACTGCCAACGATGTAACACCGGGCTATTATTATTGGGATGGATCGAATAATGTATGGGTACGATTTCAAACGGAAAAATCATGGCTACTTCATGGAAATATCGGAACAACACCTTCTTCCAGTCCATTAAATACTCCTGCTGATAATAACTTTATAGGGACAACAGATAATCAAGATGTTACATTTGTAGCAAATGGTTACGAAAAAATGCGCATTAAGTCAGATGGTTCTAATGGTCTTAGAATCGGAATGGGAACAACATTTACAGCAAATTATAATCCAGGAAGTTCTCCTTCTTTACTTCATATCAATGACTGGGGAAATACAATAAATGACTTTGCCGCATTAAATCTTACAGGAATGAATATTGCTAATAATAGCCGTCAAGGAGTAATTAATTTTGCAGCTGCTGGCGCAATAGGAACAGATACTGATTTACGAAAAACTGCTTCTATTGAAAGTTATTTGGAGATGGTTTCCTCCGCACATCAAGTATCGGGATATCTCAGTTTTTACACCAATAATGCAAATAATTTCACTGAGAAGATGAGAATAAAAAGTAATGGAAACGTGCGTGTGAATTCAATAAATATCAATACGACTGATCCAACTTATTCTGACAACCCATTTATTAAATTCTCAGTTACGGGGGGATTTGCATATTTTGGAAATTTCAATTGTGACCCTAATAATATTGGAAATAATGGAATGCCTGGACATAATTTTAACACAGGAGTGGGAGCATTAGCTATTGGTATGAATCGCTCTCCTGGATCTAGTGGGGTGGACTTATGGAATACAACTTCTAATGGGCAAACATCGGCTAACGGCGCAAATGATAGAGGTTTTTATTTTAGAAATTATAATACAAGCGGGAACGAACAATTATTAGCATATATACAATTAGATGGTATTTATGCTTATGGAAATTTCACAATAAGTGACCAACGAAGTAAGACAAATATCCAACCTCTTGCCTCTACTTTAGAGAAAATAATGCAAGTAAAAACCTACAATTATACACTGCTAAGTAGAGAATTTGATGAAAAGGGGAATATTCAATTTGTGGATTTAGATACGAGAAAAGATTTTGGATTCTTAGCACAAGAAGTCTATGATATATTCCCTGAGATGGTGAGCAAACCTGTTGATGAAGATAAAGAAACATGGGCCATAGACTATAGTAAAATGGTTGTTATACTTACAAAGGCTATTCAAGAACAGCAAGAAATAATCAATGAATTAAAAGAGGAAGTACAACAATTACAGGAGAAACTAAACAAGTAAATTATAAAATTATCCTGTTTAATTGCTGGGCAAAAGCACCACGTATCTTTTCCAATTTTATTAGTTCTACAAGTAAATCTCTCGTTTTTTCTTCATCAGACGCATGTTCCTTAAGTAGATCCTGTATTTCTTCAATGCGACGTAGGATATGTGCATTCTTAAATAGATAAAGAGATTCTTTAACAGCTTGTGCTAACAAATGGATTTCTGTAGTGATATCGATGTTGTATTTAGAAAACCACTTACCACTCACCTCATATTGAGTAGATAAAATATCCGTAATAAATTGTACTATTTTTTGATTGGAACTACGTAGAAAATGTTGAGATTCATAGAAAATATTTTCAGCAATTCCTTCTCTACATTGACTGTAAATTTCTTGGAATAACGGATTTTCAAAATAGAGTTGATCTCGTTCTATTTCATTAATAATTAACTCTGACACGCTCATGTCTGTATTCTCTTTTCCATCATCTTGCAACTCTATAGCTCTACTGCCATACAACACCAACAAACGAATCACATCTTTCTCTTGAGCAAGGAAGTCTCTACGAAAGTTCTCACTATCCAAAGTGGTTTTTTTAGATGGATGAGAAATCAGTCCTTCCGTAGGAATTGCAGTATTTCCAGCCTCTTTATCTGCATTGGTTCTTCTGATTTTATTCAATTCATTCAGGAGTGTTTGCTCCTGAAAATCAAAATTAGCTGCTGTTTCTTTGAGATATACAGAACGTGTAATAGCATCAGGAATCAAGGCTATGGAACTAACAATTTCTTTGATAAGATTTGCTTTCTGTAAAGGATCATTATTTGCTTCTTTAAGTAATATCTCTGTTTTAAAACCCACAAAATCTTGTTGATTTTCCTTTAAATATGTGTGCAGTTCATCTTTACTTACTCGTTTAGAAAAAGAATCAGGATCATCCCCTTCTGGAAATAGTAGAACCTTTACATTTAATCCTGCTTCTAAAAGCATATCAATTCCTCGGAAAGAGGCTTTAATACCAGCTGCATCACTATCATACAAAACAGTAATATTATTGGTATATCGTTGTATTAACTTTATCTGACCGATGGTTAGAGAAGTACCACTACTAGACACTACGTTTTCTACACCTGCCTGAGATAAGCTAATTACATCCGTATAACCTTCAACTAAAAAGCAATTATCTTGTTTAAGAATTTCATTTTTAGCAAAATAAATTCCATACAAAGTTCTACTCTTATCATAAAGAATACTTTCTGGAGAATTGAAATATTTAGCTACATTTTTATCTGTTCGAAGAGTTCTTCCACCAAAACCAAGTACTTTCCCTGAAACAGAATGAATGGGGAATATCACGCGACTACTAAAGAAATCAAAATGTCTATCTTCTTTAGATTTTGTAAGACCCAACTGCTCTAAATAAGTCAATTTGTAGCCCTTTTCAAGAGCTGTTTCGGTAAATGATTTTTCTTCCTGTGGGCAATATCCCAATTGGAACTTTTCGATGGTTTGTGGAGTAAATCCCCTCTCTTTAAAATATGAATAGCCCACTGTCTTTCCTTCCGAAGTATTATTCATAGCCTCTACAAAATAATCTCGCGCAAAGGTGTTGATGATTTGCAAGCTCTCCCTTTCAGTTAATTCTTGCAATTCTTCTTCTGATAACGGCTTCTCTTCAGGCAGTTGGATATTGTATTTATCTGCAAGCCATCTGAGAGCTTCGGGATAACTAAATTGCTCAATTTCCATTAAAAAAGAAACAACAGTACCCCCTTTCCCTGTTGAAAAACATTTGAAAATCTGCTTGGCAGGACTCACCATGAAAGAAGGCGTTTTTTCATCTGTAAAAGGACTTAATCCTTTATAATTCGAACCCGACTTCTTTAATTGTACATACTCTCCAATTACCTCCTCAATACGGGCGGTATTCATAATTTCATCTACGATATGTGGAGGTATCCTTGCCGACATTATTCCTTTGAATAATCTTTTTCTTCAATTAAATTTCCTTCTTCATCATAAAATTTCCAAATACCTATGGGTTCATCATGGAGATATTCCCCACGATAGCGGATTAGATTATTTGGAAAACGTACGATATAAATTCCTTCTTTCAATCCATTTTCATATACTACAACAGATTGTTCTGAGCCATTTTCAAAATAGGATTTCCAAATACCTACTCTATCTCCGTTATCATTCGTACGGCCTTCTATCTTTAATTGCTTACGTCCTGGATACCATTCTCTGTATTCACCATTCTCTCCTTCGTATATCAACGACTGGTTTTCGGCTTGTTGCATGGCTGAATTCCGAACTTCTTTTTTAGTAGCTCTATCTTCAGAATGAGATGTACAACTTCCACCCATCCAAACTAATAAGAGTATAAAAAGATATTTATTCATTTTTGATATTTTTTTATGCAAAGATATATTTAAAACAACTCTATAAAAATACGGAATTGATTTGATTATTAATCAAGATTTAGTAAACTTCTAATCTTGGCTTTTTCATCCAATAGTTCCTGCAAGGCTCTGTTCTTCCCTATTTTAAGCAATAAAAAATGTATTTTATATCGAATATGTTGAAGATATTTAAAATACCAGAATGCAAATAAACCCGTAGTTGGCATTAATATAATATAGATTAATGTACCCCACCAATGCAATGGAAGCCATATACTTATAATGAGTATAAAACTAGTATAAACAATTGGATAGAGAATAGCACTTATAACTATAGCAAGCGATGAATAATATTCAATATCCTTTGATATTCTCAGAACAATCTTATCAGTCAACCAATACTGAAAGAAATTATGGATTAATCCAAAGAGAGCGATTGGAGTCATGAATAAAAGGAAAAGCGAAGAAAAAAGTATTTGCCGTAAGAATAAAAGTGTTCTAAATTTTCTATCCAAGAAATCAGGTGCAATTTTTAATTTCCCTAATCTCACATTAAGTGTGTGAACACTTCTTCTTATTTCGTTTATTCTTTCTGGGAATGATTCTTTGATGAGATAAAATGATTCTTTGATATCTTTCATCTCGTTCATTTCCTTCTGTATTCCTTTTATTTCAGAGGAAATATATCGAGTATTTAGAATTTGAAATATTTCTTCAATTAATCGCTCATCTTCTTTAGTTTCTGTCGTAACCAAAACGTTTTCTAAACGTTTTCTAAATATCTCCGTTAGCTCATTAACAGTTGCTTTCTTGTCTTCTTCAAATTTTGCTTGAAAATCTCCAATATGAATTGGCTCATCAATATTTATCAATATATCACTCCTGAATTTTTCGGGCTGCGCATAATAGGTTCCAATAGTAATAACCTGTAAACCTAATTTCCAATCATTCTGTTGTTCAGTCTCCAATGCTATTTTTGCAGTTCCTGTTTGTAAAGGCCGTAATACACGTTCTTGGAAAGAAGTTCCTTCCGGAAATATCCCTAAGGTTTTACCTTCTTTGAGTAATTGAAAACAGGCTGATAGTGAATTTCGATTATCTACACCCTTGGTTGACTTCTCAAAATTCCGATTTATCGGAATCATTTTAATCGATTTGAGGAGGCGCAATTTTAAAGGAGAAGTAAAAACTGTGGCTTTCGTCATAAAATACACAGGACTTTTACAAATTGTTCCAATCACAAAAGCATCCATAATCGTATTAGGGTGATTGGCTATAATAATAGTAGGTTTCTTCGTAATAAGTTCCAGATTCTTTGCATTGTTTATACGTATTTCTCTGTAATAGAGATGAATACCTATATTGATGATAATTTGCAGTAATCTGTATATCATAGAATTCTTTCGATAAGATAAAGATATATTAAAAAATAGAAAAAACAGTGTTTACACTTTCCCAACAATTCCTTCAGAAACATTGATGATGTGATCTCCTACTCTTTCTAGGGATGAGAAAATTGAATTATAAATAATTCCTCCTTGTAAATGAGCATCTTTATCTTCTGATACCGTTCTTAAGTATTCACGACGTAATTGATCACGCTTATGATTAATATTTCGTTCGGCCAGCATAGCCTCCTCAATATGTACATCTGCGGAGTGTTTATTTAGGTTTTCACACATAATTCGAAATGCTTCATCTACCAAATCAAACATCTCAATTAGGTTATGACGTTGCTTTTTAGTGAATTCGATTTTTTCTTCTTCTTTCCTTTCAATCGCTTTAGAAATTTGATAGAAGATGTCACCAATACGTTCAAGGTTATTTGCAATACTATTCATACCACGAATACGGGAAGCTGTTTCATTACTTAATCCACTTTCCGTTAATTTATTCAAGTAATTTGCAATTTCTACTTCAACTCTATCCGTAATATCTTCATATTTTGAGATTCGTTCGGCAATCTTACGTTGTTTCTTTTTTACCTTTTCAAGCAACATACTTCTTGCAAAGAGTGACATTCTACTAGTCAATTCGCCAAACTTTGCAATTTCTTTTTTAGCCTCTAATAACGATAAATCAGGGGATGACATATATCCGGTACCAATATAATCCAAGTGAAATTCCTCATCTGCTCCGCCCTTAGATTTTACGATAAATTCAGACAATTTAACTAATTGTGGAGCAAACCATATTAATAATAATACATTGCAAATATTAAATGCCGTATGGAAAATAGCAATCCCTGTATTGGCATATTCCTTTGGATTTTCAAAAGGGTCTCCTTGCCCAAAATAAATCATTAATAACTTGATTCCTTCTAAGAAATATGGGAATAGCAGAATCACCCATACTACTCCAATCAGATTGAATAGGGTGTGAATCCAAGCAGCTCTTTTAGCATGTACATTAGCCACGGTTGCAGCTAATTGAGCAGTAATTGTTGTGCCTACATTTTCTCCCAAACAAATGGCTGCTGCCACCTCAAAAGGCATAATCCCTCCAGCGACTAGAGTCATAGTTAACGCCAAAGCAGCAGAAGAGGCTTGAATAATTACGGTCAATAAGGTACCTAATAAAACAAACAACAAGGTGCTAATAAACGGGATATCTTTAAAATTAATAAAGAAATGAATCAATGCAGAATCAGGCCCTAACGTAGGAACGGCACCCTTTAGGAATTCTAGTCCAATAAAAAATAAACAAAAACCAATGATAGCATTTGCAATTCCTTTTAATTTCGATTTGTTGACAAACATTAACGGAACGCCTATAGCTAAGAGAACTAAAATATAAGCGGATAAATCAACTTCAAAACCAAAGATATTAATGATCCATCCAGTAAGGGTAGTACCAATATTGGATCCCATGATAATTCCAGTAGCTTGTAATAAGGTTAGAACTCCAGCATTTACAAAAGAAACCGTCATTACTGTCGTAACGGAAGAGGATTGAATTAATGCAGTTACCCCAAAACCAGTGAGTGCTCCTTTAAATGTATTGGAAGTCAAAGAACCTAAGATATTACGCAGTGTACGCCCTGCAGCTTTCTGGATTCCTTCACTCATGATTTTCATACCATAAATGAACATCCCCAAAGAACCTATGAGCACCATAAATCGGAAAAGACCCCAACCACGCTTTGTCTTACTTAAATATCTATCCGACCAAAATTCTTGTTCACCATTGCTGACACCAATCTTAAAATAATATTTCTCATCTCCCTTTAAATGTTCTAACGTAAAATGAGTTTCTTGTAAAGGTATATTATCAACTCGTCCCCATTCTTTTATATTGGAATTCCTGGATGCATTTGCTTTTGTATTATAAGCGATAACAATAGAATAATTGTCTTCCAATAATTTTTCATAAGCTTGATAATCTACACTCCAATAAATATCCAACCCCTCTTCAAAGGAAGTCGTGTAAACATTATGAAACAAATCAACAGAATCTGTCGCGGTGGTAGCATGGATACCCAATGAAAAAATTATAGCACAAAATACAGAAAAGAAGCGTGTTAGAATATTTCTCATAAAACTCATTAATTGCAAACAAAATTAAATGTATTTTTTGGAATAGACTTTAATTTTATGAAAGTTTCCGACGAAATATTCTAATTCAACTATAAGTAACTGTTATTTCGTATGTTACATATAGATATTTATATATAAATTAGTCTTATTTAAATATCATACCACAAGATTGGATATCTTTAAATTTTAGAAGGAGTTCTTAAAACAATTACATATCATACTTTTTTGTATTTTTGATTCACAATTTTTATAAAGTGGAAGAGGAAGATTTCGATTATCATTATGAACGCGAGAGTCAAGAAAATGATTTGGATAAAGTCTTACGACCTAAAAGTTTTGACGATTTTACCGGTCAGGCCAGCATTATAGATAATCTTCGTATTTTTGTAGAAGCTACAAAACAACGAAAAGAACCTCTCGACCATGTTTTATTACACGGCCCCCCAGGACTCGGAAAAACGACTTTAGCTAATATCATAGCTAATGAGTTAAATGTTGGATTTAAAGTAACTTCCGGACCAGTTCTAGATAAACCAGGTGATTTAGCTGGATTACTTACTAATCTTGAAAAAGGAGATGTACTATTTATTGATGAGATACATCGTCTATCACCTGTAATAGAGGAATATCTTTATTCTGCCATGGAGGATTTTACGATAGATATTCTCATCGACTCAGGACCTAATGCACGCACCGTACAAATTGCATTGAACCCATTTACGCTGGTTGGTGCCACTACGCGATCAGGTTTACTAACCGCTCCTCTTCGAGCAAGATTCGGTATTAATTCTCGTCTGCAATATTACGACGCTAAGACGCTTACCTTAATCGTAGAACGTTCTGCTAACTTACTAAATATTCCAATCGAATATGAAGCAGCGCATGAAATTGCCAGCAGAAGTAGAGGAACTCCTCGTATCGCCAATGCCTTACTAAGAAGGATTCGTGATTTTGCACAAATAAAAGGTACAGGCAAGATTGATTTGAAAATCACTAATATCGCTTTATCTGCACTGAATGTCGATAAAAACGGTTTAGATGAGATGGATAATAGATTATTGCGTACCTTGATTGAAAAATTTAATGGGGGACCTGTAGGTATAACCACTCTCGCCACAGCAGTAGGTGAAAATGCAGGAACCTTAGAGGAAGTGTATGAACCATTCTTAATTCAAGAAGGATATTTAGTTCGTACACAACGTGGACGTAAAGCTACTCCTAAATCATTTGAGCATTTGGGAATCTTTCCTTCCAATCCGCAAGGGAATTTATTCTAATTCTAATGACTATTGAGGAGAATACTCGTTTTATAAAAAATAAAGCTCAAGAATTAGGCTTTATGTATTGCGGTATATCAAAAGCTGACTATTTAGAAGACGAAGCTCCTCATCTGGCAGCTTATCTGAAAAATGGATGGCATGGAAAGATGCAGTGGATGGAAAATCATTTTGACAAACGATTAGATCCACGTAAATTAGTTTCAGGGGCAAAATCAGTGATTTCCTTACTTTTTAATTATTACCCAGAAGAACGACAAAAAGACCCTGAAGCTCCTAAATTAGCCAAGTATGCCTATGGTATCGATTATCATTTTGTGATTAAGGATAAACTAAAGGAGCTTTTTAAAGCAATTCAAGAAGAAATTGGTGAAGTAGAAGGAAGAGTTTTCACAGATTCTGCTCCAGTTTTAGATAAAGCTTGGGCAAAACGCTCAGGTTTAGGCTGGATTGGAAAAAATGCCTTACTCATTACTCCTCAAAAAGGATCTTTTCATTTTATCGGTGAATTAATTATTGATTTGCCACTTGTCTATGATGGTCCTATTAAAGATTATTGTGGAACTTGTACCCGATGTATTGACGCCTGTCCAACAGGAGCGCTTACACCATACAAAATTGAAGCAAAGAAATGTATTTCTTACCTCACTATCGAATTGAAGGATCAACTTTTACCTTCCGAATTTAAAGGAAAAATGGAGAATTGGATGTTTGGGTGTGATATCTGCCAAGATGTTTGCCCTTGGAATAAATTTGCCACACCTCATCAAGAATCGCTATTAACTCCACGCCCCAAAATATTGGAATTTACCAAAGCTGAATGGAAAGAGATTACGGAAGATATTTATAAAGAAATATTTAAAGACAGTGCAGTAAAACGAGCAAAATACGAAGGACTTAAACGAAATATTGATTTCCTTTTTGATAAAGATGAATAAACATATTTCCTTTAATTTGCATCAAATTATTCTTTATGAAACGAGCTATTTTCACTATTCTTTTGCTTATTCTCTCAAATGCGTTTATGACTTTTGCTTGGTATGGTCATTTAAAATTTAAACAAATCAAATGGTTTGATAATTTAGGATTAGTAAGCATTATTCTTATTAGTTGGGGAATAGCCTTATTTGAATACTCTCTCCAGGTTCCTGCGAATCGTATTGGCTACTCCGATAATGGTGGCCCTTTTAATATCTGGCAACTAAAAGTAATTCAAGAAGTTATTACATTAACTGTATTTACTGCCTTTGCACTATTTTTCTTTAAGACAGATACTTTTCGTTTAAATCACCTTATTGGATTTGTGTTTTTAGTACTTGCCGTTTTCTTCTTATTTAAAAAATAAATAAGAGAGCTTACTATAAAAAAAATTAGGGTGCAATAAATTACACCCCAACTATATTCCTAATCTACTTTCTACTTAATGAGCATTCACATAATCCATCAAATTGTTGTAATAACTTGCGAAAGTAAACGCGCTCCTCAATAAGAAGTAATTTCTCTTGTCTATACAATTTTGATAAGCAACTTTAGCAAATTCTAATTTATAGCTATCGAAAGTAAAAGTTCTACAAACTTGAGCAATCTCCTCAGCAGTCATTCTTCCTTTTCGAGCATAATCATTTGCCATTTTTAGACGGTTACTATCAAAGCTTTCATCTTGAATAATGCGTAAAAACTGATTGAAGGTATTGCGATTATTTCCATAACCGTTATTATTTCCATAACCGTTATTACCGTAAGGATTATAACCATAAGGATTATTGCCGTATGGATTGTTACCGTATGGATTGTTACCGTATGGATTGTTACCATAAGGATTATAACCGTAAGGGTTGTTACCGTATGGGTTATAGCCATAAGGATTGTTACCATAAGGATTATAGCCGTAAGGATTATTTCCAAAAGGATTAGGAGTCCCATATCCATAAGGGTTATAATATCCAGTTCCTGGAGAATTCGGATTATAAATAATCATTGCTGCTTCATTATTATTATCAGCAGTAGTATTTTCAGCTTGATCTAAAGATGTTTCATTTTGACCAAACTCTTTTAGACTTTGTGCAAAGCTTTCACATGTAAAAGCCATTAGCACTACCCCGAATAAGTAAATTGTTTTCATGGCTATAAATTTTATTGGTTTATAATACCATATTATAAACGAATAATGTGCCAAAAATAAAAGTGCTTGATTTTACTGGTCTATCAGCTTAAATCCTTTACCATGAACATTGATAATCTGGATATTTTCATCATCCTTTAACATCTTACGAAGTTTGGCAATATATACATCCATACTTCGACCATTAAAGTAACTATCATCACCCCAAATGGCTCTAAGAGCTGCATTTCTATCTAGAATCTGATTCTTATTTTTTACCAATAATTTAAGCAACTGGCTTTCTTTGGTAGTAAGACTAGTTTCTTCTGCACCATTTCTAATAATACGTCGCTGTGTATCAAATTCAAAAGTACCAATGGTATAATTATCATCTACGCTGTTTTCGTTAGAATAGGTTCTTTTGAGAATAGCTTCCACACGAGCAACCAATTCTTCCATACTGAAAGGTTTGGTCATATAATCATCTGCACCGATAGAGAATCCTTCCAATTTATCTTCTTTCAATGATTTGGCTGTAAGAAAAAGAATAGGAATCTTTGAATCCAGTTCTCTAATTTCTTTTGCTACTGTAAATCCATCCATAATAGGCATCATTACATCTAAAATCAAGAATTGATAAGTATTCTGATGGAATTTTTCGAGTGCTTCCTTCCCATCTTTTGCTAAATCTACATCATAATTTTTTGCCATTAGGTAGGAGGAAAGTAAAGAACCTAAGTTTTTATCATCCTCAGCCAACAACAATTTTCTTTTCTCATTCATTTTTTTTCAACGTTTCTAATTATTACTTCAAAAGTAGTTCCCTCTCCATATTTACTATAAGCATGTATATCCCACTCACTTTTTTCTACAATTGTTTTCACATAATTTAAACCTAATCCATACCCTTTCACATTGTGCACGTTACCAGTTGGAACTCTATATAGTTTATCAAATATTTTATCTATGTGTTCATGTTTTATACCAATACCTTTATCTATAACGGAAAATTTATAGTCTCCGTTTGATAATTTTTGTGTTTTTACAAGGATATCAATTGTTTCTTTGGAATATTTAATAGCATTATCAATCAGGTTTGCAATGATATTACTCGTATGCACAGCATCCCCCATAAACGGAAGCATTCCCGGTTCTAATTCCATCTTGAGTGTGCCATTCGAGATTCTCATTTTTGCTTTTGTTACGCCATTAGAAACGATTTCATTTAATTCTAATTGTGTTTTCTTTAAATTAAATTTTCCGCGGTCTAAAATTGCGCTACGTAGAATTTGATCAACCAAACCCTGTAAACGTTTATTCTCTTCCTCAATCATCGTAATAAAAGGAGATACACTCGACATGTCTCCTTTATTCATATCGCCATCTTTCATTGCTTCACAGGCAAGTGATATTGTACTAATTGGAGTTTTAAATTCATGTGTCATATTGGAGATAAGATCATTCTTAGCTTCAGCTAACTTACGTTCTTCAATAACAGCACGAAATAATACATAGAAAGACAGTACAATCAAAATCACCAAAAGAAAACTAACGGTGAGTGCTGGCCATATTTCATGAAATAGTACAAAATTTCGTTGGGGAAAGTACACGTATAACATTAGTTCCTCGTCAAATACATTTCCAGGGAATAATTTAATTCTTTCTGCTTTCTCCTTAATTATCTTTAGATTATATTTATCGGTATAGGAAGGGAACTCTACTGCTTCATTATTTTCGTCATAGATTACATAACTGTATTTCGTATCCAACTCTTCTTCCTCAAAGGTTTGGGCAACAATAGAGTCAAGAAAAGCAAGATTAATCCTATCATTCGCAGTAACCTGATTAAAATCGTGAAAGACAGAAATCATTATATCGTTGATATATTTTGATTTCTTAAATAAGCTATTCATTACCCTACGGTCTAATTGATATGCAATATTGCTCGAATCAGCTGAAGAAGTTATTCCTCCTTTCCGAATATAACTAGCCATTTCACTAATATCTCTAACTAATACACTGTGATTGGCAGACAAATGGCTAATGGAATCATAGGTTTCACCTGTGATTTGTAAATATTTTACTCTTCTTCCATCTTCATAAATAAAAGTGTCTCTTATAGAAACGGATTCTTTTACAGGCAATAGGTTTTGGAACTCTTGTTTCAAGGCTTGTTTGTATTGTCCTCTAAAATCTTTTCCAAAGAAGGCACTGTAACGTTGTAAGTCTGAAGCTTTCTCATGTCGGATAGCAATTTTGCCTAAGATGTTGTTGATATGTGTATTAAACTCCTCAGATTTTTTATCATATAACTGAAAAACCTGATACAATTGTAATGAAACCAAAACTAGTAAGGCAACACTCGTAAGAAATACAATATGCTTTATTCGAAATATTCTCATGTATAATAATCTAAATTACAAGTATTGAAAGCAAAAAAATAGGGATTAACCTTTTTTAACAAAGCTAATCCCTATAAAGAATGTATATAATTTACTACTGAATAATCAATTTTTCAAAAGAAGCCTTTCCATTTGAATCGGTAAGTATCACATTGTACATACCACTTCTCAAAGTCGTAACATCTAGGGAAATATTACTTGCTGCCTGAATATTTTCTTGCATTACAATTCTACCAGATAAATCAACCACATAAATTACACCTTGATTCACTACTTCAGAAAATTGAATGTTCACCATAGCATCAGTTGGGTTAGGATACATAGTAAATGTATTTATATTTTCTTCTGCCAACCCAGTGTAATCCAAAAATACATAATCAGAAGTAGAATAACATCCATGATTATCAACTGCTGTAACGGTATAATTTCCAGTTTCATGAGGATTAATTTCAGTACCTCTGTACTTAAATACTCTTACTCCATCTGTATTCCAATGGTAAACATATCCTAAATCATCCGTGCTAATACTAGTTGGTGCATTAGAATCATCAATAATAGGAGCAGCAGGATTCGCATATACTTTTATTGTAGCAGTAGCACCTTTGTCCTCCACATATTTATTAATATTATAAGTAAAACTAAGTCCACCAGCATTTCCAGTTTGAGTAACAGCTCCCACTGAACTTACGCTTGGTAAATAGATTGGTACAGGATAATCATTTTCTGCATTATCTACACAATTATCATCTGCTGTACCCCACCAGTTATCAGAGTCATCATCCAAAACATTTATCTTGTATGGAGGATTATTCATCAATAGATTCATATTAAATGTGATAGGTAAATCTGCATCTGTTGGGGTAGATTCAGTACTATATACCTTATTATTACTACCATCTAAAATCTCAATATAAATATCTGGATTTCCAAAACCTACTGCATCTGAACAAGCAACACTGTTTAGTACAACTTTCTTTAAATAAAAACCAACTGTATCAATCGTTTGATTATAAATAACGGTATAGTTTCCAGGAGCTAAATACTGCTGAGTTGGAGGAGTTGCACTACTTGAAGTATTCCCATTACCAAAATCCCAAGAATGTGTTATACCTGCTGTTTGCCCCGGTATAGCTGGAATATTTAATGGATTTAAAATTGTAAAATTAACAGTAGCTGTTTCACACCCTTGTGAAGGGGTATAGCTAAACAACGGATTCAGTCCTGATGACATACCTGTTGGTTCATTAATATCCAATCCTACTTGAAAGGAATACTCCATGACATTTCCATCAGATAGCTCAGCGTGGGAAATTACATTTACAGTATAAGTTCCATTTTGAGCAGGCGTACCATATACGCGTACACAAGTAAAAGGATCTTGTTGCGGGTTCACTTCACAACCATTTGATTCATCTAGACAATACCATGATAATCCTAAAGGCAATTCAATGGAAGTTAACCTAAAAGAAGTGAAATCTACACCATTGGTATCGGCTGGAAAAACGAGTGTTAGATCTTGTCCATAGGATTGTCCGACAAAACCATTCGGCAATGTTCCAGGATAAGTACCCGGAGCGTTATTACCATAATCAATAGTACAAACCTGAGAAAATAAAAATCCTGCAGAAAGGATCATAAATAAGGTAGAAAATAGTCTCATAAGCATATTTAATATTTAATTTTAAATATAAAGATAAGGTAAATAATTCTAACTACAGCATGTAGCTAATAAATTTAGATATTTCAAATTAATTTACATCCACACTTTCCCTCCCTCAGAACAATTCTTACAAATATCAATATTTGCTCTATCTGTAAAAACGAGCCTTCTAAAGTTTTGATAAGCACGATGTTGCCATAATTTTTTAAAAGGAGTCTTGGACACATCACCTAACACATGTTTGGCATCTTTATCAAAACAGCAAGGCACCACCTTTCCGTCCCAAGTTAGCACTGTTGAAGACCACATACGCCAACACTCATTATTTAGGGGATTCTTAATTTTATAGGTACCATCTTTCATGCGTTTATAACGTGCGTACTTTTCATTTTTAGGCATGAGTGGATTACCATGCCCATAGTCATAAAATTGCGCTGTTTTTAACCTCACTTCATCGATACCCATTTCTTTACCGAGTTTGAACACATCATCTACTTGATGTTCATTAGCCCCAACAACCAAGAATTGAAAAATAAGATGTGGCGTATAGCTTTTTAGCTTGTGCTTTGCTTCAACCATATTTTTAGCTCCCTCCAAAACTTTACTCAACGTTCCATTTCTACGGTATTGTTCATAAATACCTTGGGTTACTCCATCAATAGAAATAATTAGGCGGTCCAAACCCGAAGTCACAATTTCTGTTGCTTTCTGGGGGGTAATAAAATGTGCATTGGTAGAAGTAGCTGTATATATTTTATGCTTCTTAGCCGCTTTAATCAACTCTAAAAACTGGGGATGTAAGAATGGTTCACCTTGAAAATAATAATTGATATAAAATAATTGCTTTCCCAATTCATCTAACATTCTCTCATGTAATTCTAAAGACAATTTCCCCGTGGGGCGTGTAAATTGTTTTAATCCGCTTGGACATTCTGGGCAAGCTAAATTACAAGCCGTTGTAGGCTCAATGCTTGCAGCGTATGGTAAACCAATAGCATTCGTCTTCTTAAAATGTTTAGCCAAAAAGTAGGAGTAATACAACAGACCAAGATTTCGGAATCTATGAAAGTTTAACTTAGAAATGATATTGAGATTATCTCGCCACATGAAAGGCAAAGATAGACTTAGTAGTTTAAACTCTATCTCTAAATAGTGACAAAATAATTGTTTATTTATTTTGAAACCTTAATTCATACTTTTAAGGAAAGGGCGTTACCACCCCGAGAACTACTTATAAATAGGGTTGCTGCGATTTATAAGATTTTTTATATTGCAATGGCTTAATTTTATAAATTTGTCCTAATATATGAATTATTTTATTTTAGATAGTTTAATAACACTATTAACATGAGTTGGGATATGTCGATACTTTACCATTCAAAAAAACAACTCTGCTTTACCTTCTTTTGCCTTCTTATTACACTATATTCAAATGGGCAATATCAGCATCTATTACATAAATCTTATGCCGAGAATATACATAACTTACAAAATATGTATACAAATCTAATTGCCATAAAAGATACCTCTAAGATTAATCAAAATATTAATAAAATAAAACAATTTGCTAAATCTAATAATGATAAATCCTTAGAATTAGAAATAAATCTATTCTCAATTTATTATACTATCGAATATAGAGATAAGTGCTCAAGTGACTGTGTTTCATCTTTAATCAAAATCATAAATGAAGCTAATACATATCAATTAAAACCAATAAGAATTAGAGCAATTCGTGTATTGGCTGACTACTATTGGTCAAAAATAAGAAATTATGAGTTAGCATTTGAGCAATATATCTTATTAGGTAAGGAAATCGGAACAATATCTTATACGGATTATCCCGAAAAACATAGAGATTTAAATATGATAGGACAATCTTATTATGTTTTTAGAGATTATAAACAAGCCGAATATTACTTAAACCGGATACTTGAATTACCTGAAGATGATTCAAATATCATGTTCATGAATGCAGCACGCAATACCTTAGGATTGTGTTACCAAAAAACAAGGTAATTATGCCAAATCAAATAACTATTTTTATCAAATCCTACGTACTCCATACCAGAAATCATTAAATGAATGGGAACATATCGCTAAGGGAAATTTAGGGGCAAATTTTTATCTTCAACAAAAATATGATAGTGCTGTACCTTTGCTGGAATTTGATTTAGAACAGTCAAAACAGATACATGATTATGGTACGGCTGCTGGGGCTGGCATTCTTCTAAGCGACATATTCTTAATCAAAAGAAATGCTGAAATTGCTAATATACATTTAAACGAATCCCGAAAGTTTATTACCTTATCTAAACAATCCGAACGTCTAACTGAGTGGTTTCCAATTATGAGTAAATGGCAAGCACAATTTGGAGATAGAGAATTAGCATCAATTTATATAGACTCAACAACTTTTGCAATCAATCACAAACAAGATGAATTTAATGTAATTCAGTTATTAAAAGCACAACAAAAAATTGACAGGCACAATCAATTACTGAAAGAGACCCAGTTTGGACTTCAAAATCAGAAACGAATCAATCAACTTTATTTATTAATAATAATCATCATTTTACTTACTATATTTATTTTACTTCGGCATCTGATTAATAAGAGAAAGAAACAACAAATCATTATTGAGAAATTAAGAATAGAAAATGATTTAAAAGAAGCACAATTTAAAATCAATCAGTTTATCATAAGAATTGAGGATCAAATAGCTATTAATGAGAAATTACAAAATCAATTTAAAAATTTTCAATCTTACGAACAAAACGATAATCATCCCTCTCAAGAAACTATTTCCAATTTGAAATCTACTAAAATACTAACGGATGACGACTGGATCTCATTTAAATATAGCTTTGAAAAGATTTATCCGAATTTTATTACAAAACTAAAGGATAAATTCCCCACTATTACTGAAGCTGAGTGTCGCTATCTTATGCTGAGTCTATTAAATTTATCACACAAGGAAATGGCTTACACATTAGGTATCTCTAATAGCGCAATTCGAGTAACATGGAATAGAGTGCGAAAGAAAATGAATGGCAATATCGATGATACTCCACAATCATTAATCGATAAGATTTAGCTAATCCTTGCCTATTTAGAATTGTAAAGTTGGAATCGACATTCAATTTTAACGAATTAGTAGGTTAACTTATTCAAGGATTTATTAGTTCTTTTAAATGCGAAATGGATAATTTCAATATTTATTTGTTATTTATAAAATATTGTTTAGCAATATATTACATTATTAAATTCGTTATATAATATTTTTGTTACGCTTTTGTTACGCCTGATTGAGACAAGAAAATATTCGCTGCATCTACATTTGTTCTGAATTTAAAAAAACAAAACTGTATGATGAAAAGATTGAATAAGCATGTCTTGTTGAGCAAATTGATAAAGACATGGATTGTCGTGTTATTTTGTTCTTCAGCAATAGCACAAACGCCTGACGCAAATGGCATCTTTTATGTAAAACCTACGCCTTCGGGAGATGGTTCGGGAAATAGTTGGGCAAATGCAACCAATGATATTTCCGGAATTATGTTCTATGCAGGCTCAGGAAACAAAGTTTTCATGTCGGTTGGTACATATAATGCACCTATGACCGGATTTACGATGAGAAATAATGTAGAAATGTATGGCGGATTTGATCCAGATAATGGAATTGTGAATTTATCACAAAATAGAATTTTACCTACTTCAACAACAGAAGGAACAGTTTGGAGCGGACAAGGAACACATAGAGTCATTAATAATGATTTCAATCTTATTCCTGCTTTAACAACCTCAGCTATTTTAGATGGAGTTACGATTAAAAACGGGCTTACAAATTCGGGTAATAACGGTGCTGGGATTTACAACAGGAATGCGTCTCCAACTTTCAGAAACATAGTGATTCGTAACAATAATGCCAATGGAAGTGCAGGAGGAGCAGTGTATAACGACAATGCTTCACCTGAATTTTTTGATGTACTTCTCTTAAATAATTCGTGTGCCGCTAATCAAGGTACTTTCCACAATGTGAATACAAGTGCGCCGATTTTAACCAATGTAGTTTTTAAAGGAAATGCCAACTATCTTATGTATAGTAATAATTCTTCTCCAACACTCATTAATTCTTTGATGGTCGAAAACACTTCTGCTACAAGTGCTGTTTATTCGATAGGTGGTGGTATAACTCATTTATACAATGTAACTATATTAAACATTAATACATTAACAAGTGCCTTAATACCTGCAGTTACAGTAGATATGAGTGGTAACATAAATGTACGAAACTCTATTCTTTATGATGGTTCACAACCTAATCCAGGTTCTCCGAATGTTCAGTACAGTCTGCAATATGGCAATTTAACAACAGTTCCTCCAACAGCTGTATTTGTAGATTATGCAAATAGTAATTATGCTTTGCGTTACAACTCTCCTGCTATCAATACAGGAAGTAATACAGAATATCCTGGACTAACTGCTAACACGAAAGATCTTGCAGGTAATCCTCGCGTTTTCCAATTTAACAATGGAGGAACTATTGACTGTGGTGCATACGAATTTTGTATTCTTCCAGATGGTAACGGGATTACGTATGTTAAACCAACATCAACCGGGACAGGTACGGGAGATAGTTGGGCAAACGCTACTGCCAACTTACAAGGAGCAATAGATGCCCCAAATGGAACAAAAGTATTTGTTGCCATAGGTAATTTTAATGCACCGTTCCCAGGTAGTTTCGTTATGCGTAACAATCTAGAAATTTACGGTGGTTTTGACCCTGACAATGGAATCACTTCGCTTATTCACAATCGAATTTTGCCTTCTGCTACCGTAAATAGATCCGTATTAAACGGACAAAATCAAATTTCGGTGATTCGCAATGAATATACTTCTGGTAACCCCATGTATGCGACAGCCATTTTAGATGGTTTTACAGTAGCTAATGGAAATCGTTCCATTGTAGGCTATGGAGGTGGAATTTCCTTAGAATATGCTTCCCCAACACTTCGCAATATTGTTATTAGAGAGAATACAGCAACCAATGGTGGTGGTGGAATGGGTTTAACTAACTCCTCCCCTGTAATGACAAATATTCAATTTCTTTCAAATACAACGAATGACGGTGGAGGTGGAATGTTGGTTAAGAATAATTCGAATCCATCCATCACAAATGTTATCTTTAAAGGAAACACGGCAACAAATACAAATTTTGGTTCTGCTCTTGCAACCTTAAATGGCTGCTCGCCGACACTGACGAATGCTTTGTTTTATGCTACAGCAAATGCTACATTATACACAATTTCTGCAACTAATAATGGTGGTGGCACGGGTATTACTACACTTAATAATGTTTCTGTTTTCACTCCGAGTAGTGCCCCTGCAGGTTGTGTCCCTGCCATTAAATCGATTGATGGTGCAACAGTAAAAGTGAATAATTCCATCATTTACGGGTTAATCTCTAACTCAACAGGAGGTACAACAACCCAACAATTTTCACAATTATATGCCAACACCACATCCGTTTCTCCTTCCACAATGTTTACAGACCCAAGTAATGGCGATTTAACACTTAAAGTTGGTGCTCCAGCCATTGATGCGGGAAGCAATGCTTTGTTCCCCGGGCTCTCTGCATCTTCTACCGACTTAGCAGGCAATGCTCGTGTGCACCTATTTGGAAATGGTGGAATCATCGACTTAGGACCTTATGAAAGCAATTTCCTTCAAGCTAATGCTAATGGTGTTATCTATGTAAAACCAACCGCCACCGGAAATGGAAACGGAGACAGTTGGGCAAATGCCACCAGCGACTTACAAGGTGCGATAGATGCAAATGGAACGCAAAAAGTATTTGTAGCTACCGGAAATTACATCGCACCAACTACAGGTTTTAGAATGAAGAATAATGTTGAAATCTATGGTGGTTTCCAACCTATAAATGGAAATGAAGATTTATCCAGTCCTCGTTATTTTGGAACCATCTTAAATGGTAACAATGCAAACAGAGTGGTGAACAACGATTTCTTAAATACAACGGCACTTAATAATACTGCCATCTTAGATAATGTTTCTATTTACCAAGGTAAAGTAACAGATGAAATGGGGGCTGGAATGTTCAACCAAAACGCTTCGCCAACATTAATTAATGTCTCTTTTACCGGAAACAATGCAGAAGGTACAACAGGTGCAGGTGGAGCAATGGCCAATGTTAACAATTCTTCTCCATCCATCACAGGAGGTTTAACCACCGTGAATACAGCAACATATCGTGGTGGAGCTATCTACAATGAAGCAGGAAGTAACCCAACATTTAATACAATTACTTTCTACAACAATTCTTGTACAAACGGCTCTACGCTTTATAGCAACGGCTCTTCAACCACAATTACCAATGCTAAAATCTATGGCAATTTCGGAACGAATCTTCTTCAATTAGCAGGTTCATCCGACCAAATTACGTTGAACAATGTAACCGTAGCAAACAATACACAAATAAATGTGGGCGCACCTGTTAATGTTTTTGCTTTAACAAGTGGATCAACCGGTACAATAAATAATTCCATTGTTTTTGGAGCAATGACCGGCTCTGGCTCATTTACTTCTTTCTATTCGTTTATTGAAGGAAACATCACCACTACGAATGGAAACATTAATACAACAGGTTATTCCATTAATAACATCTTTAACAATGCTTCCGCTGGAAATTATACACTCAAAGGAACATCTCCTACTGTAAATGCTGGTAGCAATTCATTATTTCCAGGATTAAATGGCAATTCAAAAGATTTGGAAGGTAATCCGAGAGTTATTGGTTCAAGCATTGATATGGGAGCAATAGAATTTGTATTTACACCAAGTGTATCGAATATTGCCTATGTAAAGACTAATCCTACTGGTTTAGGAAATGGTTCTTCTTGGGCAAATGCCATGGCAGATTTACAAGGTGCTATTGATGCTCCAGGAACTCAGCAAGTATTTGTTGCTATTGGAAATTATGATGTTCCATCTCCTAACAGTTTCGTCATGAAGGATGGAGTTGAAATATACGGTGGTTTTGATCCAGATAATGGGATTACAGAATTAACCCATAATCGAATCCTGCCAGGGATTGGAGGGCAAGGATCTGTATTAGACGGTAAAAACGAGCGACCTATCATATGGAACTTTAACAACGGTGTAACCAATTCTGCAAAATTGGATGGATTTACATTGACAAATGCTACTGGACCTAGTAATAGAGGTTGTATTTTCAACTTTAATGCTTCTCCAACATTGACAAATTTACTCATTAAAGAAAATGCAATTACTGGAATCTACGGTACAAATTCCTCTTCTCTACTAACCAATGTTAGCATCACAAACAATACAGGTGAAGGTGTTCATTTTGACGGTATCGGAAATGCTGTATTAAGTAACGTTACTATTGCAGAAAACACAAGCAATGCGCTTTATGCTTCCAATACTGATGCACAAGCAGATTTTTCTGTGCTTGTAAAGAATAGTATTATCTTTGGTACTGTCGTTAATCCACTATCTCAGGCCTCTGCTCAATATTCTCTTATTGAAAACGATGCTATTCCAAACAATATTTCCGCTAATGGAGCCAGTGCAACAGATATTTTCACCGATATAACCAGTGGAGATTTTACACTTAAAGGTACTTCTCCTGCTGTAAATACTGGAAGCAATGTATTATTTGTAGGATTGAATACAAATAGCAAAGATCTTGCAGGAAATGCTCGATTAAATGGAACAGCTATTGATTTAGGAGCGTATGAGTTTTTCATTACGCATGACCAAAACGGAATTTCGTATGTAAAAACGGTAGCAACAGGAAAAGGCGATGGTTCTTCATGGGCGAATGCAACGGAAAATTTACAAGAGGCGATTAATGCAACAGGAACACAAAAAGTGTTTGTGGCAATCGGCAATTACGATGTACCTTCACCGAATAGTTTCGTGATGAAAGATGCTGTGGAAATTTATGGTGGTTTTGATCCAGATAATGGAATTGCAGATTTAACAGATAATCGAATTATGCCAGGAATTGGCGGTCAGGGTTCTATTCTAAATGGAAAAAATGAACGTCCTATCGTATGGAACGTCAACAATGGTGTAAGTGCTTCTGCAAAGTTAGATGGCTTTGAATTGACCAATGCTGCCGGAACTTCCGATCAGGGATGTATCGTGAATAAAAATACTTCTCCAACATTGTCTAATTTATTGATTTCTAATAATTCTGTTTCTGGTATTTATAATGAGAATAATTCCTCCACGATTACCAATGTAGCAATTACCCAAAACACAGGAGTTGGGGCGTATTTTATGGGAGAAGGTAATGCTACAATGACTAATGTAACCATTGCTGGAAACAATTCGGCAATGTATGCCGAGAACGCATACCCATTAGCTAACTTCTCGGTTACAGTAAACAACGGTATTATTTATGGAGGTATAAGCAATCAATTTGACCAACTATCTGCACACTATTCGTTAGTAGAAAACGATGCCCTACCTAATAGCATTTCTGCTATCGGGATTACAGAGAGTCAAGTGTTTACAGATGCTACTAATGGTAATTATACACTAAACGGTACTTCACCAGCTATTGATGCAGGTAGTAATGCGTTATTTACAGGATTAAATACCAATAGTAGAGATTTATCAGGGCACTCCAGACAATATGGAGTAGCTATAGACTTGGGTGCTTATGAAGCTGCTTGTTCTTCTACAATAGGTGTAGATGTACAAACAGCTTGTGCTTCATTTACGTGGATAGATGGCATCACGTATTCTGAGAGTAACACAACGGCAACCTTTACAATCATTGGAGGAGCAACAAGTGGTTGTGATTCAATTGTTACGCTAAATCTTACCATTCCAAATATAGACAAAACAGTTTCCGTAGCCGGAAATGTGCTAACTGCAAATCAAAATGGAGCAACTTATCAATGGATAGATTGTAACAACAATAACGAGCCGATCGCTGGGGCCATCAATCAAGTATTTGAACCAACACAAACCGGTGATTACGCAGTAATCATTACCAAAGGTTCATGTTCCGAACAATCAGATTGCATCCACGTCGAAACACTTGGAATGGACGAAGTAATGACAAACAAATGGAATATTTATCCAAATCCGGTACAGGATAAGTTATTTATCGCATCAGATGTTACTTCAACCATCACTTTGTATGATGTAACAGGAAAAATAATCCTATCCACAATTATTCATTCGGGAGTTGAGACTCTTGATGTCAATTCATTAACTCCGGGTGTATATGTTATAAAATCCAATTTAGGTAATGTTTCAAAATTTGTGAAAAAATAGTAGTAGTGTTTAATCATAACACAATAGTAAAACCATCCTTCGGGATGGTTTTATTTTTTTATCCCGAAAGGATTTTATGTTTATCCCAAATTATGCAGTAGAAACAGGGTTAAAAGATAGTCATCTATTTATTTTTGTTTACAGTAAACTGTTTAGTGTAAACTAATTTGTTATCTTTGTAAAAATAGTTGTATGAAATCAGAGGATAAAATAGTAAAATTTTTGCAAAAAAAGGAGATGAGTACAGTTGAAGAACTGACAAACTTACTGGGTTTTTCTCGTCAATACATTCATAAATTATTGGATAGGCTTATTGAAAAAGGTTTGGTGGAAAAGAATGGTAAAATTCCACACGTTTTTTATCGCATTGCTGATAAAAGGAGTGTTTTTGAATTGCCTAAAATAAGCGTTGAAGATGAGCGGTTTTTGTCGGAACATCTGATACTTGTACAGGCAATTGGAAATTTATTGTGGGGTGTAGAAGCTATGCAGTATTGGTGTGCTATTCAAGGATTGGATTTTAACAAAACCGTAGGAGAATATATCGAAACCCGAAAAAAATACCTTAGTTATTTTAATAAAAGTGGTTTCATCAATGGTTTGCAAAAATTGCAACATACGAAAGGAATCAAAGAGATAGGTGTTGACTATTTGTACTACTTTGATTTTTATGCCATTGAACGTTTCGGAAAAACTCGTCTTGGTACGTTAATGCATTATGCGAAGCAAGGACAAAATAAATCGCTCATGAAGATGATTGTTTCTGAGATTAAATACCGAATGGCAAATTTTATTGATGAACATCAAATAGATGCCATTGTTTATGTTCCTCCTACCATAAAAAGAACTGTTCAGATTATGGATTATTTTGAGAAAAACTTGGGGATAACCTTGCCTCAGATTAAAGTGCAGAAAATCAGGAACAACATTGTTATTCCCCAAAAAGCACTATCTAAGTTGGCTGAACGAATTGAAAACGCAAATAAAACTTTTTATATAGGTTCCGAAAATAAATCATATAATAATGTATTGATTTTTGATGATGCAATAGGAAGTGGCGCCACCATTAATGAAATTGCCTTAAAAATTAAGGCAGCGGGCTTGGCTAAGAAAATTTACGGATTAGCGGTTACGGGAAGCTACAAAGGTTTTGAAGTGATTTCTGAAATTTAGTTTACACTAATTTATTTACTGTAAACTGTTCAACAACTTCACTTCGGCAAAATCATTGCAAGCTCACTCAGTGTGGCGTGTAGTTGTAGGAATGGCGCATTATTTTTCTATAAACGTGTGACATCTTTGGCATCGTGAAGAATTGGTGTTCTATTTCGGGATTAAAAGCCCAATGGGATTTTACATTTACAACAAAGGTTCATTTAACCAACCATGATGCCGAAGATATCATACAACCAAAGATACAGTAGAAGAAACCAAATCATTAGGTGATAGAAAAAATATTCAGAAAGTAACACAACGGCAACCTTTACAATTAGAAATGGGGCAGCAAACGGTTGTGATTCAATTGTTACGCTAAATCTTACCATTCCAAATATAGACAAAACAGTTTCCGTAGCCGGAAATGTGCTAACTGCAAATCAAAATGGAGCAACTTATCAATGGATAGATTGTAACAACAATAACGAGCCGATCGCTGGGGCCATCAATCAAGTATTTGAACCAACACAAACCGGTGATTACGCAGTAATCATTACCGAAGGTTCATGTTCCGAACAATCAGATTGCATCCACGTCGAAACACTTGGAATGGACGAAGTAATGACAAACAAATGGAATATTTATCCAAATCCGGTACAGGATAAGTTATTTATCGCATCAGATGTTACTTCAACCATCACTTTGTATGATGTAACAGGAAAAATAATCCTATCCACAATTATTCATTCGGGAGTTGAGACTCTTGATGTCAAGTCATTAACTCCGGGTGTGTATGTAATAAAATCTGAGTTAGGCAAAGTTTCAAAATTTGTGAAAAAATAGTAGTAGTGTTTAATCATAACACAATAGTAAAACCATCCTTCGGGATGGTTTTATTTTATAGTTTAAATGAACAATCCTCATAAAAAATCACTTGAGTCATACGTAAGAAGAATTGTGAGAGAAGTCACTATTGATGGGCAAAGTTAACTGTTTTGCCCTCTCTCTGTATTATCATCCCAACAGTTAAAGGAGTGACGTGTTCTAATGCAATAATCTACGTTTTATGGTAAATGTATAACGAGTTTTATTTAGTTTTGAACTTTATAATTATATGAATTACAAATTAAAACAAACTAGAGTTATTTCTTTTACCCAAAGTTACAGTCAAGATAAAAAGGTGTTTTTGAGTACTTACAAGTCTTCACCTGAGAAACATATACGTATTATAGAGGTTAATAATCATGATTTTATCCAAGAAAAATAGTATAATCATCCTTTATCTGCTTCTTCTAGTGGCTGCTATTTTGGGAATATTAAACAGTGCCGGTGCTTTAATTTCAGGTTTTTTCGTCACTCTTTTCTTCGGGAATTATTTTGAAGCAATAAAAACAAAATTAATTCAGTGGTCTCTAAAAATTGCTGTAGTCGGTTTAGGGTTTGGAATGTATTTAGAAGAAACGGTTAAAGCAGGAAAAGATGGTTTTGAACTAACCGTTTTTACCATTTTCTCAATACTAATTTTAGGTTATTTACTCACTAAACTTTTAAAATTAGATACAAAGTTAGGATATTTGATTTCTTCCGGAACTTCCATCTGCGGTGGAAGTGCAATTGCTGCGGTATCCTCTGTAATTAAAGCAACTGCTAAGGATATTTCTATAGCTCTTGGAGTGGTATTCTTTTTAAATGCCATTGCTTTATTTTTCTTTCCGCCTATTGGTCATTTCTTTGAATTAAGTCAAAAGCAATTTGGATTATGGGCTGCAGTAGCCATTCACGATACCAGTTCTGTAGTTGGTGCTGCTTTAGATTATGGACAAGAAGCCTTGAGGATAGCCACAACAGTTAAGTTAGCTCGAACTTTATGGATTATTCCTGTATCTCTTTTATCTATGCTTCTTTTTAAGAGTAAAGAAGGGAAAATAAAATTTCCATGGTTTATTCTACTCTTTATTGCAGCAATTTTTATTAATTCATATTTTTCTTTGCCCGAACAATTGACCTCCTCAATCACATTGGTGTCACATAAATTACTGATTGTTACTTTATTATTAATTGGAAGTACACTTTCCGTGAAAGACATTAAAGAAACTGGAATAAAGCCTTTCCTATTAGGAGTTATGCTATGGATATTTGTATCCGTAACTTCGCTATGGATTGTACTAAAAATGTTCTAAAAGTATATGACTTACATTTGAATAGATTCTCCTATATTCAATAAAGTCAATTTCTTACCTTTCTCTGCAAATTTCTGCTTAGAACTATCATGATCAATAGCGATAAGAGGCATTGTATCGTAATGTACTCCCATAATAGAATTGCACTCAATCCATTCCGATGCAACAACTGCCTCTTCAACATCCATAGTAAATACACTTCCCATAGGTAAAATAGCCAAATCTAACTTATCAAACATAGGAATAATCTTCATATCCATAGTTAAAGCAGTATCTCCTGCAATATAGATTGATTTCCCATCTGCTCTTACTATGAAGCCAAGTGGGTTTCCACCGTATGAACCATCAGGAAAGGAAGAAGAATGTATAGCTGTTACCGCTTTCAGTACTCCAAAATCAAAATTCATACTTCCACCTTGGTTCATGGCTATCCCTTCATACTGTTTGTGTGTGTTATACCAAGTAACAATTTCATGATTAGCAATAATTTTTGCTTTGGTTCTATTCACTATACGTTCTACATCGTATATGTGGTCGTAGTGTGCATGTGTCAATAAAATATAATCTGCTTTAAGGTTATCTAAATCAACCAAATTAGCAGCAGGATTGGCAGAAATAAATGGATCAACAATAATGTGTGTGTTACCTATTTCTAACCCTAATGCAGAATGCCCGTAATATGTTATTTTCATAATATAATTAAAGTTTGTTTTTATAAAAATAGTAAAATTAACACATTGTACATTTATAAAAACGAATAAAATCAATAATTTCTCCAATTATGGGTTGTATTGAATTTATAAAGATATAAGAAATAGGAATTATTTACAAAAGAGATTCTAAATGCAAAATGGGTTAAAATTAATCATCCTTAGCATTTGTTAGGTTTTAAATTTAAGCCACTAGAACCAACCTTCTTCTTTTACTTTAATAAATAATTCAATCAAACTATGCGTTTTTGCCTTTTTATGGATGCTCTTTAAATGGGTTCTAACTGTCAAAGGGCTTATGAAAAGCTTATTTGCAATTTCTGTTGTACTATTATTTTGATAAATAAGTCCTAAAATCTCTCTTTCTCTTGGAGTAAACAATAGTTTAGGTAAAATACTCGCATCTTCTATTACATTCTTATAGGATGGTTCACCTTCTAAGCCTATAAAAGATAAAGTCATTCTTGTAGATGGATTAAATGAAGAAATATCTGTATGTATAACTAGATTTCTTATAACTGCACCTTTTTCATCTGTTTGAATAGTAAGAGATTGCTGTAGAATTGAGATATAGCTTCCATCTTTCTTTCTTATTCGATAATTATATTGTGTTTTATAGCTCATTATCTTCTCAGGAGGAAGACTACGTTTGAAATCTACAACCTTTTTCTCAAACTTAAGAAAATTAGGCAGGTCCTGTGGGTGTATGCTGTCTAAAAAGAGCTCAATATCAAATTCATTAGGCTGATAGCCTAATAAAGTCGTTATATTATTAGAGACATATTCAATTGAATGATTCCCCGGAAGAAAGATAAGATAATAAGATTCTCCTATCGCAACAACAGAAAGCATTTTTCTATAAAAGGCAAGTTCTGCCGCTAATTTCTCAGTAGATAAAGGAACTCTATCTTGGGAAATAATACGCCATTCTTTCTTGATATCAATAAAAGATTCTTTCATCATAACATCATTGTGAATTTGCTAACAAACAAGATACATGAAACAAAAATCATATCCATATAAATAGAAAAGTAAAAATGAATTAAATACTAAAGTACATTTTTTTTATGGCAATACAAGAGTTTATTGCGAATTTCAGGTAACTTCCTACTTAATAATCGAACTCAAGTTAATAGAAAACAAGCCGCAAAACCAGAAAATACCCTAGTGAGGGTATTTTTTGTATAAAATGCATGAATTAACTTTGAACACTGAAATAATGTGCTACCATCTGTCATTGTGATTATGATAGAAGCAATAAAGATACTATTCCACCCAATCGCCTTATCATAAAAATCATCCGCTTAGGCGGATGTTTTTATTTTGCACATTATTTTTTCAAATGAACTTCAGTTTTTAATTTCCAAATAAGCTAAAGCGTATTGTAAACTTATAAAAGAAATTGTTCTTTTCGTATATAGAGGCATAAGGTCCATAACGATAAAAGACACCTATTCCAAGTCCTACAAAATTAGATTTTAACAGATTGTCTATCGTTAATCCAGATTCATAAAAGCCTTTATCAGGGGTTTTAAAATCAAAGCCCGTATGATCTGTTCTGTTTTTCATATCTCCCACTCCAGCAGCGCTTTGGATAACAAATAAAGGCTCTGTCCACTTGGTCTTATTCTTAATTGGTAAAAAACTAAACTGCATGAATAAGGAAGTAAACCTATCACTAAAGAATTCAGCAGGCACCATAGTTTGGAAGGTGTTAGGAACAGATAATGTATAATTTCTTCCTGTTCCTTGTAATACCTGACTCAAATTAAGTGGCACGTTTCCTAAAGTCATACCATTTTGGGTGGTTAAACTTAAATTTCCAAAACCACGTATCTTAAAATCTTGTATTATATTTAATTGGAAACGGTAATAATCATAATTAGCTAGTGCTAGTCCTTTGATTCCTTTCGCAAATTCAAAAGTGATTTTTGGCCACTTTGTGCCTAATGAAACACGCTGATCATCTAATATCATCACACGTTCACGGATATTCCAATTAATAACCGTTCCCACTTCAGCAATATCAAATTTATCATTGGTTCCTCCGTTAGTAAACAGCGGATTATATCTGTAATTATCTACAAAACTAAAGCGTTTATAGTTTCCAAAAATTTGTACTCGAATATTTTGTTTGATATAAGCTCCTACACTAATTCCTGCATAACGCTCTCTATCCATCTTATTGAGAAAAAATTCGCGATAGGAATCTACCGATAAAAGGTTAAACGAGTTATCATATAAATCTGTTCCTCCTCGTTCACGTAAATCATCGCTATAATGCAATTTCAATTGTACCAAACGTGATTGCTCAAAAGTGAACGACAAATCTCCACCCCATTTCCACTGTTTATCACGAATTCCATACGCAAAATACCCGCCTACTTGGAAGATACGACTAAGCATCATATTAGTTTCAACACCTAATCCAAAACGAAATCCTTCTTGGTCATTGTAACGAATGATACGGTCGATAGGTAAACTAACCACCTTAATTGGAATCTTACCTGTAGATGCAATTTTGAGAATATTATATAAACGTTGGAAGTTATTCTCTTGAGCTACACTGTCAATTACTTGATATGTTTTCTCTTCTTTTCCTGTGGCGGTATTTCCCCTTACTTCAGCAAGTTTTGTTGAATCAGCCAAGGCTGTAGGTGCTACTTGTACTGAAACGGGATTAAATCCTTTTTTAGAAACACCATCAAATTGCACATCTGAGATATACATAGAACCTCTACCAATACCATCCATGCCATTAATGGAGATAGCATTTCCAAAATTAAATTCAGTACTTATCTTTTCGGGAAACCATTTGAGTCCATTCGTGAATTTATATTCTTGGATAACTTTCACCTCAAACCCTGAGTTATCTTCTTTAGAGGAATAAGGAGAAGCAATAACCTTTTCAATGGCCCAATTTTTAGTATTGATATAAAGATATCCTTTTAAGCCTTCAAAATTCTTTCCTTTTCGCGGACGAAAACTAATGGTATAAGTAGTATCTGAAGTCCCATGATGAAAAATAGTATCTTCCAGAATAAATAAATATCTTCTGAGTCCACCCGGCGCTATCGGGTTTATATATTCACTATTTCCTAAAGTAAAATTATTGTCGTAAAATGAGAATGATTGAAACTGATTCAGGAATGTAGCAAACATGGGTTCTTTAATTCCTGAAACATTGTAGGCAGTAATTACCTCCTTGTCGTAGTTCGGAGGATTAAAAGTACGTGTAGCCCGTGTTTCTGTCAAGAAAATGTATTGTTTATCTAAAAAATTAAGGGCTTTAAGGGTAGATGAATCCGTTATTGTATCTCTATCTACATTCTGCTCTAATTCTCCTGTTAGATATAATTTTGAATAGGAATTATACTCAAAAGAATTGTTTTGAAGTGGATCATTCTCCCGCTGATTATTCATCACCTGCTGGATAATTCGATGAGCAGGATTAACTCCCGGTCTAATTTCCACTTCATCTAATACCTGTGCTTCTGGAGATAAAAAGACTTTACGCATACGCACTAAATCTACACCTCTGATTACCGTATCTTTATACATAAAGAAACGGAATGAATAATTCCTTGAGCTTACAATTTCTAGTTTGATTTTACCATCGATGTCAGCAATACTAGGAGAAGAGACTCCATCAAATACCTTAGTAAAAGAAATAGGATTCTTGGTTTGATTATCCAAAACTTGAATCTCTTTCTCTTGGGCGGAAGCTATTCCTATACCCACAAGAAGAAAGGTTACTAAAATCGAAAAGTACTTCATTATTTTCCTTCTATATTAAGGATTTCAATGCTGAAAATTAAGTCTGCAAATTCTGGTATTACAGGAGGACGACCAGTTGAACCATATCCTAAATAATAAGGAATATATAAATCTATCTTCATTCCTTGATTGCTTAAGCCTACTCCTTCATTGAATCCCGAGATTAATCCCATCACCAAATAATCAAATTCCAATGGCTGATTTCTGTCGTAAGAGGAATCAAATTTACCTCCAAACAACAAGGTTCCATTGTAATGTAAACTAACTTTATCTCCTTGTTTTGGATGTTCTCCTGTTCCTTGTTCACGAATGACATAAACCAAACCAGACTCTGTCTGTACAGCATTAGGCTCTAATGTTTTGACAGTTTTATAGAAATAATCTTTATACTCTTCTGGTGTTTTAGCCTTTGCTTCAGCTAAACGAGCTTCATTCTGTGCCTGTAATTTGATTTGCTCCAGTTTTTCTTTCTCTACTACATCATTAATTTTATCATAAGCTATTTTAAACGTTTCAGAAGCATTATATTTTTTATATACCTTCCCAATACGGATAATTTTTACAGTTTTCATGGTATCTCCTTGCTGAATTGCATCCACAACATCCATTCCTTCTAATACTTTTCCAAAAACAGTATGTTTTCCGTTTAGCCAAGGAGTTTCTACATGTGTAATAAAAAATTGACTACCATTTGTATTGGGTCCAGCATTCGCCATAGATAACACTCCTCTTTCATGAATAACACCATTATCCGCTTCATCATAGAATTTATATCCAGGGTCTCCCCCTCCTGTGGCAGTAGGATCTCCTCCTTGAATCATAAAATCTTTAATTACACGGTGGAAAGTAACTCCATCGTAATACGGTTTGGTGATTTGCTTACCCAACACATTTAAATTCCCTTCTGCCAAGCCAACAAAGTTAGCAACTGTCATGGGAGCTTTGTCATCCAATAGATGAATCAGAATTTGTCCCTTATTCGTATTAATTTCGGCATAAAGTCCTGCAGGTAATTTCTTTGGTTTTTCTTTAGCAAATACTGAACTTACTACTAAAGTAGCCAAAATGAAAGTATATAAAATACGCATAGTTTTAATTTTTAAAGGTTCAAAAATAACATTTTTCGTGTTCAAAGTATGTTTTTAATTTTCAAAAAGTATTCCAATCTAACTAATTATATCTTAAACAAACGTTATATTGCATTGTTTTGTATATTCATTATCAAAAGAAGTTATGCCAGAGATTATTATTCAAGCAAGAGAAGCGTCGATTAGTACAGGATTAGTCGTTCGTAGAATCTTGCCTTTTCGTCAACGCAGGATGGTTGGACCCTTTATCTTTTTGGATCACGCTGGACCTATAGAAATTAATCCTACAACTATTTCAGCAATGGATGTACTTCCACATCCACATATTGGGTTAGCAACTGTCACTTATCTTTTAGGTGGTGAAGTTACGCATAGAGATAGTTTGGGGGTGCAACAAATAATCAAACCAGGAGAAGTCAATTGGATGACAGCAGGTAGCGGTATCTCCCATTCTGAACGTTTTGAACAACAAAATTCATTAGCTGGGAAACACCTAGAAATGTTGCAATCTTGGGTAGCTCTACCTGAAGAAAAAGAAGAAATTACACCTGAATTTGAAAATTACAAGACTGAAGCACTACCAACACATACAGATAAAGGTGTATGGATACGTCTAATTGCAGGAGAAGCATTTGGTCTAAAAAGTAAGGTAAAAACTTATTCTCCTTTATTTTATCTTCATGTACAACTGGAGAAAGGAGCGCAAATTGGTATTCCTGATAACTACTCCGAGCGTGCAATTTATGTGGTAAATGGAAGTATTCAAATAGGACAACAAACCTATCAGCCAGGACAGATGGTAGTATTCTCAAAAGTTGAATCTCCTATTATAACAACTCATGACACTGCAACTTTTATGATGTTAGGAGGAGAACCATTGGGGCATCGCTATATTTATTGGAATTTTGTTTCATCTCGCAAGGACCGTATTGAACAAGCAAAAGCAGATTGGGAGCAGGGAAGAATTATTTTACCACAATTGGATAATGAAGAGTTTGTGCCACTACCTCAAAATTTAGGAAATCTGGCTCATAAAAAGGAAGATGATAACGCTGAACCAGGATTGTTATCATAAAATTTACCAAATAGCAATCTTTTTTATAACCTCATTTCCATAGATAAGAAACCTAAAAAGATAAATTCCTTGCATCAAATCTTCCACGGATTCTACTGATCCAGTAATTTTTCGGATGAATTTTCCGTTTACATCATAAATAAGCCCGGAATCATACGTTCCTACGACATTTATTGTTTTTTCAAATCGATTATAAAACGTTTTAAAATCGGTTTGATGATGATTTTTGAGTCCAACTGATATCGGCTGATAGAACATTTCGAAGAGTTGTGCCACTTGTCCGTTTCCATTCTCACATGTAACCCAATACAAATTAGGTGCTTTATACGTAATTCCTTCGAGTTGTAAAATTGAATTTACTGGCTTAGTAATCAAATTCGTGGATAAAGAAACATTGCCGAATGGATGTGTTGGCAATAATATTCCACCTAACTCTGCCATATAATTCCCACCTGCCCAATAACCAATTAATATAACGGAATTAAAATGAGGATTATACGTTGCATCAGTCACCAAAAAATTCACATTCAATTCCTTCAAAAATGAAATTGTATAATCTCCAGGTGATTTACTTAAACTATAAATCTTCGTCTTTCTATCCAACCAATTTTTTGAAAATATATATAAACTATCACCAATAGACACCATAGCTTCTGCATCAAAATTTGTTTGCATGTTGAGCGGTGTGAAATCAGTTTGGTCCTCATAATCAAATGTTATTATCTGGGCACTCACAGAGTCATTCGTTGTCGATAAATAATCAACAATGGAGACTTTATATACCCTTAAGTCAGTACGACTCCCATCGTTATTACCAAAATCTCCAATATAAATAAAATCATCATCTCGAGTTAATGCTTCCCAGTCGTGATTCGTAGCATTCTCGACTACTATTCTTCGATTGATGGAGCCAGTAATCGTATCGAGTTCATACAATGCATTATCTCCACCTGAATCATTCATCGTGATTAACAGATCTTGCATAAGAATGAGTCCAGAAGATTCTTTTACGGTAGTATTTATAGCAGTAATAGAATCAATCGATTGTGTAAATCCAACAAAGGGAAAGAAAAAAAATGCGAAGTAATATGTAATGGTATTAAGATAGTGTTGCATTTGTTTAGCTCTTATTAATTTAATCTAAAGATAGTCACTTTTAACAACTTAGTTTAATCAGTTATTACTTAATTTACATATCTTAGTATTTTATCTTAAAACACACAACTTATGCGTTTATATATTTTGTTAGGGTTTATTCTTTTTACGACTTTGACTTTTGCTCAAAGCGAAGATCCTAAAGTAGCTAACGAAAAACGGATGGAAGCCCTTACAGAACTCATCCAAGAAGCCTATCTAAAAGAAGATTATAGTCTGGCTGCTAAGCTCAAAAAAGAATTAGATTTAAGAAAAGAAATGGCTGTTGCATTTGAGGATAATAATTATGGATATTTAGCAACATTAAAGAAGAACATTGAAGATTTATATAAAGAACCAAAGGAAGAGAAGTCTGCAGTGGCTGACGCTCAAAAGAATTCTCCGCCAACGCCCATCAAACCCAAAAAGGTTTACCCATATAAAAATTTCGTGAAATATTTCGACTTTGTTCCATTTAGTTACATCTCAACAAGATATATAGATAGTTATAATGATATGATATATCTAGATGGTTATTCTCCTCAACCATACGTACCACAAGAATTTCATTCTGAAGTTGTAGGAGGGGGTTTCCGCATGGGGGGTAGTGTCTTTTTTGGCAAAATGACTCCAGAACGAAAATTCTATGCAGGTTTAGATATACAGTATGTGTCTGCAACAGTAGGATTTAATATGGAAAACATGAATAAAAGTGCTGTTTTATTAGGTATTGGCCAGCTAGGTCCAATTATAAGATATCATTTAACTGAAAATAGTGGAATAGATTTTCGTCTCAATACTGGTATGAGTTTTTTGTTCGCAGATACTAATCATGAGTTTGCTTCTTTTGGTGTACGAAATCGTTTTTCATATTGGATTGGACATTTTTCAATTGGGTGTGAATATCAATTTGCCGGCGGTAACTTGGGAATGAAATCAAACTACAAAAGTCAGGCGCATCAAATTGGATTGAATTGTGGATTCTATTTCTAAGACACAAATAATTAAAAGAAAATAGCATGAAAATTACATTATTTCTAATCACATTAGTGCTCACAAGTGGCTTAATTGCTCAAACTGATAGCCAGTATCTAGGTGAGAGCAATATGGCCATACTCCCATCTCAAGAATTCACAACTCACACTGAAATAGGAGACAACTGGAGTTCATCTCTCCGCAAGAAGAAAGATAAAGAGCCCACAAATAGCAAACGTTTCCTCTTACATGTTGATTTCCTTCCTCTGAACTATGTATATTCTTCTTATTACCAAGATGATTCATATTCTTATTGGGATGAAAATGATAAGTACATTACTGTAGAAAATATAGCGCTCTATAATAAAAATGATTTTGGTCTTGGTTTTCGTCTTGGTGGCTCCTACTATTTTAAAGAAGCAAGTGAAACATCCAAGATTCGTTTGGGATTGGATATGACTTTTTTCTCTATTATGATAGGAGGTTTAGAAACAGATAATTTTGTTCCGCTTATTATACCTAATAAATTCTGGATTAACTTCCCTCAGCCTGGCCTAGTCATTTCACAACATTTTGACCCACATAGCGGAATCGATTATAAATTCAATGCGGGAATAGTAGCTGGACATATCGGGCATAGATTTTATGGCTTAGATGGTGGTTTCACATTGAAATATTGGAATCGAAATTTTGGAGTAGGAATGAACTGGCAATATTCTTCTAATCTTCAAAAAATTGAAGAATACAAAGTCAAATCATTTCAATTAGGTATTAATGTAGGTTTGAGATTCTAGCACAACGGGTGTTATTAATAAATTTACATATCTTTGTATATTATCTTAAAACACAAAACTTATGCGTTTATATATTTTATTAGGGTTTATTCTTGTTACGACTTTGACTTTTGCTCAAAGCGAAGATCCTAAAGTAGCTAACGAAAAACGGATGGAAGCCCTTACAGAACTCATCCAAGAAGCCTATCTAAAAGAAGATTATAGTCTGGCTGCTAAGCTCAAAAAAGAATTAGATTTAAGAAAAGAAATGGCTGTTGCATTTGAGGAGAATAATTATGGATATTTAGCAACATTAAAGAAGAGCATTGAAGATTTATATAAAGAACCAAGGGAAGAGAAGTCTACAGTGACAGAAGCTCAAAAGAATTCTCCGCCAACGCCCATCAAACCCAAAAAGGTTTACCCATATAAAAATTTCGTGAAATATTTCGACTTTGTTCCATTTAGTTACATCTCAACAAGATATATAGATAGTTATAATGATATGATATATCTAGATGGTTATTCTCCTCAACCATACGTACCACAAGAATTTCATTCTGAAGTTGTAGGAGGGGGTTTCCGCATGGGGGGTAGTGTCTTTTTTGGCAAAATGACTCCAGAACGAAAATTCTATGCAGGCTTAGATATACAGTATGTGTCTGCAACAGTAGGATTTAATATGGAAAACATGAATAAAAGTGCTGTTTTATTAGGTATTGGCCAGCTAGGTCCAATTATAAGATATCATTTAACTGAAAATAGTGGAATAGATTTTCGTCTCAATACTGGTATGAGTTTTTTGTTCGCAGATACTAATCATGAGGTTGCTTCTTTTGGTGTACGAAATCGTTTTTCATATTGGATTGGACATTTTTCGATTGGGTGTGAATATCAATTTGCCGGTGGTAACTTGGGAATGAAATCAAACTACAAAAGTCAGGCACATCAAATTGGATTGAATTGTGGATTCTATTTCTAAGACACAAATAATTAAAAGAAAATAGCATGAAAATTACATTATTTCTAATCACATTAGTGCTCACAAGTGGCTTAATTGCTCAAACTGATAGCCAGTATCTAGATGAGAGCAATATGGCCATACTCCCATCTCAAGAGTTAACAACTCACACTGAAATAGGAGACAACTGGAACTCATCTCTCCGCAAGAAGAAGGATTTAGAGCCTACACTTAGTAAACGTTTTATCTTAAATATAGACTTCCTTCCTCTAAATTATTTATACTCTAACTATTATGCTAATGATTCATATACTTATTCGTATGGAGACGGCAACGGATTCCAAGTTGAGAATATAATGTTGCTTCATCAAAAGAATGATTTAGGCTTTGGCTTTCGTCTTGGCGGTTCCTACTTCTTTAAAGAAGCTAGTGAAACATCAAAAATTCGTTTTGGATTGGATATGACTTTCTTTTCTATTATAATAGGAGGATTAGAAACAGACGATTTTGTTCCACTTATCATACCTAATAAATTCTGGATCAACCTCCCTCAGCCTGGTCTAGTCATTTCTCAACATTTTGACCCATATAGTGGAATAGATTATAAATTCAATGTGGGAATGGTTGCAGGCCATATTGGACATAGGTTTTATGGCCTAGATGGTGGCTTCACGTTGAAATATTGGAATCGAAATTTTGGAGTAGGACTGAACTTGCAATATTCTTCCAATATTCTTCAGAAAGAAGTAGACAAAGTCAAATCATTTCAATTAGGTATTAATGTAGGTTTGAGATTCTAGTTTAAATAAATCAGAAAAGCATAAATAATTATCCAGCCATCTATCCACCCGGAAAAATACATTTCTTCTTTTTGGGTAGAAGAGAATAGAATTAAAAATGCAAAAACAATATAAACGGAGTAAAACAGAAAGGAATGCACAACTTCCTTTTCAAAACTATAAAGCGTAAAAGCACTAATTCCCAGTATCATTATTGCAATCCATTTTGCTTTTTGTATTCCAACGAGTTGCGGAATAGTTTTTTTTGTTGGTTGATCATATACAATATCACGGATATCAAAAGGAATCGTAATTGCCAAAATAAAGGTAAAGACAGAAATCCCTAATGCTATTGGAAAATCTATGCTATCTGCTATGCGCATATACGGCCAATATACCGAGGTTAATGCCCATTGAGATGCAATCAAATAAATTTTGATATATGGAATGTCACGTAAAGCTAGCCACTTAGGCGTAATCTGATAAGCATATAGTACTCCAATAATGGCACTAATTGCTAAAAACCAAAAATCTATATTCCATCCTAACCAAAAGAAATAGGTTGCTATAGAACCTACTATGCCAATACCAGAAAACACTTTCAGAATAATAAGATGTTTTTGTATCCATTGATGTCTAGCAGAAAAATTTTCAGACACCTCAGTATGTCGAAAAACACGCTGAATGTTATAAATAAATAAGGTAGCAAAAAACACTGTTATTCCTATTCCAAAATTGTGTGGATTACCTAGTTTGGTAGCACAAGCACCTGCTAACGCACCTGCTGATAGGCTGATGACTATATTACTGTATATGAAGAATCGAAGTAGATTCATGAGGATACAAAATTAATAAAGTGTATGCATTATTTGGTAGTATAATTTTACTATCTTTAATTAATAAGGGACAATTAGATATTAATCTATATGTTTCAAAAAAAACCACCAATTATGAATAAATTTCAGAATAAATATAGAATACAATCTACCCGTTTGCAAAATTGGGATTATAGATGGGCTGGTGCATATTTCATAACCATTTGCACACAAAATAGGGAACATTATTTTGGCAAAATTGTAAACAAAAAAATGGAATTGTCACATATTGGTGTCATTGCCGATATTTTCTGGCATCAAATCCCACAACACACCAAAAATGTCGAATTAGGGGCATTTGTTGTAATGCCAAATCATATTCATGGGGTTTTGATATTGACCAATGATAATGTTAATACCGAATATGGGGATGATGGTATTGTGGAATATGGAAATGGGGATGATGATATTCATTTTGGAAATGGTATTCAATATGGGGATGGCATTGTGGAATATGGGGATGGCATTGTGGAATATGGGGGGGACATTGTGGAATATGGGGGTGGCATTGTAGAGGCGTTGCATGCAACGCCTCTACCACAACCACAACCACCATCATCATTATCCCAACCATCCCCATCACCACACATATTATCCCCCAAAAATGAACAAATGTCAATGATTTCACCGAAATCAAATTCAATTTCGACCATTATTCGTTCCTATAAATCTGCGGTTTCTAAACACACCCACCGTTTGGGATTCGAATTTCAATGGCAATCCCGGTTCCACGACCATATTATTCGCAACGATAAATCATTTCAAAATATCTCAAATTATATTGTCAATAACCCAGAAAAATGGCCAGCTGATAAATTCTCACAACCTGAATAGGATGAATAATTCTGTATATTGGGTTGTGTCTTTTCTTTTCAATGCCTACTTCTATTTGTTTCATCATCTTAAAAATGGAAAAGAAGACCTTGTCTTTACAGATATAAATCACAGAATTCACAATTTAATCGCTTTGGAATCGTTTTTGTTTATTATTTTCGTATTTAAATTAAAAAATTACAAAACGATGAGAGTTTTAGTTGGATTAATCTCAATCATCTTGTTGGCAAGTTGTGCAACAAGAGTCCCTTACACTACCAAACTAAGATCTGAATTTGATTTATCAGATGAGAAGCTTAAAAAAGTGCAATTCTATACTTCCGAAACTATTATTTTAGAAAGGAGTGATAAACAGGATAAAGTATCTACAACAGGTACTTCAGGTACTTTGGTTTCTTCCTCTTCTTCCTCTTCTGAGAGAATCATTATACCTGCTAATAGACCTTGTATTTTAGAAAAAAGAGCTGAAGACGGTTCTGTTTCTATTCGTTTTGAAGTAGGAAATGGAAAAACACTTCGTTTTAATGAGCGTAAAAACATTACTAATGGGAGATTCTATCTAGAAGCTGAGTGGGCAGATGGAAAAGGAGAATTAGATTACGGTGATGCCGTTTACTATGCAGTTCGCGGGAGTGCCTCTGCCTATCTCATGGTTAAGTTGAAAAACTACAAGAAAGATCTTCGTAAAGAAAGAGTGGTGAAAGGTATGAAGGTAAAATAAGATTTGTATAAACAAACTTTTTACTTCCTCATTTCGTTTTAACATATAGTTAAAATCCTAGAATATGATAAGAGTTGTTTTATCTGTATTTATTTTATGTGTATTCTCTATTGTATATGGTCAACAAGGAGATGGAGGTCATCCACATGGCTTAGGATTCTATGCAAAGGATAATGTTTCCTCTTACGTATTTAATGAACCTAACATTGCTCTTCTAAGAGCCGAAGATAAAATCAACGATTCCTTACAAAATGGTCCATGGCGGTTTGGATATAATTATGAAACAGATTTAGATTTAACGAACTCCGGAACATGGTTTACTACAACAAACGGAGATAAGATTTGGCTATTGGCAATTAAGATGAAAAATGCACAAAGCATCAATCTTACTTTCAAAAATTCTGAGATTCCAAGCGGAAATGAACTGTATATCTATAACCCAACAGGTGACTTTGTACTAGGTAAATTTACCAGAAAACACTTGTATCAAGGTGCTTTAGGTGCAGAGTTAGTCTATGGAAATACAGTTATTGTAGAATATTTTGTGCCTGCGATAAATGCTTCTAATATAGGTAACATAAATATTGCACGTGCAACATACGGATATCGCTCACAAGAGGAGTTTTTAGATAAGGCCTTTGGTTCTTCTGGGAGTTGTCAAATGAACGTAAATTGCCCTGATGGATTACCCTATCAAGATCAACGCAACAGCGCCGTCATGATTGTAGCAGGAAGTAATGGATTCTGCTCTGGAGCCACTATCAATAACACCAATAATGATGGAACTCCTTATGTATTAACAGCAAACCACTGCTGGACATCTCATCAAGATGTGGCTACATGGATTTTTCGCTTCAATTGGCAAGCTCCAACTTGTTCAAACCCCGGATCAAGTCCAAGTTTTGAATCCCTATCAGGTGCGGTTTTACGAGCTAAAAGGAAACCATCCGATTTTTGTTTAGTTGAGATCACTGCTGGACTTGATAATGGAATAATTCCAGCCAGTTGTAATCCATTTATGGCAGGTTGGGATAATAGCAATACTCCCCCACCATCCACTTTTTGCATACATCATCCAAAAGGAGATATTAAGAAAATTTCATTTGATGATAATCCAGCTGTCGCCGCTGACTATCCAAATTCAACACATGAATTTGAAAATTCATGGATAGTTGTCTGGGATAGAAATACTGCTACCGAGAGTGCTTCTTCAGGTTCACCTTTATATAATCACAAAGGGAGAATTATTGGTCAACTTTGGGGTGGAAATTCCAGTTGTGCAAACGCAGGAACAGGATATGATTATTACGGAAGGTTACATAATTCATGGAAACCTGATGGAAGTGGAAATGACGAACAATTAAAATATTGGCTAGATCCTTCAGGAACAGATGCCAATTCCATCCCAGGATATAATCCTTATGAAACAACATTCACCGTTGACGCTGCGGCTATTGAATTCCTGAATTTATCAGATGCCAACTGTAGATCAGAATTTATCCCAGAAGTACTTATTCAGAATAAAGGAAATGATGCACTTACCTCGCTAACGGTTAATTATACATACAACAACGGCTCACCACAAAGTATAACTTGGACAGGAAATCTACCAACAAATCAGATTGACACTGTGTTTTTGCCTTTATTTACAAGTGTAAATGGACAAAACGATATCAATATTGAGCTGAGTAATCCAAATGGTAGCACAGACGAAAATATCAGCAACGATCTTATCAATGCTCAATTCAATGTTAATACGAATGGGTATTTACTCGATTTTGTATTCAATTTAGGCTGTTTTGCGGAAGAAACATCTTGGAACTTAGCAAATAGTCTAGGGCAACCTCTTTATTCGGGAAGTAACTACCCAGGTTCATATAACTATAACTACAAAGTAGAAAAAGAATTTTGCTTAGATGAAGGCTGTTATTTTTTAACGCTAATAGATGCCTATGGAGATGGCGTTTCTGGTGCAGGACTCGGAAATTGTAACTATACTGGAAGCATGACTCTTACTGAGGTTTCAAGTGGAAATATTCTTGCTGAATTACCTGAGGCTGACGCTGATTTTGGAAGTTCTATCACCTATAAAGTATGCGTTGGACCTGCCTCAATAGATAATCAAGATATGCTAGAAAAAGTGACTATTTACCCAAATCCTGCTACCAATGAGTTTACGATTCGTACGAGTCTGTCAGGAGTTAAATCCATTGCGCTTCAAAATATGTTAGGTCAAGAAGTGCTTTCGCTTTCTACAACGAATACGGAAACCAACATTCAAACAAGACAGTTCTCTAAAGGTGTTTATTTAGTACATATCATTTCTGAGCAGGGAACTATCACTAAGAAACTCATACTCGAATAGTTATAGGTTCGTCTTTATTTTACCAGAACATTTCCAACATTATATCTATCTTTGCCCACACAAGAAAGATAGAATATGAGTAAAATCTTAATTAAAAACATAAAAGGTTTATTCCAAGCTGGAGAAAACATTTCATCCTATAAAAAAGGGAAAGAAATGGAGGAAGGAAACATCTTGGAGGATGCATATCTTGCCATAGAAGACGGTGAAATTATCGCTTACGATACAATGGATAATTGGGAAGGAATTCTTGATTGGAGAGATTTAAAGGTGATTGATGCCGATGGAAAATATGTACTTCCTACCTTTTGTGATTCTCATACACATGCTGTTTTTGCTGCTACCCGTGAAGGTGAATTTGAAGATAGAATCAAAGGGTTAACATACGAGGAAATTGCACTTAAAGGTGGGGGAATCTTAAATTCTGCCAAACACCTGCAAGAAATGGATGAAGACACTCTCTACGAAGAGGCCCTGGAACGAATTCATGCACTCATTCCTTATGGTACGGGAGCCATTGAGATTAAATCTGGTTATGGTTTATCTGTAGAAGGAGAATTAAAGATTTTACGTGTCATTAAACGTCTCAAAGAAAATTCACCACTAACTATTAAAGCAACTTTCTTGGGCGCTCATGCTTTCCCAAAAAAATATAAGGAAAATCAAGAAGGATATATCGATTTAATTATTAATGAAATGCTTCCCAAAATTGCAGAAGAAAAATTAGCAGATTACATCGACTGTTTTTGTGAACGCAATTACTTCTCAGTTGAGCAAATGACACGTATTATGGAAGCCGGAAAGAAATATGGGTTAATTCCAAAAGTACATGTGAACCAGTTCTCTATTTTAGGTGGTGTCAAAGCAGCTGTGGACTTTGGAGCGCTTTCCGTTGACCATTTAGAAGAGTTAGATGAAAACGATATCAAATCCTTACAAGGAAGTCAAACCATGCCAACCTTTTTACCTGGTTGTTCTTTCTTCCTTTCTATTCCCTTCGGAAAAGCACGAGAAGTGATGGCTGCTGATTTGCCTGTTGCACTTGCTTCAGACTATAATCCAGGTTCTTCACCTAGTGGAAATATGCAGTTGTTAACTTCGCTGGCTTGTACCAAAATGCAAATGACACCTATTGAAGCTTTAAATGCTACAACATTGAACACAGCGTATGCCATGGGAATTGAAAAAACACATGGATCTATCAGTATTGGTAAGAAAGCAAATATCCTAGTTACAAAAAGAATCTCATCTTTGGCTAGAATCCCTTATTCATTTGGTGAGAATACAATAGAAACAGTGATTCTGAATGGAGAAGTAGTTTATTCCACAGAGGAATAAGAAATTAAACAAATTATATAAAATCAAGAAGTTGCAATGGTTTGATAAACCAATTACTTATTTTCAATATTTACAATTTCTCTAATCTTCACGTCTTTTCGCACATCAATGAAGTAAACTTCATGTTTGGGTGGAAAGATTCCTTTCATTTTGTACATTTTTATGGGTGTAATAAAATCATTTCCTTGCATTGTAATACTGTATTGAACGGTTAGAGTATCTCGTAAATTTTCGTGTTTATCTATTTTAAGAATTACCCGGTCACTCTCTTTGTTTACTTGCATAGCCAGTTCTCTGATATGAAAATCTCCAATCTGTTTATCTTTTATAATAGAGGTAAAACCTTTCATTCCATCTGCAATATTCTGGTTGTACACAAAATGGGTGGAAGTTTTAAAATCATTAATCCATTTTTGGTCTTTGGAACGGTCGGGTAAAAGATTTGGATAGTTTTCATCTATGTATCCTGCAAGTTTGTAAGCAGTAACCATCATTCCCAAATTGGATAAGTGTTGGTTTTCCTTATACGTATTTTCAAACATACTTGGAGTGTAAAGCAGTGTATCGTAAGGCATTTGTAAATCAAACCATTTGCTGTTTGGGTATTTTTTCAACTCTTCATTCAAGGTTGCTTTCCAACTATCGTAATGGGCAACATGCTTGTAATACATTGGAATTGTAAGAAATAATAACGGGATTCCTTTGGCCTCACACATTTCCATAATCTCTTTCAAATACTTCTTTGAAAATGCAGATATTTGAAATTCTTTGCCATTAGCTGGTGCACCAATCGAATCATATTTAGCCAAAGTACTGTCTTGTAAGCCAAATCCAAAACGAGCAAACCTACCCAAATCCAATTTTTTAGATTTATGTTCTTTCTGGTTTTTGATATTGTAATTTATTCTTTCCGTATCAGTTAATAAAAATGAATGATTGCGAATAGACGGCGACCAAGCTGAAACCCAACTATCACTATTAAACAATTGAGGCATGCGTTTCAATTTATATAACACATCATTTTGTGCATCAAAACTTTGAAGATATGGGGTTATATTCCCTCCAAATTTCTCCTCATTGTTAATGCAATACGTTTCCAGTATGACTAATTTTGGGTGTGTATGCTTCAATGCTTCACCTAACTGAAACCAAGCATCAATAATTCCTGTGCCGGAATTACCCAAAATATAGCAGGTTGAGCTTGTCGCATCAGATAAAACAAATGGATCAACTCCGGTTATAATATGTGAATTTCCCAAAATAATAACATCCACTTCCTTTTTTTGAGTATAATCGTAAAAAGAAGCCCACTTTCTCTTGATGTGATTGTTCTTTTGATCAGCAGTAAAATAGCCCTTTTTATCTGTATAGATTACCACTAACAAAACAGCAAGGAAAAGAAGTATAATTTTTATCGAAAACTTCCACCACGAAAATGATTTTTCTACAATGTTAGATTTCTTTTCTACTTGTGGTTGTTTTATATATTTCTTTTTGCTCATCACTCTTTAAAATTGAAAGTAAATAAATGAATGCTCGTTACCCGTTCCGTATTGCCCATAATAAACAATACTTAAGACTAAAACTATATAGATAACCCAACGGAATAATCCCGGTATTTTATAGAAATAAGTTTCTATTGTTTCTCCTTTCCACTCCCAAAACATCTCTTTCAACAATAAAATGCCCAGTAGGATAAAGGACAATTTCAATTCTGCCTTATTTAGTCCATAATTCGCTATTTCAGAAATATTTGCAAAACTCAAACTTTTAAAGCTCTCTATAGCAGCGTCAAAACCTTTCGCTCGAAAAAATATGAGTGAAACTGCCCACGCTGCAAAAATGAAGAATGATTTAATGATGTGAGGTAGAAACTTTTCTTTTTCAGTTTTTGGACTATTCTTTCTATTGAAATTTAATAAAGGATCTAAAGCAATCATAAACAAAGCATTTAAAATTCCCCAAATCACAAAATTCCAAGAAGCACCGTGCCACAATCCACTAACAGCAAACACAATCAGTATATTCACCATTGTACGTGATTGACCTCTGCGATTACCACCGAGTGGAATATAAACATAATCCATAAACCACGATGAAAGCGAGATGTGCCAACGTTTCCAAAAGTTTCCAAACGAAGTAGATAGATAGGGATTGTCGAAATTTCGCATCAATTTGAATCCAAATAATGTAGCAGTTCCTCTGGCAATATTAGAATATGCGGAAAAGTCAAGATATAACTGAAAAGCGAAAAAAATCACTCCTAAAATCATTGGGAAACCATTTGCGGAAGCAGGACTGTCATAAACTTTCTCTACAAAAATGGCAAGCCGATCGGCTATCATCATCTTTTTGAAAAAACCCCACGCTATGAGTAACATGGCGGAACGAAAATTTTTGTAATCAGGGGTTTTTAAGGATTCAAACTGTGGCAATAGATTTTTTGCCCTTTCAATGGGTCCAGCGACAAGTTGAGGGAAAAAACTCACAAAAGCAAAAAACTGCATCCAATCTTTTGCAGGTTCCGTCTGCTTGCGATACATGTCAATGGTGTAACTCAATGTTTGGAAAGTATAGAAACTAATTCCACCGGCAATACAATATGAAGTGTAGTTGGCGTTAGATGTATATTAATCAAAGCAAACAAATCCACCAAGCTGTCGGCAAAAAAGTTGAAATACTTAAAAAATCCTAAGAAAGCAATGTTTACAGCAACACTCACCCACAACCAAATTTTCTTTTTCCGCTTGATTTCTCCTAAGACTACCTCATCAGACTCAGGTATTTCTTCTTTTAGATTGAGTTGGTGTATATATTTCCCAATGAGGAAATCCAGTAACGAGCTTATTATTATGAGAGAAAGGAATCTCCAATCCCACCAACCATAAAACACATAACTCGCTACAATTAAGAAAAAGTTACGGGCTTTTATATTTTTTCTATTGAAAATAGCCCAATATAGAATAAACACAAGCGGAAAAAATACCGCAAAAGCAAAGGAATTAAATAACATTCTGTAAATATATTAGTATCAATTTTTTTCGTTTTTGCACTGTCCTGTCCACAAAAGAACATACTAGTAAGGTTTGGGCGCTTTGCGTTAGGGCAGGTCTAACAGTAAATATGGGGCGAAAGTAAAAAAAATTCTTTATGAAAATTGAGAAAACTGTAAGAATTTACTGCTGAGTTAACCAAATAGAAGTATCAGGTTTCGATTCCCTTCGGCATGCTCTGGCCAAGCAATCTTTTGCAAAAAATCACTCGGACCGACAGTCCTCCTAGTTATCAGTCCCAAATAAAGACTCGAAAATTCCTTTTCGGTCCAATTAACTTCTTTAAATTATTTATATTTGAAAGGAACATTTACAAAAAAATCAAATTGTACCTATGAGTATCTTTCAAAAATCTGTTGAAAATAAATATCTGAATGAATTAGACAGTGCGTTTATCGATGAGAAATTTGCAGATTTTCAAGCTTATTTCGGCAATCCTCAGATTCAAGAAAATATTCGAAACTCGAAAGAGGAACAATTTCAGGAAGGATTTTTAAGAGAACTCTTTGTTAAGGTTTTGGGATATACGCTAAATCCTGAACCCGATTTTAACTTGACCACAGAACTTAAAAACATCGCCAATAGCAAGAAGGTGGACGGTGCTATTCTGAAAAATGAAAATGCCATTGCCGTAATTGAATTAAAAGGAACGGACACTACCGACTTGGATAAAGTGGAAGCACAAGCCTTTGGATATAAAAATCATCATCCTGAATGTGTGTATGTGATTACCTCTAACTTTGAGAAACTACGTTTTTATATCCAAAATGCAGTCAATCACATAGATTTCGACTTATTCAATTTAACAAAAACCGATTTTTCTTTGTTATGGCTCTGTGTTGCAAAAACGAATCTTTTGAGTGATTTACCGCTCAAAATGAAAGAAGCGTCTGTATTGCAAGAGGAAAACATTACCAAAAAACTATATGCCGATTACTCCAGATTTAGAGAAGAAATATATGCCAACTTGGTAAAAAATAATCCTGATACGGATAAATTAATTCTCTTTAAGAAAACACAAAAACTACTAGACCGTTTCCTCTTTATATTCTTTGCTGAAGACCGTTTATTACTGCCGCCTAATTCCATTAGTGAGATTGTAAAACAGTGGGAAACCTTGCGAGAATTAGACAATTACGTGCCATTGTATGAACGTTTCAAAAAATATTTTGGTTATATGAATACGGGGCACAAAGGTAAACAACACGAGATTTTTGCCTACAACGGTGGTTTATTTGCGCCTGATGAAATCTTGGATAACATCCAAATTGACGATGACTTATTGCATGATCACACGCTTCAATTAAGCAGTTACGATTTTGAAACCGATGTGGACGTGAATATTTTGGGACATATTTTCGAACATTCGTTGAATGAAATTGAACATGTGCAAGCCGAAATACGCGGTGAAGTGGTGGATGCTCAAAAAACCAAACGGAAAAAAGATGGAATCTTCTACACGCCTAAATACATTACGAAGTATATCGTAGAAAATACCGTTGGAAAATTATGCGAAGAGAAGAAAACCGAACTAGGCATTGACGATGAAGAATATGCCAAAGGACGTAAAAGCCGAAAGAAAGAAACCATCAAAGAACTCGACCAAAAATTGACTGATTACCGTAATTGGCTGTTGGATTTAACGATTATTGACCCTGCTTGTGGCTCTGGTTCCTTTTTGAACCAAATTTTGGAATTTTTGATTGAAGAACACCAAAAAATAGATGAACTCCGTGCACAATTACTAGGTGGTGGCTTTATCTTTTCGGATATTTCTACCGATATATTAGAACGCAACATTTACGGCGTGGATTTAAACGAAGAATCCGTGGAAATTGCCAAACTTTCTTTATGGTTGCGCACGGCACAGAAAGGCAGAAAACTCAATAGCCTGAACAATAATATCAAATGCGGAAACTCGTTGATAGACGACCCCGAAATTGCAGGGGAAAAAGCATTTAATTGGCAAAAGGAATTTCCAGAAGTGTTCGCCAAAGGTGGATTTGATGTGGTGGTGGGAAATCCGCCGTATGTACAAATTCAAACGATGGAATCATCCGCAGGATTTGACAATGGCAAATTTGAAGCCTTTGAAAAAACAGGAGATTTATATTGTTTATTCTACGAATTAGGAAATATTATTTTAAAAGAAAATGGCTTATTAGGCTTTATCACTTCTAATAAATGGATGAGAGCCAACTATGGAAAATCATTGAGAAATTATTTTATTTCTAAAACTCAACCTATTGAAATAATGGATTTAGGTTCAGGAATATTTGAAAGTGCAACCGTTGATTCTAATATCTTAATTTTTCAAAAGACTTTAGATAATGGTAAGGAATTTATTGGATTAGACATCTCAAAAGAGAATAATTTTATTGATTTTTCTGTTTTTGAAAAAGATAGAGTTTTTATTCAACCCAATTTGGATGATGTTTGGTCAATAATGTCTGCAAAGGAAAAGAAATTAAAAGATAAATTTGATAAGCAAGGTGTACCTTTAAAGGAAACTAACGTCAAAGTCTTTTACGGTATAAAAACGGGGTTAAACGATGCTTTTATAATTACGGAAGATATAAAAGATGAATTAATTTCTAAAGATGTAAGAAATAAAGAATTAATATTTCCTGTTTTAAGAGGTAGAGATGTAAGTAGGTATAATATAGATTATCAAAAATTGTATTTACTAAATATTCACAACGGTTATAATGATAATTCAAAAATTGAAATAGACGATTATCCTACATTAAAGGAATATTTATCAGGATTTGAACCGCAATTATCTAAGAGATATGACAAGGGTGATACAGCTTATAATTTACGTAATTGTGCGTATGTAGATTCTTTTAAAGAAAAAAAAATAGTTTGGCAAGAAATGTCATCAACAACACCTTTTGTAATAGATAATTTTGGGTATTTCACTAATGATACGATCACTTTTATAACAGGAGATTCTTTAGAATATTTATTGTCTATTCTTAATTCTAAACTCTCTTTTTACATATATTCAAAATATTACTCAGGAGGCGGTTTAGGTACATCAGGAATTAGATTCAAAAAGAATTTTCTATCTAATTTACCTATCAAACAAATCCCTCCCACCGCCCAACAACCTTTCATTGCCAAAGCCGACCTGATGCTTTCTCTCAACAAAGAACTCCAAGAAATCACTTCTAAATTTCACCGCACTTTAGAACGAGAATTTTCCTTGGAGAAATTGAGTAATAGACTCCAATCTTGGTATGAATTATCTTATGCAGATTTCTTAAAAGAGTTAAAAAAGCAGAAGGTAGAATTGAGTTTAGGTCAAAAATCCGAATGGGAAGAATATTTCCAAGCAGAACAAGGAAAAGCCTTGGCACTTCAAACGCAAATTAGTGCTACGGATAAGGAAATAGATAACATGGTGTATGAACTGTATGGGTTAACGGAGGAAGAGATTAAAATTGTGGAGGGAGAAAAATAATAAAAGTATGGGAAGAATAGCCACAACAGTAGAAGAGCAAATTGAGATACTAAAATCTCGAGGGATGGAATTAGATCTTAATGAAGATAAAATTAAAGAACACCTTTTAGATATTGGCTATTATCGACTTGGATTTTATTGGTTTCGCTTTATTAATTCTAGAGCAAATACTTTCAAGCCAAATACGCGTTTTTCAACAATAATTCAATTATATTATTTGGATAAAGATTTGAAATCGATTATAATGCGAGCATTAAACCGGATAGAGATCAATATCAGAACACAGCTTATCTATCAAATTTCTAATTACTATAAAGATAGTCCAACTTGGTTTGTAGATAGAAATGTTATGAAAGAATCATTTATCCAAGATTTTCCAAATTTTTATAATACTCAATTCAAAAAATCTAATAAACCCATCAAAGAACACCATAAAAAACATATTAATGATATTTATGCTCCTGCATGGAAAACATTAGAATTTATGACTTTTGGCAGTCTATTAGCGATATTCAGAAACTTAAAGAATGAAGCACTCAAAGAAAGTATTGCTGGTCATTATGGGTTAAAAAAGTCAAAAATATATGACAACTATTTTGGGGTCACAGTTTTTATTCGGAATATTTGTGCACACGGAGGCGTTCTATATGATGCAAAGACACCTAAATCTATAAATTCTGGGCCTTTAAATTTAAATGATAGACATTCATTATATGCAGCTATAAGAGTAATTCTTTTTTTACTTGAAGTTGTATCTGAGAATAGGAAAAATGAAATTGAAAATGAAATAATTAATTTGTTCAATGCTCACAAAGATAATCTTCATATTAAATCAATTATAGAAGAACAAATTTGTTATCATTTTAAATAATTTTCTTTTATTTATAGCCTATACAGACTAAAATGATGTGGATAATAGTATGTGGTTATATAATATATGACTATATAAAATATATTTATTCAACTATTTTTTGTATATTTGTGTTATTGAAAGTGCCCAACTATACATTTGCTATAGCACTGCACTCTAAAATAGTATTGAACCCGAGCTTGTCTCGGGTTCTTGTTTTTTGAGGAGAAGCGAACGTACGTGGGTAAGCTCAATTAGTAAAAGCGTATCGTAAGGCATGCTACCTTAGAATAAAGACACGTTATCGAAGCGTATTTTGAGATTAAAAAGCCCATTTGATGAATTAAGCCTCATAATGTGAGCTAAATGCAACAAGGGTACGTTGTAAGGATTATAAGATAAGGTTTATGAAGAGGGGTATCCCTCTCCTTTACCTAAATTCAAACCATACCAATCAATCTTGCGTGAAAAATACATAACAAGAGCAAGTATGATAAATATTCCGATACTTCCGATTAGCAATGCGTAGTCTTGAAGTTGAATGATTACAAATATGAACGTATAAAGAATGGTCAAGATACCCGAAATTAATAAGGCCAAATTTGTTGATTTTAAGATTGCTCGCACATAACCAGCAATGAGCGTGAGTGTTGCTAATGCGGAAATAATAAATGCAAGGTTGTAATTCAAGTGCTCAGATATTGAAAGTAAAAGCGTGTAAAAGACGATTAAAGCAACACCGACCAAAATATACTGAATAGGGTGGATGAAAACTTTGTTTAGAACTTCAATAAAGAAGAAAACTAAAAACGTAAATACGATAAATAAAATAGCGTAGCGGATAGAACGATACGATTTTTGATAGTTGTCGATGGGAAGAAGTAAGTCAATACCAAATGAAGAATCGTCTATGTAGTGTTGGTTGCCCGTCCAAATTTGCGGAAAGTTTCTGTTAAGATGTAGCACGTTCCAATTGGCTGTAAAACCTTTGTCTGTCACTTCTCTACTATCAGGCAAAAATGCACCGTTGAAGCTTGGGTTTGACCATTTAGAGGTTAAGTTTATGTCTGTTACCTTTCCAACCGGCGTAAAATATAAAAGTTGGCTTCCTTTAAGGTCTAGACTTAAACTGAAATTATAGTTTGAACTGTCGTTTGGATTGATATCGAGTATTGCATTAATACCGGTATCTACAACATCGTATGAAGAAACACCTGGATTAAAAGAAATCTTTTCATTATTCCACTCCAAGGTAACTTGCTCTTCAATTCCTCTAAGGTCGTTAATACCGATTACAAATTCTGCTTTGTCAAAAAGGATGTTTGAAGTTTGAATATCGAGTGCGTCAAAGTCAAACGGATTGAATGTTCCAGTAATGTCCAGTTTTGAATTGTAAACAACAATATCATAAATTCCTCGGTGTCGTTTTTCAGGATTTATATCTCCAGAAATTTCGAGTTGTGACGGCAAGATATGTATGTAGTCTTTGACTCTCACAATTTTTTCTGTGGAGTCTTTGGGTGAAGTTTCTTTGACATAACGATAATATGGAATAGAAATAAAAGGTCCAGAAATTGTCTGCCGTTCTGCCCATTTAGAACTTACTTCACTGATTGCTTCGTTTTGTGTTGCTTCTCGTTCATGGATTAAAATTTTAATCATGGAGGTCGGAATGAGAAGTAATAATGTAATAATTACAATTGCTCCTATTTTGAAGTAGATGTTGTATTTCAAATTCATATTATCTTATTTTTCTTGATTAAAATTTATTATTTACTAAGCCATATAAGTTCCTTAACCATTTGATATTTAATTTATTTTATCAAGAAATGAGGTTTATATTTTTTTAACGTTTGATTCCAAATAATTAAATTTTGGATTTATCAAAACTATCCTTACATTTAGAATAGAATAAACTGAAACATTATGCGTTCTCTTATACTCTCTCTTTTAACTGTCTTCACTTTCCTTCATTTGAATGCTCAAGGCCTCAAAAGCGACATCGGAATCAACGATGGGATTGACTACGAAACATTTACATTTCCAATTGTTTTTGGTTCATATACCTATTTATGTTTCCAAGAAACTACCGACATAAACAGAAATTACATTCAAAAAAATAACATTTCTGGAGAAAAACTGTGGAAAAAATCTCTTCAAGAAATGCTTTCAGAAGAATTTTCCAATCACAATTTAGGTCTGGTTAATGTGTTCGATTTTAGAACAGATTTATACGGAAATTTATACATCCATGGCTGGGCGAATGAAGGCTGCGACATGATGGGTTATAATATTAACTTCACCATAAAGCTAACTAACAATGGAGATAAATTATGGCTGAAATATTGGCCTCTAGGAAATGATAATCAATACTTTTCTAATATTCCTTTTATTGAAAACGAAGTATGGATTGCGAAGAATACAGCAACGATAGATGAACCTGATAAAATAGATCTTATCAAACTCAATGTAACAACGGGAGAACAAATTGATTCTCTTCCCGATATTCTTATTCCAGCTCCAAATGTTTTAACTTACTCCAATGAATATCCCATTATCGCCACTTCAGGATCTAAAATTTATGGGATTTCAGAAGATGGTGATGTATTACAAACTATTGACTTAGCCGACCAAATTAGAGGTTTAGTATCAAACAACGGTTTGATGTATGTGTTGTTCGAAGATGAAATTAAAATTTTTGATGGAGATTTAAACTTGGTTAATACCGTAACATTTGGCAATCAATACGATCTTACCCATCTTAAGTATATTGACAATCATCTCAATGTGCTCAATTGGGGAGTCAATGGATTTTCTCGCATCATCTTAGATGCAAATCTAGCCATTGTTAACGAAATTAATTTTGCTCCATTTGAGGGTTACAACTCTCAAAGTTATGGATTTGTAGATTATAATAATGAGGTATTGAACATTTCCCATCATCATCCTATTCAACTATTTGAAGCTATTCGTTCTATCACCTATTCTATGACTTCATCGGAGGAAGAAACGATAGAAAGAGTGGATGCTGCAATCATCGACATAGACTTTTATGATGTATCTATCAGTCAATCGGACAATGCCCCCGAGCATGTAATGATACAACAAGCGTTTGCTAAAATTTTGATTGAGAACTTAGGGAATTTTCCAATCAGTTCTCTAAATGCTTATGTTTATGTAGGACAATGGTTTTGTGGACCAGCTGCTTATTTCTACCAATTGACAAATCTGAATATTCTACCGGGCGAACAACAATGGATAGATGTTGGACAAGTGCACTATGATGTTAATTTCTTATATCCTGAAGACGGTGTTTATAAGCGAACTATTTGCGTAAATATTAGTAATCCTAATGGTATTATTGACTTGAACATTGACAACGATAGTTACTGTGGTGAAGCTATTTTAGGAACGGTTGGATTAACAAATAACACACTACTAAATCTTGATAAAAAGCCCATTAAAATCACTGATATTCTAGGTCGTGAAATTGAAAAGAAAACAAATACACTGATGCTGTATATATATGAGGATGGAACTTCTGAAAAGGTAATTATCAAGGAATAAACTCGATATTTTGACTTAACCAGTCTTTTATAAAACCTATGTTATAAGCTAAATTTCTTTTCTTATTGGGCCTAATCCATGCCAGATGTTATAAGTGCTGGCGTTTTGCCTAAATTCTATGCTATCGTATTCATCCGTTGAAGGCGATTTGTAACCTTTTGCTATTTCTTTTATTTAAAATTATCCGTTATTCTTTCTCTGTCTTCATTTTTCTTATCATTCTTATGATACAATTCAATGAATATAATTTTTTGTTCGTCAGGAAAGTGAGCATAAATTAATCTCAATCCTGAATTTACCCCTTTGCCTTTTAATGCCTTACACGCAATTTTCTTAACCTTAATGATACACGTTTCTATACCCAAATTATCAATACGAAAGTTAAATGGAGGGCTTTCACCCGGTTCGTCATTCAAATCTAATTTCACTACTTCCAGATCCTCTTTGAGTGTTCTGTATTTTTTGAGAAGATACTTCAAGTCCTTTTTAAATTCGAAAAGCTCATCAAATTCAATATTGTTCATCATCTTCATAAACTCTAATTGAATAAGGCGGTCTTCTATAAAAAGCTAACTCATAATTGATTTCTTCGCCCTCTTTTGATGCTTTCCAAGGTTTATCACCGTGTGAATAGTTGCTGAGCATTGCAGCACTCCAATCACTCATTTGTTCTATAACCCTATCTATGATTTCTTTTTCACTTGCTTTTAATTCAGTTAAATCGGCTTTTACTAAAGGTAAATAGCGCGTTTGAGGATAGCCGTGATATTCTGTTTTCACCCTTTGCAACTGACCTTTTTCAATCATTTGATTAATGATAGTATCTAATTTTTGTGGTACTGGTCCGTAAGGTAATTTGCGATATTTAGCTCCGGTTAAATGCTCTTCATACAATTCATAATAATTGAAGTCCGAAAAATAGAGCAACTTGTAAAGAACTGTTTCGCCAACATTTGGCTTACCTGCACAGCGTTCAAGTATATACAACAAGACATTTTGAAATTTATTGACCTGCAAGGTTGGTACTGAAATACGTTCTTCTCCTTTCTTTGCCTTTTTTTCTTCTTTTATATCAACATCTTGTCTTACAGAAAAATCCTTAGACATAAAATCGTCCAATGAAAACTCCAAAACCAATGACAGTTTTTGCAATTCAAGTATATCAACACTTCTATTTCCTAACTCAATTTGAGCCAAAGATGGTCGGGATATTTTGACACTTTTAGCCAAATCTTCCTGTGACAACCCTTTCATTTTACGAAGTTCGGTTAACCGCTGACCTATTTGCTTTTGTGACAATTTTATGTTCATATCAATTTGCATTTCGCTGTTTAATGATACAAAGATATATATTGTTTCAATACAAAACAAATGATTGTTTTAATTTAAAACATTTACAACCATTACCAAATGGAAACAGAAAACATACCACAAGATAAAAGTAGTTTGGAGTAAAAGTAGATGAAAGAATAATGCCATGCAGTGGGTGAAAATTGGAATTATGGAAGGAGCATGAAACACCCATCTTCCGATAAACTCAAGGTGAGCAGTTCAGCATGGGGTAAGTTGAAAATTAAACGCTATCGGGATTCAATTGAATTATCAGCTATTTTTATGTTTAAAAATCACTATTATCTATTTGCAGTTCAAATTTGCAAGAATGTTTTCCTGTTTCAGTGAATATCCATTCACTTCTGTCTTTAACATTTTTAGTCCATAGCAAACTATCTTTTTGTGCAGAAAAATATTCAAACACATATATACTGTCATCATTTTTGTTTGCCATATAAGGCGTTCCAATTTTTTTGATCATGTATATTTTTTCAGTTTGATCTTTCTGCATAATGGTTTCAATGGTGTCGGTGTAACTTTTTACATATCTAAGTTTAACTTCCTTATCTGCGTTGTTTCTTATGCTGTATGTAACTTGAAGTTCTGGGTCACACGAAACAACAAAGAATGTGACACAAAGTAAAATGAATATTTTTATGAATGGTTTCATTATCTTTTTGTTGTGTTAACGGTAAGTAACTCAAAGATATGGCAATTATAATAGTAAACCTAATCTCTAAACGTAAATGTAATTTAAGAAAAATCTAAATCGAAGTACTTTTTGCCACTTCTTTGAACCATATTTATAAGCTAAATTTCTTTTCTTATTGGGTCTAATCCATGCCAGATTGTTATAAGTGCTGGTGTTTTGCCTAAATTCTATGCTATCGTATTCATCCGTTGAAGGCGATTTGTAACCTTTTTTCAAAAAGTCGTTGTATCTATATAATTTATACCACGAGTTATTCATTCTTAAAAACTAATGCCATGAAAAAAACTTCAATTGTATTGCTATTCATAGTTTTAGCACAAAGTATAAATGCTCGAGATATTAATGATATCCTTCAATTAAGAGAAACTAAAATCAATTTTTATAGACCTATTCACTCTATTACTGATTTTGCGGTCATTCAAATGAAATTTGGTTCTTCAGACATTGTGTTTCAAAGCAATGTAGCGAAACTGAGAAAAGGCAAGATTTTTAGAGTAGATTTAATCTATTCCAATTATCCAAAAGGAGATAGCTTACAAGATTTAACTAAACGAAGGATACAAAAGATATTAGAGTTGAGAGGAGATTTAGTTTCAAATGAAAGCATCCAATGGAGGTTATGTCGACAAATGGGCTTAACTGATGAATCGGATGCTATGTTGCTTTTTCATGGTGCAGTGATTTACTATAAACCGGAGCAAGATCCTGCGCTATATCGTATGGAACAAATTTCTTTAGCAGAAGGTTTGCCCAAAGATAAAGCTCCTATTATAACAAACAAAACATTTAAAGATTTTAGAGATACTTCTGTTGTGGCTGCTTTAAGAAGAAATAAAGAATGGCAAAATTCAACCGTAGTTATAGATGTTACGGGAAGTATGTCACCCTACATCCTGCAAACTGTATATTGGTTTCTATATAAATATAGTGGTAAAGAGAAAATAAACTTGGTTTTGTTTAATGATGGTGATGAAATTGTAGACGAATTAAAAAGAATAGGAAAGACTGGAGGAATCTATTACAAAACAGCAACAGATTATCATGATTTCCGAGATTTAGTGATACAAGCAACTTCTAAAGGATGTGGTGGTGATGCACCCGAAAATGATTTAGAAGCCGTTTTAAAAGCACAAGAACTTTTCCCCAATTCCTCGGAAATAATCTTGATTGCAGACAACACCTCTTCTATTAGAGATTTTAGATTACTAGATAAAATTAAAATCCCTGTGCGCACTGTTTTGTGTGGAACACATTTTAGCATCAATGAACAATACCTGCATCTGGCGTATGCAACAAATGGTTCTGTGCACACCATAAAAACAGATTTAAAGAATTTAGCACAAGTTAAAGAAGGAAAAACAATTGAAATTGACGGTAAAACGTATAAATTGAAAGATGGTGAATTTGTGAAAATACGTTGATATAAATAGCATATTCTGGAGTGATGGAAATAGGTGATTCTTCGTAGCCACAACTAGAACAACGTCTGTTATACTTCCTTCTCCTCATTACGAAATGTAAATGCTTGCATTTTATACATTCGAAGTGATTCCCTCACTTCTCATTATTCCCGAAACATTCATCAAACTCCTTTCTACTTATACCCTTAATTGTTTTCATATCAATTGTTTCTTGACAAAATTAAAGGGAGAGAACGCAATCTATTTACGTCCTGTATGATGTAACGATTTATCTTGGTAACCCAAAATAAAAAAAAGAATTCATTTAAACTTTTTACATTATGAGAAATATGTAGGGAATTCAATTATTCTATTAGTTTTTGTATATTTTTTAAGTCGTCCGACTTTATATTATAGGAAATGGCAGAGTATTTTGAATAAATGATTTCACCCGTTTGTGAGTTAACAACGCTAACAAATTTATCCGTACTACTTTTAACATAGATCAAGTAATAAAAAGGAGTAGTATCTTCCATAATTTTTTGATTTAAGTCTTTTGTAGAAATCAACTGATATTTGTACGTATAATCTTTTAAGATTTTATCTTCCTCAAACCGCTTAGATTCATCTCCTGTAAATTTATTGAATTTCGTCAATATGTAATCTGGAACATACAACACCTGATTTTTCAAATTTTTTAATTCATTGACATTCGTTATTCCTGAATATAAGGTACGATTTTCGCCTTCATTCAAAAAGTTCATTAACGCTTGAATGTAATTTTTAAGAAATCCCACACCCCAATTATTTATATGTCCACCTCCGTCATAATCGGAATTAAAGAGCAGTTCAGGGGTTAATATTGTTTTAAAATCAGTAAAAAGTTCTATTCGTGCTATTTGCGTCTGATCATATAATCCAATTGTTGGATCCTTCTTCTTAAAATACTTATCATTACACATCCATAAGTTGAGATAAATATGGGTATTTTCATAGCTAATACCGGCTTTTGTAGTTGCACTCCCTATGTTGCCACTGGAAAATTGAGTTGTTTTGCTTAATCCGTTAATTGAAAAAAATGAATTATTGGGTGATATATGGCTATAGATTTCGGAATTTTTAATAAACTCAATCTTGGTAATCGTCCAATATTTTTTGTACACCTCCATGTATTCTTTGGAAATGTCAGAATCAAGATTATCCATTACAATGTATGTTGTCCCACTTTTTAATTTTGCGAGTTGGTCAAGATTGGCTATGGCAATCTGACTATTTATAGAAAAAGAAATGGTTAAACAATATGCAATAGTGCACAAAAGGGTAGTTATTTTTTTAATCATAATTCTATATTTTAGAGTAAATAAATCGTCTAAGAAAATCGAATATAGTAAAATATTTTTAGGATGACAAAAATTATATAGCCAAAAATCTAGTGGCAGATTCAAGCCCCCAATTCGATACTACCCTAATTTCTGTTTATAAAGTTATAACATACTTATTTTGATGTTTTAAAATTCAATTTATTTATTCCACAAAAGTCAGAGCTTGCAGCGTCAAAACATGTTGCTATAAATTTTTAATTTATCCTCCTATTGAAGCTAATTGATGTTAGTGACTACCCTTTTGTCTTTCCAATTCCACCATCTTAATTTTTCGCTGTCTTGTTTATTTATTGGTGTTTCTGCAAAATATACTGCACACCTAAAAACATAAAGTAAACACCTGTCTTGAACACAACCAGCAAAAAGGTTTGAGTTTTCATAAAGCACTTCGGGGTCTTTGCCTTTCAGGTCATCAATGTGTCTAATGCCGATGTTGTATAAATCTGTCGCAATGGATTTACCAACTCCCGGAATTACTGTCAATGCTTTTATTGTCTGCGCTTCTGTCATTACAGTTTTACGTTGTTATTTTCATCAAGTTCCCAAAATGGATTGTAAGCAACTTCAAACAAATGTCCGTCCAAGTCTTTGAAATAACCGCTGTAACCGCCCCAATAAACTTTCTGTGCAGGTTTTACGATTGTCGCACCAAGTTTTGCAACTTTTTCTAAAACTTCGTCCACTTCTTTTTCAGATTTTGTGTTGTGCGAAATGGTAAGTCCAGAAAATGTTGTCGGTTGATATGTCAATGTTGTGTCGACTGCAAGTTCGTGTCTTGAGTGCAACGCTAAAATAACTCCACCCAAGTCAAATAAAGCTAAGCCGTCCATACTTTTTTCAGATTTTTTCCAACCAAGTCCGTTTTCGTAAAAGTCTAAGGATTTTTGAAAGTCGTCAGTTCCAAGTGTTATTAAGTTCAGCTTTTGTCTCATTGTTCTGTCGTTTTTACTGTGTCCGTATAATAGTCACTAACATTAAGGAATATTGATTGGTTGTTAAAAGTAACATTTTTTTGACTTGAGAAGCCGATCAAATCCTATAAGTAGGGATAAATGTATTTCAACGCCTATTCTGCATTAGACAAATACGGATTTTAGTTTTATACACTTTGGTGCACCAACCAAGACCTGTCCCGGCATCGTCCTATATTGGCAACACTTCACAGAAAACCTTCACGCAAACGAAGCCTAAATCTTGGCTTTTTCCTATTAACTCCCAAATATAATCCGGTTTACCTTCGATGCTGCTTCGCGGTCGCTGAAGAACGAATAGCAAAATCCCTGTAAAATGAATGTTTCATATAGTGCAGTTGGAAACGAGGGAAGCTGCAACAACTACAACAAGTGCTAAATGTCAAGAAATACTCAGCTACGCCAATCATTAACCATCGCAGATGCCCCTATTGCAAGACCGGCACTTTGATAACGATAGAAGTCTTTGGAAGCAGAGGTCCGCCAGCGATGTATTTATCGGCATCACCCCAAACTTCTATGGTATGACACTATGGGTAGGGGAAGGTATGTGCCATTAAGGCTAGAAAACTACTTATAAAAAAGCAACGCATTATAAAACAATGCTGCCTTTTTAAAACTTACTTCCAATCGCCTTATAGCCACCTTCTCAACTGAGATGAAATCCCCATAGATCGAAGACCGGTTTACCTGCGGTGCTGCTGCGCGGTCGTTCAACACCGTTTTCATTGTCCGTCCTTCGGACGCAACGAAAACTTAGTTATTGGCGGTAGTTGTTTTTATTATGGTTGTCCCTTTTGTCTTGGGTCAAAGTCCACCATCCACTCAATACCAAACTTGTCTCTAAACATACCAAAGTAAGAACCCCAAGGGCTATCTTGAATTGGCATTTCTATTTGTCCTCCTGCTGAAAGTCCGTTAAATAATTTATCAGCTTCTTCTTTATTTTCTGCACCAACTGAAATTTTACTTCTTGTTTCATTTTCATTGTGCGTACCAAGAGCTGAAGGTGAGTCGCTACCCATTAAAATATTGTGATTGCCAATTGGTAATGCTATGTGCATAATTTTGTTGGCTTCTTCTTCTTTCGCAATACTACCTTCAAAAGTCAAATCTTTGAAACGCATTACCATTGCAAACTCTCCACCGAATACTGATTTATAAAAGTTAAAAGCTTCTTCAGCATTTCCGTTAAAATGAATGTAAGGATTTATTTGTGCCATATTTTTTTACTTTAATTTTTCTAATTTACCTTTTCTTTTTACTAAATTTTTGTAGTCCCACTGTATGTTTTCAGATTTTTTTAGCCATTTTTTTATTTTAGTTGCATCAATTTCTTCAACTGAATTGTAAAAGATTGAAGCGTCTTTAAATTTATCTCCCCTTGTGTCTAAATCGTCTTCTTCAAAATCTGCTCCACTCCAAAACATTAGTCTAATGCCTTTTTTTTGCTTACTGTAACCTACAATAGGATTGCCTTCTAAAAACCAAACTGGGTGAGCATACCAAATTTTACTTTCAGCACCTATTAGATTTTCATCAATTATTGCAGCCAACAAGTTACAAAGTTCATTATCTTCTAACGTTTGATTATATGTTTCAATTTCTTTCTTCATACAGCTAGTATGTTATGATTGTCGAGGAAATTTAGTAATGTCCATATAAAAAAGTTCCCAGGTGTGTCCATCAAAATCTTCTATTGTTCGCTGTTGCATAAAACCATAGTCTCGCATTTCATTGGGTTCAATTCCACCTGCATTAAGTCCATTAGTCATTAAATGGTTCACTTCGTCAATGCTATCTAACGATAATGAAAAAAGACCTGCAATGTTGGTTTTGGTGTCAGCAAGGGGTTTTGAGGTAAAGCCTGAAAACTTTTCGTGTGTCATAATCATGACAAAAATGTTTTCACTCCAAACCATACACTTTGCAGTGTCGTCAGAAAATTGTGGATTGTTTGAAAATCCTAATGCAGCATAAAAGTCCATAGATTTTTGAAGGTTTTTTACTGCTAAATTGATAAATACTTGTTTTGCCATTTGTCTAATATTTTATTTGTAAAAATAATATCGAATTTTTGTTTTTGTCAATCTGTGAGTGTCGCTATACAATTACCGCCAACATTAAGGAATATTGATTGGTTATTAAAAGTATCAATTTTTTTACCTGAGGTGCCGATCAATATTTCTAAATAATAAATTTGTACATGCAGATGAATGGCTGTGGGTTTTTCTTTTAAAACCAATTACTTTCATTCTGAGACGTGTGCTAATCGCTGTAATACAAAAACCGTTAACTTTTCCTGAATAAAGAATATCCATTGCGTCAATTATCATTGCGCTGTCAATATTGTTGAATCGGAGTAATTGCATTTACATTTTCCATCCAACTGTTGGCCATAAATTCGTTTGATTGTGGGTGATTTTGCAATTCTCCTTTTACATTATGGAATGTCATCAATTAATACTGCTAGTTTATCTTCTGTCATTTTATGATGTTTGTTTTGTCTTCAGTTATAATTACCGCTAATCGAGTCACGTAAGGGAATTTCACCCCTACGTTCTCACGGAACCGTACGTGAAAGTCTCCCTTCATACGGCTCTTCATGTTACTAAATCACATCAAAAGTAATAACTTTTTACGGATATACCAATAACCAATGCGCAAATAAATTGGGGTTTTCTTTGTACTTGGTTTTCAAGTAGCGCACAGAGGCTTTCTTGAATAAGTCTTTCTCCCATTTTGTCCATTTCAGTAGTCGTGCGTTCAGTTGATTCCACACCATTCGCATATCATCTTTCCAAAACTTGTGGTAATAGTTGATAATCCCACGAATGACGGGGTTGATTTCCTTGGCGATTTCTTCCAAGGATTTTCTGCGTTTGTGTAAATTCATTTTCCCTGAACTTTCATGATGTGTCTTCGACTTCTGACTTACGCAGATACATGGAATAGATTTCCTTTTTCCTGTGCCTTTTGTTTTGTAGGCTCGTGGACGGATTGTAAAGCCAGAAAGTCGAACCTTTGGAGTATTTCGTTTGTGAAAACCCTCTCAAATTGACTATTTTACTTTTGACTTCATGCAACTGTAATTTGATTCCATGCGCTCTTTAATTTGGCGCAACATGAATTGCGCTTGATTCTCGGTTTTGCAATGCACTACAATATCATCTGCATACCTTTCAAATGGCTTTTCAGGTGGAACTATCCATCCATTTATCGAAGACTACATGTAGAAATAAGTTTGCTAAAAGCGGACTAATAACGCCACCTTGTGGAGTTCCTGAAAGGGTTGGTTTGTCTCCCTTTCTGTACAATTCTGCTTTCAACCACCTTTCCACATATAACAAAACCCAATTGTCTGAACGGTAGTGTTTTAATGCTTTCATCATCAGTTCGTGGTCGATGTTGTCAAAGAAACCTTTGATGTCTAAGTCAATAGCAAAATCATGATTGTATAAATTTGTATATGCTTGTTCAACGGCTTGATGACAGTTCCGATTGGGTCGGTAACAAATGAACTAATGAAATTTTGTTCTACTATTCGTTCCAAGTGTTTTCGTACTACTTGTTGTGATACGGTCTAAAATCGTCGGGATACCAGTAAATTGTCTCCTCCCCTTTCTTTGTATAGCAACTTGTTTGACAGGCTTTCGATAACTCCCTGAGCTTAGGCGGTTCCAGAGCATATAAAGTTCCGTACTGTTTTCTGCAAATATTCCCAACTCATTTTGTCTATTCCACCACTTCCAGCATTGGATTTTACCTCTTGTATGCTTGCCAAACCATTAATCTGGTTATTGGCTGTGATTTTGTTTCATAATAATTAATCATCCCTTTTACGGTTGTAAATTCGTTTGCCTAACATGCTTAGCCCTTCGCTCCCATGTTCATTACAAACACTTCAACACTACTAGGCTAAGTCTGCCCCCTACATCTCAAACACATCCCCTCTTGTCTGCTTCCTATTTCTATTTTACAGAACGATGTAGAGTTCACTTGTTCCTTAAAACAGCCTATGTATGCGTCTTGCCCACTTAACCCCGGATGCCGTGTACCCAGTAAATCAGGTGTCCGGTACACTCTTATCATAGGTACAAACGTAACTACCTATTTTTGACATCGTCTATTGCCCTTACGAGGCTTCATCGTTGGGTTCACTTTCGTTCAACTCACATACACACACCTACAGAAGTCGTTGCTTCCGTTTTTCTTTGTCGCTCACCACAAAACCGTTTCCTAATCTTGCAGCACAAAGTGGTTTAATGGCTATTCCTGAAAATCGCCATTGAGAGACCTACTCTCATCTGTTTTAAAGCACCAATCAGCAGACAGCTGATTGTTCAAGTCACACACGTTTCCTCGGCTCGGCGTTCGGCCGGATTTTTACATTAATCTTAGATACGAAGTTAATAATTTTTTCTTTACGAAAAATGTTAAAACGAAGCGAATAACCCGGCTGACGACCGAACCGACCGAACCGAGTCCTATGTTTGTAAAAGTATTAAATTAGTTACTTTATAAACCAGAGATATTTGAAAGAACAAGGAGGTAGAATAAGGTAGACGAACCGAGTAAGCTTCGAGCTTGACTAACATGATTACCCCTACCTCCTTCTTATCCAAAAGTCGAACAGTTTTATTGAACCTTTTAGAGTTCGTATTAGGATCGCAGACTTCCGATAAGATTGTTCTCTCTTTTTTCTCTTAAACAAAAATAATAAAATGAAGGAAGAATCAAGAAAAAAGTATTGCGGAATTGATGTTTCAGCTGATACACTGGATGTTTGCTATCAAGCAGAAGGAGATTCATTATTGAGTTTTCAGGTTACAAATGATAAAAAGGGTTTCCAGAAGATTATTAAAACCTGTGGGAAAGACTACCATTATGTAATGGAAAGTACGGTGTTTATCATGTTGGATTAATGTTTTATTTACATGATGAAAAATCACTTTTACAGTTGAGAATGCCCTAAAGATTAAGCGTTTTATTCAAATGCAACTAGACCAAAGTGTCGATAAGAAAGATGCGAGATGGATTTGTCTATACGGCATTAATCAAAAACCTACAGCTACACATCGACCTGAAAGTGAATACTTTGAATGTAGGGCTTTGAATGGAGCTATTCATGATATCACCAAGGAAATTAATCAAATAGGCAATCGAATTCATGCTTTGGAAAAGTGCCCTTATGATGTTAAATCCATAATAAAGAGTTACCGTTCCATGCTTACAAAACTTCGCTCAGAGAAATCAAAATTAGAGAAAGAATTACACGAAAAATTAAAAGTATGGCAACCTGAATTATTAACAATTGTAAGTAGTGTAAAAGGAATAGGAAAGAGAGTCGGCAGAGTTAATCATTTTTACTAAAGCGTTTAGTGAAATGACCAATTATAGACAACTAGTCAGCTATGCAGGCTTAAATCCTACCGAGCATAGTAGTGGAACAAGTATTCGTGGGAGAGTTCGAATAAGTAAACGGGGTGGTTACCAATTACGGCATATTCTGTATATGTGTGCGATGAACGCAATGCAAAATAATCGAGCCTGCAAGGAACTTTATCAACGGTTAATTTCCAAAGGAAAGAATGGAAAAGTAGCAATAATTGCTGTTTGTAATAAACTTTTAAAACAGGTTTTTGGGTGTGTAAAAAATGGAATTCCGTTTGATGATAATTATGGAAAAAGTTTTGTGTAAAATGTTTGGTTTTTTACACAGTTCATGTTAGCAACTGGGCATTTGTTTTCAGCATTTCATTAGTTTAAAAAGGTAAATTGTCTTCATAGCTTTCCGTTTCATCTATTTTTGGGTATTTTGTTTTATAATAAGAATTTAGAAAAAAACCAATAGTAGTAACGCTATTAATAACAAAAAACGAATACATCGGGTCATTAATTACATAATCCTCAGTGGTCTTTCCATGGAAAGTAGTTTTTTCACTTCTTAATTTCTCTATTGATTGATTTATAGCTAATAGAGAACTACCGATAGTTTTAATTTCTTTTACTGCCTCAGAATTTGTAAGAGAGAATTCTTTTAAAATTATTCCCGTTAATTTATAAAGTGTTTCATTTCCTTGAATCTTGCTAGATATCCTGTTGTCTTTGAGAATTTCTTTTATTATACTTTCGAGTGCTGAATTTGCTAAACCAATAGCTGTACTTGGGTCGGATTCTATTTGTTTATATGCCTTATTAAAAGTATCGAGAGCTGTACTGTAATTAACTTTTAAAATATTTTTGAATGTTGGAATGGATGGAATGAAATCGGGCGTATCAACCCCTAAATCAATTGCAACTTTAAGTAACGTTTCACCATCCATACTATGCAAAGTTGATTTTAAATCAATTTTATCTCCTTCTTGTTTTTTTATTTCAAATTGCGGAGTCCATCCGAGATTGAAACCAGTTTCAGTTCTTCTATCTTCGAATATTTGCCATTTCTCTAAGTATCTTTCAACATTATAATATTTCGACGAATCAAATTGTTCCCATAAAGCATTTTCGACATCGCTAACTAATTTCATTTGATATTTTGGAGAGATTAATTCATTCATTTTAAAATGTATTTAGTGTAAAAATACTAAAGAAATTAGTCTAAGCTCAATAAAAATAATTTATCTATTCCCTTTCGCTCGATTATGTGTTTTACACAACATTTCACAGTTTTTAATATCAGTCGCTCCGCCTTTACTCCAAGCTGTAACGTGGTCGGCATCCATATCTTTTAAACTCCAAATTTTGGTTTTATTTGCATCGTGTCCGACAGCACAAAGTGAACAGTTTGAAATTCCTTTTTCTTCGGCTTCTGCTGTTTGTTTGGTGTAAACAGATTTTTTGGTTGCTTCATCAAAAACTCGAAGGTCTAAAAGTTTGGTATCGGTTAAACCACCAAGAATAAATTCAAACACTCCTTTTCTATTTTTGACATAAGAGTCAGCGTAAAGTTCCCGAACTTGTTCAGATACTTTTTGGGGATTGTAAGGTTGTTTTTTGTAAGTTTCATACAATCGTCCCCATTCCAAACCTCTCATTTCAGTTTCAACGTCTGTAAAAACTGCCGAAATCCAATCAATTACGCTGTTAAAGTAATTTTTGAGTTCGTTTATGTTGTCGTCAAAACGGTGTCGGCTCATATAATCGCCTACATTGTTTTTACTTACCCATTCCAACGCACGTTCTAAAAAGTCTTGACGGTTGGCACTTCCCGAAACATAAGCACTCCATTTTTGAATATTGGCGTTTTGAGAATTTGAAAACTCCTCTTTTCCAAGTGTTACGAAAGGACCAGAATAAACAGCATTTAAAAGTTCTTGACTATTTAGCGGAACTCCTGCAATATTGATTGTCCTAAACCATTCTTTAATTTCAGTTTCTGTTCCTTCACATTCGTAAATTAAAAGTTTGGTATTCAATATTTTTTCTTGCTTGTCTTTGGCGATTCCGCTAAAATATTGCTCCATTCTGTTTTCGTCTTTTATGGCGAATTTGTTAGTTACGAAACGCCCAAAACTTGTAATTCTTTGCTGTCCGTCCAAAACTTCAAAGTTGTCATCACTTACTTTGTTGAAATAGATTAAACCGAGCGGATAACCTTTTAATATTGATTCGATTACGGCAACATCACGTTTCCCATCAGCGTAAATATAATTACGTTGGTATTCGGGTTGGATAGTTAGTTTTCCCGATAATCCAAAAAGTCCTTTTCCTTCCAATTCATTGTAAACGAATCCATCACAAATATCTTTTACTGTTATTTCTGTTTGTAGAGTTGTTTTCATTTTTTACGGTGTTTTATTAAAATTCGGGCGTAAATCTTTTTACCATTTATATAGGGATAACCAAAATTAAATTCATCTACTGTCGTGCTTACCATCTCTCCAATAATTTCAAATTGTTCGGGAGAATATTTATCTAAAAAACTAATTGGAACTCCCATAACTCCGTCATAATCACTTGGGATAGCATCTGTAAAAGGAATGTTTATAGCATCATAATTGTCATATTTTTGGTATTTATTTCCTTTGACTTCTTTATGTTTGCTAAATTTAATATTGTCAGCCATTGTCATTAAGGGGAGAGGTTGATGTCGTCTTCCGTGGTCAATATTCGTAAACCAAACAACATTTCTGAATTTCACTAGACCTGTATCAGGATTAAAAACGCCTTCTGCGTAATCATTTGTAGTCGGAGATGAGAAAAAAGCATTTCCTGCCTTAAATCCGTTTCCAAGCCACATTTTATCGTCTTTAATTAATGGAAAAACTTCTTTATAGGTAATCGCATTCATACTACCGATGATTACAAATTGCTTTTGAGTTTCTACAATCCAATTTAAAAACTCTCTAAAAAGTGAAAAAGGTGGATTTGTGATAATTATATCTGCTTCATTACGAAGTTTGATAATTTCTTTACTTCTGAAATCTCCATCTCCCTCTAAATACGTCCATTCTAAGTCTTCAACATCAATTTTTCCATCACCTGTTTTATCGTGCGTTAAAGTGAAGATTTTTCCTTTGGTAATGGTTTTTCTTTCGTCAAATTGTGGGTCGGAAGTTTCAAATAGAGTAGGTTGGTAGCCACCTTTATATTTTTTGCTTTCAGGTGCATAGCTTGTACTAATCAATTTTTTCAGCCCGAAATTTTCAAAATTCTGTGCGAAAAATTTAGTGAAGTTGCTCCATTCTGGGTCATCACAAGGAAGTAAAATTGTTTTTCCTCGAAATACGTCTGAATTGTATTCTAAATACGCATTAATTTCACGCTCAATGTCGTAGTATTGCGTATAAAATTCGTCGTTTTTTGTATTTTTTGCCTTAGTTAAATTTCTGTTTCCTGCTTTTTTGCCCGCCATTTGTTTCCCGTTTTGGGCAACAAAGTCAACGGACTTTTATGGTCGGAATAGTTTAATGTTTGTTTACCGCCGTTCCGCTAGCCTTGTTGCTAACTCTATACGATTGTATCGTTATTTTTCTTTCAAATATACATAAAATCAGGAACAAAAAATACCCATCCCCATTTTTTTGAAAATGAAGCCAATAAAGCTAAAATAAAGAAAATTGATGATACAATGAAGTTGAACGAAGCCTGAGTAATAATTGAGCTTGAGATGGTTTTAGGAGCTATGGGCATGGTATTCTCTCGAATAATATTTCGATGATGAAAAAGCGTTTTTAATTGCTTTTTTGGGCTCTGAAAAGAATAAACCCCATTCATTCATATCGTTTATTTTTACAATATGTTACCGATAAGACATACCTATCCCGTTACGGTTTTGTCCCGTTTTAAAAAAAAAACTATCTTGAGTCAAAGAGCGTTTCACTAAATATACTGTCACGAAGGCGCCCTTTCTATCGGCTTTCGAATGACCATGTGCCCCTTCTTACACTTCGGGCATAGCAAAGGATCTTGCTGTTTGATTTCTCGATATACCTCATAGGCATTTAAGCCTTCATACTTCGGAAAGAAACGTTCACTTTTGTTTATGGTGGCACATAACTCTACGTTTTCTTTTAGATGTCGCAAAGCTAAAAAACCAATGTACCTTACCTTGCAAAGACCTGAAGGCAGAATGTGCTGTAAAAATCGTCGGACAAATTCTGATTCATCCAATGTCATTACACTTTTAAGTCCTGCTTTCTTGTAGTTTTTGTAATAAAAAGTGACTTTCCCATTTTTATGACTGATAATTCGTTGATTGGAAATCGCAACTCGATGTGTGTAATTGCCAAGATATTTGATGATGTTATCAGGAGTAGTAAAAGGTTTTTCACTGTAAACAACCCACTTTTTCTGATAACAAGTATCTTTAATTTGCTTAAAATTTTGAATATCATCCGGCAGCTTTAATTTGCCGATAGCATACTCTTTTTCTAACGTTTTCATCAATAGTCCTCGAAAAATAGCACTTAAAACTTTCACTGGCAGAAAGAACTTTTTATGGGATGGCACCCATTCAAAGCCGTCTTCTGTTAAACCTCCCGAGGGAACAATCATGTGAATGTGTGGGTGGTAGGACATAGTTTGTCCCCAGGTGTGTAGCACTGCTACGCCTCCCATTTTAGCACCAAGATACTCGTTGTTTTCTCCGCATTGCATAAGTGCTTGACTGGCAGCCTTAAACAAACTATCATAAGCAATGCGCTGATTGATGTAAAACAACTTGTTGAGTGATTCTGGAATGGTAAAAACCAAATGAAAATGCTTCACTTCTGGTAAATTGCTTTTCAGTTTATCCACCCACTGTATTTTTCGTGTCATTTGACACTTCGGGCAATGTCTGTCTCTACATGAGTTGTAGGCGTTTCTGTAATGATGACAGTGATTGCACTCTGCAACATGTCCTCCTAGTTTTACTGTTCGACAAGCTAAAATAGCCTGAAATGCTTTTTCTTGAAAAGGATGCAAGTCATTCAGATTCAGTCCTTTGTTGAGTACTTCACTAAAAATATCGGACAACTCTACTTTTTGTCGTTTATTTTGCTTTGTTTTCATAAGCGAAGATCATCAAAAGGTGAGACAATGTTTTTTAAGCTAGCATTTGAAAGATGCAGGTAAATCGAAGTAGTTCGGATAGAACTATGCCCCATAAAAGATTGAATAATCTTTAGGTTAATTCCTTTGTCCAAGAGATGGGTAGCAAAACTATGTCGTAGCAAATGAGGGGTTACTCTTCTTTTGATGCCCGCTCTTTGTGCAGCATCATGAATTACTTTATCAAAAGTTCGGACACTCATCTTCTTCCCTGGATGCCCATTTGGTTCAAACAAGTAAACTTTTGGTCTAAAACACTTGTAATAATAGCGTAATTCCTCTAGGGTTTGCTTTGAAAGAATCGTTCTTCGGTCTTTCTTTCCTTTACCTTGACGCACGATAATAAAACCGTTTTCTGAGTCAATGTCCTTCGGTTTTAACTGCAATAATTCCATTTTGCGCAATCCTGCCGTGTACATGGTCATAATCATCACCCGATGTTTGATGTTTTGAGTACGCTCAATCATCAATTTAACTTCTTCTAAGGAAAGAATTTCGGGTAGTTCTCGCGGCAATCTAGGACGTTTTATTGCAATGGGTTCCCATTCTTTTTTTAATACGTCTTCGGTGTAGATTTTAAACGCACTAATCTTTTGATTGATATAAGATGGCGAAACTTTTTTTGACTTTACTAAATGATGCAAGTATTGTTTCAAATCCTCGCTGGTCAGTTTATCCAAGGTCTTGTTTGCATACGACTCGAAGACCTGCATCGTCTCGCAGTAGCTTCTCACAGAGCAATCGCTGTAATTGCGAATCTCCATTTCTCGTTTTAACAGCGCTATGGCTGGGGAAAATTTATTCTCCATAACTTTTTGATTTTTAAAATGAAATCTAAAAGTTATGGAATGTTTTGGGAATTACCGACTTGGTCGGTTTAGTTCAACTCTATACGATTGTATCGTTATTTTTCTTTCAAATATACATAAAATCAGGAACAAAAAATACCCATCCCCATTTTTTTGAAAATGAAGCCAATAAAGCTAAAATAAAGAAAATTGATGATACAATGAAGTTGAACGAAGCCTGAGTAATAATTGAGCTTGAGATGGTTTTAGGAGCTATGGGCATGGTATTCTCTCGAATAATATTTCGATGATGAAAAAGCGTTTTTAATTGCTTTTTTGGGCTCTGAAAAGAATAAACCCCATTCATTCATATCGTTTATTTTTACAATATGTTACCGATAAGACATACCTATCCCGTTACGGTTTTGTCCCGTTTTAAAAAAAAAACTATCTTGAGTCAAAGAGCGTTTCACTAAATATACTGTCACGAAGGCGCCCTTTCTATCGGCTTTCGAATGACCATGTGCCCCTTCTTACACTTCGGGCATAGCAAAGGATCTTGCTGTTTGATTTCTCGATATACCTCATAGGCATTTAAGCCTTCATACTTCGGAAAGAAACGTTCACTTTTGTTTATGGTGGCACATAACTCTACGTTTTCTTTTAGATGTCGCAAAGCTAAAAAACCAATGTACCTTACCTTGCAAAGACCTGAAGGCAGAATGTGCTGTAAAAATCGTCGGACAAATTCTGATTCATCCAATGTCATTACACTTTTAAGTCCTGCTTTCTTGTAGTTTTTGTAATAAAAAGTGACTTTCCCATTTTTATGACTGATAATTCGTTGATTGGAAATCGCAACTCGATGTGTGTAATTGCCAAGATATTTGATGATGTTATCAGGAGTAGTAAAAGGTTTTTCACTGTAAACAACCCACTTTTTCTGATAACAAGTATCTTTAATTTGCTTAAAATTTTGAATATCATCCGGCAGCTTTAATTTGCCGATAGCATACTCTTTTTCTAACGTTTTCATCAATAGTCCTCGAAAAATAGCACTTAAAACTTTCACTGGCAGAAAGAACTTTTTATGGGATGGCACCCATTCAAAGCCGTCTTCTGTTAAACCTCCCGAGGGAACAATCATGTGAATGTGTGGGTGGTAGGACATAGTTTGTCCCCAGGTGTGTAGCACTGCTACGCCTCCCATTTTAGCACCAAGATACTCGTTGTTTTCTCCGCATTGCATAAGTGCTTGACTGGCAGCCTTAAACAAACTATCATAAGCAATGCGCTGATTGATGTAAAACAACTTGTTGAGTGATTCTGGAATGGTAAAAACCAAATGAAAATGCTTCACTTCTGGTAAATTGCTTTTCAGTTTATCCACCCACTGTATTTTTCGTGTCATTTGACACTTCGGGCAATGTCTGTCTCTACATGAGTTGTAGGCGTTTCTGTAATGATGACAGTGATTGCACTCTGCAACATGTCCTCCTAGTTTTACTGTTCGACAAGCTAAAATAGCCTGAAATGCTTTTTCTTGAAAAGGATGCAAGTCATTCAGATTCAGTCCTTTGTTGAGTACTTCACTAAAAATATCGGACAACTCTACTTTTTGTCGTTTATTTTGCTTTGTTTTCATAAGCGAAGATCATCAAAAGGTGAGACAATGTTTTTTAAGCTAGCATTTGAAAGATGCAGGTAAATCGAAGTAGTTCGGATAGAACTATGCCCCATAAAAGATTGAATAATCTTTAGGTTAATTCCTTTGTCCAAGAGATGGGTAGCAAAACTATGTCGTAGCAAATGAGGGGTTACTCTTCTTTTGATGCCCGCTCTTTGTGCAGCATCATGAATTACTTTATCAAAAGTTCGGACACTCATCTTCTTCCCTGGATGCCCATTTGGTTCAAACAAGTAAACTTTTGGTCTAAAACACTTGTAATAATAGCGTAATTCCTCTAGGGTTTGCTTTGAAAGAATCGTTCTTCGGTCTTTCTTTCCTTTACCTTGACGCACGATAATAAAACCGTTTTCTGAGTCAATGTCCTTCGGTTTTAACTGCAATAATTCCATTTTGCGCAATCCTGCCGTGTACATGGTCATAATCATCACCCGATGTTTGATGTTTTGAGTACGCTCAATCATCAATTTAACTTCTTCCAAGGAAATAATTTCGGGTAGTTCTCGCGGCAATCTAGGACGTTTTATTGCAATGGGTTCCCATTCTTTTTTTAATACATCTTCGGTGTAGATTTTAAACGCACTAATCTTTTGATTGATATAAGATGGCGAAACTTTTTTTGACTTTACTAAATGATGCAAGTATTGTTTCAAATCCTCGCTGGTCAGTTTATCCAAGGTCTTGTTTGCATACGACTCGAAGACCTGCATCGTCTCACAGTAGCTTCTCACAGAGCAATCGCTGTAATTGCGAATCTCCATTTCTCGTTTTAACAGCGCTATGGCTGGGGAAAATTTATTCTCCATAACTTTTTGATTTTTAAAATGAAATCTAAAAGTTATGGAATGTTTTGGGAATTACCGACTTGGTCGGTTTAGTTCAACGGTGCGGGGCTTTGCGTTCGGGCGGGAAATCGAAGCACAAAAGCTGGTTTTATTACTAATGTTTAATTGAAAAACTACCGTTGAATTTAGCACTTCAGCCCGCCTGACGCAAAACCCTTGTTAGCAACAGTTTATATTATTTTTACATAGTCATTTGAAATACTAAGTCTTGATATACATAGGCGTTTCCTTTTTGCAAATATTCTAATTCTTCTGCACCCCCCATTGCAAGAATTGGAGTAAATGTGAAAATTTCACCATTTTGCAAATCGCCTTTTTCTGAAATTGCTTTCAAGAAAAGATCTTCTCTTAGCCACATTTTTTTGTCTTCTTCACTTGTTAAAAATTCATTGAAAAATGACTCCAAGCTCCAAACTAAAGTTTCTATTTTTCCGTATTGAATGTCAATCATACAAACATCTTCGTCTGTTTCAGTCAGTTTACGATAATACAACAATTCTCCAAATCCAGTAATTGCAAAAGGGGTGTAATTTTCTACTTCTCTCCCAAGCCAAGTCCAAAGGTTATTTTCGTACTGCTCTGGGTTAATTAGTTCTATAAGACCTTTGTTGTATTTTCCAAAGCCTGTTGTCTTCCAAATGTCAATAAGCAAAGAGGAAACTTTTTTCTGGTATTTCTTTATTAATTCTTCAGAAACAATCGTATTGCCAGTTTCTACCTTATAGTGTTCCTTAAATTTTTCTATCATATTTTTTGTTTTTTAAATTGTTGCTAACTCTATACGATTGTATCGTTATTTTTCTTTCAAATATACATAAAATCAGGAACAAAAAATACCCATCCCCATTTTTTTGAAAATGAAGCCAATAAAGCTAAAATAAAGAAAATTGATGATACAATGAAGTTGAACGAAGCCTGAGTAATAATTGAGCTTGAGATGGTTTTAGGAGCTATGGGCATGGTATTCTCTCGAATAATATTTCGATGATGAAAAAGCGTTTTTAATTGCTTTTTTGGGCTCTGAAAAGAATAAACCCCATTCATTCATATCGTTTATTTTTACAATATGTTACCGATAAGACATACCTATCCCGTTACGGTTTTGTCCCGTTTTAAAAAAAAAACTATCTTGAGTCAAAGAGCGTTTCACTAAATATACTGTCACGAAGGCGCCCTTTCTATCGGCTTTCGAATGACCATGTGCCCCTTCTTACACTTCGGGCATAGCAAAGGATCTTGCTGTTTGATTTCTCGATATACCTCATAGGCATTTAAGCCTTCATACTTCGGAAAGAAACGTTCACTTTTGTTTATGGTGGCACATAACTCTACGTTTTCTTTTAGATGTCGCAAAGCTAAAAAACCAATGTACCTTACCTTGCAAAGACCTGAAGGCAGAATGTGCTGTAAAAATCGTCGGACAAATTCTGATTCATCCAATGTCATTACACTTTTAAGTCCTGCTTTCTTGTAGTTTTTGTAATAAAAAGTGACTTTCCCATTTTTATGACTGATAATTCGTTGATTGGAAATCGCAACTCGATGTGTGTAATTGCCAAGATATTTGATGATGTTATCAGGAGTAGTAAAAGGTTTTTCACTGTAAACAACCCACTTTTTCTGATAACAAGTATCTTTAATTTGCTTAAAATTTTGAATATCATCCGGCAGCTTTAATTTGCCGATAGCATACTCTTTTTCTAACGTTTTCATCAATAGTCCTCGAAAAATAGCACTTAAAACTTTCACTGGCAGAAAGAACTTTTTATGGGATGGCACCCATTCAAAGCCGTCTTCTGTTAAACCTCCCGAGGGAACAATCATGTGAATGTGTGGGTGGTAGGACATAGTTTGTCCCCAGGTGTGTAGCACTGCTACGCCTCCCATTTTAGCACCAAGATACTCGTTGTTTTCTCCGCATTGCATAAGTGCTTGACTGGCAGCCTTAAACAAACTATCATAAGCAATGCGCTGATTGATGTAAAACAACTTGTTGAGTGATTCTGGAATGGTAAAAACCAAATGAAAATGCTTCACTTCTGGTAAATTGCTTTTCAGTTTATCCACCCACTGTATTTTTCGTGTCATTTGACACTTCGGGCAATGTCTGTCTCTACATGAGTTGTAGGCGTTTCTGTAATGATGACAGTGATTGCACTCTGCAACATGTCCTCCTAGTTTTACTGTTCGACAAGCTAAAATAGCCTGAAATGCTTTTTCTTGAAAAGGATGCAAGTCATTCAGATTCAGTCCTTTGTTGAGTACTTCACTAAAAATATCGGACAACTCTACTTTTTGTCGTTTATTTTGCTTTGTTTTCATAAGCGAAGATCATCAAAAGGTGAGACAATGTTTTTTAAGCTAGCATTTGAAAGATGCAGGTAAATCGAAGTAGTTCGGATAGAACTATGCCCCATAAAAGATTGAATAATCTTTAGGTTAATTCCTTTGTCCAAGAGATGGGTAGCAAAACTATGTCGTAGCAAATGAGGGGTTACTCTTCTTTTGATGCCCGCTCTTTGTGCAGCATCATGAATTACTTTATCAAAAGTTCGGACACTCATCTTCTTCCCTGGATGCCCATTTGGTTCAAACAAGTAAACTTTTGGTCTAAAACACTTGTAATAATAGCGTAATTCCTCTAGGGTTTGCTTTGAAAGAATCGTTCTTCGGTCTTTCTTTCCTTTACCTTGACGCACGATAATAAAACCGTTTTCTGAGTCAATGTCCTTCGGTTTTAACTGCAATAATTCCATTTTGCGCAATCCTGCCGTGTACATGGTCATAATCATCACCCGATGTTTGATGTTTTGAGTACGCTCAATCATCAATTTAACTTCTTCCAAGGAAATAATTTCGGGTAGTTCTCGCGGCAATCTAGGACGTTTTATTGCAATGGGTTCCCATTCTTTTTTTAATACATCTTCGGTGTAGATTTTAAACGCACTAATCTTTTGATTGATATAAGATGGCGAAACTTTTTTTGACTTTACTAAATGATGCAAGTATTGTTTCAAATCCTCGCTGGTCAGTTTATCCAAGGTCTTGTTTGCATACGACTCGAAGACCTGCATCGTCTCACAGTAGCTTCTCACAGAGCAATCGCTGTAATTGCGTATCTCCATTTCTCGTTTTAACAGCGCTATGGCTGGGGAAAATTTATTCTCCATAACTTTTTGATTTTTAAAATGAAATCTAAAAGTTATGGAATGTTTTGGGAATTACCGACTTGGTCGGTTTAGTTCAACTTATTTATAAGCCCCACTTTATAATCCCTATACAACATACCTTTGTTGCATTTGTCTCATTTTATGAGGCTTTATTAAGCTATCGAATATACATTTTTTTTGTTATATATAATCATAAATCCTCTTTCTTCGCTCTTACAATGCATAAAAAAAGCCACAACATTTAGTCGTGGCTTATCCTTATAAGACGTTTTATTCTAATATCTATAATGTTCAGCTTTATATGGACCTTCTACTTTCACTCCAATATAATCTGCTTGCTCTTGAGATAATGCTTCTAACTCTACTCCAATTTGAGCTAAGTGTAAACGAGCAACTTTCTCATCTAAATGTTTTGGCAACATATACACATCGTTTTCATACTTATCTGCATGATTCCAAAGTTCAATTTGCGCCAATGTTTGGTTTGTGAAAGAATTTGACATTACAAAAGAAGGGTGACCAGTTGCACAACCTAAGTTTACTAAACGACCTTCAGCTAATAAGATAATTTCTTTTCCACCTAATTCATATAGATCCACTTGAGGTTTGATGTTGGTTTTCTTCTGTGCATTCTTGTTTAACCAAGCCACATCAATTTCGTTATCAAAGTGACCGATATTACATACTATCGCCTTGTCTTTCATCTTTTTGAAATGACGATCAACCACGATATCTTTGTTACCAGTTGTTGTGACTATAATATTTGCTTTGTCGATTACAGTATCTAATTTCTTTACTTCATATCCGTCCATAGCTGCTTGAAGCGCACAAATAGGATCAATCTCTGTTACAATAACACGAGCACCAGCTCCTCTTAAAGAAGCAGCGGAACCTTTCCCAACATCTCCATATCCACAAACAACAGCCACTTTCCCAGCCATCATGGTATCAGTTGCGCGACGAATACCATCTACTAAAGACTCTTTACAACCGTATTTGTTGTCAAATTTAGATTTAGTTACGGAGTCATTTACGTTGATAGCAGGCATTGGAAGTGTACCATTTTTAACTCTTTCGTATAAACGGTGAACTCCTGTTGTAGTTTCTTCAGAAAGACCTTTAATATCTTTTACTAATTCAGGATAGCGATCCAACACCATGTTAGTTAAATCTCCTCCATCATCTAAAATCATGTTTAGAGGTTTTCCTCCTTCAAAGGCAAATAAGGTTTGTTCAATACACCAATCAAACTCTTGCTCATTCATTCCTTTCCAAGCATATACTGGAATTCCTGCAGCAGCAATGGCAGCAGCAGCATGATCTTGCGTAGAGAAGATATTACAAGAAGACCAAGTTACCTCAGCTCCTAATTCAATTAAAGTTTCAATTAATACAGCCGTTTGGATAGTCATGTGTAAACATCCAGCGATACGTGCTCCTTTTAATGGTTTTGATGTGCCATATTCTGCTCTTAAGGACATAAGTCCTGGCATCTCAGCTTCTGCTAATTTAATTTCTTTTCTTCCCCAATCTGCAAGATTGATATCTTTTACTTTGTACTTCAACATTTCTTTAGTTTCGCTCATAATTCATTTTTAATGGATTGCAAAGATAAAGAATATATAGGTCAAACAAAAATTTATTTTTTCTTCTTTTTGGGCTTGGGTTCTGGTAGTGCTTTGGCTGTAATCCTCACAAGTTCACTCAACCATTCTCTATCTTCAATTCTATCTTCAATTAAAAAATAGTTTGTTGCTCCTGGGTAGGGAGGTGCTTCGGTAATAGTTCCTATGTATTCTCTTCCAACTTGTGTCGGCTTAATAAAAAGTTGATTGTCACAAATTAGTCCAAACACTTTTCCGTTAGAATAGATAGCATATTCGCCAAACATCTTGCGAATGGTAATATCACCTGCATGATCAATCTGATCAACAATAAATTCTGCGAAACTTTGTTTGGTAGCCATAAGTTACTTTTGAAATTAAGTGATAAATATAAATAATTCCAACTATATATGGTATGTATTGAATTTGTAAAGATGTAAGAAATAAGATTTATGAAAAAAATAGACCCCAAGTAGCCAAGGCTCTTGGGGTGACAATTGTGAGGGGAGGCTATCGGTCGGCTTTGCCGACCGCCTGATTTTTCCTAGGGATTGTCACCCCGACGGACGAAGGAGTGTCGGGGTCTAAGATTATAATCTGTATTCTATTCTAAATGCACAACGGGTACATTATCTTTCCTTTGCTTCTCAACTATTAAAAAATAAATAATATCTTTGCTGCGTCTCTAAGGGGTGTCTCGTGCAAGCGAGACTGAGATTATACCCATTGAACCGGATCAGGTTAGTACCTGCGGCGGGAAGATGACGATAGAATATAGTGTTAATTCAAAATTTATTTATAAATCCAAGAATTAGCCCCTGATTCTTGTTAAATGTTTACAAACATGAAAACAAGGAATGTTATTAGAGCCTGCGCAGTGGCTTTGTTACTGCCTCTGAATTTATTTTCACAATTTCAAATTTCTGGAACAGTTCGCAGTCAAGAAGGTGAACTTCTCGAGGGTGTTACCGTTAAAATTCGAGGTGAAAATAAAGGAACTCTTACCAATGAAGAAGGTAAATACGTCCTTCAAGCAATCAAAACTGGGAAATACGAATTAGAAGCAAACTTTTTAGGGTTTGAAGGCAATAAACAAAGCATAGACCTAAGTCAAGATATGGTGATAGATTTTTCATTAGTTCCTACTTATTCACTCTTAGAAGGAATTGAAGTAAAAGCCATTCGTGCAGCTAAAAATTCACCAACAACCTACTCAAATCTTGATAAAGAAGCAATCGAAAAGCAGAACTACGGACAAGATATTCCCTTTCTATTATCCTCCGTTCCTTCAACTATTGTTACTTCTGATGCAGGAGCAGGCATTGGATACACAGGCTTTCGCATTCGTGGTGTAGATCCTACCCGAACCAATATCACAATTGATGGAATTCCTATCAATGATGCAGAATCACAAACTGTGTTTTGGGTTAACATGCCCGATATGTCTTCCTCAGTGGAAAGTATGCAAGTGCAAAGAGGCGTTGGTACCTCCACAAACGGAGCAGGAGCATTTGGAGCAAGTATTAACATCTCCACACAAAAAATAGAACGAGATCCTTATGCAATAATCGATAATTCAGGAGGTTCGTTTAATACACTCCGAAATGCTGTCAAAGTGGGAACAGGTTTAATACAGGATAAATTTTCTGTGGATGCACGACTTTCTCGCATCGTTTCAGATGGTTACATAGACAGAGCCAATTCCAATTTACAGTCTTTCTACTTATCGGGAACTTATTTAGGCAATAAATCTACTCTCAAACTAATTGTCTTTGGAGGAAAAGAAAAAACCTATCAGGCTTGGTATGGCACACCTGAAAGTCGTATCAAAAATGACCAACAAGGCATGTTGGATTATGCTGCTCGTAATGGCTTAGATGATGCGGAAACACAAAATCTGCTTCATTCAGGAAGAACGTATAATGCATACACTTATGATAACGAAACGGACAATTATCAGCAGACACATTACCAAGTACATTATGGCTATCAATTTAATAAAAATTGGGACTTAAAATTGGCGCTTCACTATACCCGAGGTAAAGGATACTATGAAAACTACCGAAGAAATGACAAATTAGCTACATATAATATGGATCCTGTTATTATGGGAACTGATACGATAAAAAAAATGAATCTGATTCGTAGAAAAGGCTTGGATAATCATTTTGGTGGAGGTGTTTTTAGTGTAAATTACAAAAATGAAAAAGGTCTAGATTTTTTAATAGGTGGCGCCTTCAACAGATACGATGGAGATCATATTGGAACGGTAGTTTGGGGACAATATATGCCTGTTGCACAGAAAGATCATTTGTATTATAAAAATCATTCTACAAAATACGATGGAAACCTATTTGTAAAGGTAAATTATACCATAAAAAAGGTTAACATTTTTACAGACATACAATACAGAACCATCGATTATTCTTTTATGGGAATTGACGATTATGGAGGGAATATTATAGATATGCAACAACGTGTTTCATACCATTTCCTAAATCCCAAAGCTGGATTATACTACCAAATCAATAATAATCACGCTATTTATGCTTCGTATGCTATTGCAAATAGAGAACCTGTACGAGACGACTTCAAAGAATCTACCCCTCAGAATTATCCAAAAGCAGAAACACTTCATGACTTAGAAGTCGGATATCATTTAACGTATAAAAAAGCCTATTTAAACACCAATATTTATTACATGAGATATAAGAATCAACTCATACTTACGGGAGAAATTAACGATGTGGGAGGATATACTCGAACCAACGTAAAAGATAGCTACCGATTAGGTTTTGAGTTGGAAGGAGGATATACTTTCTTTAATAAATTAAGTGTATCCGCTAATCTTGGATTGAGTCAAAATAAAATTCTAAACTTTATAGAATACATAGACAGTTATGATGCCTCTTGGAATCCGCTTCCTCAAACAAAAGTGATGTATGGCACAACAGATATTGCTTTTTCACCGAATGTTATAGCTGGATTAAATATAGGATATGAACCTATTAAAGGGTTGGTATTTACCTTAATGAATCAATACGTAGGGAAACAATTTTTAGATAATACTTCAAATAACACACGTAAAATAGATGCTTATTTTATTACTCATTTGGATATTTCTTATTCTTTCTCTGTATGGAAAATTAAAGAAATTACTGTTGGGGGAAGAATCAATAATTTATTGAACCAATTCTATCAAAATAATGGCTACACTTTCTCTTATCTAGTAGGTGATGATAGAATACAAGAGAATTTCTATTATCCACAGGCAGGTATTCATTTCTTAGCTAGGCTGGTGATAAAATTATAAATCTAAACAAGTATTTTGCTCGTTTCTCTCGAAACACCTGGTTTGAAACCAAGAGAAAACGGAATTTTAAAACATCAAAAAAATATTTATGACTAGTTATTACGATCATTTTCATAATCTACACCACCAAGGAAACACTTTTATTCTTCCCAATGCATGGGATTGTACTTCGGCTAAAATATTTGAAAAAGAAGATTTTACAGCAGTTGGTACAACTAGCTCTGGCATTGCATGGTCGTGTGGATATAAAGATGGTGAACATATCCCAGCCGATCTGATGCTACGTGTTTTAGAACGAATGGTTAAATCGATTGATATTCCATTATCTGCCGATATCGAAGGAGGATATTATAGTGGAACAAGTAAAGAATTTGCACAATTTTTTGCTTCATTGATGGATATTGGCGTCACAGGAATCAATATAGAAGATAGTCACACACGCACAAAAACACTAGATAATATCAAAGAGCAACAAGATAAGATTAGTTTGATTAAATCTCTCGCAAAAGATAAAGGTATGCAGTTATTCATTAATGCCCGTATAGATACTCTAGAATATACCGAAGGAGATTTACAAACTAAAATCCAAGCAAGTGTAGCACGTGCTAAAGCATACCAAGAAGCAGGTGCCGACTGTATTTTTGTGCCTTTTGTAGAAGATATGCATACAGCACAACAACTCAAAGAGCAAATTGAACTCCCGCTGAATATTTTGGCAGAACGAAGTTTGGATATTGCAGGACTCAAAACGCTTCATATTAACCGTATCAGTACAGGATCAAAACCCATGATGGCTTCACTTAATTTATTAAAAAAAGCAGCTCATGAACTGAAAACAGATAATATTTGGGAAACCTTGATGCAAAATAACACGGGATATTATGAAATAAACAATCACTTCTAAAGTAATTGGTGTCTATCACTTCTTATTAGTAGAAATTAGTACGAGAAACAATGGGATTGTTGTTCTATCCAACACGAAATTTACAATATTTAATAACGGATCCCCTACTTACAAAAAGTTTTTCATAATGGGTTTTGAAGGAAAGTATCTCTTGTTCATCCGGGCTTAGTTGAGTAATATCTCTGTAAATATCATCTGATGAAAAAAGTACATTATACTTATATTCTCCTATTTCCTTTTGCGTCGATTCAAATAGTAAATCACTATCTGTTTTGAGATGAATAATGCCATTTGGTTTTAAGAATTGAAGGTATCTTTCTATAAAACTCCTAGAGGTTAGCCGTTTATTAGGCTTATTGGGCTGAGGATCAGAAAAGGTAAGCCATATTTCATCCACCTCATCTTTATCGAAAAAATGCGTTATCATATCAATCTTAGTCCGAATAAAGAAAACATTTTCCAATCCTTCATCCAACGCTTGTTTAGCCCCCACAAAGATTCTATTCCCTTTGATGTCAACTCCAATAAAATTTCTATTTGGATATTTACGAGCCATTCCAACTGTATATTCACCCTTTCCACATCCTAATTCCAACGTGATAGGATGTTCATTTTGGAATATTCTTTCACACCATTTTCCTTTCCATTCAGTCATTCCATCACGTATATCCTCCATTGTCGGTTCGAAGACATGACTCATTTTTTTTATCTCTGCAAACTTAAACAGCTTGTTTTTTCCCATCTTTTATTACCTTGGTGCTACAAAAATAGAAATCTTCCATAAGCTGTGATCCATTCTGTCGTAAATTCCATTCAAAATAAGCGGATTTTATTGAGTCCACTCAATTGGGGTTTGGGACATGTTAGCCGAACTATACCTATCATTACTACTCTACTAGAGAATAATAATGAAGTATTTATATGCTGCGATAATGAACAAGAACTATTCTATCGGAATTATTTTCCAGAACTATGGTATATTCCATTTCAGGGATATCCCTTCCATTTTCGGGGCAATGGAACTTGGATAATTGATATATTAAAACGTTTTAAACCGCTTTATAATCGTTTTTTAAAAGAAAAAAACGAAGTAGAACAGCTTATAGATAAGTTTCATCCTGATTTAATTATCTCCGATCAACGTTTTGGTTTTCGGCACACACAAGTAAGAAGTATTATTATTTCTCATCAATTAAATCTTCCCGTTCCCTCTTGGAATTGGATAGCAAAGTGTTGGAATAGGCGGTTATTAAAAGCCTTTGATGAAATATGGGTGCCAGATACTCCAGACAGAAGACTATCAGGAAACCTAAGTAAAGGATTAACTAAAAATGTGAGTTTCATTGGAAATTGTTCTCGTTTTAAAGAAATAATTCCCTCTTCAACAAAGAAATATAAATACCTTATTATTGTAAGTGGTCCCATACCGTACAGTAAGCAATTTATTGAATTAATTTTAGCTAAATTCAATGATGTAGCACACCTATCTGCGCTTATTGCTTCCCAAGAATTACTTGCAGAATTAGAATATCCTGCACAAATAACATACTTTTCCAATCCCACATCTTCTGAATTTGAGCAACTTCTTCACGACAGTGAAATTATTATCAGTAGATGTGGTTATTCAACGCTCATGGATTTAGAAAATACGAAACATTCAGCCATTCTTATACCTACACCCGGACAAAAAGAACAGCTCTATTTGGCAAAAAATAATGCATCTCATGCAAATTGGGAGATGTTGACGGAAAAAGAATTCTTAAAAAAGGTATTTTAAATAGCATTATACCCTCTTTCTTTTCGAATCTTTTTCTTTTCTCTTTTCTGTGTCTGTTTAACACGTTTTTTAGCTTCCTTAGATTGGAGCTTCCAGAATGCTTTACGAGCCGCTTTTTGTTGTTTTTCGGCTGCCTTCAATCTATCTCTTCTATCACGCGCAATGTTGCGTTCGGCTTCATCAACAGTAGTAGGCGTCTTTGCTGGACCCGAACTTGCACATGATGAACCTAAAGAAATAATGTTAAATAATACGAAAGTTAATATAAATATCGTTCTTTTAGTCATAAATTTGTTCTCTAAGTTCGAGGCTATGAACATACGTAAAATATTTGTCTTCTTATTATTCTTAGCTGTATTTTTATCCTGCAATAAGAATAAACACCATCCTGTGCCATATTATTCTTTTGACGTTACTATTAATTTAACATTACCATCATACAATAATTTACAAGGTGTAGGCGGTTGGGCGTATGTGAGCGGAGCAGGTTCTAAAGGTATTGTAGTGTATAGACAAAGCATACAAAATTTTATTGCCTTTGACCGACATTCTCCAGCAGAAGGAAGTGAAAATTGTAAGGATGGACTTGAGGTAGATTCGGAGAATTTTCTCATCCTGAACGATCCATGTTCCAATGCTAAATTCTCGTTATATGACGGCTCAGTTATAAGTGGAAATTCAAAATGGGGGCTACGCTCATACCTAACGGAATACAACGGCGGAGACTTAGTTAGAATTTATAACCCTTAATTCATTGGGTAATATACAACATAAACTCCATTTTCTACCGATAACTAGCGATACTCAATTAATTATCGTATCTTTGCACCATCATTTATTATGATAGGCTTCTGCCTCTGCATTCCTTGATATTGTTTAAGATTTAATTTTTCTCACTCAGTTTTTGCTTTTTCAGTTGCCAAACAAAAGTCAATTCTTTTGGTAGTAATATCATTAGTTTGATTAAAAAGTAAAACAATATTAAAAGAATAGAATTAAAATTTAATGAAGAATATGCTTTTAACTATCACAAAAATGTGATGATAATATCTTTTTTACTTGACCTTCTCATTTTTATAAAAGATTGTTCAAGTAAACACCATAAAATTTAAAAAGCACTCCTCATTAGTAAAAACAAAGTATGAATTTTAAAGAATTAAATTTAATTGAACCTATCCAAAAAGCATTAACAGATGTTAGTTACATGGAGCCAACAGAGATTCAACAGAAAGCAATACCACAAATACTTAAAAATCGAGATTTATTAGGATGTGCACAAACGGGTACCGGAAAGATAAACAGCAAAATACAGTAATAACACAATAAAAATAGATTTAAGTAAATGGCAGATAGTTATAACAAGAAGTCCTTACAGCAAAAAAGAGACAAAAAGAAAAAAGACAAACAAGAGCGTAGAGAAGAACGTAAGATGAATAACGATAAGGGAAAAGGCTTAGATGATATGATAGCCTATTTGGATGAATTTGGCAACATAACCGATACACCACCCGAACTACAAAAAAGAAGTGAAATAAATGTAGAAGATATTCAGTTAGGAGCAGCTCCTATTACGCATGATAAGCCTAGTGAATTTGTGGGAACGGTTGTTTCTTTCTTTGCTGATAAATCGTATGGATTTATTAAAGAAGATGGAAGTGATGCAATAGTCTTTGTACATAGTAATAACCTAACAGAGCCCATAAGCGAAAATAATAAAGTAACATACGAGAAAGAGAGAACTCCCAAAGGGTATGCTGCAATTAATGTAAAAAAAGTAAAGTAAATTTAGCAACACATATAATATACAAATAATGAAAGAAGGTACAGTAAAATTCTTTAATGAATCAAAAGGTTTTGGATTCATAATACCAGATGACGGTTCAAAAGATGTATTTGTTCATGCAAATGGATTAAAAGAAGAAATTAAAGAAAACGATAAAGTGGTTTTTGATGTTGAAGAAGGCAGAAAAGGACCAAATGCTGTGAATGTGAAATTAGCATAATCAAAGCTAAAACCTGAGTTGAATGAACTCAGATTTTATTTATATTTTTAATAAAGCATAATATACAGACTATTATCACTAAATTTAATAGTCCTAGATTAGCTACAACAAATAGTTTTGTGTAAATTTGCCATGCATTTTTAAAAATCATTGTTGTGATAAAAAATTTGAATAAGTATAATTTGTTGTTTATTAGTTAATTAACAAACTTATTCTCTTTATCTCGGTATAATTATCATGGATAAAACATTAAAGGATTTTCTGTCATTAGCTCAACTTCTACTGGAAAATGAAAAAATCAGTCCAGTAGCTAAATTTATTCCAGCCAAAGAAATGTTTGATCGAGTAGATTTAAGTCTTCACTACAATCCCATGGATGAACAGGAATACTATGAGAAATTAAAAGAATTAATAAATCACAGTACTAAAACCTCTAGTAATGCATTTTTCAACCAATTATATGGAGGTAGGAATGAAAAAGCAGTTTTGGGTGAATTGCTATCTGTTCTATTAAACAATAGCATGTACACCTATAAAGCAGCCGGAATACAGGTTGGGGTAGAAAAGATTACTTTACGCGAAGTGTGTAATATCATTGGATGGGACGAAAGATCGGATGGCACGTATGCATCAGGTGGTTCGATGACCAATCTCATGTCTATGATTACCGCCCGTGATGCCTTTAGATCCTCCATCCGTTTCAACGGAATAGAAGACAAGTTAACTGTATATACTTCTGTAGAATCACATTTCAGTATTCCTAAGAATGCAGCTTTTATTGGAATTGGTAAAAAAAATGTACGTCTTATTCCTACGAATAAAAAAGGAGAAATGGACGTAGCATATTTAGAAAAAGCCATCCAAAAAGATATGCAAAGTGGTTTCCACCCAATCATGGTAAATGCTACAGCAGGTACCACCGTTTTAGGTGCTTTTGACCCAGTCGAAGCTATCAGTAAAATTTGTAAACAATATCGCATTTGGTTACATGTTGATGGTGCATACTGTGGGGCTGTTATTTTCAGTAAGAAATATAAATACCTTATAAAAGGATTAGAAAATGCTGATTCCTTTAGCTTCAATCCTCATAAAATGTTTGGAACTCCTCTTACCTGCTCTATTTATGTGGTAAAGAATAAAGAACATTTATATAATTCATTTTCCGTGGAAGCTGATTATCTTTTCCAAACGGAGGAAGATGAATACAATCCAGGAAAGACCTCTCTTCAATGTGGAAGAAGGAATGATGCACTCAAATTTTGGACACTCTGGAAAAGTGTTGGAACAAATGGGTTGGAAACAATTGTTGACCATGAGTTTGAATTAGCAGATACTGCTAGAGAATATATCCGTAAGCATGCTGACTATACGTTATATAGTTTTGATCATTCTATCTCCATTTGTTTCAATTATAAAAATATTCCTGCAAAAGAAATTTGTGAGAAATTATACCAAGAAGCTCAATTAATGGTGAGTTATGGTAGTTACCAAGGACAAGAGTTCATTCGTTTAGTAACTATCAATGGACAAAATTCTAGTGAAGATATTCTAGCATTCTTTGAAAAATTTGAAGCGTTTGCAAAGAAACACTATTTGAATACACTTGAAAAAGTACATTCATAATACATAGGATTGCTATCAAATCTATTACTAAAAATCAGGTGTTCCTGTCGTTTTCATTTCATTACGTGCTTTTGCACTCCTGAATGTAAAGTCCAAACGATAATAGAAAATCGGTAAGAAACCTAATTGGTATTTATTGGCAATTGGTTCTTTACTTGGATCTATCAAGTTTGGAGCATAAGAAAGGGCTAAAATGTTTTTAGTATTGAGAATATTCACTAAATCTACACTAATCTCGTGAGTAAATCTCTTCGTATTCAACACATACGCAACTTTAAAGTCTAATCTAAAATAAGGCTTAAACTGACGAGTATTAAACAAGGAATCCTTAAATACCAATTCTTGATCTATCTTAGTTTGTGCTACATTCACATAACCATACCTTCTTCCACCGGCACCTGATACTTTTAATCCAACTGAAATAGTGTTCTTAGCATTTATCTTAAATTCCTTTCCTCCTAGCACATTATAGGTATAGTTTCCATTAAAATCTGTGTTGCGTTCTATTCCGTCACTTCCTTTATACTGTGATTGATATAATGCTCCGGTAATCATAAAGTAATAGGTTCGATTAAAATGTTTTTGTACAGTCAATTCAATACCATAATTTGTTCCTGTACCCTTATTGACCAATTGTCCAGGGAAGAAACGTTGAAATCCGGAACCTTGGTTAATCATACTAAATGCAGATGGAAACATATCCACGGGAATTCCATACAGATACTGATAATAGATTTCAGTTCTAACCGTCATAAAACGTTTAAAATCCTTTTGATAACCTAATGCCGTATGTATGCTACGGGTAAAGTCCATATTTTTATTAAATAAAGTCATCTCGCCATTTACATCTGGGCGTTGATATACATATTGATACAAAGGCTGCATCTGTGAGTGCATTCCTGCACCAGCACTGAGAGAGTTTCCATCTCCAAATCTCCATTGCCACCCTAAACGAGGCTCAGCATAAGTCCAGCTATTACTAAGTGAAAAATATTGGCTATGAATACCTGCTGATAAATCCATATTCTCTGTGATTTTCCATTTATACTGGAAGAACGGCTGAATTAATGCAGAGACACCTTTGTAATCATAACGTGTAACAAAAGAATCATGTGTTACATTCAGTACAGTGTCTAGATAATTCAAATAATAAACATCTACATTCACCCCGGCTTTAATGATATGACGCGGGCTAATTTTATGATTTACACTCGCATAAAGAGCAGTTCTCATAGTGTGAAAGACATAACCTAACATCGGATAAATTGAGTCAGTCCGTATTTCGTAGGAGCCATCACCTAATTGCTTAGCACTTCGCACCAAGTAATCATGTCGTGTATGCTGGTTATCGTAATTTTGTGCGATTGTAGCAGAAAAGAACGTATTACGGGAAACAGGTTTTTTATACGTCACACCAAGTACGCCCATGGCAGTTCCAAAATATTGATCTCTATCACCTTCTCCAAATGCCTCTTCAGAAGCTTTCGTTTGATCAGATATTTTAATGGCAATCTCTGACATTCCACCAATACCAAACACACCTACATGCCCTCCATTTTTCAAAGGAAATGATAATTTAAAGGCCATATCTCCGTATGTTGGAACGGCATCTGTACCAATCTTAATTTTCATTGCTTGAAAAATACTTAAGGTACTATATCTTCCCATTACCAAATAACTAGAGCGAGTTTTACGATTAAACGGACCTTCTGCCATAACTTCTGTTCCAAGAAATCCAAATTGACCAGCAAATTCATGCTTATCAGTATTTCCATTTCTCAATTTCAAGTCAAAAACTCCAGAAATAGCATTACCGTATTCTGCGGGAAAGGCAGACATAAAGAAATCAGAATTGGATAATATCTTATTGTTCAAGATAGCCACCGGACCTCCTGTAGAACCAGAAATTGCAAAATGGTTTGGGTTGGGAATATCAATACCTTCCACTTTCCATAAAACACCTAGGGGTGTATTTCCTCTGATTACAATATCATTTCTAGAATCATCAGCACCTTGAACTCCAGCAAAGTTACTAGCCATACGGGCAGGATCTCCTCTCGAGCCTGCATATCTATCTGTTTCTTCTACACTGAATTGCCTCGCAGAAATTAATGCCATTTCATTATTTACCTCTCCAGATTTTCTTCCAACAATGCTAACTTCCTCCATAGTAACAATATCTTCTTGTAATTGAAGATTTTGGATAGATTCTCTTCCTGAAATTACCTGAATAGTTACTGAACTACTTTTATACGAATTATAGCTAGCAATTAACTGATATTTTCCAATGGGAATATTCGTAAATATAAATAGACCGTCCATATCGGCAAGAGCATTATACTTCTGAGTAGAATCGCGAACAAGTGTAACTTTAGCTCCTACCAACGGATATTGAGATTCGGCATCCACAACACTACCCCGAACAGTTTGAACAATTTGTCCAAATGCATAAGTAGTAATAAGAAATGCACTAAATAGAATAAATCTTTTCATGTGTTAGTTTTTCAAAAACAAAGAAAACAAATTTTATTTATAATCATTCTCTGTTTCCCATTCTTCCTTTGTCCAATCTTTAAAATAAACTTTCTTAAAGGAATAGGTATTCATTTTATTCAAATACAGATTCCTGACTTTTGAATAAACTATCTTAATTGTTTCTTCATACCAAAGAATTACAAAAGGAGAATCATCCATCAGAACGCTCTCTGCTTCTGAAAAATATTTATAACGATCTACTATGCTATTTGCCTGCATGCCTTTTTCAAAAAGTTCGTCGTATTTAGGATTTTGATACCTAGATATATTAGTAATTGAAGGAGTTGATGGGTCTAAAGGAACCGTTTTGCCGTATGCATTTAACAAAAAACTTTCTGGGCTATAATAATCTGCATACCAGGAAGTTCGGAAAATGTCACCTCGAGAATAATATTGATCCTGCAACATTTCCTTAAATTCGATACCATCTAAATTCACATTGATATTCAACACTTTCTTAAGCTGCTTAGCTACTTCATCTGCAACTGCACTATGGTGAGTCCCAATATTAAATTTTAAGCTGATGGTAGGGAATCCTTTACCATCTGGATATCCAGCTTGTGCTAGTAATTTTTTTGCCTTCTCAGGTTGGAAAGTGTATGCGTGTTCTTTAACATCTTTCGCATTATACCCTTTAAAAGCGGCAGGGGGAACAACCCCTCCGTCTCCTGTACTATACGCTTGATTATTTAAGATATTTTCAACTATTTCATCACGATTAATAGCATAGTTAATTGCCTGACGTACACGTACATCTTTAAATTCTTTCTTGAGCATATTAAAACAATAATATTGCGTTCCAAGCAAAGGTTTTCTATCCAAAATTAAATTGGGAGGGGTGCTATTAAATTCTTGAATTTTACCTTCACCTAAAAGAGAAGATATTCGGCTAGGAGGAAGACCATCAATCAATTCTATAGATCCTTCTTCAAACATTTCTAATTGAATTAATTTTCTGCTCTCCACTAAAAAAATCACACTATCCAAATAAGGAAGTCTATTGCCATCTTTGTCCTTCTCATAATAATTCTCATTGCGTACTAAAGCTATCTCGGTACGACCATCTTTGTCAAACGAACCAACAAATTTAAAAGGTCCTGTACCAATAGGCTCTAGTTCTAAATCTTCTTCTGCAGCCTTTTTAGAAACAATCGAAGCATTAACCATAGCTAATTTATCGACGAAATTAGGGCTAGATTCCAAAAGTTCGAATTCGATTGTGTTTCCATTGACTTTAAGTCCCGAAATATGCTCTGTTTCTCCATTAAAAAATTCTATTGCTCCCTTCAACATCCCTTTGTATAGTGTTGCGAAAGCAAAACTTTCTTTCCCATCGCGTTTAGTACAAGCAGCTTCAACACTATACACGACATCATCCATAGTTAGTTTTACAGGTTTTTTAAAATACTCGTTGGTATGAAAATAGACATCATCCCTTAGCTCAAAACGAAATGTTTTTTGATCTTCAGATACCGTCCAACTTTTCGCCAAACAAGGTTCAGGCTCCATAGTTTGAGGATTAAATGCAACTAATCCTTGATATACCTGACTTAGTAAGGTAGCTGAATATAAATCAGTTACATCCCGGGGGAGAAAGGTTGTAGGTTCATTATCCATTGCATAATGGAAAGTCCCCCCTTCAAATTTAAATTTTTGTCCACCCCCTGAACAAGCGAATAAAAAACAGCCAAGAGTAAACAATAAAAGGTAACGCATACAGCTCATAGAGTAGAGATTAGATAAATGTCTAAGTTTTTTGGTCATAAATTTATGAAACTAAAGTATAAATAATTATTCTTTAAACAAGTCCAAAACGTTTTTTTTTCTGATAAAGTGTGTTTTTTTATCGTCTAAACAAAAAAAAATATATAAATCAATTGTTTATTTAACAAAATGATATTATACTTGCACTTGAAAAAGTATCAAATAAGAAAAATGAGAATACTGATATATCTAATCATAGCCATTAGCACTGCTAACTTTTCATTTGCAAATCTTTCAATAGAAGGAAGTTATCAGGGGAAAAATATTTATGTTCAAAACCCTTCGAGTGAAGATGGATTTGGTTTCTGCGTTACAAAAGTGACTGTGAACAACAATATTATGCCTGGAAATATCAACCGAAGTGCATTTGAAATCGACTTTTCTTTATTCAATTTACAGATTGGTGATGCTATTTTTATCGTGATTGAGCATGGAGACGGATGTACTCCAAAGATCTTAAACCCAGAAGTATTATTACCTAGATCTACTTTTGATGTAACTAATATGTCAGTTTCTAAGGATGGTTTAGTAAAATGGACAACAACAGGTGAACAAGGTCAATTGCCTTTTACTATTGAACAATATAGATGGAACAAATGGGTTAGCGCAGGAGAGATTGATGGTACTGGAGAAGCTGGACCTAATTCATACGAATACAAAATCACTCCTCACTCTGGCGAAAATAAAGTGAGAATTGTACAAAAAGATTATTCTGGAAAGAAACGTAAATCTCCTGAAAAAACTTTTGTGAGTGAAATTGAAGAAGTTGAAATGAATCCTAAAAAAGTAAAAGGTGAAATTAAATTTACTGGAAAAAATAGTGGATCATCTGTAGAAACTAAATACGAAATCTACGATGCATACGGAAATATCGTAAAGAAAGGATTTGGATCTAAAGTAGATTGTAACAACCTTAGAAAAGGTGCTTATTACATTAACTTCGATAATCAAAACGAGAAGTTTATTAAATCATAAAGTTTACTTTAAGATTACCAACAATTTTAATTATATAACATTTGTTAATTTAGTTTAGCAAATGTTTTCTTTTTTTAATTTCCTTTATAAAATAGGTATATTTGCTCGTAAATAGTAGAAATGAGAAAAGGAACATTAATCTCTATATGTATTGTGATTGTAGGAATAATAATTGCTTATTCTATGATTAAGAGCAATTTAGGAGAGAAAGAATTACCCATCATTCAACCTGTCGATGTAAACTCTGAAATGGTAAATCCCGAAATAATGAATCAGGGATTAGGCCACAGAATAGGTGAATTTGAATTTAGAAATCAATACAATCAAAAAGTATCCCTTCAAGATGTAAAAGGAAAAATATTTATTGCTGAATATTTCTTTACTACCTGCCAAACTATCTGCCCCATTATGACAGATGAAATGATGCGGGTACAAAGTCGATTTAGAGGAAATGATGAAGTTAAGATATTAAGTTTTACGGTTGACCCCGATATAGATACCGTTGAAACTCTGAAAGCTTACGCAGAAAAGCACCAAGCACAAAAGGGGCAATGGCATTTCTTAACTGGAAAAAAGGAAGAATTATACCAATTGGCCAGAAATTCATTCTTTGTACTGAAGCCTGCTGAGGCCCGCAATCTAGGTGATGCTAACTCAGATTTTATACATACAAATAACTTCGTATTAGTCGATCGTGCGCTACAGATAAGAGGATATTATGATGGGACTAATCCACAAGAAGTGAATACACTCATGGATGATATAGATTTATTATTAAAAGAAAAATAGGTATTAACCATTCTTGGTTTCTACCTTTAATTCTTTATTAGTAAGGTTCAAGCTATTATTTACTAGCTAAATCTGATTGCTGAGTTGGTGTATTAACATTACCGTATGCATCACAACTAGCTCTAGAAGAACCACATGAAGAAGCGATTGCTAAAACTAACGCTCCAATAAAGATTATAGGCAAGATATTCTTCATAGTTTTATTTGTTTAATTGTTATTGTTAAAGGGCAAATATATAGAAAATCATCGGAAAACGAAAAAAAATCTAATATATTCGATAACTATTTTAAAAATAATCAACGAAAGAACTCGTTAGATATTGCCGAATGATAAGAATATTGTTGATATTAAGTCTTTTAAGTTCCATTACATTATGGAGTCAACAAACATATTTTTTAAGTATCCACCAAGCAAAAGAATTCCAATTTAAGAAAGACTTTTACACTTTTAAAACAAAGAAAGAAGTAGAAACTTTCCTGCAACAACGCCAGTTTAAGTTAATAAAGAAAGGATTTGTGTTAGCCTCAATAGATAGTCTTAATTGGAAAAACGATACGGCTTATGTTCAGCTTTACAAAGGTGAGAAATTCGAAAATATCCACATAAATATTAAAAAGGAAGATGAGTACATCATTAAAAAAACTCCTTCGATTAATGAGAAAATTATGGGTGACTTCCCATTTAGTCCTCGTTTAGTGCAGAGTATGCTTAAAAATATCAGTTCATATCTGAATAACACGGGTTATCCATTTTCTAAAGTATTTTTGAAAATAGATAGTTTACAAATAAAAGGTTCCCATGCACAACTAATTATTGAGAAGGGACCTTTGGTGAAGATTACACAAATTTTTGTCAAAGGTGATCAGAAAATAAATAAGAAATTTGTTCAAAATATTATATCCATCAAAGAAGGACATCCATATAATTCAGATTTAATTCGGGGGATTAGTAGAAGGATAGAACAAGTACAATTTATCAAAGAAATAAAGCCAGCCGAAATTCTTTTTAAACCAGAAGGTGCTGAATTATATGTATATCTAAAAAACAATCCTGTTAGCTTAATTAATGGTATTATAGGTATACAACCAGACCCTACTACAAAGAAGACAACTGTGACAGGAGATGTTCGTCTTAAATTACAAAATCTATTAAAAAGAGGGGAATTATTAGATATAAACTGGAGAAGTTACCAGCCACAAACACAGGAATTAAAGCTTCGCCTGAATTATCCTTTCATGTTTAATACTCCATTTGGAATTGATACAAAATTCAATTTATACAAACGCGACTCGAGTTACCTAACTCTTAACTTTCATGCGGGTATGCAATACTTCTTGTTGGGAGGTTCTTATCTTAAAGTGTTTTATGAATTAGATAATTCCAACTTATTACAAGGAACCTCATCTTCTACAACAGGTGAATTTTCCACCGTAAAGAGTAACAACTATGGAATCTCATTCTTTTATAATAAAGTAGATTATATCCAGAATCCAAGTAAAGGTTTACTCATAGAAGTTGAATCTTCTGCAGGAATACGTAAAAGTAATGAAGCAGGGAAAGATACCACACTAACATCCACAACATTTAAAGGGAGGTTAGATATTTCCGTATTTATTCCCCTAGTTAAAAGACACATAATTAGACTATCTAATACAACGCAAACGTATTACGCCCCGAATATATTCAAAAATGAATTATATCGATTTGGGGGACTCAACACACAACGTGGATTTAGTGAAGAGAGCTTACTGGCGACCACACTCTCTGTTTTTAGTATAGAATATCGTTTCTTAGTGGATAAGAATTCTCATGCATTTGCATTTTTTGATCAAACTTTCTATGAAAATACAGCTGTGGAATATCGCAATGATCACCCTTATGGATTTGGTTTGGGATATAGTTTTGGAACAAAAATAGGGATTTTCTCAATCTCATACGCTTTAGGAAGTCAACAAAACAATCCTATTCAGATACGTGACAGTAAAATACACTTCGGATATATTGCGTATTTTTAATCCTTAATTTCTAGTAAAACGGGACAATGGTCAGAGCCATGAATCTCATTTAAAATCTCAGCCTTTGTGACTCTGTTTAATAAAGATTCACTCACTAGAAAATAATCAATTCTCCAGCCCACGTTCCTTGCTCTAGCTCCACCTCTGTAACTCCACCATGAGTATTTCACCGTATCTGGATAAAAGTGGCGAAATGTATCTACCAATCCATTTTGAATGAAGGCATCCATTCCATCAATTTCCTTTTGGGTAAAACCTGCATGTTTGTTGTAATTATCCTTTGGCCTAGCTAAATCAACTGCTTTATGCGCCACATTAAAATCTCCACAAACAATCACCGGTTTATGGGCTTCTAATTTTTTAAGATGTGCCAAAAATGCCTGATCCCATGTTCCTCTATATTCCAAGCGTTTTAATTCATCCCCAGAATTTGGAACATACACAACCACTACATAATAATTCGTAAATTCAGCACTAATAACACGCCCTTCTTGATCGTGTTCTTCAACCCCAATATCATAAATCACATTGATAGGTTTTTCTTTACTCAGAATAGCCGTCCCTGAATACCCTTTCTTTACCGCAGAATTGGAAACAATATGATAATCAGAAAAATCTCTAAGAGCTACATTTACCTGATCTTCTTGGGCTTTTGTTTCTTGCAGACATAAGACATCAGGGTTGAGATTTCGCATATCCTTTATAAAATCCTTCTCAATGATTGCTCGGATTCCGTTAACATTAAATGAAATTAGTTTTGCCATGTGCTATTTTAAAAACCTTGAACTCCGTTTACAGTTGTATATTTTAATACATTTTTCTTTTCTGGGTGAATACGTGCAAAAGCCGATTGAACAGCAAGCGTACCTTCATGAAAACCGCATAAGATTAATTTTAATTTTCCCTCATAAGTATTGATATCACCCACAGCAAATATTCCAGGAATATTAGTTGAGTAGTCACGTGTATCTACCTTAATTGCGTTATTCTCAATCTCCAAGCCCCATTCAGCAATAGGTCCTAATGAAGGTTTTAATCCAAATAACGGAATAAAATGATCCGTCTTGTAAATAAACTCTCCTTCAGTATCGTGCTTAACAGTTACACTCTCTACTTTTCCATCTCCTTGAATATCTATTACCTCGCTATTCGTAAGTAGATTAATCTTTCCCGCAGCAGCTAAATCCATCACCTTTTGAACAGAGTCTAAGTGGCCTCGGAAAGAATCTCTTCTATGTACCAAAGTGACTTTCGAAGCAATTTTTCTATCCGCTAAATAAATAGCCCAATCTAAAGCCGAGTCCCCTCCTCCAGCAATCACGCATTCCTTTGCACGATATAATTCAGGTTCCTTAATGATATATTCTACCCCTCTATCTTCATATTGTTCAAGAGAGGAAATAGGTGGTTTTCGAGGTTCAAAAACTCCCAATCCTCCTGCAACGATAACGACAGGTGCCATGTGTTGAGTACCTTTATTCGTTGTGACAATAAACATATCATCCTCTGCTTTATCAATCTTCACCGCTGCCTCACCTAAGGTAAATCCAGGCTTAAAAGGTGCAGCCTGTTCCATTAAATTATCAATTAAGTCTCCCGCTAAAACAGAAGGGAATCCAGGTATATCGTAAATTGGTTTTTTAGGATAAATTTCTGCACATTGTCCACCTGGTACAGGTAAAGAATCAATCAGATGGCAATGTAATTTCAAAAGTCCCGCCTCAAATATTGTAAAAAGTCCAACAGGACCTGCTCCAATTATAATTATATCAGTTTGAATCATATCAAATCATTTGGGATGCAAAGTTAACTATTCTTTAGCTAACAGTTTAAAAGAAAAAAGGTTTTCAGTAAAAGTATGACCAAAAAGCTACATTATCTATTCAAATATAGTTTGCATAATTTGTATTGTATGCGGAGTTTTAAATCCTTGTATATGTGTCTTATAATACAGAATAAGATGCTCTAACAAAACCCTTCTATCTGTTTTTTGAATTACCTTGGCCATACAGGTGTTTTTGTCTAAGCTAACTAATTCCGATAGAAGAGGAATTGTCGTATCTTGAATATATTGATGAGAGTTTGGTTTATATTTTAAGATAGTACCGTCCAACAAATCAAAATAAGTATCTCCATGCTCTTCTGTCTGTATCCCCAGTCCTAATTTTTCAATCAACTTGATCATCCACCATAACGGATAATTCGTTAATTCATCTGATAAATCAATCCATTGTATTTCTTTTTCGAGAAATTCAAATAAAGTCACATCTTTTTCGCTTCTTGATAGAACCTGAGCCAATACTTCTGTCATAAAAAAAGCTAACCCACTTTTAATAGGATGGTAGGGTATAGATTGTGGGGTATATATCAAATTCACTTCGTGAATCTTATTCAATTCACTATCTACCCTTTTAGATAATGATATTTCAACTATGTTAAGAGCTTGAAGTATATTTCCCTTCTTCTTTTTACCTCCTTGAAAAATACCTGCCTGAAAACCTTCTTCTAATGTAAAGAAATGGAGTATTAGACTGGATTCACTATAATTAATTTTTTTAAGTAATATCCCATGTTGGATTTGCTTCATGATTAATTAATTATTAGAATCTTACCTACATGTCTTCCTTTATATTCATCACTATCAATACTTGACCAGATAAGATATACACCTGTAGAAACAGGTTTACCATCCATCGTTTTACCATTCCAAGTGGCAGTTCCTCCATTAGAATGTGTTTGATATACTAATTTGCCGGAAGCATCTGTAATTTTTACATCAGAATTATATGCTACACCTTGAATGGTTATAACCCCATCAAAATTAGGATATACAGGGTTTGGGAAAATTTTGACATTTGAGAATTCATCATCCCCTTGGGAGGCATCTGAACGATAAGACACAAGTCCTTTTTCAGTTACAAAAAACACCTCTCCTGTTGTTTGGTTTATGGTAATATCCATAATTGAGTTACTGAGTAAGGGGCTGTTCTCAGTAGTGAATTTTCTTTCTATGGATAACCCATCCGGAGAAAGAAGGAATACACCTGAAGTAGCTGTACCTATCCATTTTCTATTAGCTCCATCTATGGCAATTGCGGTTATATGGGTGGTTCCCAAAACAATTTCAACATTTTCTCCATACTCAATTAGCAATTTCTGGAAATTATATTGTCCAGGAGAAGCCGTAAAGATATTCTCCGTATTATACAAAACACGCATTCCTTCTTCCGTTCCTATCCAAATATTATTATCAAAATCGGAAGCTATGGCGTATACATTAAAGGAAGGTAAAGCTCCATCATTAACGCCCGTAGTAAATAATCTATAATGATCATCCCCCGAATTGCTTAATGTACCATTATCATCAAAAGCTACCAATCCGAGTTCTTTAAAACTAGCCCATTTAATACCGTTCCTATCTATTAAGAAACGTAATGCCACTCTATTATTTACATTACTTCCTATATTATAGTCGTACCAAGTACCATTACTCGTCATAACCTTAATAGGTTTAATAGAATATCCATTTAATACCCATAAATTTCCATTATCATCGTAACTCATATCCGCAATATTTCCCCATCCTATATTCCCCGTTTCTTCAATAAGGCTGTTATAAAAACCAAAAGTATCTACCACTTTTCCTTTATCCGTAATAATTAATGGAACTCCAGAGTTTGTTCCATAAGCCACAATATCCTTATTTGTAGGGTTAATTGCTGTTGAAATAAAATCCCATGTATGGGTATTATTTAACATAGGCTGTTTAAATACTTCAGTTGAAATCCATTGCTCATTTTCCATTACACTACCTCCATCTTTACTGAATAAAGGACCTGAACCCCCAATACCCCCACAAGCAATAGACAATTTATCCTTTGTCCATTTCACACGATACACTGAATTATGCCTAGGACCTTGGAAATTAATGTATTTATTATTGTAATTATCTTTCACCCAAAATAGACCCTCGTCACTATCCGCAATATAAAATCCGTTATTCGATGAACAAGCGCCATTTGGATAAACGTGATTACCTTCTTTTGATTGAAATATTTTTTCTACTTGATTATAATCTCCATCATATATTTTAAGATTATCATAATGAGAAACAAGGAAAAAACCATCATCTGATTGGATATTGCGAATTAGCTCGTTAGTCTCAAAAATCTCTAAGTTGCCTGAATTTATCTTATAGAGAGTATCGCCGAAATAAACAGAGTCGGAATAAAACAATAGGAATAAATCATCTCCAAAGGCTTCTATATTGGTATATTTACCCTTAGGTGCGTAACTTGGAATAGTATTTTTCTTTTTCCATTGAGAAGGATCCATCAAAAATGGAGAAGAAATTTTTCCTACATACACTCCATTTTTATCTATCGCATAAATACTATCATTATAAAAAGCAATATCCAGAAAATCTAAATTCTCATTCGAAGGATGGTACGTGTCTTTTACTTCTTTTTTTTGCAAATCAATTACAACGATTCCAACCCCAGTTGATAGATATGCTAATCCATTTCTTGTTGTAATCTTATTTATACGTTTAACACCATTCGTATTAGCTAATTTAATTGCAGGAATATTATAAATTCGATTACTTTTTAGCAAGTCAAGATTTCCATTCTCGTAGCCAATTATAACTGTTTTTGTCTTCTTATCATACGCTATAGATGAAGGAGATACATCCGATAAGAAATTAGTATATGCCCATAAAGATTGCTCTTCTTTTTCAATATCATATTCTAATAAAGCATTCCCTAATATAGCAAAAACAGAGCCGTCGGCATATACCACATCCTCAGCCACATTAGGTGATACATGCATTCTCCATTTTTCCATTTCCACTTGGGAAGTCACAGTAGAGAAAATCAATAAAACGAAATAAAATAATATTAATCCTTTCATGTTCAACGTAAACGTTCAAGTGTCAAAGTTATTTTATTTTTTGGATAGATAAATCTAAATAAGCAATAACTTCTACTGTATATGAATTGTATTGAATTTTTGAAGATATAAAAAATAGGAATAATTTACAAATAGACCCCGAGCAACCAAGGTTCTCGGGGTGACAATAGTATAGGGCTACTTTCGGTCGGCAAAGCCGACCGCCTTATTCTCTCAATGTATTGTCACCCCGATAGACGAAGGAGTGTCGGAGTTTAAGATTATAATATGTATTTTATTCTAAATATTCAACGAGTAAGCAATAAATACAATGCATTCTAACTTTCACACAAATATCATTACTTTTGTAGTATGGAATTTACCCAATTACATTTAGAATCGGAGTTACTCAATGCCATTGATTATATGGGATATAAAGAATTAACTCCTATTCAAGAATATGCCATTCCGGAGATTTTGGCAGGAAAAGATATAATCGGTTGTGCACAAACAGGAACTGGGAAGACAGTAGCCTTTGTACTTCCAATATTGAATTACTTATCTCAAAATCCTACAGATGATATCAATACGCTAATTATAGTTCCCACACGGGAATTAGCAATACAGATTGAGCAACAAATACAAGGATTAGCTTACTTTGTATCAGTAAGCTCTACTGTAATTTATGGTGGGGGAGATGGAAAAGATTGGCAGATACAAAAAGATGCGCTCGTGGGAGGAACAAATATTATTGTAGCAACTCCAGGTAAATTAATCTCCCATTTAAAACTTGGTTATGTGGATTTTTCATCACTCAAACATCTTGTCTTAGATGAAGCAGACCGTATGTTGGACATGGGGTTTATTGATGATTTAACAACAATCATTAATAAATTACCTAAGAATAGACAAACGCTTCTATTTAGCGCCACGATGGCTCCTGAAATAAGAAAATTAGCTAAAAATTTATTGACAGATCCTATCGAGATTAATTTATCTCTTTCAAAACCGGCCGAAGGGGTAAAACAATCTGTTTATTTATGTTTTGATGAACAAAAGAATAAAACACTAGAACATATTCTAAACGAACGCAAACATTACCAGAAGATTATTATTTTTACTTCAACCAAAGATAAAGTTGTTGAAATCACTCGATTTATGCGTACCATCCAACCCTCTACGAAGGGAATTTCGTCTAATCTAGAGCAAGAAGAAAGAGAAGAAGTATTGCGGGGATTCCGTTCAGGAAGGGTTCCTGTGCTAGTAGCTACAGATGTGATGAGTAGAGGAATTGATATTCAGGATATTGATTTGGTGATTAATTATGATGTGCCTGGGGATGCAGAAGAGTATGTGCATCGAGTGGGTAGAACAGCAAGAGCTAATACAAAAGGAGAAGCTATTTCATTAATTAATCCGAAGGACATGGCGCGTCTAGCGCGTATTCAAAAATTAATTGAAATGGAGATTCCGGTTACCCCCTTGCCTGTAGAATTAGGAGAGGCACCCATCTGGGAGGTAAAAGAGAAAACAAAAAACAAAAAATTTTACGGAAAGAAAAAATGGAACAAGAACAAACATTTTTCAAAAGGAGGCGAGACTGGCAAATAGTATGGGTGATTATTGCATCCATAACACTATTTTTTCCATCTTGTAAGAACGAAACAAACAAAAACAAACAATCTACTGATGTTCTTACGTATGATAGTCTTCCCAAAGGAAAATGGAATGGTGAATATATTCGCGTGAAAGATGACGCAGAGAAGAAGATAAAAAAGAAAGGAAACAGTTCCGAGTTTCTGCATTTAGGAGAAGTAAAGCTAACTCTTGACCAAGAAATCATCGACATTACGCTATTTGAAGGGAAATTAAATGCTTTAAGTTTTAACTCCAGCACTATCAATACTCTAATTAAAGGGACTGAAGGTGAAGAAATTCAAGTCTATTTCAAAAACAATACAACAATTCTTACTCACTATAAAGGAGATTATGCAGCAGATCCCGAGCAGAATGCAAAAAAGGGTGTAAAGATGATTGTTAGACTAGGGGAGAAAACATACACACTCACCAAAGGAAATGTACAAATTATAGATTTTAATCCGCAAGGAGGTATAATTGAATTTTCAGTAAAAGGAGAATTTTCAGACACAGAAAATTCAACAATCAAAGGAAAAGGAAATGTTAAGATGCGCTTTGAAACATCAATACGTCTGGCAGACTAGAAAGCATAAAAAAAGCACGGGAATCCCGTGCTTTTAGAATATTTCAATAAACTATCTGCCTCCTCGCATCTTCTTCATATCTTCAGGAGTCATTACTTTATACCCCTTTGGAGTAGCCGTACTAAATATTTCTTCTTCTTTCTTAAATTTAGTTTTTACGCTATAGGCAGAAATTTTCACATCCATTCCATTCATTTTAGCAGTAATTGCCATAGTTGCTCCCGGAATTTTATCTGAAAAGTAAGTGCCCCCTCTATAAGAAGGTAAGATAGCAGTTGTGTACCAAACTTCAGAAGTTTCTCCATCCTTTTGAGTAATTATAGCTTTCTTACAATCGTATCCAGCAATCTTCTTAGTTTCATCTATTAACTCAACTTTAGCATCATCTGCCACTAAACTTTGGCTGTTTCTATCATCCTGATTCTCTTTATTAGATAAACGCATGGCTATTTTCCCCATCATTCCATCCATAAATATAAAGGTTGAATCCAGACTTTGGACGCTTACACTTTTCAAAGTCATAAACTCTCCCATCACAGAATTACTAGCTAAAATTCCGTCTGTAAAATAAATATCTAAAGAGCTGTTTTGTAAACGCTCCATGTATTGAGCAGCTTCAGGGCTATCAGAGGAGTAATCTACATCGTAACTAATCTGTCCTTTGGTAATTTGAGCGTTCAACCCAATAGATAATAGAACACTCAGAGATAATAATAGTGATTTCATAATTCAATATTCATTTTAGAGGCCGCCTCCCATTTTAGAAATTTCCTCCATAGTTTTAACAGTATATCCTTTTGGAACACTTACATCAAACATTCCTTTTGTTTCTTTCAATGAATTTTCAACAGAAGTTGCCACAAAATTTAACGTTACTTGTTCTTGTTCTATGGTATATTCCAATGGAAGTCCAGGTATTTTATTGCTAACATATTTTCCCATAGCTTCTGGACTTATTTTAATATCTTCTGTGTACCAGTATGTAAATTCTGCTTCTTCCCCCATACTCATAATAGCTTTCTTACACTTATATCCCAAGATTTCTTTTGTCTCATCTACAAATTGGATTTCAGCCTTGTTAATGTCATTTTCATCATCAGCTTGATTCAAATCATACGGTGAAGCAATCTTACCCATCATGCCATCCATAAGTAGAATTCCCTTTTTCTTTTTTGCATCAATGACATTGATTGTTGTAATAAAAGCACCCATGTTAGATTCCGTTCTGGATTGAGTTCCTTTGGTATATATAGCTAATTTGGAACCTTCCATCATTCCTAATTGAGCTTGTACTTGTGGGTTGCTTGACTTCATTTTTAAGTCATATTTAACTGTAAAATTTTGTCCAAATACAAAATTAACAGACAATATTAAAGCGGTAATTAATGTAATCTTTCTCATTTTTTATTTTTTATTTAATCAAATTTACAATTTCAGTTTACTGTTACTCTCAATAATAGGATAAATCGCAATTATCTTAGGATAAACAGCATGTGTTACATTCAAAAGGCGCTACTTAAACAAGAAACGATAGAGATCATTTCCATTGGCATACACAAAAAGAGCGAGTAATAAAACAAAACCAACTAATTGTGCATATTCTAGTACTTTCTGAGGAGCTTCCTTTCCTGTTATCATTTCATACAACAAGAAGACAATATGTCCACCATCAAGCGCAGGGATTGGTAAAATATTCATAATCGCTAATACTAATGAAATAAACGCTGTATTTGCCCAAAAAACATGCCAATCCCAGGTAGAAGGGAATAAATTTCCAATAGCTCCAAATCCACCAACATTTTTTGCCCCTTTAGATGTAAATATTAGAGGGAGTTGTGCTGCATAATCACGCATAGTCCAAATAGCCTTTTCAAATCCCAAAGGAATAGCTTCTCCAAAAGAGAAGTCACGATGAGTAGGAACCAGCCACTCTGGATTAGCAGGTTGAAAACCGATCGTTTTATTTACATCAGCATAAGTTTCTAGCTCTTGATATTCTCCATTGCGGTAAAATCCGATAGTTACATTTGCAGTATCTTCTTTTAGTTTATTAAGTTGGGCTTTTAGGTTGTTAAAGAAAGGCGTTTCAATACCATTTAATGACACAATACTATCTCCCTTACGCAATCCCTTCTTAAATACATCTCTATTTTCCATTACAGAATCAACAACAATAGGAAAACGAGGATTGAATGCCATAATAGCGTCGTGTTCCCACATCCATTTATTAATGCCTTTTTCTAATTGGATAGTTTGCTTTTCTCCAGAAGGTTTTTCAACTTCTAAAGTACGAGCGCCACGAAGGAAGATTTGTAGATTGATTAAATTAAAATTTTCAACCTCCTGTCCATCTACTTTTGTAATTAAATCACCATCTTCAATGCCCGTATTTAATTTTTTAAAATTCTCATCTACAGCTATGCCATATTTTAGCGTTTGATTGCTTACCACATTATCACCCCAAGCAGCCACTACAACAATATAAATCAGGAAGCCTAGGATAACGTTAACGGTAACCCCACCTATCATAACAATCAAACGTTGCCAAGCTGGTTTAGAACGAAATTCATCTTCCTTTGGCGGTTGTTTCATTTGTTCTTTATCCATGGATTCATCAATCATCCCGGCAATTTTCACATACCCACCTAAAGGCAGCCAACCAATACCCCATTCTGTATCACCAATTTTCTTTTTAAAAATAGAAAACCAAGGGTCAAAGAATAAATAGAATTTTTCCACACGTATCTTAAATGCACGAGCTGCTATAAAATGTCCAAATTCATGTAAAACAATAAGAATTGCTAGTGACAGAATCAGTTGTGCTGCTTTAATCCAAAAATCCATAGTTTATTAATTAAGTTTACAAATATGAGAATAATTCACTCAACATTATAGTATTCTAATTGAATCACCTGCCAAAATTTGTGAAAATATTATAGGCCGGCCACATACACCTTTGTTAAGTCCACTTTTTCTTTTAGTACAGTTATAAACTGTTCTTTATCTTCAAGCGAAACATTTTCAAAAGGAAGTTCTAATACAAGTTCATTTACATACTCAAACACCAAGCTTTCTTCACAAAAAGAAATTCGTTTTAATCCTTTAAAATAAATAGCAATCACTTCTCTATCGACAGCAACAATTGCCTTATTGGTAATTCCTATTCGATATTTTTTACCATAAATACCTAACAAGGTATTCAAAAAATTATCTATAATAAACAGAAAGAAAACCAAAGAAATAATGCTAGCATAGACAGAAAATAAAACAAAGACTATGCTAAGCAAAAAGAAAAATACTATCTCGATTGTATTGAATAAGATAACCCTCTTTCTTCTAGCCGTACTAATTTCTGCATTAAATACAAATTTATTCTTCTGGTTAACTATACGTATTCCTGCCCATTTACGAACGGAACGATGTACACCAATTAGAAGGATTAAACCAGCAGATAGCGCAAAAATGAAATCGCGATGTGCATAATCTTTCAAAGAAATGTCCCAAGCTCCATACACCTCATTCACTCCCGTAAAGAAAGCAAAGGGAAGAGTTAGTAAAGAAATGATTAAAATCCACGCATTGTAAATCTTATTCATTTGGAATCATTTTTAGTTTCTCTTTTAACGCCTCCAATTTTAACTGTTCTGCTTTTAAACTTTTTTCAGCTTGTTCCAGCAATGGATTTGTTCCTTTTGAATTTGCAAAAAACCCAAGATTATTCTCGTATTGAATGATTTGTTGTTTTACTTTGTTTATTTCGTTGCGAATAGCAAATTTTTCTTTTGCTAGCATCTCAGCAGCATCACTACTTCCTTGGAGCGTATTTAAACGTGCTTGGAACATGACTTTCTCCTTTTCTACACCTTTCAGATCCAATGCCTCATAATGCGCGTTGATAGCCTTTTTATACGCGTCAAAAATTTGATTCTTTTGCTGATTTGGCACATATCCTATAGAGGCAAAACGTTCGGAAAAACTTTTTAAGATTTGGAGTGCCTCCTTTTTATCAGTAGGCAATGTATATCCTTTAATTTCCTCAATTAATGTTTGTTTTTCTTTTAAGTTACCTTCAAAACTTTTTTCTTGTTCTGCTTGGTAGCTCTCTTTGGCATTAAAGAAATAATCACACGCCGAACGGAATTCTTTCCATAATTTTTGTTCAAATTTCTTTCCAGCATTACCTGCTCGTTTCCAATCCTGTTGTAATTGTATAAAAGCTTTTGAAGTTTCATTCCATTCGGTACTATCCTTTAGTTTTAGCGCTTTTTGTATTAATCCTTCCTTATATTTAGCTACTTTATCAAACTCTTGATTAGCAACAGAAAAAAAGTTTCCTTTCAATTCAAAAAATTGATCACACAATCCTCGAAAATCTTTCCATACTTGTTCGCTCTCCTTGCGCTGGCCAATACCTGTATGTTTCCACTTATCCTGTAAATCCAATACCTGCTGTGTATGCTTTGTCCATGTTTTAACAGAGTCGCGCTCAGAAGCAAGAATCTCTTCCATCTTTTGAATAAGTTCCTTCTTTTGTTGGATACTTTCTTCGCTCTTTTTCTTACGTTCCTCATAGAAAGAACGAATTTTATCATAAACTTGGTTGACAGTCGCCCAATATTCATCCTTAATCTTATCCCACAATTCTTGTTTGGTAGGACCAATATCTTCCCAATCATTTTGAAGTTCTTTGATTCCAACTTCTAGATTTTTTATTTCATTCTGATTTACAAGAGACTGTAATTTAGATATGATATTTTGCTTTGCTTCAAAATTCTTCTGGAAATCATATTCTTTAATATCCTTATAAATGCGCATGTTGTAGAAGAATTCTTCTTGTAAACGACTAAATTCTTGTTGAATTTCATGACGTTTTACACGTGGAATATCGCCAATAGTTTTCCATTTCTCGCTAATTTCTTTATGAGTAGAGAAAGCTACTCCAATATTCTCTTCATCCGCAATTAATGCTTGGAACTGATTAATAAGTGCTCTTTTCTGACGAAGATTGTCTTCTTCAAAGGCACGTTGTTTATCCCTCAATTCCTTTTGTTGCGTTTTATATGCAGAAAAGATTTCATAAAATTCATTCTTTAACGGAGAAATCCAATCTTCTTGTTCCAATTCTTCCCCTTTCTCACGTGCTTCCAATTCTGCCACCTGCATTAGACGATTTGCTTCTAACAGATAATCTTCAAATTGTTGACGAAGTTCATCTACATCCCTTCCAACTGCTAAAATATCTTCAGTTTCTGTTAGTTTTTTCAAATCATCAATAAAAGCTCTTTTTTCCATAGTCAATGCTTTTAAATAAGATTTACTAAATTAAAGTCAGTTAGTTGTACAAACTCATGGATTCTATTTTCAATCTGAGCACGCGTAAGGTTTTCTAACTGTTCCGTTCCAAATTTTTCAACACAAAAAGAAGCCATTGCAGAACCTGCAATAATAGCTCGTTTCATATTTTCAAATGAAATATCATCCGTTGCTGCTAAATGCCCCATAAAACCACCTGCAAAAGTATCTCCTGCTCCTGTTGGGTCAAAAACATCGACTAATGGTAAAGCTGGTGCAGAAAACACTTTATCTCCATAAAACAATAAGGCTCCATGTTCTCCTTTCTTTATAATTAAATGCTTTGGACCCATATCACGAATGATTCTCGCTGCCTTTACCAGAGAATATTCTTTAGAAAGCTGACGTGCTTCTTCATCGTTTATAATTAAAAGGTCAATCTTTTTTAATGCTTTAGCTAAATCATCCATTGCCACATCCATCCAGAAATTCATAGTATCCATAGCAACTAATTTTGGGCGTTTATGAAGACGTTCCATAACTTTTAGTTGAACCTCTGGACTCAAATTTCCGAGCATTAAATAATCACAATCTTGATAAGAATCTGGAATAATTGGGTCAAATTCTCCTAATACATTTAATTCCGTTACTAAGGTTTCTCTAGAGTTCATATCGTTGTTATAACGACCAGACCAGAAAAAAGATTTTTTCCCTTGTTTAATTTGAAGGCCTTCTAGGTTAACTCCCTTATTGCTTAATTTATTCAACATTTCTTGAGGAAAATCTTCACCTACAACTGCAACAATATTCTGTTTCTTCACAAAATAAGAAGATGAAAAAGCAATATAAGTTCCTGCGCCACCAATAATTTTATCGGTCTTTCCAAACGGGGTTTCAATGGCATCAAACGCAACACTTCCTACAGTAACTAAACTCATAATTTAAAATTTGTCACAAATATATTGCTTAATGCGGAATATCACTCTATTTTTATGGTATTCCTATGAAAGTAATTACTTGTTTTGGGATTTTAGCTATTCTCCTGAATATTCTACGATGTTATTTTCTGTTTCGTATAACTTAACAATTAACTCATACGCTTGCAGTCTAGGCTTTAACCTTTCATAAATAACTTTCGCAATATTTTCAGCAGTTGGATTTAGGTTTTGAAACTCAGGGACATCTAAATTTAAATTCTTATGATCAAATCTATCCTCCACCTCTTCTTTTATAATCTTCTTTAAGTCAGTGAGGTTTATTAAAAACCCTGTCTCTTTATCAACTTCACCTTTAATCCAAGTTTCAAGCACATAATTGTGTCCATGATAATTAGGAGAATTGCATTTCCTAAAAACATGTTGGTTCTTTTCTTCCGACCAGGTTGGAACGTTGAGTCTATGTGCCGAATTAAAAGTTGTTCTTCTTCCAATTTTAATCATAATTTGTCGTCCAGTTTTTTTGTGCAAGTTACAAAATTTATATATAGGTGCCTCAAAAATGGCGAAATCCTGCACTTCAGCAAGCTCAGTACAGGCTTACACCATTTTTTAAACACCTACTGTTTCGCTGTCAATATTGACCTTTGAAACAGGTTCTCTATATTTAGTTAATTTTTAATTTTCACTGAACTGATATTCAGGCATTGCTTCCATTAATTTCTTACGGGCGATAAAAATTCGACTTTTTACTGTTCCCAATGGAATATCCAATTTATCAGATATCTCTTTGTATTTATATCCGGCAAAGTGCATTTCAAAAGGTACTTTATATTCATTCTCCAATTGATCAATTTTTTTAATAACCTCTTGATTCGTAAGTTGATGTAATGGAGAACTTGTAGAAACAGAAGTATTGTTTAATAAATAATAGTCTGTTGAATTATCAAAAATAGTTCGAGATTTAACACGTCTTCTATATTGATTGATAAAGGTGTTCTTCATAATAGTAAATACCCATGCTTTAAAATTGGTTTGTGGGATATATTGCTCTTTATATCGGATGGCTTTCAACATAGTTTCTTGTGTTAAATCTTGTGCATCCTCTTTATTTCGGGTATAATTCATTGCAAATGCCAAAAGGTGGGTTTCCATTGCAGTCAGTGTGTTGTTAAATTCAATTGTTGACATAATAAACTATTTAAATATTATATCCTGAATAACAACAAAACTATGCCATATTAAAATTAGCTTAAAAATTTAAACTATTGAAAATAGATTGCTGATAATTAAGTGTTTACATTTTATACACAACTATCATAGTTATCTATGAATATTGTATATATGTGTATTTTCTTAGACACTTTGTGTATATTTTACACGTATTTAATTGCATGTAATTTGCCTCAAGTATCTTCTAACTCCTAAACCCCAAAATATATTTTTTTAATTGATTGCCCGTTGTGCATTTACAAAAATTAATTAAATCAATAATCTCTACTATATATGGATTATGCTTAATCTGAAAGGATGTAAGAAAATAGGAATTATTTATAAAAAAGACCCCGAGAACCTTGATTGCTCGGGGTCTAAGATTATAATTGGTATTTTGTTCTAAATGCACAACGGGTAATTGAATATATTATCGTAAATTCGTAACAGATAACCTTAAAAATGACTATTATGAAACACATGTATCTTTTATTGTTTATGCTGGTAGGGGTAAATGGTTTCTCCCAAATCCCTGAATTCGAATTTCAGCTGTATTTTGAAGATGCGGCAGGGAATAAGGATACAATTGCTTTAGGTTATGATCCTTTGGCAACGGATTCGATTGATGCTGATTTTGATGAAGTAGATTTAACTAGTATTCCGTGGAAAACTTCTGGAATAGAGGTGAGGATTTCAGATCCAAAAGGGCAACCATACTCATATCCGTCCTATGAGACAAAAAAACAAATCATCAATTACACTTGCAGTAGTGCTAATCTACAACAGATCAATATCTTTACTAAAAATTGGCCCGTAACAATAATTTGGGAGGCTATAAGTGTTGACAGCTGTATAAAAGGTAGTCTTATAACGAGTTATCATCCGGGGGGTGGTTTGACGTTCCTGGACCGAGTAATATGGAAGTGATATCTTTCTTTGATAACGAATCAGGCGGTTTTTGGGGAAACACCTTCTCCTCCAATGTGGGGGCTGGAGGATCTGGTTACCCTTTTTCTTATATCAATTCGATCGGGGATACAATCTCCGCCTTTTGGCAAATGTTTGGAACAATGGAATTAATAACAATGGGTGTGCAACAAAATAAAATAGAAAAGCAAATTCAAGTATCACCCAACCCATTCACAGACAATTTCAAATTACCAGAAGCTATGCCACTCGATAAAATAAAGTTGATTGATCTAAATGGTAATGAAATCCTTTTACGAAAAGAAGGCGAGTTTTACACACCTTTGAAGTGTGCGACTGGAATGTATTTCCTTATCATTAGAGGTGAGAAAGGACAACAAATATTTAAAATAATAAAACAATGAAGATAAATCGCAAAGGTCACGAAGTTTACGCGAAGGTCGCTAGGATCTGCACACTTTGCACAAAAAATCTTAGTGCCTTTTGCGGTTATATAATTTAGACAGCTAAAAAATTTATAGTTTCCTGCGATGGTTTACAAATTTATTTGTAATTTCACATCGTAATCTAATTAAGAAATATGAGAGCAATTTACCTAATCTTATGTGTATCAGTCCTAACAGGGCTATCTTCTTGTGGCGGTGGAAATAGTGACGAACCTATTATTGAATACGATGATATAGATGAAGGGTTAGATAATTACGAAGCATTTAGTTTGGCTCCTTATGGGATTCCTGCTCTCATATATTTACCTGATGCCACTGCTAATATTGGTGCCGCAACTTCTCCAGAAATACTTCATGATATGGATGATTACAAATGGACCATCAATGTAGGACAAAATTTCAGTCTGAACATAGAAGATTGGGGTGGAACAGATGCTTTCAGTGAAAGAGTTAAAGAACTTGAAAATCAAAAAATTTATAAAGTAGAGTTTCTAAAAAAAGAAGATAATTTTGTGTATTATAAAACTATTCTTAACGTAAATGGCGTAAAAGGAAGAGATGAGGTAGGTGTAGATCACGAAAGTTTTTACGTGATGTCTCAACACAAAATCGATGGAATTAACTACTTGTTTATTACTACCGAAGACGGGCATCCAAAACCAATTACGGATTATATGGAGAAAACCGTTAAGTTTGTAAAACCTCTCACTGAAAAGCCAGTATAGACTCTATTTGGGAGTCTCATTGTCTCTAAATGCAGAAGGGAGTAAATCGGGAATAATTTTTAAAATTATTGGCAATAAAATCATCCCTCCAGGTAACATAAAGATAGCAAAAGCAGGTAGAGACTTAACTATATCTCCAAATTGAGATTTCACCTTTTCTTTTTCATCATCTGTTAATTCAGTTTGAAGAGACTTATTTACTAATGCTATCAACTCTCTGCTCTCTTTTAATTCTTCTACAACCTTATCTTTGTTCCTTCCTAAGATTTTAATCCAGCGTTTTGAAAAGTTATTTACTAATCGCTCATAAGAAGTGCTTTGATGGAAGAAAATAATTTTATGATTATTCTCCATAATAAACTTTTCAATAAAGATAATTGCACTCCTTAACTGAGTAAGATCAATAGATAAATAAGCACATAATTCATTTAATTGAATAATCTCCTCACTTGAATCCTGGCTAATTTCAGAAATATCTGAATGGATAGTAAGAATTGCCATATCAATGAGATATAAACGATATAAGTTTTCGGCATATTTAGGAATCGTAATATCTTGCACGGTTAAGTTTTGACTCTTTAATCTATCATTAAACTCCATTTTATCCGTTTCATTGAGATATATAGAATTCAAAAAGACATTCAGAATAGATTTTTCTTCGGCATCAATATTCTTATCAATCAAAGACATTACTCCGATTGTATATAGAGTACCTTTCATAAACACACTATAGCTTTCCGTTATTTCACGCTGATGTTGTAAAAATGACCTAAAAGCAATAACATCCAAATAGATTAAACTATTTTCTATATAATTAATCCATAAACGGTTACCAAAGGTTGATTTTGGGTGAACTCTTCTTTTAAGAATATTCTCAAGTTTGACGCCATCTGTTTCCTTGAAAATAATCTTTGTAATATTGAATAAAGAATTGTCTTGATACTTCTGATAAAATTCTAATAAAGAGTTGATAAGTTCTTCTTTCTTACATTGTTTTTTCTCACTAATATAAATCAATAAAAGACATTCAAAAAGCAGTAAAGACATTTTTTCTTCATCTGTCCAATTATCTGAAATTTTATCATTAAAAAAAATAAATTCACATGGGAAACCAAAGATAATCCCAGATTTAAAAAATAAATTATGCAAATATGCATCTAGAGTATCTGATTGAATATCAGCGTGTTTAAGCACATCAATCTTTTCTTCTTCAATCAAAGAAAAATATTTATCAATCCAATTTTTAGATCCAGGTTGAATCATCTTTATACCCCTATTTTAAATACAAAAATAGTAAATATTCAATTTAGTATTTTACTTTTGTTAGGTATGATACATAAATATACATTCGTAAAATATTCCTTTATCTATATATTGAGTTTACACTCTTTTCTTACTTGGTCTCAAGAACAAAAGGTCAAACTCCCCAAAGAATTAAAAGAAAGCTCGGCACTTATCGTATATCAAAATACATTCTTAACCATCAATGATTCTGGAAATGAGCCGAAAATTTATCAATTTAATCGAAGAGGTGAGATCATACATACTGCTTACCTGACGAATGCGAAAAATATCGATTGGGAAGCAATGGCATTTGATGGAAAGGAATATCTATTTATTGGAGATATTGGAAACAATTCAAACAAACGAAAAGATCTATGTATCTATAAAGTTCCCATTACAAAAATATTAGAGGAAGATACCGTATTTGCTGAAAAAATCGAATTCAGTTATCCCGAACAAATTAATTTTCCACCCGAAAAATCAAGTCTATATTATGATGCTGAAGGAATGATAATAAAAGATGGGAATTTACTCATATTTACAAAAAATAGAACGATTCCCTTTGATGGTATAGTCAAGATATATGAAATACCAACTAACTCAGAAGTATCTTATGCAAGATTAATCGGAGAGATTCAATTACCAGCAAGCAATTGGAAAATTGATAGCGTTACCGATGCATCTATACATGAAGAAGAAATATTCCTTCTCACATATACAAAGATATATACATTACAGTCGATAGATAATCACTGGCAAATTAAAAAAGTGATAGAACATTCGGAATGGACACAGAAAGAAGGCATGTATGTCGATAATGAGAATTTCTATCTAACAGATGAAAATAGTTTAGGAATCTTCAAAGGAAATTTTCTCTATATTCAGAAAAGGTAACATAAAAATGTTAAAACAATAAATGAAGTTTATTTAAAATAAACTTTATATAAATAACTATTAGTCAAGTAATTACATTTTAGCTATTAAATTAAAAAATTCTCCATATAGAAAATAGCATACTTATAATCTATTTTTTTCTAATTCTATTATATAAACTTAGAAATAGACGTATATTTGCACACAGAGAGAATATATATATTTGAATGAATATTATTGAATTAGTTGATACCGTCTTAGGTGAACCAACATGGATGTTTAATTGGGGAGATGCTTTTGGACGTGAAAATTATTTTTCACATCTCCTAGCTAAAATCATACTAGTAATTTATGGACTTTGTTTAGTCCTTATCTTTTTATATAGTGTTCTTCAGCTATCATTGGCTGTAAACTATAAGAAGAATCAAATAAAAGATAAAAGAAAGCCTCTTGATTTTAACCCAGAGAAAGCCCCTTTTGTAACCATTCAACTTCCGATGTTTAATGAACTTTACGTAGCGGAACGAATCATTGAGCAGGTAGCACAAATGGATTATCCATTGGATAAATTTGAAATTCAAGTATTAGATGACTCAACCGATGAGACAGTTGATGTTATAGCTAAAAAAGTTATTGAAGTACGAGAAAAATACGGAGTGAATATTGAGCATATTCACAGAACAAATCGAATCGGATATAAAGCAGGAGCATTAGCTGCAGCACTACCAGCAGCTAAGGGAGAATTTGTTGCTATTTTCGATGTTGACTTCTTACCCGATACAGACTTTCTTCAGAAAACTATTACAGAATTTGAGGCTGAAAATATTGGAGTAGTTCAAACAAGATGGGGCCATATCAATAAACATTTTTCTATCCTAACGGAATTGCAAGCATTCGGATTAGATGGTCACTTTGCAATCGAGCAAGTAGGTAGAAATTCAGTTGGACACTTTATCAACTTTAATGGTACTGGAGGGATTTGGAGAAAAGCTTGCATCGAAGATGCGGGTGGATGGCAACACGATACCTTAACTGAAGATCTAGATTTGAGTTACCGTGCACAAATGAAAGGGTGGAAATTTATTTATCTCGAAGATGTAATTGCACCGGCAGAGCTACCTATTACAATGAGTGCTTTAAAGGGGCAACAACACAGATGGATGAAGGGAGGTGCTGAATGTTTTAGAAAAATGGGAAAACGTTTATTAACTGCAAAAGGAATAAAATTCTCAGATAGGATTCATGGTTTATCTCACCTATTCAACTCTTCTATCTTTATATTTATCGTGATTATGAGTTTATTAAGTCTTCCCATTCTTCATATTAAAGATAGTTTTGAGGATCTTAATTTCATTATCCAATTTGGTAGTATATTTATACTCTCCACTCTATTCCTTATGTATTATTATTGGAATTCATATCGTGAGAAAACAGCAGATAAAAGAAAAACTAGATGGCAATTCTTTGTGCGTTTCTTCCAATTCTTAACTGTATCTATGGGATTGTCTCTTAATAATGCGGTTGCTGTAATTGAAGGTTATATGGGAATAAAGAGTTCATTTGTTAGAACTCCAAAGTTTAATGTTTCTACTATTAAGGATGGAAAGATTGAAAATAAATATGACAAAAAAGATATTTCACTAGTCACTATTTTTGAAGGGATACTTTGTTTACTTTTTGGAATAACAGCAATTAACAGATTAGCTTATGGTGATATAGGAATGGTTCCTTTTCATGCTATGCTCGCTATAGGATATGGCACAGTATTCTATCACTCCATCGCAGAAGTACATGATTCTTCCTTTGCTATAGTTCCAAAATTAAATGCTAAAACAAGCAACGTAAACGCTTAACTAATATAAAGATTTATAGTCTGCAATCCATATCGGATCACAAACATCTTTTAATAATTGAAAAAAAGCGGAATCTGAGAATGAATCTTGGTCATATCCTCTCACTCCATATCGCTGATATAAATAGGCTTGCTGTTTTAAACTAGGACGAATTTCACCATTACTCCACCCTTTCCCCGATTGAAAATTAAATGGATGGAAATCAAAGCGGATTTTCCAAAGGGAGTCGTACGCAGATCTAAAATCCACAATTGTTCCATCTACTAAAGTATCATCATGTAAACCAAAATTTTCATAATAATTAAAAAAGGTTTGGGTCTTTGGAATAGGCCACTCTCCTAAGCAAATTTTGTCAAGTTGATATAAATCAATGGGAGCAGAAGAAATTTGTTTGTTATCTCTATAATAAATGATGGAGTATTCAGTTAAACTCCCCGTAGGCAATAAACCTATTTTTACGCCAAAAGAAACACGATATGAATAAGAGGGTGTAGAGCTAGATAAAATCAGCAGAATAAAGCACAATCCTATAAATCCAATAAACCTGCTCATTACTTTATAACCATAAAAGGTAAAACAAATCTAAATAACTATGGTTTAGATTCAGTATGTGCATTAGTTAATAAATCCAATACTGTCTTTACAGGTGTAAAAGCAGTGGAAGGAGCATCTACAAAAACACTTGTCCAATTAGCCATACTTCCATTCCATAGTCCTGGTAATTCAATGAAATGAATAGTTTTATTTAAATGTGTTTTTTCTACCTTAAAATATTTATTAGGATCAGAGAAATTAGTTAAAGAGAGTTTATTTCCAAAAATATCCGTCGTGGAAACAGCCATCAAGACAGGGTTAAAGTATTGACTCTGAACCATAATCTTATATTGTTCTCCTTTATTATTGATTTGAGCCTTTTCTACAATTTGTTTAGATATTATCCCTCCTTCATTCACCCAAAATGGTCCACCACCAGGTTGACCCTCATTTTTAACCATACCACAGATTCGTATAGGTCGTAAAACAATAGCATCTAATTGATCTTTACTCATGTTTATAAACGACATATCTGGACTAATAAATTGATATCTTTCGTTTAGCATAGTCAGTTCATCTCGTTGGTTATCACTTAAGTATGCAGCTTTGAGTTCTTTTTTAAATTCAATCAATAATCCACCTAAATATTTGAATAAATCTATAGAATCTTGTGAATAAATTTCATGTTGTACATTATCAATATTCTTTATAAAGATGATATCACTATTAATTGCATCCAAATTGTTCAATAAGGCACCGTGTCCAGATGGCCGGGTAAGAATCTCTTCGTTATTGGCATATACAACTTGTTGACTATCGTCAAAAGCAATGGAATTAGTCGATATATTCTGTTCTGACCAAGTTATATTGCATCTACGACCTGTTAAATGTTGAATAGCTAAAAGCGCATCTTTTATCTTCCCTTCATATTCCTTATTGATTGTAAAATGGAAAGAAATATCATCATCTTTAACGCGTAATCCTTGCAATAACTGCTCTTGAAAGGCATTTAAAATAAAACTCCGAGAGCGATGAAAAGGAATGAGTCCTTTAGGTAAATCTCCTAAACCAAGACCAGATGACTTCAGCAAATAAGAAATAAATTCATCTAGGTTTACATCGTAATTTTTTACTTTTTTCTTTAATGCATAGGGCAATAACTCAAAGAAAGCAAAATCCGAAATAGAATTAAGAAATTTTTCTGTATTCCCTCTAGATTCTTCCGTTGGATTATCTAAGAAATCATACAAAAAATTAAACATTCGCGAACCAGAGCCAGATGCTGGAATAAAGAAAGTGATTTCTTGTTCAGAACTGCTAAAAATAAAACGAAACTTATTCTTCTCAAAATCTGCATGATGAATAATCCCATCATCCATTTTACAAGGTCTTTCTAATATCACCTCAGGTTGTTCCCCAAAGGTCAGCGCTCTATATTTTTCTATCACAGCAGAATTTTCTTTAATTTCCATATCTAGTATATAGCTTTAAAGTATCTTTAACGTTGATTTATACTGATTATGATAAATTTAGTTACTGAATACCTAAAATATTGTCTATATTCTAAAAAAAGACATGGAGTACATTCTCCATTTATATACGAGCTTAGTGACAAATGTTTGCGCCAACCAATTCAAAAAGATATTTGGGAAGAATTTCTGACAATGCAAAGAAACTTCCGTACTTCCACACAAACCATTGAGGTTACAGATCTTGGCTCTGGTTCCAAAAAATTAAATAAAGTCCGTAAAGTCAAAGATATTGCAAGTATATCAGGGATAAATCATAAATATGGAAAGTTACTTTATAAGTTAGTTAAATACTACCCTATTCAACATATATTAGAACTAGGGACATCGTTAGGGTTAGGTACTTTTCTTTTGACATCCGCTAAAGATACAGTAAACACAATCACCGTAGAAGGCTGTCCAAATACCAGTAAATTTGCTATGGAAAATTTTCCTCTTACTCAGAAACACAGAGTCCAATTCATAAATGATTCCTTTGAAAATTTCTTAATGGCATATAATCAAGAAACAAAATTCGATTTAGTTTTTATTGATGGAGACCACAGTAAAAGGAGTTTATTACGCCAATTAGAGTTATTAGAACCACTCACCCATGACGAAACTATCTTCGTATTGGATGATATTCGCTGGACTTCTGATATGCTCGAAGGATGGAAATCTCTCCAAAACAATTCGGACTATCATCTCACGATAGATCTTTTTCGAATTGGAATTATACTCAAACGAAAACACCAACAAAAAGAACATTTTATTATTAGATACTAAAAAAGGGATTCCTCTGGAATCCCTTTTTATATGCATTATTTATGGTTATTAATCTATGCTACAAGATCCTCCGAAAGGTGCAGCATATGTAGTGCTAAATACATCACAAGAAGCTTTAGCATCTTTCTTAGAAACATTTGTATAAGTTTGTGAAGCTTCTTCAATAATAATACCTGTTCCTGTTTTACAAGTACATTTCCAGTCTTTTTTGCAAGAAGTGAACGCAAATGAAATAGCGATGATAGCTAGTGTAGTTAATATAGTTCTTTTCATGTTTTTAATGAATTAATAAATTAATAATAAACCTAAATTAATTATTTTTTTACAAAAAACAATCAAATACAAATGATTATTCTTAAAATATTAATACTAATCCATTGTGCATTCACAAAAAATAAATACAATCAATAATTTCTACTGTATGTGGATTGTATTGAATTTGTAAAAATGTAAAAAATAGAATTTATTAAAAAATAGACCCCAAGAACCAAGGCTCTCGGGGTGACAATTGTGAGAGAAGGCTATCGGTCGGCAAAGCCGACCGCCTGATTCTCCCTAGGGATTGTCACCCCGACGGACGAAGGAGTGTCGGGGTCTAAGATTATAACCTATGTCTCATTCTAAATGTATAACGGGTTAATACTAATCGATACTACAAGAAACATTTTGGATAGAAACATTCCCATTTTCATCCACATTGACATTGCTGCCACCTGAACCAATTGAAACATTTCCCCATTCACAGAAACATGCGTGTCCCCATACTCATCACAAGCTGATTGTGCATTTTTCTTTGTTGAATTTTTTATTGTTGTGCTTGCTCCCTGAACGGCAACGCCTTGAACAGCACAAGTACACGTATAATCCTTTTTACAAGAAGAAACTATAAAAACAGTGGCAACAATCAAAAGAGAGTTTAAAATGATCTTTTTCATAAGTAATTATTAAATATGAATCTAAATTAATTTATTTCAATAATAAAGTAAGTTCAAATAGTAAATGCGACATTTGGTCATACAATAATTGATTTTTTCAAATGAAAGGGCATAAAGCCCTCTCACCTGAAATGGTAAAAATCACTATTTTGTGTCCTCGACCAAAAGTTGCAAAATTATGAGTCATCTTACCTTAGAACAAAGATATGTTATTGAAGCATATCTAAAGATTAAAAAGTCAAAAGATTTTATAGCTAAAACTTTAAACATCCATCGTTCTACTGTTTTTCGAGAAATTAAAAGGAATAGTACGAATACAGGGAGATATTCTTCAAAACTAGCACATGAATATGCTTGTGATAGAAAAGATCGGTTTACAGCAAATCGAAAATTCGATGAAAACTGTAAAAGACTTATTGAGAAATATATGGAAGAATATTGGTCTCCAGAGCAAATTGTTGGTTATTGTAAAGCCAATGGTTTACCGATGGTTAGTGCGGAAAGAATATATCAATATATACGGTCTAACAAAGAGAATGGAGGAGACTTATATAAGTTTACACGGCATCGACTTAAACACCGAAAACGACCAGTAGGCAGGCATTATCCCATTGCTAATCGTGTTTCTATTGAGGAAAGACCAGTAGTTGTAGATAATAAAAGTCGATTTGGGTACCGATAGCTATCGGTAGGGAAATGGACACCATTATAGGAGCTAACCAACAAGGGGCTATATTAACATTGACTGAAAGAAAGACTAATTTTGTATTTATAAAGCGACTTCCTAATGGGAAAAACGCTAAAGACCTAGCAAAAATTCTAATTAATCAATTAATTCCATATAAGAATTTTGTACACACTATAACTACTGATAATGGGGCGGAATTTGCTGACCATTTGAAAGTTACAAAAAAGCTAAAAATACCTATTTATTTTGCACATCCATATTGTTCTTGGGAAAAAGGTGCGATTGAACATGCAAATAAATTGATAAGACAATTTATTCCAAAAGAAGCTGATTTGACAAAATATTCTCAACAACAATTGACTGAAATACAACATGTAATAAATAAAAGACCGAGAAAAAAACTGAATTTTAAATCTCCTAAGGATATATTTTATAACTTTATAAACAGAAATTATGGTAGTGTCGCATTTGAGACTTGAATCTGCCTAAATACAAAAAGTAAATCATTTATTTGTTTGTAAATAGAATTTACTTAAATTCGCACACTCCAATTGCCCGGGTGGTGGAACTGGTAGACACGTCGGATTCAAAATCCGATGCCGCGAGGCGTGTGGGTTCGATTCCCACCCCGGGTACCAAAGTCTAAAACAATCGCTTTTCGACTTATTTTCACTTATTTTATCGTCTTATCCTTCCAATTCTCCATAAAGGCCGGCTGGATATCCACTTCAGGCAATTGATATGTAGAATAATAAGCCATTGAATCCGTTGGAAAGGTTAACAGAGGTGTTCCAGGAGCTAAAAAATTAACTAAACTTGTCATATAAGAAAACTGATACGGATCGGTTGCAAAAACTATCTTCTTAAACCCTAATTTATCAGCCAATTTTTTACTGTATTTTATATTTTCTGTAGTATGTAAAGCCTCATCCTCTGAAAAAACATGTTCTGCTGGTATTCCAAGTTGGATGGCAAATAATTTCATCAATTTACCTTCATAATAAGGTGTATGCACTGCATCTCCTGAGAAAATGATATTTTTAGCAATGCCTCGATCATATAACGTTTTTGCCCAATGCAAACGTGTTGCAAACAGTTCTTTATTACTCGGAGCATCATACGGATATCCTGGGACTACCATCACGTCATAAGGAGCATGTTTATAGCCTTTCTTATTCTTCCTATGCACCACTCTGTCAAGGGAACAAGAAGATACTATCAATATAGAAAATAGAATCAGAATAATGCTTCTTTTCATCACTTCTTTTTAAATTTTATACCAAATATACAATTATGCAGTTATTTTGTTCTGAAAACACATACACATATCTCATTAATTTCTATAAATTCGTAGCACTTATTGCCAAATGTAAAGACAATGCAGCAGAAACTATTTTTATTTATACTCGGGGTGTTGATGCTAACATTCGCTTCTTGTAAAAAGGATTATACATGTACATGCAATGAAAAGGTTTATCCAATTCAAAAATCTACCAAACAAGTAGCCAAAAGAGCTTGCGAAGATTGGGGAAAAACATACGGGCCTTGTACTTTTGGCGTCAAAGTGAAGGAAGCTAAAAATTAAAGATTCGCCTACGTAAAGAAGATGTCTTTTTATATTCATCTATAATTTCATTTCCTCTACCGCTCTTAAATTTTTGCAGCCATTTAGGATAAGCCTTATAAACTAGAAGGTCATATTCACTCATAAGTAAAGGGATAACAGCTAAAAAATAAATCTTTTTATCATTTAATTGAAGTGGTTTCATAAACTCTTCTAGATAAATTGGGTCTGCTAAAAGAAAATATTCTTGTTCCATTAAATTAGAAATAGGTTTCGTAGGATTTCCATTTGCAATGGTATGTCCTGGTCCATACCAAGTTTCTTTCTCAATGACATTTTTAGCAAGTTTTTGCAAAGTTTCGATAGGCCACTTCCTATTTTCATCAGTAAAGTCCCAATATTCCGGTAAACAAATGAACAATTCATTATAAACTCGCTCGTTTACAGTTTTTAAATGATTCGGAATAGGCATTTTGTAATCAGACATCCCATTTGTAACGATTACACGGAAAGTTAAATTTGTTTGGATTGTAATTTCCAATAAAGGAATATACATTTCGTCTTCGGTAATAAATTCCTTTACCCGATGCTCTCCAAATTTTTCTTTTAATGCTTTTTCAAGTTCGCTCATAGTTATTTAAGGTATCCACTTAATATCCTTGAAATCTGGCTTTCTTTTTTCCAAAAATGCTTTTCTTCCTTCTTTTGCTTCATCTGTCATATAGGCTAAACGTGTTGCCTCTCCGGCAAAAACTTGTTGCCCAACCATACCATCATCTGTCAGGTTCATTGCAAACTTTAACATTTTAATAGAAGTAGGGGATTTGGCTAATATTTCTTGTGCCCACTCGTATGCTGTGTCTTCTAATTCTGCATGTGGAATTACTGCATTCACCATTCCCATATCCGCAGCATCTTGTGCGGAATAATTTCTACCTAGGAAGAATATTTCTCGAGCTTTCTTTTGTCCTACCATTTTTGCTAAATAAGCTGAACCATAACCTCCGTCAAAACTAGTTACATCCGCATCTGTTTGTTTGAAAATTGCATGCTCCTTACTCGCCAATGTTAAATCACAAACGGTATGTAAACTATGTCCACCTCCTACAGCCCAACCCGGAACTACAGCAATTACAACCTTGGGCATAAAACGAATCAAGCGTTGTACTTCGAGTATATTTAAGCGGGGCATTCCATCTTCATCCACATAACCTTGATGTCCTCTAGCATTTTGATCTCCTCCACTACAAAACGACCAAACTCCATCTTTCGTAGAAGGACCCTCAGCAGAAAGTAGCACAACACCAATAGAGGTGTCTTCTCTAGCATCTAAAAATGCTTCAAATAACTCGCCTACTGTTTTGGGTCTAAATGCATTACGAATATTCGGACGATTAAAAGCTATACGGGCTACTCCATCTGCCTTTTTGTAGGTAATGTCTTCGTATTCTTTAACCGTTTTCCAATTGACTTTTGACATACTTCTAATTTTGCTGTGAAGGTACAGAATTTATTATTAAACTGGAATAATTCATATTTTAATAATCTAGCAAAAGGATGGAAAAAGCAGAAAAATTCTTTAAGGTTAAATTTATTTCAATAGTCTATCCAAATTCAAATATTTTTAAATATATTAGCCTTAAATTCACTGTTTATGAGGTTCTTAACCCCAATATTGCTGCCTTGGAACAAATTGAAGATATTTGCATTTTTGGAATTAGAATTTAAATGAAGGTCATATTAAATATCATAATAGTTGTATTTTTTGCAGCTGTATCCTTTGGTCAAGACAAGTCGGATTCGCTTTTTCGTGAATTAAAAAAATGGGAAGGTAAATCTGGAATTGCAGCTGATACTAATTTGTATAATATTTATTACGAACTCGGCAAAAACTTTCAAGCTACAAAAATTGATACTGCAATCTATTTTTTTAATAAAAGTATCGTATTTGCAAAGAAACAAGGAGCTACTCTAAAATTGGGAGAGAGTTTACGATTAAAAGGATGGTTGCTTACTACTAAAGGTGAATATCAAAGTGCATATAAATATCTTAATCAAGCGGATACATTAGCGAAAAAACGTCTTCATTCTCATGAAAGCAAAAAAGCTAAAAAATTACTAGCATCTATTCTACAAAATATTGGAGGAATTGAAATTTATCAAGGAAATTATCCTAAAGCAATAGAACTCGCTAATCAAGCACTACAAAAATTCAAAGAGATAAATGAAATTGAAGGTCAAAGTGCTTGTATTGGAAACATTGGATTAATAAACATGTACCAGGGGAACTTTGACGAAGCTATAACCTATTTTTCTCGTGCACTACAATTAAGTAAAAGTATAGGTTTAAAGAAAATGCAAACCAATGACTTAAGTAATATTGGTGCGTGCTACCTCAATAAAGGAGAATATCCAAAAGCATTAATATATTTTTTGGAAGCATTATCTATCAACCAGGAAATAAATAATAAGTCTGGAGAAGGAATCAATCTTGGAAATATTGGATTAATATATGCTTACCAAGGAAATTACAAAAAAGCATTAGATTACTATTTTAAGGCTTTAAAAGTAAATGAAGAATTAGGTCAAAAAAGATTTCAACTTGCAAATCTTGCAAACATTGGCCTTGCCTTTGAAAGTCAAAACAACAGCACAAAAGCAATAACTTACTACAAGAAGTCCTTGAAAATTTGTGAAGAAATAGGAGATAAAGAATCTCAAGCGAGCTTATTATCGAGCATAGGAGGTGTTTATTTTAATAATAAAGATTATCAAAAATCATTAGAGTATTTAAATAAAGCATTGCAGATACAAGAAAACATCGGTTCAAAAAGAGGAATAGCTTCTACTCATACTGTTATCGGTCAAGTGTATTTCTCATTAAACAAACCTGATAAAGCACTCGAATACCTTTATAAATCGTTAATCCTAGCAAGAGAAATTGGTTTTAAACAATGTGAAGCGGAAGCATTAGGAGAAATTGGTTATATTTTGATCAAACAAAAGAAATACAAAGAAGCTGAAAAACACCTTTCTCAAGCTATTGAAATCAGTAAAGAATTAGGAATAATTATTGAATTAAAGAATTTTTATCAAGCTCAATCAGAGTTGTATTATCAAACTAGCAATTACAAAGAAGCTTACGAAGCTTATAAAAAACACATTATGTATCGAGATAGTGTATTAAGCGAAGAAAACCAAAAGGCTACTGTTCAAAAAGAAATGCAATATGAATTTGATAAAAAAGAAGCCTTACAAAAAGCAGCTCAGGATAAAAAAGATGCCGTAGCTGCAGAAAAGTCTAGAAAACAAGTCTTTCAGCGAAACAGTTTTGTGGTTGGTTTTATTTTGATGCTTGGACTTGCTTTCATGGCCTTTCGTAGTTACCATAACAAACGAAGGGACAACGTTATTATTTCTAAGCAGAAGCAGGAAGTGGAACAGCAAAAACACCTTGTGGAAGAAAAAAATCAAGAAATTCTCGACAGTATTGCCTATGCGAGACGTATTCAATCCGCAATTCTTCCACCTGAAAGATTAGTAAAGAAATATCTCCCAGACTCCTTTATTCTATATAAACCTAAAGACATTGTAGCAGGAGACTTTTACTGGATGGAGCAGAAAGGAGACCTCCTCCTATTTGCCGCAGCAGATTGTACTGGGCACGGAGTTCCAGGAGCTATGGTAAGTGTAGTGTGTAATCATGCTCTTAACCGTAGTGTGCGAGAGTATAACCTTTCAGAACCTGGGAAGATTTTAGATAAAACTAGAGAACTTGTAATCGAAGAATTTGAAAAAAGCGAGGAAGGTGTAAAAGATGGAATGGATATCTCTCTTTGTGGGCTGAATCTAAAAACAAATACCTTAACCTGGTCAGGTGCTAATAATCCCCTATGGATAATCAGAAAAAAAGATACAGAAGTTGAGGAGCTAAAAGCAAACAAACAACCAATTGGAAAATATGTATCTCCAGAACCATTTGATACACATACTATCCAACTAGAAACTGGGGACTCTATTTATATCTTTACCGATGGGTATGCAGACCAATTTGGAGGAGACAAAGGAAAGAAATTCAAGGCGAAGAATATGCGAGAATTAGTTCTTTCTATTCAAGACCAATCAATGGATCATCAGCGAGAGGCTATTGATATAGCTTTTGAAGAATGGAAGAAGGGTCATGAGCAGGTGGATGATGTGTGTGTTATCGGTGTGCGAATATAATTCGTATTGGATAACATAACCCGTCGGGCGTTCCTTTCTTCACAATTCGAGTTTATCTTAGAATATTCACATGTCCAACCTCTGTATGATGCTGGTCGGACATGGTTTCCTTGAATTCAATTTTCCAGATATAAGTTCCATCTTTTACGATTTTTCCCCCGTAAGTACCATTCCATCCAACCTCAGCGTTATGTGATTCAAACAATACTTCACCCCATCGATTATAAATCCACAGTGTATATGTTTGTGGGTCAAAACCTGAATAGAATACAGGTTTAAATACATCATTAAATCCATCTGCATCTGGAGTGAATGTATTAGGAATATAAAATATCAATTCATCTCTAATCTTAATTACCATACGCATTGTGTCAACACAACCACCTGCATTAGATGCAACCAGTGTAACTATATAACTATTTTGGGTTTCAGGATAAGTATGTGCTGGATTTGTTTCAGTTGACCCAGGAGAATAATCCCCAAATGTCCAATAATAATCACTTGCATTAGTTGAGTGATTAGTAAAATTAATCGTAGGATTACTAATAGAAGTAGTCATTGGATCAGCAGTAAATTCAGCAATTGGTTGAGGAGTAACTTCAATATAATTGGTTTGAGTTTGCGTTCCTATACATCCTTGCGCTGTCTCAACTGTTAATGTTACTGAATATGTTCCACTTGTGTTATATGTATGAGAAACAGAACCACATCCATTTGCGCTAGTACCATCCCCAAAACTCCACGTACAAGTTGATCCTGAAGGTGCTAAATAACTATCTGTAAATGTAACCGTATGAGGTTCACATCCCGTTAAATTATCACCTATAAAATTAGGCTGAGGAATAGGTATTACTGTTATTATCACCTGATCTGTTGCCTGACAAGCTCCCACTGATGCTGTTACAGTGAATGTTGTTGTAGCTGTAGGGGTAAATGGAACACCATTAGTAATACTATTATCCCATGATATTGTAGCACCACCATAATTACTTGCACTTAAGGTGATGGATTCGCCTGCACAAATTGTTTTATCACTAGGAGCAGTAACAGTAACAGGTGCTGGTTCCACTAAGGTAGTATTCTGATTAGAAACACAGTTATTGGCATCAGTTATCGTAATTGTATAATTGCCACTACATAATCCAGAAACACTATTACTATTTCCTCCTACTGTATTTCCATTGTTATCCTTCCAAGTATATGTATAAGGTGTTGTTCCATTTGATGCTGTTACTTGGATAGAACCATCACAAATTCCATTACATGAAGGATTGGTAGGTGTAACTTGATCTATAGTTACTCCTCCTGTATTATTAATATTTATAGTTCCTGTAGCCTGACAATTATTATCATCTTTTACAATTATCGAATAAGATCCTGCGGGTAAATTGTTAAAAGTTCCCGTTGTTTGATAATTTGCTCCATTATCAATAGAATACTGGTAGGGTGAAACTCCATTGCTAGCTGTTAATATAATTTCTCCGTCATTACTGCCGCACAGTGCAGGGTTTGTTGAAGAAGTATATGTTGGGTTTTCAATAAAAGTAATCGTTACCGTTTTTACCGTATTACAACCAGAGCCGTTTGATACTGTCCAGGTTAATGTGTATGTTCCTGCTGCCGATGCCGTTATTGTAGAAGTTGGAGAACTAGCGTTGCTAAATGTTACCCCACTTGGTCCAGTCCACGTACCTGTTGCTCCAGCGCTCATGCTTCCTGCTAATGTATATGTCATCACTCCACATGCTGCAGTTGCATCAGAACCAGCATCTGCTGTTGGTCCACCTACAAAAGGTCCACCTGAAATGGTAATAGGGCATCCGTTATCATCTGTTATTTCAAAACTATACATATCCCCATTTTGTAGTCCAGTTACGGTAATTGTTCCTCCATTAGCACAAGTAGCTGTACTAAATGATGCTGTTGCTGGTAATAAGTTGCTTGCTGTAAAGTTTGAGCCGTCTATTTGAGGTAATCCGCCAGAAACAGAAACAGAGAAAGTACCAGCGGCACAATCTTCAACCGGGTTAGAGCTAATCACTTGTGGCAAATATTGAATAGCAATAGCAGCTCCCATATCGTAACAGTTATCTCCACTGTTTGTGTATGAATACCATCCATTTAAGGTATCATACATGGTAATAGGAACTATATAAAGTGTGTTATTAGTAAAAGGAGTACCAAAATTAGGTGGTGTACCAGTTTGGTTTGGAATAAAGATTCCAGGGTCTCCGGCATTTCCGCCACTGGAAGCAACCCACCCCACAAAACATGGATCTGTAAGCAAATCAGCAGGAGGAAAGACAGTTGGAGGACAAGAATATACCATATAACCAACACCCGGAAGATATACAGCAGGAAGCATAGGATCTCCTCCTAAATCTGCCGAAGGAACAAATCCACCATTAGGATCAATGGTTAAGATATCTCCATAGCAAAGCTTATAATTTTGTTGGCCATCACCAATTAAGTTAATATCAAAGGTTCCGATATTAACAATACAAGAACAATCGGAAGGATTGGTATAGGAAATAGTTGATGTACAAGTAGGATCAGCAGAAAATTGAGCGGTGATACTACAGTTTGCACCATCTGCGGGAATTCCAGAGATAGAGTAGCTGATTGGACTAGTAAATGGTGCGTTGAATGTTTGTTGGTGACCGTTACAATCAGACACAATAAGTTGTCCTGTTGTTGGGGCATCGGAAAACGTAACAGTTCCAGAAATTGTAAATGTATTAGAAGGGCCATCACAAGCAGCTATGTTTGCTTCAAAATTGCTTATATTACAAGGAGAAGAAGGACAAGAAGGTGCAGTATATGCTTGAGTTTTTAAACACACCGCCTCATCAGAGAAATGAGCAGTTATATCACAAGAAGCACCATCTGAAGTAATATTATTAATCGTATAACTCATTGGACTATTAAAGGGAGGATTTAAAGTTGTAGAATTTCCATGGCAATCTTCCACGATAAGAGTTCCTGTAGTAGGTGCATCATTAAAAGTGATTTGCCCTGAAACTGAGTGTGTATTAGTGTTTGGATCACAAGCTGATGGATTAACGGTTACTTGCGTAATCTTACAAGGAACAACAATAGAGCAGTCTGTTGAACCAGCTCCTGCAGTCCCATAGTTTGATTGATAGAAACTAATATTACCTGATTGTCCACTATAATTTGTTAAAATGACAATATATACTTCTCCAGCTTGTGCAGCTGGTGGATTTGAACCACCAGACCAATAGAAAGGATCATCATCTAAATCTCCACCAGGAGTTCCTATGCCAATTGTTTCAGTTTCATCTCCACTATAACTACATTGGATAGGTGTTACACCATTCATGATTTGTGTACATCCAGAAGCCAAATCGGTAAATGGCCCCATAAGGTAAAATCAATATCCAAAGGACTACCTCCTGAAGTAGTTTGAGATACTGTTAATTCAATAATACCGCTTTGTGCGATTTCCATATAATACCAGACAGGATTAGGAGTTGACCCCAAACAACAGTAATTTGGACCACAAGGAGCTCCATTTCCACTTCCACCATATTCATTTGGGAAGTTATAATTCTGATCGGAGCAAAAAGGATTTGCCGTAGAGCAAGGTAATGGGTTAGTATTTGTACAAGGTGCAGAACCATTGAAGCAAGTAGGCGTTGTAGGGACTCCAAACTGTGCATGTGATAAACTTCCTATACTTGATAATCCAAGAAGTAAGAGAACATAAAATAATCCTCTACTCTTATTAGTAAGATAATTGATTAGTGGTTTCATTTTAGTGTGTTTTTTTATGGATTTTCAGAACCCATTCTGTATTATAAATCCTAAAATATTGATCTTCATTACTTTCGTAGTTGTAAAAATATTTTATTGGATTAAAATGAGAAGGATCAAAAGTAGTGAGGTTGTCATGTATGATAACCTCAGGATTGTATTTACTTTTTAGCACTAACTCGGAAAGATTCATCAAGTTAGCAGGAGAATTAGCTACAGGTAAATATTCAATACGACTAATTAAATTGGCATAAAACTCAATACTCTCAGGTGTTGAAAAGTAGTGTTCGTAGTATGATCCGTAAATTTCTTTTAAGTATTTCTGCGCATCAGAGGTGTAGGTATTTTGCTGCGCATTCAGAGATGTAGCCAATACACTCAAAACAAAACAGCAAACGAGTGCTAGTTGTTGCATAATTTAATAGTTTTAGATAATTTAAAAACGAATTTCGTCTTAAATAGTTGCCTAAATTTATATTAAATTAGACTGAAAATCAACATATTCTTATAAAAAATATAAACTTCTCTTTGTTAAATAAGTTGAAGATTACGTTGCAACATGGCTATGCATTTATCTATCTCATACTTATGCGTTCTGAAAGATAAAATTGCCATACGAATCACAAAACGATTATCAATACGAGAAGATGATAAAAACACACTCCCGTCTTGGTGGCATAGTTGCATCAATTTATGATTAAAAGAATCTTCATCTTCTACTTTAGGATACCAGAAGTAAGTTACAGACAGATTGGGAGTTGGACCTACATTAAATCCCAACGTTACTACCTTTTGCCTGAAGTATTCAGTTAGCAAAAGTTTTTCTTCAAGTAAACTCTTGAATGGCGCTATACCATAGGTTTTTAATGGTAACCACATGCGTAAGGCTCGGAAATGTTTTGTTAACTCTGGTGAAACATCAGATGGATCGATGGGGAGTTCTTCCTCAACTGTATCTTGCATATAATGAGCAGATACTTTATGTGACGTAAATACAGCTTCTTTATTCTTTATAAGTACACATCCTGAGCCATACGGAAGAAACAAACTTTTGTGAGGATCACAAATCATTGAATCTGCACGCTCTATTCCTTTAAATTTATCTTTAACGCTATCTGCAAGAATAAAAAAACCTCCATAAGCGGCATCAACATGAAACCAAACTTTATATTTCTCAGCAATATCTGCAATACTATTTAGAGGATCCACAGCACCTGTATCTGTAGTACCTGCACTAGCTACAATGATAGCAGGATGTAAGCCATTCTTATTATCTTGAATGATTTGGTACTCCAAAGAAGTTATATCCATCTGATTGGAACTATCCACTTTAATTTCTCTAACAATTACCTGCTTTAGTCCCAGAATTTTGAGTGATTTCTTAACTGAATGGTGCGTGTGCTCTGTTAGATAAATAACATTTTTCTCCACCCCGTTCTCGAGAATTCTTTGATAATCTCGTGCAGCGCATAAACCAATCATATTTGCGATTGAACCTCCAGAAGTTAGATTACCAACTGCATTAGAAGGAAATCCAAAAATAGATTTTACCCAATTTAGACAAGCATGTTCCATTTCAACGGCACCAGGAGAAGCATAATATACACCGCTATATGCATTACTTATAGCAGCTAAGTAATCTCCAATGGAAGAAGCATAGATTCCACCTCCCGGTATATACCCTAAATGTCCACCTGAAGCCGCATTTATTCCATAAACAAATAAATCGTTCTCTATGGTATCAATAGTTTTTTGTATATCTTCAGGTTGTCCATCCAAAGTATATCTATTCGGAGTTGATGCACCGTTGTTAAATGTATTATTCTCTCTTAATCCTTCTAAAAAATGTTCAGCAACCTGATGATATTGATTAAATAAATCAACTCTTTCTTGATGAGAAGGTTCTAACATCTTCCCTTGCTCTTCCAATTGAGCTAACCTTTCCTCTATTGAATTTCCCATGTGGCGCCTTCTTTACTGTCATTTATAACAATATTTGCCTCTTTTAGTTTGTCTCGAATTGCATCTGATGTTGCCCAATCTTTATTTTCACGGGCTTGCTGGCGAATTTGGATTATCAATTCCATCACGGTATGTAGTTCCTCCCCTCCTCCTTTTTCTTCCATTATATTTTGTAAACCCAACACATTAAATACAAATGAATTTATTTCTTCTGATAGCAATTCTAAATCAGTACTAGTAATCGTTTCGTTTCCTAACTTAATCTGCTGAATCTTTTTAACTGCATCAAACAAATGTGCCACCAAAATAGGTGTGTTAAAATCATCATTCATGGCAGCATAGAATTTTTCTACCAATTTTTTAACGTCAAAAGAAGAGGTTGCTGAAGTGGGAAGCGATGTCAATAATTCCACAGCTTCCATTAATTTTTGAAAACCTTTTTCTGCTGCATTCAAAGCATCGCCACTAAAATCTAATACACTCGCATAATGCGCCTGCATCATAAAGAATCGTACTATAATAGGATGATAAGGTTTTCCTAGAATATCATTATGCCCCGAAAATAGTTCTTCAGGCAATAGCGTATTTCCAGTAGATTTACTCATCTTTTTACCATTTAAGGTAAGCATATTCGCATGCATCCAATAGTGCACAGGAGCATGGTTATTGGCTGCCGTTCCTTGAGCAATTTCACATTCATGATGTGGAAATTTCAAATCCATTCCTCCCCCATGGATATCAAAGGATTCGCCCAAGTATTTTGTACTCATTGCAGAACATTCCAAATGCCAACCTGGAAAACCATCACTCCAAGGAGAAGGCCAACGCATAATGTGTTCGGGCAATGCTTTTTTCCATAATGCGAAATCTAAGGGAGATCTTTTCTCATCTTGCCCATCCAAGTCACGTGTTCCCGAAATTAAATCCTCTATCTTCCTTTTAGAAAGAATACCATAGTTATATTCCTTATTATATTTATCTACATCAAAATAGACAGATCCATTGGATTCGTATGCATAACCCTTTTTCAGGATTTCTTGAATCATAGTAATTTGCTCAATAATATGACCAGTTGCAGTAGGTTCGATATTTGGTGGAAGGTTATTAAATTGCTTCAAAACATCATGAAAATTTAAGGAATACCTTTGTACAACTTCCATTGGCTCCACTTGTTCCAAACGTGCTTTTTTTGCAATTTTATCTTCTCCTTGATCTGCATCATTCTCAAGATGGCCAGCATCTGTGATATTTCGAACATATCTCACCTTATATCCTAAATGGAGCAAATAACGATAAATAACATCAAACGAGATAAAAGTTCGACAATTTCCTAAGTGTACAAAGCTATATACAGTTGGTCCACATACATACATACCAACAAACCCTTCGTGTATGGGTTTAAAAACTTCTTTATCACCCGTTAGACTATTGCTAATTTTCAATTCATTTTCTTTATATCTCATACAAAGCATTGATTTAATTGGTGCGAAAATACAATAAATAAAAGAAAAAAGGGAACTTTTCAGTTCCCTCTTCTTAAGATAACTTAATTCTTATATCTGACCATCAGAGAAGTATTTACCTTTTTTATAAACTTCAACTTTTAAAAGAAGTCCATCTGAATCATAGATATATAAACGTCCATCGAATAATCTTCCATCCTTAAAGTCTCCTTCCATCCATAATTCAAGGTTGTCATTATATACCTTATTATACGCATTTGGTTTAAACTTAGGATCTTTTATAACTGGTTTTGGTGGTAACTTATCAGCTACTTTTCCTACTTCTTTCACTTCTACTTTTGGTTTCACCATAGCTATTTCCCCAGAAGTCTCTTTTAAAGAACCATCAGAATTGAAAGTTAATTTTTCTTTCACATCACCATTTGGCCAATAACGTGTAGCTGTTCCTGTTGGTTTACCGTCTTTAGCCTCATATTCAAACTCTACTTGACCATTATCATAGAAATATTTCACAGCTCCTTCTTCATTTCCTGCATCGTCAAAACTACTTGAATATACTAAAGTTCCTTCTTCATTAAATCTTTTTAAATCATTCGTATAGTTACGTGAATTAAAAGTTCCTTCTTCTTTTACTTTACCATTCGGATGATATTTAATAAAAGCACCATTCGGTCTATTATCGATATATTCTCCTTCAGTTTTTACAGTAACACCGTCATTATAGTACATATACCAGCGACCATTTTTTCGGTCGTCCTTAAAAGGACCTTCTGAAATTTTTCCATCTGCTGGATAACCCTTTTCTGGTTGGTCTTTTCCCAAAAAGACCCACTTGCCTTGCTTTCTTCCTTGCTCATCTTTTTGGTTGACATTAGGATTTTCTTGGTCATCTCTCATAGCTCCATAAGAAGCATTTGTAAAGACCATGCCTAATGAAAAAGCAAGTAATATTGTAAGTTTTATTAGTATTTTATCTTGTCGGTTCATAATTTTGCACATTACACACAGAATAAATATCTGAATTAAAAATTAATATTCATAAATAATTTAGACCAATTGTATTTTTTCATAGACGAATAGCTAATTTCATGCCTTTTTAAAATAAAGCTCAGGTTTTACTTCTTTCAACATCGTTTCTACCATTCTTTTTAAATCATATGTATGTTTCCAATTCCAATCCTTCTGAGCTTGCATATCATTCAAAGACTGCGGCCAAGAATCAGCAATTTGCTGTCTAAAATCAGGCTCATAGCTCATCTTAAAAGTAGGAATATGCTTTTTTATCTCTGCTGCTAATTCTTTCGGTGTAAAACTTATTCCTGCGATATTATACGAGGTATGAATAGTAAGGTTACTTTGGGGGGCCTCCATTAATTCAACAGTAGCACGTACGGCATCTTCCATATACATCATTGGAAGGGCTGTGTCTTCATTTAAGAAACTTGTATATGCTTGATGTTCTTTTGCATGATAAAAAATATCCACTGCGTAATCTGTCGTCCCTCCTCCAGGTAAGGAAGTATATGAAATTAATCCGGGATAACGAATACTTCGTACATCAACACCATATTTGTCATGGTAGTATGCGCACCACTGTTCTCCAGTTTGTTTTGAAATACCATATACTGTACTTGGTTCCATGATCGTATGCTGTGGCACATCTCTTTTAGGCGTTGTAGTACCAAAAGCAGCAATAGAACTAGGCCAAAAAACTTGTTTAATCAATCCGTTTTTTGCCAATTCCAATACATTGAATAGCCCATTCATATTCAGCTCCCATGCAAACATAGGATTCTTTTCTGCAGTTGCTGATAGGAGTGCAGCAAGTAGATAAATATCTGTAATATTATTTTTCTTTACACAATCTTCCAGTGCTTTTGCATCTAATACATTTAAAGGAATGTAATTAACATCCTCCAATGCGACAGGTTTTTCTTCTTTAATGTCAGATGCAAATACATTTTCTTTTGAATATTTATGCTTTAAGAGTTGAGTAAGCTCAGTTCCAATTTGACCCCCTGCTCCAATAATTAGTACTCTTTTCATATTCCGAATATTTTATTGCGAATATAATCACTTGAATATCTTTTTAGTTAGAATTCTTAGAATTTTTATTAGAAACTGACAAAATACAAGCTCTTGTAGAAATGGAAAGTGGAAAGTGGAAAGTGGAAAGCGAAAATGATGTACTGATAACTAACTTTCAATTTTCATACCGATAACTATCGGTATTCCACTTTCAATTAATAAAATTTTTATATTTGTTGAAAATAAGACTGATGACCAACAACATAAAATGATAGATACTCGCATGACCTATCGTTTACTCATGTTTCTCACTGGATTCTTATTCTAACTAATTGTTAAACTATTAAAATTATAGAATTATGCCTATATATCACAAATTAGGAAAGATACCTCCAAAGCGTCATACACAATTTAGAAAAGAAGACGGAGGGTTATATTATGAAGAATTATACTGTACAGCAGGATTTGCTGGTGTGTATACGAATATGTATCATATACATCGTCCAACAATGGTTAGATCTTATGGTAAGAGATATTCGGTTGCTCCAAAAATTGTAGATCAGAATAATGTAAAGCCATTTAGATTAGAAGGATTTAAAGTGGCTCCTGAAAAAGACTATTTAGAGTCAAGAAAGATCGTATTTGCAAATGCTAGAACCTATGTGATTTTAGCAGCACCATCAGGTAAAAAGATGGATTATTTCTATAAAAACACCGAAGCTGATGAATTGATTTTTATCCATAAAGGTTCAGGTAAATTAAGAACTTTCTTAGGAAACTTAGATTTTGGATATGGTGATTATTTAGTTGTTCCAAGAGGTACTATCTATCAGATAGAATTTGATACGGAAGACAATAGATTGTTTATTGTAGAATCTAGAGATCCATTCTTTACTCCTAAACGTTATCGCAATAATTTTGGTCAGCTATTGGAACATTCTCCTTTCTGTGAAAGAGATGTTCGACTTCCTCAAGAATTAGAATCTCACGATGAGAAAGGAAGTTTCTTAATGAAGACTAAAAAGAATGATGAAATCATAGAGGTTGAATTTGCTGCGCATCCGTTCGATGTAATTGGTTACGATGGCTATAATTATCCGTATGCATTTAACATCAAAGATTTTGAACCTATTACTGGAAGATTACACATGCCTCCAACTATTCACCAGCAATTTGAGACAGAATCTTCTGTAATTTGCTCATTCGTTCCACGTTTATATGATTACCATCCTTTAGCGATTCCTGCACCATATAACCACTCTAATATTGATTCTGATGAGTTATTATATTATGTAGAAGGAAATTTTATGTCTAGACCAGATGTAGGATTAGGAAATATCACACTGCACCCTGCAGGCTTTACTCATGGACCACAGCCAGGAGCTGCTGAGGCAAGTATAGGTAAAAAAGGAACTGAAGAATATGCTGTAATGGTAGATACATTCGATCCTTTGATGATAACAGAAGAAACGCTTAAAATTGCAGATCCTGATTACTATAAATCTTGGTTAGAAGATTAAAAAAATAAGAAACTAATTATTAATTAAATTTAAAACAATGGCAGACAATATTAAAGCATCAGAACTAGAAAAGGTATTTAAAGGAGGTGAAGACTTCTTACCTATTTTAGGAACTGACTATGTAGAATTTTATGTGAGCAATGCCAAACAAGCTGCACATTTTTATAAATCTGCATTTGGATTCCAAACACTCGCTTATGCAGGATTAGAAACTGGAGTAAGAGATAGAACTTCATACGTATTGGTACAAGACAAGATTCGTTTTGTAATTACCGCACCTATGAATAGCAATACTTCAATTGGAGAACATGTTAAAAAACATGGTGATGGTGTAAAAGTTCTAGCATTATGGGTTGAAGATGCTCGTTATTCTTATGAGGAGACGATTAAGAGAGGTGCAAAATCTTTTATGGAACCAACAGTTGAAAAAGACGAATTTGGAGAAGTGATTCGCGCAGGTATTTATACCTACGGTGAGACAGTGCACATGTTTGTGGAGCGTAAAAATTATAAAGGACTTTTCCTACCTGGCTACCAGAAGTTGGAGTCTGAATATAATCCTCCATCAACAGGATTAAAATATGTTGACCATACCGTAGGAAACGTAGGTTGGAATCAAATGAATACTTGGGTGAAATTCTATGAAGAAGTAATGGGCTTTGTAAACTTCCTTTCATTTGATGATACACAGATTACAACTGAATACTCTGCATTGATGTCAAAGGTAATGGCTAATGGTAACGGAAGAATTAAATTCCCTATTAATGAGCCAGCTGAAGGAACTAAAAAATCTCAAATTGAAGAGTATTTAGATTTCTATGAAGGAGAAGGAGTACAGCATTTGGCTTTGACAACAGATAACATTATCGAAACGGTTACTGATATGAGAAGAAGAGGAGTAGAATTCTTATCTGCACCTCCTGAAGCATATTATGAAGATGCACCACACCGTTTATCTCAATTTAATCATGAATTAAGAGAAGATGTAAAAAAATTACAAAGTCTTGGAATTCTGATTGATGCTGATGAGGATGGTTATCTTTTACAAATCTTTACAAAGCCACTTCAAGATAGACCAACTTTATTCTTTGAAATTATTCAACGAATGGGGGCTAAAGGTTTTGGTGCTGGGAACTTTAAAGCACTTTTTGAATCTATCGAAAGAGAGCAAGAAAAAAGAGGAACTTTATAAACATTGTTCTTTTAGTTAATATTAAGACTGCCTATTTTATAGACAGTCTTTTTTTGTGTATTTTTGGTCAAATTTTTGGAACAATAGATACTATGAATTCACTTCAGGAAATAAATAAGCGCATCAACGAACTAATTTCAAATATGTCTTCTTCTAAATTATCGGAAGAGGAATTAATGGAATTAGAGCAACTTGCACAAAAACTTTACGAAAGATCCATTATCCTTAATTATAAAGCGAAGGAAGAAAAAGTATATCAAAAGGAAGGAAAGCATAAAGCAGATGATGTGAAAGAAGAAATCCCTGTAAGTCAGGAAGAGATAGTGGTGAAAGAAGAAACTAAAAATGAAACTCCACAAGAAAATACGGGAGAAATTCAATTTGATTTTTCTGGAGACATGGCTTTTACAACCGAAGAACCTAAAACAGAAACTATTGACGAAAAAATAGAAGAGAAAATAGCTCCTATGGCAAAATCCATAAATTCCTCAGAGCTAAACGATACAGAAAAGGGATTCTTAAAACAATTTACGTTGACTTATCAAGAAGTAGCCAAAGACAAAATCAATAATGCTAAACTATCTTCCCTAAAAAGTGCGTTTGGATTAAACGACAGAATGTTATTTATTCGTGAACTTTTTAATGGAAATTCGGATTTATTTAATCAAACCATGGAGGAATTAGATCAGTTTACGGAACATGAATCTGCTTTTTCAGTTATTAGTAAAATCGCTGTACAACATAATTGGGATAAAGAAGCCGACAGTACGAACGAATTTATTCATATCATTTCAAGAAAATATGTGGGGTAAAATTTTTGTAATAGGGTTTTTATGTTTTGCTTCCCTTACTTCTTTTAGTCAAGAAGAAAAAGCTAGAAAGATTGTAGAAACACTTTGTAGTGATGCATTTTATGGTCGTGGTTATGTAAATGATGGGATGAACATCGCGGCTAACTTCGTTAGAGATGAATTTAAGGAAATTGGTCTTAAACCATTTGTAAATGACACTTCATATTTTCAAACTTTTAGCTATCCAGTGAATGTGTTTCCTGATACGCTAGAATTTAAAGTGAATGATAAACATTTAAAACCAGGTGTTGACTTTTTAATAGATGAAGCTTCTGGTTCATTTCAAGGAGAGCTTTTACCTGTTTTTATAGGACCAGTACATTTTACTAAGAAGAAACTCTTTACAGAAGCATATAATGAAATAGTATCCGGCAATAAAAATGCTTTTTTCGTTGATTTAGAAAGTGTGGACGAAAAAGAGCGTCCTCAAATGATGCATCAATTAAGAGTATTAAGTAAACAAGCGCCAGTCATCTTTATTCAAACTGCAAAATTTACTTGGTCGGTAGCTGGTGAACAGTTTGATTATCCGATAATCTACGTAAAGCCAGGATTAATAGACAGGAACTCAAATCTTTATCTTCAAGTGAATGCTACATTAAACCCACAGTTTATAACTAAAAACGTTATAGGATTCCTACCATCACAAAAAGAGAATGCTGATACACTTGTATTTTCAGCACATTTTGATCACTTAGGGATGATGGGAACCTATCCTGAAAAAACAATTTTCCCAGGGGGAAATGATAATGCTAGTGGAACTTCTATGCTAATTACTATGGCTGATTATTTTACCAAGAATCCTTCAGATTACAATATCATCTTTATGGCTTTTGCAGGAGAGGAAGCGGGATTATTTGGCTCCGTAAATATGGTTAATAGCAAAGATATCGATCTGTCCACGATTAAATTCTTAATTAATTTAGATATTATGGGAAGTGGAGAAGAAGGTGTAACTGTTGTTAATGGGAGCATATATCAAGATGAATTTAATAAATTAGTGAGTATCAATAACGAGAAAAAGTACCTCACACAGATTAAATCGAGAGGAGAAGCCGCTAATAGTGACCATTATTATTTCTATAAAGCAGGTGTTCCTTCTATTTTTATCTATACCATGGGGCCAAACAAGAATTATCACGATGTTTTCGATACATACGATGCCCTATCTTTTGCAGCATATAATAACATTGTGCAACTCTTAATCGATTTCGTTGGTAAGTTATAAAAAGTCAAAAAGCTCTTACTAATTTCTTCTTCCATTTACAATAGCTAAAATTTTCCCAAAAGAATAGTTAATTATTGGATTCCTATCCTGTATTTTAAAAAATGTTCGTCGATACTTTTAAGCGTGAATTTTAATTTTAGTTGGATTTTCTTCGATGAATATCTATTTTGAATAGATGAAAAATAAAATAGTTTTTTTTAAGATTCTATCATTCTTATACGGACCATTTTCACCCGCTCAAATTATATCTTAAAAAGTTTTTGTGATCTAGAAATTAACTCTACATTTGTATCAAGTAGTAGTAGGTTAGGTTGATTAGTGTGATAAGAGCTTGAAACGCCCGTTTCGAGCTCTTATTTTTTTATCTACTTTTTAATCCCATATAAACACGAGATTTTCACTACTTTTGTTTCTCAGGTGAAATAAGATTTATGAAAAACATATCCCAAATCAAGCAAACTATTCTTGGAATCCAATCAGAGGAAGATTTCAATCAACAAGCGCTTGATACTTTCCATTTTCAATTCAATCATATTCCAATATATCATCAATTTTGTGTATCGCTTCACAAGACAAATCCACAGCATTATACCGAGATTCCTTTTTTACCTATTTCTTTCTTTAAGACACATGCTATTTATCCAGATACATTGAAGCAGCCTTCGCTTGTTTTTAAGAGTTCCGGAACAACACAAAGCGGGCAACGGAGTCAACATTATATAACCTACCCAGAATTATATGAGGCTTCTTTTGTACCCACGTTTACAAGTCAAATTGCTTCTCCCTCAAACGCTATTATTTTTGCGCTGTTACCAAATTACTTAGAACAAGGAAATTCATCCTTAGTCTATATGGTAGATTTTCTAATTAAACAGACAAAGCACCCATTATCAGGTTTCTATTTAAATAATTACAGTGATTTGCTACAAGCTATTCAAGAAGCGAAACAATTAGATAAAGAAATCATACTTTTTGGAGTTTCGTATGCCTTACTTGACTTAATAGATTTACAGGCTGATTTAAGGGATATTAAAATTATAGAAACTGGAGGCATGAAGGGGCGACGAAAAGAAATGACCAAGGATGAACTTCATGATACGCTTAAAAAGGGGTTTAATGTAAAGCATATCTATTCTGAATATGGAATGACCGAACTACTTTCTCAGGCTTATTTAACAGTTGAATCTTATTTTCATACTCCACCTTGGATGAGGATTCTTATTCGTGATATTAATGACCCACTTCAAGTTATAGATGATCACAAAACAGGAGGAATTAATGTGATAGATTTAGCTAATTATTATAGCTGCTCCTTTATTGCGACCGATGATTTAGGTCAAACGAACGGAGCTCAATTTAAAGTCCTGGGAAGATTTGATAACAGCGATATCCGAGGCTGTAATTTATTGATTGGATAAGCTATTCCTTTTCTAATTTTCCAATAAATTGGCTTAAATCAATATTGGCTAAAGATTCTGTCTCAGCATTCTTAAAGTAATTAATGATAGCTTCTTTCATTAAATGTTGCTGTTGACCTTCATCCAAAGGAGGTAATTCACCCACAAACTCAAAGTGAGGCCAATTATCTTTATCTCGTCCAATGAATTTATAAAACCCATAAGGCTCCAACACCGAACAAACACCAATGTGCATGAGTTCGAGTTTTTGTCTTTTAGAAAATTTATCCCAGCCTTTGCCAAGTTCTTGTACCCCAATCAGGAAGACTACTCCCTGTAAATCCAACCCTCCTCCAAATTGCTCTTCCAATTTTTTAAGGAGTTCTTTAAATTTTATTTCGATGGCATAATCATGCCCTAATTTACTTTTCATATTGCAAATTTACATATTCTTAGGAGAATGTATTTTTATTTGAATGAAAAGGAGATTCTAATTTAACTGCGGAGGGCGGGGAGGTTTTGTGAAACACATTGGCATATAGCGAACATAGGGTACTTTGCTATGTGTTCTATGTTCATTTCAACAAGTTCAATGCAGGTCTATGTGTTTGATTATTTGGTAAGCACACAGGAGGGGAAAGATTTTGAAACACATAGGCACATAGGGAACATAGGGGAACGCAAAGTGCGTGGATTGATTTATTATTCTAACTAAACCTGTTACTATCAATTTTTCTAAATGAGAAGCGGTACCCTTCGAAAACAGCAAAGGCATAAAATATCAAATCTATTGGTAATATATGGTTGTTAGCTAGGATATTATCTAAATCCATACTTCTCTACTGTTTTTAAGTTAAGTTTCGCTAAATACTTGTTTCTATCTGTTAGGGTCATCTTGCCTTCTAAAAGGTCAACCATAAAACGATATTTATACGCATCAAGTCTTTTATTTTTTTTGTCCCATTGTACGATTCTTTCAATCAGGTCAATCGTTATTTCAACTTCTTCGCTTTTTTTATTCTCGTCCTCAATAAAGAAACCATCCATGTCAAAAAATAACTCTGGATTAATCTCTGCAACAATATTAAGAATGGTCTCTCCTTGATTTCTTTCTATGTCTGTAATTGTTCTATTGTTTCTAATTTTACTGCTTAAAGTAGAAGCCATATCATACTGATATTGGGAAAGATTTTGAGTCTCTCTTCCCCAGTCTTCTATTTTCTTCCAAGTTTTTACGTGTATTGATTTTAATCTATTCAATGAAGCTTCATTTTCAGCTTTTTGAGTTTCATCCTCAGTTAGCTTTTTTCTTTTTTCAGTCAATTTATTTTCCAAGTCGGATTTTAAACTTTCAAGGTCAATCTCAAAACTTTCATTTTTAATTGTATTCCAACATTCCTCTTTTTTTGCCCACTCTCCATATAAAGAGCCAGGGGCTTTAGTTTTGATGTAATCCTCTATTTTAGACATTACCTCGTGTAATTTAGACTTTAAAGTATCACTTAGCGATTGATGTTTCCAGATTTTGTATAAATCAAGTTTGTAGTTCAATTTATAACCTAACCAAGCTAATGAATAAGGAACTGTTATATAACGCATATCTCCAATTGCGTTCGGTTTTACACCATATACCTTTTCAGCAGATGAAAATAAAATAGCTTTTGCAATAGCATCTTCAAACCAAATATTGTCTGGCTTAAAACTGAAATTATAATTCAGAAATTGAGCGTAATTTTTCTGACTTCCTCTAACAACAATATGAGGTCCAATTACTAACTTTTTACCATTATATACTTCCTCGTATGAGTTGATAAACTTTGCCAAAGATTCTTTAGTGAACATCTGACTTCTTGGATTCTGCTTGTCAAATTGTTTTCGCTTTGATGGTGTAATACCAAATCGAATTCTTTCATTTTTGTACTGACCTCTTGAACGCTCAAAAAACCAACGTGTTTGAGTAGTTTCTCCTGAAATTGGCGGTGCCCAAATAGTCCGTGAAAGTTTTTCAATTAAAACGTGATTTTCTTTGTTAGAACTTAAATCAGAAGCAGAAACTCTATTTTGAGTGTTAGCATATTCTGCAATACGACCAACTATTTCAGAAAAATTCTCTCTGTTTTTTACAATAGTAAGTTTAACAGGAACAAACACATTGCTTATATCGACTTTATCTTTTTTCCAAGTATGATAAACTGACGCTGTAGTTTGACCACCATTTACAATTTGAAAATCCTTTACTTGGGCAATAGCTTTACCTTGATTGTTTGGCAAATCTGTAATGGTAACTTCTTCGGCAGTAGCTGCGATACCATTATTAAATGCCATAAACATATGCTGCTCTTTCAGAATAGTATTTCGAATTCCTTTATTTATTTTACCTGTGAATTGAAGAAATGAACGAACATTTTGCTCTAGAAGTCTCGCCCCATATTGTTCATAAATATCTGCTAAGGCAAGACCTGGGATAATCGCAAGCCAAGATTGATAATCAGAATTTTCGCTTTCATTGACAATACAAGGCACTTTATATCCAGCTAGTTCAAAGTTAATTTCAATAGGTACTCTGGATTTATCAGAAAGATTGAAAAGGTAGTTTATATCAATTGTTCTGTAAAAAATAGTATAACCAGCTATTGTATCAGAAATTTTCACATCTGATTTTACCTCACCATTTGTTATTAAAAATATATTTACTCTGGTTAGATATTCTTTAACCTCTGGAACATTCGCTAGAGTTTGAGCAAGATCAAATATTTCAGAACTTTCCTCTATTTCGTTCACATAATCCTTGTAAATTGCATTTCTAAAGAAATTAACTGCTCTTTCAATTGTTTTGTCTGCATCACCCTTTGTAACACTTTGAATGGTGGAATCACCATTGTATATAGTTACAAACAAATCAAGTGTTTCGTAATTTTCATAAAGAGAGTAGCCATTAATTTTATGTTCAACACCTCTTTTACTAATCTTTTCATCAAAGCAAACACGATAATTTTCTGTTTCCCTGCTTCGGATAAATACGATAGTGCTAACTCTGTAAAAATCTGTTCTGGATTTGTTCCTTCTTCCTCAGAGATAAGACTTGCGTTAATTTCTTCCTGAATGTCTATATAGAACTTTTGTAATTCTTTGTTTTCCATAAAAATGTTATTGTATTTCTCCCAAAAGAGTTTGGTGGTTAATTCTCCATTCCTCTGATTCCGATAGAACAATAGAATATCTCACATCTCCAACACCGATAGGGATTTGATTTTCAGTTATTCTTGGGAAATTACCCGTAACTCGGTATATATTTTCTTGACGAATAGTGTAACCTCTCTCATCATAAAGAGGTTTGTGAATATCATAATATCCAGATTCCAATAATTTCAGCTTAAATAAGTTGGAAGCCATTGTGTTATCATTCAATAATTCCGAAACAGCGTCAATTAGTATATTCAATGATTCACCGTTTCCCACTCTTACATCTAGCGAAAGATGAAATAAAAATATTTTTTCAATGATGGAATCGTCTAACTGTCTTTCACTCGTGATATGAATTTTTTGATGATTGTTACCGTGTGTAGTTTTTACTTCAACTGCCCAGTTTGAGTATTGAAAATCTTGAATAGACTTTTCTGGGCCAAGCCAAGATTTAATACAATAGTTTTTATCCGAATTATTAGTCAAGAAAAATCGTAAAAAATAAATTTCACCGTAAAGCCCCCTTTGTGCTTCGTCTGATAAACCTTGTTTACCAACCTTTTCAAACAAAGACTGCCATTTAGCCAAACGCTCCAATAGTTTTTCTACTAAGGTTTGTTCTGTGGACACGTCTGATACTCCAAATATCAAATCTTCGCAAAGCGTAGAGAAAATATCTTTGTGCTGTTTGTTTAGTAAAAGAATTAATAAAAATTTCTTCGATTTATCTCTTTCATCTGGTAGCGTTTCAATCTTGATGTCTTTGAGTTTATTCCATTGGTTTTCATCAAATGGGAATGCTGCACTTATTCTAAATGCAATGCACCTTAATTTTTCTGGAGCTTTTAATGCAACAAAAACATCAGGCAGTACCTCTGCCGAATACCTCTTATAAAGTAAACCTGAATGATTGGAAGTATCACTCTCTAATCCAACCCAAATATTTTCAATCTTCGTCATCTCCATAATCTTCAAAATCTTCTTCAACCACATCAAATCTGTCTAGTAACTCCTCATTGACAGCATAAGATACTGGTGCGTTAAAATTACTTTTTGGGAAACTTATTGCATAGCCCACAAAAGGATTTGTACCTTTTGGTAAACGATATTCCTCAAGACTTTCATCCGGGTCGAGAAGATAGATAAGTAAAAGTGGCTTTTTAGGATCTCTTATATTATTCCTTACTTCAAGACCATTAGGGTATTGAGGCTCTCCGGGTTTCTTTCTCTTCTTAATTGTTAATTCCATAGCCGAATTATACTCATCTTCATTTAAATCAATGAATTCATCTGATGGACTTATGATATGAGATTTCTTCAAATAGTAAATTTGTTCACTTGAATTCTTATCATCTTCTGTCCTTTTCCATTGACCGATTGAAACAGTATTATTACTAACGATAAAATGGGAGTTGTTTTTAGCATTTGGTTTTGACATTAAGGCAACTCTCCAATCGGTTAGTTCTCCATTTCGCAATTGAGTAGTAATAAACTGAATTATTTTCCTAGGTTCTGCTTTTTTAAGGTTTTCAACGGATTGAATTCCATCAAAAAAGTTGATGACTTGTTCAGCTGGGATATCATACCAAACAAAAGCATTTGGTTTAGGAACAAAATTAGCTGGTAACCCTGATATAAATTTTTGAGTGTTCCTAAGGTTATTGTCAATAGTCGAAATATCTTTTTTAAACTCGTAAGATTCGACCAATCTACCTGCCCAGGAAATTTGAACCGTAATTGCCGAACGCATTTTATTAGTTGCTGAGATTTGAAGAACTCCAGGGTGTGTTCTAACTTTTAGAGCATATTGTTCTGGCGTTGAACCTGCTACATCAGACATATAATCAAACTCTTCTCTTAGTTCTTCAGAGGCTTGTGTTATATGGCAGAACCACTCATTCAATTCTCGACTTGTAAAAAGCCTGCATAAGTCAACATATCCACCCCTATAACCAAACCAACGTCCCATTTGCATAAGTGTATCATACATTCTAGAGGCTCTTAAATAGTAACTAATTGAAAGTCCTTCTAAAGTCAAACCTCTTGAAAGTTTATTACCACCAACTGCAATTACTGACAGTCCATTTTTGTGGTCGAAATAGTCTAATGCTTCTCCTGAACCTCCGTGAATAGCTTTAACTTCAATACGTGATGCAGCATCATTCAAATGCTGTAGAACTTCACTCCATTTATGAACCTGAATTTGAGAATCTAAATTTTTGAGTTCTGAATCTAGTATTTGCTTTGAAACCGATACATAAGACTTGAAACCATTATCGTCTTGTTCAAATGTTGATTTTAATTCATCCAATATTACTGCATCATTTTGGTCGATTCCTCTTCGGTAATAAATGAATTGATTGGAAACTAATTCTGCGATATGGTCTTGCCAACGCATAAAACGGGAAACGTGGATAAGCATTGAGTTATGAACCGTTGTTTGCCCTCTTAATCTTCTTATTGCACAAGTGATTATAAAACAGCGAATAGCCCTTTTTAAAGATTCAGGTAAAGTTGATGGTAATTGATCATCCTTTTTATGTCTATCAGGAACAAATCCACTGTAGTCATTTATCCTGTTTACTATAGGTAAAACTGTATTTGAAGCCTCATCTTCTTCCAACGGACTAAATCCAAATACTTTTTCTGGCCCTATATAGTTAGAAGGAGCTGGGATATTTTTTATAAAGTTCCTTGGGAATAAATTTTGGTCATCCAGCGGAATAAAAATGTTGGCAAAAGGAGTAGCTGTATAACCAACATAAGCATTCTTCCCAAATAGATTTAGTATTTGTGTAATCCAGCCATTGATAGAACTTTGTCTTTCAGGGTCATTTGAAATGTTAATTGAAGCATTGTCTGCTTCGTCATCTATAAGTAAGAGTGATTTATTACGAATTACACGTCCTAATTCATTGTCTTCATTTGCTTGAGCTGCAAGCCATTGATATATTCTTCTGAGTACGTGAGGATTTTTCTTTATTACTGCAACAATTGGTTCAGAAGTATTGAAGTTTAAACCTAGGGCATTTGCCGCACCTTGAGTAAAATCACCTTTTTCAATGCTAGAAGTTAAAGAATGAGCAACAATAGGCGAACCAAAGTAGGGGTCACCAACACCTATTTGAATACTTCTTTGGTCAAAAGCTCTTGTATGTTGCGTATCAAATCCTAAAAAACTTTCGTCAATTCTAAGTTGCGTTTGGCTTCTTAAATTATTATGAATTCCTGCCATAATAATTATTAATTTGAATCCAGAATCGGCAGCTTTACATACGAGACCAGTATAATTTGCTGTTTTTCCTGATTGAACTTGGCCAACAACTAAACCTTTCTTATTTATCGTGATTTTTAGTGCTGGATCAAATAAATTATCAAGAATGCTGGAATATTGAATCTAAATGAAATTCAATAAAATCTTTTTTGGGATAATATTTGGGTGGAAGTATTATCGCCTTATTTTCAAGATGTGAAAAATATTGCTGATAGTATGGCTTTGCTATATTCTGTTTAAGTTTATCGGAAACAATTATTTTATAATCCAAATTCAATCCAATTAGACCTTTATCAAAGGTCCTATCATATAATGAAGACAGACAAATTCCGTTTTCAGGATTTAATCTTTCCTTTTCATTTTTAGACCAAGGAACTATATGACTTGCAACTAGCAATTCAGGTATATCAATACCTGAAATTGCACATTTACTGGAATAATTTGCAAGAACAATTTGACGGAAAACATTTTGATTAACTCTAACTTTAACCTCTCTTATTTTTGATTCTCCAACTAGGTTTTCAGTACCAATAAGTATTTCAGCATACTTATTATCAATTGGGTTTAACTCTCTTTCGGCTAGAATATTTTCACTTTCAAAAAGTAATTCGTCCTTATTATCTATGAATTCTTGCCATATTGGTTCAACCTGTTTTTTGCCCCCGGGCAATCCTCCAATACCTCTATTTTGATGATAAGGGTCAACACTTGCAAAATTCACCAAACGCATAGCAATTGAACTAGGTGTTCTACCAATTAGATTTGCTAAATGAATTACTTCTGGTGTTCTGGAATGCATTTTTCCAAAAGGCAACTTCAGATATAAATTCAAGGCGAGTATTAATTCTTCCCGAGTCCAATTTTGTCTTTTCATAAACTTACAAATTTCCCGTTTTCAAAATATTGCAAATCAGTACATCCAAATTCGCTTCCAAAAAAGTCTAAAGGTTCGAAAGAATCATTTCTGGTAGATAAACCTTCAAAATAGATATTTCTATCCCCATCAAGTAATCTAAACTTGTATTTGAACTTGTATGAGACTTCTTTTTTCTGATTTAAAATGAAATCAACAGGAAAATCATTTATTAGTAAATGGTCGATATGTGTAATTCTATAATCCATTTGTAAATTATTATGCAGCTGTTCTATTAATCCCTTCCTTTTCTCCTTCAAAATAATAGTCATCTGGAAAAGATTGTAGTCGTGCAGCTTCTCTTACGCTGATTGATCTATTTTGCTTACTATCAGGATGAATGTAATAATGACCGTCTTTGGCAATATGAGCAACTACTGTTTGCGAGTAGGGTAAGTCAGAAGCTACCACTTTAAATCTGTCAAAAAATGAAGTCCGATTTTGATGGGTCTTTAATCTTTCTGGTAAATCATTGTAGTTTAATCGTTCTTGCTTTTTATCCCATTTCTGAACGGCAATTTTATAAATTTCTTTATCTTGCTCTCTATGCGGTCTTGCAATATGTTGGGTTAAAATATCAATACCATTGCGTAAAGCGTGAGATTTTAAGTATTCCGTTGTTTTAGTTTTGTATTTTAAAAATCTGTCTACACCTTCACCAGCTTTTATCACAGGCAAATCTTCCAATAAATCTTTAACTAAATAATTATTTTTAATTGCAATTTCTTCCAGATTTGGTATACTAATCTTTTTATTTTTTTGCCAACCTAGTATGATAATTCGTTTTCTGTTTTGCAATACTCCAAAGTTTCTAGCTTCTAGCGTGTACAGTTTTATTTGATAGCCTTTTTTGTTAAAAATCTTTTCCATCTCTTGAAGATAGTGACCACCTTTAGCAGACTTTAAGCCCAATACATTTTCGAAAACGAACATTTTAGGTTTATATCTTTCTAAATATCCAGCATATTGAATAAAGAGATAATTTCTTGGGTCACCTTCCATTTTAGTTTTAGACCGTGACCGTCCAACCAATGAATATGCCTGGCAAGGAGGTCCGCCAATAATTAAATCAACCTTTCTTTTTCCTAGGCTTTTCTTTATTTGCTGGTGTATAGTTTCATTGTGTTCATCTCCAATTGGAAGGTTAATAACAGAGTCCAAAATGTCTTTTGGCACACTTAAATATAATTGCTCACGAGTTATTTCTCCTTTAAGATAAGAAATGTAAATTTTATAGTTGTTGGTAGCTTTTAAGTAATGGTAAGCTGCTCTTGTTCTTAGAGTATTACAAGCAGAATTTTCAATTTCAACGTGAGCAATAGGCTCAAAACCAGCTTGGATAAATCCTTCTGAAAGTCCTCCTGCTCCTGCAAATAAGTCTATGAAATTGTATGTCATTGTAATTTTTTTCTTTGGTTCAAATATACATGTTTATACTATACGTTTACAAAAAAAAAATAGACTCTTTTGATTGCGAAGTGGTCGTCCGTGAATTGTAACAAGCAAAAAGTGCTCAAATGTGAAGTTGGAATTTTATTTACAGTCGTTGTTTTTTATGCTGGGCGGTAACTTCCTCCCATCCCTCCAACACACCCACCCCACTTCCCTCTCCCAAATATAAAAAACTCCTTGAATTATTCAAATCCAAGGAGTTAAAATATAATGAATTGTTTATGAGTCTTTTAATTCAACTGCTCTACTAATTGAGCTTGGAGTTGCCTCTCTCTGACTTTGGCTTTGAGTTTTTTACGGCGTTTTCTTCTGAAAATGTTTAAGAAACTATCAACGACGTAATAAAAACAAGGAACAACCACTAAGGTCATGATTAAAGAACTGGTTAGACCACCAATTAATACCCAAGCCATGCCGGACTTTACCTCAGCTCCAGATCCTTTGGCTAAGGCCATAGGCATCATTCCCAATATCATGGCGATGGTAGTCATTAAGATGGGACGGAAACGCTCTCTACCTCCGTCGATGATGGCTTCAATAAGTCCTGCTCCTTCCGATTTACGCTGATTGGTAAAATCGACTAATAAAATACCGTTTTTCGTTACCAAGCCGACCAACATAATCATACCAATCATGGAGAAAATAGTTAATTCGTTCATGGTTAGAGCAAGTGCTAAGAAAGCGCCCACCACTGCCAAAGGCATCGCCATCATAACTACGAATGGATATATCGCATTTTCATACAGTGCTACCATAATCAGATATACTAGCAAAACACCTATTAAGAGAGCTTGTAATAAACTCTTAAAAGCATCGCCCTGGTCTTCTACCTCTCCTGTAAATTTCCAAGTAACACCTGCTGGGAAATGCATCTCTTCCAAGACATCGGAGATTTCACCTCCTACGGTTCCGGTAGAACGTCCTTGTACGTTTCCTTGTACAGTAATCGAAGATAAGCGGTCGTTTCGTTCCAACACAGTTTCTCCCATGGTTTCACGAATATCTGCAAATTGACCGAGTGTGAATTTGTTTCCTTGGTCGTCGGTAAATATCAGATTTTTAACATCCTCAATACTTTTCTTGTTGGATTCACTGTTTTCAACCATGATGTCATATTCCTGACCACGATATCTGTATTTAGCTTGGTCATTTCCTCTAAAAGAGATTCCTAAAGCCATACCTACATCACTGGAACGTACACCAAAAGCGGCCATTTTTTCTCTGTCCAAACTCACCTTGATTTGAGGTTTTGGATCCTTGGTACTAAACTTAGGATACACAACTCCTGCCGTATTTTTAAATACGTCCATTACTTGATTGGCTGCTACACGAACGCTATCTCGATCCGTTCCTTTAAGGATGAGCTGAAGAGCTGCACGACCCGCACCACCAATCATACTGATAGGTGCTACCGTTACTTTAACCCCCGGAATCTGCGCAATTTCATCTTTGATTTGTTCTCCAATCTCAATATCCGTTAGTTTACGCTCTAGTTTATCAGTTAATTTAACCGTGATTTCAGATGCATTCCCACTACTGCTGGACGAAACTTCACTTCCTGTGGAAACACCCACGTTAGAGAATACTGTAATTACATCCGGGTATTTCATGATGATTTTTTCGGCTTTTTGTGTCACTTCATTGGTCTGATATAAAGTGGCCGATGGGTCGAGTTCCAAACTCACAATAAATTCACCTCTATCTCCCTGACTAATAAATGCTCCTCCGATAAATCCAGTCATAGGTAAGCTAATTGCTCCTACCATCAAGGCAAAAGTGCCCAAGAAAACCCATTTTTTATGAGATAATGCCCATTTTAAGATTTGGGTATATCCATCTCTTGCTTTGTTGATGATATTCTCAAAACCTTTATTCATAGAGCTCCACCAACCTACTTTACTTAAATCTGGAAGTCTTCCCCAACGAGATGAAAGAAGTGGAGTCAATGTAAAACATACAATCAAACTCATAAAAGTGGAGAATACAACAGTCATGGAAAACTCACGAATTACTCCTCCAATCATTCCTGAAACCATTGACATTGGAAGGAAAACAACTAAGTCAACCATTGTAATGGAAATAGCTGTCCAACCAATTTCATAACGTCCGTCCACTGTAGCTTTTCGACGATTTTTACCCATCTCCATGTGGCGCATGATATTTTCCAAAATTACAATGGAGTCGTCCACCAAGATACCAACCACTAATGACATCGCCATCAAAGTCATCAAGTTAAGCGACATTCCAAATAAATACATTCCAATAAAAGTTGGAATAATGGAAGCGGGTAATGCCACTAATACGAAGGCTGCATTTCTTAAACTATGTAAGAAGAAAAGCATTACTATTGAGACAATTAGGATGGCTAACATCAAGTCTTTCATTACCTCATTCGCCGACTTCAACGTATAGGTAGATTGATCGGATGCAATTTTAAATTCAAGTCCAATTTGTTTATATTGTTCCGTCAAAGAAGCAATTCGCTCTTTGGTTAGATTACTTACCTCAACGGCATTGGCATCGGTTTGTTTTTGTACTTGAACTCCAATGGCTGGTAGTCCATTAATATGGTTTAATTTGGTTGGTTCCACACTGCCCTCCACCACAGAAGCAACATCTTTAAGATAGATTTTACTTCCTTGAGGAGTTTGCATGATTATTAAATCCTGTAATTGTGCTGCTGAAGTATATTTCGAGTCAAAATCAATGGAGAATTCATCCTTTAATGTTTTCACGCTACCGGCAGGAGTGGACATGCTAGCAGCCATGATAAGATTGCTTACTTGAGAAATAGAAAGTCCATAAAACTCTAATCTATCTTTATCTACTCTAACCTTAATTTGACGTTCATTCCCACCAATCAGTGTAACCTGACCAACTCCTTTAATATTGGATAGTTGTGGTTTAATCTGCTGGTCAACAATATCAAATAAATCTACACCATCCGCATCTGCCGTTACACTCAATCGCAATACTGGGATATCATCCGAAGAGAATTTATTGATAATTGGTGCATCAATTCCATCGGGTAACAAAGGTGCAATCTGACTAATTTTACGTTGCGCGTCAGTTTGTGATTTATCCGCATCAATTCCATTTTTAAACTCTACTACCACGATTGAAGCGCTCTCCATAGAACTTGAGTGAATCTTGCTAATTCCTTCCAAAGAAGAAACAGCATCTTCAATTCGTTTGGTAACGTTATTTTCAATCTCATCTGGAGAAGCTCCACGATATGAAGTTACCACAGTAATAACTGGAAAATCCATCTTTGGTAGTAAGTTATAATTTAAATTATTATAACTAAATAATCCAAAGAAGATTAATACTAGGAACATTACTACGATGAGTAAAGGTCTTTTTAATGCGAGTTCCGTTAATTGTTTCATCTTAAAGTTTTATTGTAATTGCTAACCGTATTAATTTGTCAGAATCTACTATTTATCAATGCGTTTATTCTCAATTTATTTCTCAATTGGATTTAGAAGTGTCCCGTTGGAAATATTTACCAATCCACTAACCACTACTTTTTCACCCACTTGAATTCCTTCGATAACTTCTATATCATTTCCATAGGAAGAACCTACAGTAATTGTACGTTGTTCAGCATGATTATCTTTTACAACATAAACCATAGGTTTATCTAGACTTTCAATTAAAGCAGATTTAGGTATCAATAAAATCTCTTTTTCAGTATGACGTTGGAAATCTACATAGGCAAAACTTCCTGCTTTCAACAAATGATCATCCTTGTTTTCAAGTGTTACTTCCACTTTATAATTGTGTACGGCATCTCCACTGCTACTGATAAAACTAATTTTTCCATCAAATTGAACACCTGGATATACATCCGTAGTAATCGTTACAGGGGCGTCCTTTTTTAAACTATACACTTCACTTTCGCTAACCATAACACCTACCTTAAGGCGATTTACCTGCACCATTTGTCCCAACACAGAACCTGGTCCAACAAACTCACCAGCTTCTTTAAGCTTTAAGATAATTTGTCCGCTAATTGGAGCTTTTACTTGATTATCCGCAATTTGTTTTTGGAGCTGTTTAATTTGATTCTCGGAATTTTCGTAATTCAGTTTCACATTTTGATAATCCTGTTCAGTTACAGCCTTTCCTTCGTATAAAGCCTTAAAGCGATTATATTCGGTTTGCGCTTGATTTCTTGCAATCTCAGCAGCTTCTAAATGAATTTGCATCAACTCTACATCTACCGTTGCTAATACAGCACCTTGTTGTACGATATCTCCTAATTCGAAATTAACAGAAGCTAATTTTCCTCCACCAACAGCTGAAATATCAGCGCTTTTGAAAGGTAAAAGCGTTCCGCTCTTCACCAAATTATTATCTGGAACAGTCAGTTTAGTGGTAATGATATTTACAGGAATAGCAACATCTGTATTGTCTACCATTTGTTTCTTGGAATCAATTTTCTTTTTATTTGCTACTAATTTGATTGTTATTCCAGCAGCAACTAAACTAATAAATACGATAAGGATAATTTTATTTTTCATCTTGAAAGGGTATTTTCTGTTTTATAGAGATTTATAATATTCTTGGAGTGTTCCATTTGCTTTATGTACCGATAAATCGGCGATGTAGTATTTCAACAAGGAGTTAATATAGTTGTTATGTGCCTCCTTATAGGAAAGTTCTGCATTTAATAAGTCACTCAACGTTGCAACACCTTGTTGATATTGGAGTGTTGTATTGTCATAAACTTCTTGTGCTAATTCTAAGTTTTCTTTGTTTGTAAGCATCATACGTTGCGCCTCATTGGATTGTGATTCTGCATTCTTGTATTGTAACTGCATCAAAGAACCATTCAATTCATAATTTAATTTGGTGTTGGTGAGTTCTATGCTGGCTTGTTTATATTGGGAATTACGACGTAATCCTGTAAAAATATTCCAAGATAATTGGAGTCCCATTGCGGAATAATCTAGAATTGGATTATACAAATCTGGAAATTTCTGAGCCATGGTGTTTGCACCATAACGTGCGTACAAAGACAAAGTAGGAATAATTTGGTAACGAATAGATTTTCGATTGATGTCCAATAACTCCATTTGAAGTTGTTGCATTTTTCCTTCTAAGGTATTCTCATAATTAAATGCAGCATATTCTTGCAAAGTAGGTTTATTCTCAATCCAAGTATTGATATCTGTCAGCTCAATAGGCGCATTGATGTCCAATCCCATATTAACTTTGAGTGAACTTTCAGCAATGGCAATGTTATTTTCCAAATTAGAGATTTGAGAAAGTACATTATTGAGATTAACGCGTACTTGGGATACGTCTACTTTTTTGGCAACTCCTTGGTTTGATTGTAATTCTACAATGCGGAGTATCTCTTCTAAACGCTCTTTATTGCTTTGCAACAACTCTAAACTCTTTTGAGCTACGAGTAATTGAAAGTACGAAGAAGCAACATTATAAATAATCGTTTCATTATTTTGCTCTCCTTGCATGATGGTTAAATTCTTTTTCTTTTTAACACCATCAATACCTGAAATCATGGATTGATTATAAATGACCTGCGTAGCAGTTGCGGTAACAGCCGAGTTCCATTTAGAACCAAAAGCTACACGTTGCTCAGGGCTTCCTGGGAAGAAAGTTCCTTCGGGAATTACGGTTTGTTGCAATTTAATGTTATCATCCAAACTAGCATTTAAGCTAACTTGAGGGAGATAATTGGATAAATACTCACGCACCTCGTACTTGGATTGATCAACCATATTGGCATATACCTCAGCAGATATATGATGAGATAAACCATATTCAATACTCGACTTTAAGGAGAATGATGAAGGAGCTTTCTCTTGACTATAACTTATTGTAAGAAAAGAGGAAGCAAACACTACTACTATAAACTTAATTTTTTTCATGATTGACATATCAACTATTTGCAATTTCTTCTAACTTTTCGGTGGCATTTTTTAATGCCGCAATTAATTCTTCTTTAGGTGCATCAGTGATGGCTTTTGCTATTTCATCTTCAATCACTTTAACTGAATCTACGATTTGTAGAGCAACAAAATTCCCTGTATCACTTAAGCTAACTAGTTTTTTTCGAGAATCTGTTGGATCTTTTTTATAGAAGATAAGCCCTTTACTCTCCAAAAAAGTAGTTGTTCTATGAACAGAAGATTTATCGCGTTTTATAAATTCAGCAATTTCCTGCTGAGTTAGATCTCCATATACATAAAGCGACATTAGGACAGGCATCTGCTCCATCTTAATAGGTATGGAATAATCATCGATACGTTTATTAGCCAATCTAAAAATAGCCATGTGCGTCTGACGCATATGAAATATCAAGGAATTATCCGTAATATTATTCAATACTTCCTTATTTATTTCTTTACATTTGGGCATAATTTTCAAAAATTTTGGGGCAAAGATATATATTAGTTGACATATCAACTATATAATTTGTTAAATTTTTTGAAAATTCTAACTCTTGACCCATTCTGCCATTGGTAAAGTGCTACAACCATTTATAAAATAATGCTGATTTTCATTCAATTATTCTCGGCTAGGCTTGATATTCTGTCATTCAATGCATACTTTTAAAAAAATTAATATCCGTTATGAGAAGATTTGTTTTAGTTGCTTGCTCTCTTTTATTTGTAGGATTATTTTCTTGCACGAAAGATTGGAGGTATGAATGTGTTGTTTCTGGTGGTATAGGTTCATCCAATCAGAGTCATGTTAAAATAATTAAAGACAGTAAAAAGAAAGATGCTAAGTCAGCATGCGATGAATTTGGAGAACAATCCAAAACAACATCCTCTTCTCCATTTGGCGATTTAGGAGATTTATTTGGAAATTTCGGTGGTGGGATGAGCGATAGTCTAGGAATGGACGGACTCGGAGACTTATTAGGAGGAGGATCTCAAAATAAAACGGCGGAATGTATTCTACAACCGGGAGTTTGATAGTGGAGAGTGTAAAATTGAGAGTTGAAAGTTAAAATTAACTCTCAACTTTCAACTCTCAATTTTCAACTAATAAACTCCCAGCCTATCATTGCTAACTTCCGTGTTGTTCCCCACATATAACCACCAATCCCACCGCCTGATTGGAATACGCGATGGCATGGAATAATATACGTTACGGGATTATCACCGATGGCTGTCCCTACTGGACGAGCAGCCGACGGTTTATGAAGTGCATTGGCAATAGTTTGATAGGAACTTAATTTACCAAAGGGAATTTTCACCAATTCTTTCCAAACAGCCAATTGAAAATCGGTTCCTTTGATGTGTAAATAGATAGATTCTTCAGAGATTCGTTGCGGGTCAAAACACGCCATCGCTTGGGTTTGGAAGGAAGTTGTTTGTTCGCTGATTATTGCACTCGGAAATTCTTCTTTTAAGGCTGTTAGACCTTCTTCTTTGTCGTCTATAAACACCATGTAACACAGTCCTTTAGATGTCGATGCTAAAAGTAATTCTCCAAATAGACATTTGGCAAAAGAATAGGCTATTTGAAAGTCCGATTGATGCATCTCTTCTGGAGTTAATCGCTGGATATTTACATTAAAAAGAAGCGCTGGTTGAGGAGTCGTTTGGAATAAGTTGGGAGTTTCTCCTTTGAGTTCGCTTAGAATTCTACCTTTACTCATGCTATAAAAGAAGTCATCGGCAGAGACATTCGCCCATTGATGAAGAATTGCTTTTTCTTCTGAACTCAGCGAAAAATGTTGTTCTTGATACCTCTCAATAAGATGGAAAACTTGTTTATAGAGATGGATAGAGTGATTCATTCTATTTTTCTCTGCTTGTGGTGTATTCTACAAGCATAATTAAGGATTGTTTACTCGGAGAATCAGGAATAGGCGCTAATAATTCCATGGCTTCTTCCTTTAGTTTCATCATTTGCTCGTATGCATATTGGATTCCACCATTTTCGATAACCAACTGAATTGCACGTTTAACTTTTCGAGGATTTTCGTTGTAACGTTTTACAATATTAATGAGTTCAGCTCTCGTTTTAGCATCCACGTGATTGAGCGTATAGATAAGTGGTAAAGTCATTTTTTGTTCACGGATATCGTTTCCGGTTGGTTTTCCAATTTTATCGGGAGAACCATAATCAAAAATATCATCTTTAATCTGAAAAGCTAAGCCCACCTTCTCACCAAATGCACGCATGCGTTCTGCTTCATCTTCTCTATCTACTGATACCGCACCTGCTTCACAACAAGTAGCAATCAAAGAAGCCGTTTTTTGACGAATCACTTCAAAATAGGTGGCTTCATCTATATCTAATTTACGTGCTTTTTCAATTTGTAAAAGTTCTCCTTCACTCATTTCACGCACTGCACGGGCAACAATTTCCAGCGATCTATATTTCCCTTGTTCAATGCTTAATAATAGAACCTTAGAAAGTAAGAAATCACCTACAAGCACAGCAATTTTATTTTTCCAAATAGCATTGATAGAAAAGAATCCTCTTCGTTCATCGGCATCATCCACTACATCATCATGTACTAAGGTGGCCGTATGCAATAACTCAATCAAGGAAGCAGAAACGTAAGTACTTTCATTCACATTCCCAAGCATTTTTGCTGTGAGGAATACAAACATCGGGCGCATTTGCTTCCCTTTTCGCTTGATAATATAATGCGTGATTTTATCTAAAAGCGGCACCTTAGAGCGCATACTCTCTTTGAAATGTGCTTCAAATTTTTCGAGTTCCTCAGTAACAGGAGCTTTGATGTCGCTTACCTTTATCATAGTACAAATATAGAAATAATGTCAGCCCTCCCTACGATTTTCTATCGAAAAACATTTGGGTTGACAATTTTAATTACAATCTATCATTTCATTATGTTTTGTAGCTATAAAAGATTATTTTTACCCTGTATTAGTATTTAAACCAAAACCATGCGTATTTTTTTCGGTATATTATTAACCCCTATCTACTATCTATTAATTGGACTCAGTCTTTTAGTCTTTCATCCTATACAATGGATATGTCTCAAATTATTTGGTTACAAAGCCCATAAGGCGAGTGTGGATGCATTAAATTTTTGTTTAACCTATTCGACAGTTGCTTTATTCAATTTTCCTGTAGTAAAGAACAACTTTGAGATTCCAAAAAACAAGCCTGTTATTTTTGTTTCTAACCATCAGAGTCTATTCGATATACCTGGGTTAATCTATTTTTTTAGAAAATATCATGGGAAATTTATTTCTAAAATTGAATTATTAAAGGCAAAAATACCAAGCATCTCGTTTAATCTTCGTCATGGTGGTGGAGCGAATATCGATCGTAAAGACCCTGAACAATCTAAAAACGAAATTCATCGATTTGCCGAACGCATGAAGGAAAGAAATTGGTCAGCCTTTATTTTCCCTGAAGGTACGCGAACCAAAACTGGTAAAATGAAAGAATTTAAAGTCGGAGGAATTGCTTCCATCATTTCTGTCATTCCCGATATTACAATTGTTCCAATTTGTATCAATGGTTCATTTAAAATGATAAGCAAAGGACAGTTTCCGTTAATTCCCTTTCATAAGCTAAGCTGGGAAGTATTACAACCTGTTTCTGCAGAAGGTAGAGATATTGAAGAATTAATTCAAGAAGTAGAGAACGCGATACGATTAAAATTGAGAGATTGAGGGGAAGTGACTAAAAGTAACTTGATGTAACAAATGGGTTGTAAATTGGATTACTTTTGGTATAACATATAAATAAGTTGAACTAAACCGACCAAGTCGGTAATTCCCAAAACATTCCATAACTTTTAGATTTCATTTTAAAAATCAAAAAGTTATGGAGAATAAATTTTCCCCAGCCATAGCGCTGTTAAAACGAGAAATGGAGATACGCAATTACAGCGATTGCTCTGTGAGAAGCTACTGTGAGACGATGCAGGTCTTCGAGTCGTATGCAAACAAGACCTTGGATAAACTGACCAGCGAGGATTTGAAACAATACTTGCATCATTTAGTAAAGTCAAAAAAAGTTTCGCCATCTTATATCAATCAAAAGATTAGTGCGTTTAAAATCTACACCGAAGATGTATTAAAAAAAGAATGGGAACCCATTGCAATAAAACGTCCTAGATTGCCGCGAGAACTACCCGAAATTATTTCCTTGGAAGAAGTTAAATTGATGATTGAGCGTACTCAAAACATCAAACATCGGGTGATGATTATGACCATGTACACGGCAGGATTGCGCAAAATGGAATTATTGCAGTTAAAACCGAAGGACATTGACTCAGAAAACGGTTTTATTATCGTGCGTCAAGGTAAAGGAAAGAAAGACCGAAGAACGATTCTTTCAAAGCAAACCCTAGAGGAATTACGCTATTATTACAAGTGTTTTAGACCAAAAGTTTACTTGTTTGAACCAAATGGGCATCCAGGGAAGAAGATGAGTGTCCGAACTTTTGATAAAGTAATTCATGATGCTGCACAAAGAGCGGGCATCAAAAGAAGAGTAACCCCTCATTTGCTACGACATAGTTTTGCTACCCATCTCTTGGACAAAGGAATTAACCTAAAGATTATTCAATCTTTTATGGGGCATAGTTCTATCCGAACTACTTCGATTTACCTGCATCTTTCAAATGCTAGCTTAAAAAACATTGTCTCACCTTTTGATGATCTTCGCTTATGAAAACAAAGCAAAATAAACGACAAAAAGTAGAGTTGTCCGATATTTTTAGTGAAGTACTCAACAAAGGACTGAATCTGAATGACTTGCATCCTTTTCAAGAAAAAGCATTTCAGGCTATTTTAGCTTGTCGAACAGTAAAACTAGGAGGACATGTTGCAGAGTGCAATCACTGTCATCATTACAGAAACGCCTACAACTCATGTAGAGACAGACATTGCCCGAAGTGTCAAATGACACGAAAAATACAGTGGGTGGATAAACTGAAAAGCAATTTACCAGAAGTGAAGCATTTTCATTTGGTTTTTACCATTCCAGAATCACTCAACAAGTTGTTTTACATCAATCAGCGCATTGCTTATGATAGTTTGTTTAAGGCTGCCAGTCAAGCACTTATGCAATGCGGAGAAAACAACGAGTATCTTGGTGCTAAAATGGGAGGCGTAGCAGTGCTACACACCTGGGGACAAACTATGTCCTACCACCCACACATTCACATGATTGTTCCCTCGGGAGGTTTAACAGAAGACGGCTTTGAATGGGTGCCATCCCATAAAAAGTTCTTTCTGCCAGTGAAAGTTTTAAGTGCTATTTTTCGAGGACTATTGATGAAAACGTTAGAAAAAGAGTATGCTATCGGCAAATTAAAGCTGCCGGATGATATTCAAAATTTTAAGCAAATTAAAGATACTTGTTATCAGAAAAAGTGGGTTGTTTACAGTGAAAAACCTTTTACTACTCCTGATAACATCATCAAATATCTTGGCAATTACACACATCGAGTTGCGATTTCCAATCAACGAATTATCAGTCATAAAAATGGGAAAGTCACTTTTTATTACAAAAACTACAAGAAAGCAGGACTTAAAAGTGTAATGACATTGGATGAATCAGAATTTGTCCGACGATTTTTACAGCACATTCTGCCTTCAGGTCTTTGCAAGGTAAGGTACATTGGTTTTTTAGCTTTGCGACATCTAAAAGAAAACGTAGAGTTATGTGCCACCATAAACAAAAGTGAACGTTTCTTTCCGAAGTATGAAGGCTTAAATGCCTATGAGGTATATCGAGAAATCAAACAGCAAGATCCTTTGCTATGCCCGAAGTGTAAGAAGGGGCACATGGTCATTCGAAAGCCGATAGAAAGGGCGCCTTCGTGACAGTATATTTAGTGAAACGCTCTTTGACTCAAGATAGTTTTTTTTTTAAAACGGGACAAAACCGTAACGGGATAGGTATGTCTTATCGGTAACATATTGTAAAAATAAACGATATGAATGAATGGGGTTTATTCTTTTCAGAGCCCAAAAAAGCAATTAAAAACGCTTTTTCATCATCGAAATATTATTCGAGAGAATACCATGCCCATAGCTCCTAAAACCATCTCAAGCTCAATTATTACTCAGGCTTCGTTCAACTTCATTGTATCATCAATTTTCTTTATTTTAGCTTTATTGGCTTCATTTTCAAAAAAATGGGGATGGGTATTTTTTGTTCCTGATTTTATGTATATTTGAAAGAAAAATAACGATACAATCGTATAGAGTTGTGCGACACCCTATTTGAACGGACGGTTTCAAAACAAACTGAATAACTAAAAGACAGAAATGGCAATAAACTTTAGAAAAAGAAAAAAAGTATTACCCGGAGTTTATCTCAATTTTAGCAAAAAAGGAATCAGCACAACGGTTGGACCAAGAGGTGCAAATATCAACTTTGGCAAAAAAGGAGCGTATCTGAATACAGGAATACCCGGGACTGGACTTTATTCCCGAAAAAAAATCGGAGGAGGAAATGGTAACAATCCCAATTTTACGCCTACTAATAATTTCACATCAAATCCAAACACAATAAAAGCGCATAAAACCAAAACAGCCACAATTCTATTGGCTCTATTTTTAGGCACATTTGGAGTACATCGTTTTTATCTCGGACAATACTGGAGAGGTATTTTTTATGTTTTATTTTTCTGGACTTGGATACCTACATTTATTTCTTGGATTGATGTCATCATTTTTGGAGTAATGTCGCAAGACAAATTTGACGAAAAATATAATGGCATCAATATAATACCCATTCAAAAAAAACCTAATAATCTATCTACAACAACAAAGCACTTTACAACAACATCAATTCCGACAAGCCAAAGCTTAGAAGAATTGAAAAAACACATTGAAGAAGCAAGGCAAGAAAGACAGGAGTTAGAAGCAGAAATTAAACAACAACAAGTTGCGACAAGACGATTAGAAAGTAATCTCAAAAGCAAACAAAGCGGCATTGGTAAAATGTTTGCAAAGAAAAAAAACGTAACGCAACTTGAAACCCAAGTAAAAGAAGCTAACGAATACTTGACCGACCTTTACAGTCAATATGAAGAAAGTCAGGCAGATATTAACATTGAAAGCGACAAAGAATTTCAAGAGCAATACTTGAAACTGAAAGACGCTTACATTGACCTTTCAAAATCAAACAAAATTTGGGACATTGTTTCGGAAAGAGCAACTACCGAAACAAAATCGGCAGCAAAAAGTTCTATTGACAGAAAAGAAATTCACTTTACTTTTGATGATATTGATTTTATTTCCTCCGAACATTCCGCTTTTCATTTGGAAAATGCAGACGGAGACAATTTGTATATCTATCCTGCATTCATTCTACAGCTCAACAATTCGGGAGCCATCACGTTAATAGATTTACACGAATTGAATTTCCGTTTTCACAGACAGCGTTTCTTGGAAGAAAAATCTACAATACCAAGTGATACACAAGTCGTTGATTATACTTGGGCAAAAGTAAATAAGGACGGAAGCCCTGATAAACGTTTTTCAGGCAATTATCAAATTCCAGTAGTTGAATATGGAGCATTTGAATTTTTGACCAGTAGTGGATTAAAAGAAATCTATTACGTCAGCAATTTACAGTTGGCAGAAAACTTTGCCAATGAATTCAAAAAATATCTTTCGTTCTTAACTCCATTAGAAACAAGACCTCATAAAAAGCAAGATTATGAGGATTCTTTCAATCAACTCCCAGAAGACAACAAAAAGATTGAAGATTTAGACCCTCTTTTTATGGATGCCGCTTATATAATTATTATGGCACAACAGGGAAGTGCATCGCTAATTCAACGGAAATTAAAATTAGATTATTATAGAGCTGGTGAAATTATTGACCAGTTAGAAGAATTAGGGATTGTAGGTAAATTTAATGGAAGTTCTCCAAGAAAGGTTTTAATCAAAAATTTAGATGAGTTAAACATCCTTCTTCACAGAGACGAGAAGGGAATATTCAGTAATAATGGGCTTTCTCAGAATGACTTCTCATTTAATTACTATTCATTATTAAAAGATTTTTCAAAATTATTATCACAAATAGTACAAAAATTGCAAACTAACGAAGCAATTTTAGAACGCATAAATGGTGGGCAAATACAATCAGAAACAAGTGTATTTATTGTCAACTGTGTTATTTATGATATGATACAAATTTCAAACATTCTTGCTAAGGGTAAACTTTCTACCAAAAGTTTGGAAGCAACAGGGTTGGTTTTGGTAACCAACCAATTATTGCTTAACAATAGTGAAAATATGTTAGACATGGATTTCGATACACTTATTTTCGCACATCAGCAAGGACTTTATCAAAATATTGCTAAACAACTACTACTTGATATAGGCAATATGGAAAACCCTATGCAGGTAACCATTCAAGAAAAGCAAGATGAAAAAGTAATTTCATCAACGGAGCAGAAAAATAATCTTGCATTTCCCACATTTTTAAAAATTTCTGACAATCCTTTATTTGAGGAATACGCTACAATACTTTATCGTTATGCAACCATTATTTCTAAGGCAGATAATATCGTTACAAAAACCGAAGAAAAGCTACTAAAAGACATTTACCAAATTACTCACAATCCAATTCCTGAAAAGAAAAACGAGGCTTTGCACATTTCCAAAGGAAACAAAAATGAATCGCTTGACGATGTACTCAATGAACTCAATTCTCTAATTGGCTTAAATGACGTAAAAGCAGAAATAAATACACTTATCAACTTCATTAAAGTTCAGAAAGCACGAGAAGAATCAGGATTAAAATCTTCTTCGCTTTCTTATCACATCGTCTTTACAGGAAACCCCGGAACAGGAAAAACAACCGTTGCAAGAATTGTAGCTAAAATCTACAAACATCTTGGCATTTTAACCGAAGGACAATTAGTAGAAACAGACCGTTCGGGATTAGTTGCAGAATATGTCGGACAAACAGCCGTAAAAGTGAACAAGACTGTAAATTCAGCATTGAACGGGATTTTGTTTATTGATGAAGCATATTCTTTGGTTGGCGAAAACAAAGACGATTTTGGGAAAGAAGCCGTTGCCACTTTGATAAAAAGAATGGAAGACGACCGAGATAAATTAGTTTTGGTTTTGGCGGGCTACACCAAAGAAATGACAGATTTTATTGATACAAATCCTGGCCTTAAATCAAGATTTAACCGATACATCACATTCCCTGATTATACACCGAATGAATTGTTTGATATTTTTGAAAGCAAGTGTAATAGGTTAGATTACCATTTAACCGAAGAAGCAAAAACAAAACTGAAATCAACTTTTGAAAACGCTTATTCATCAAGAGATAAATCATTCGGTAATGGACGATTTGTACGCAATATTTTTGAAAAAACATTAGAACAACAAGCCAACCGAATAGCAAAAGAAGCCACCTTGACTAAAGAAATTCTGACAACGATAACGGAAGATGATGTATCAGGTGTTTATGTACAAACGAATTAACATCAAAATTAATTGAAAAACAACACATTATGAAGTCCGCTTTACCCAAAAACGATTCCGAACTACGCAAGGCATTTGAAACCATCCCGACTATCAAACAGCTAAGCGACCCTGTTTTGGCGATTTCCCAACTTATATCCACTTGTGAACTTTCTCGTGAAAGTATTCAAAATGTGCTGAATAAGTACCAAATAGAAAAGATAACCGACCTGAAATTAGAACTTTTAGACCTCTTAATTACTTATGCTATTGTGATTTTAGACGACCATATCGTTTCTGAAAAGGAACGGTTTAACATAGAAATTTTGAAAAAATATTTTAGAATCAAGGAAGGGGATTTTTTTACCTACCGCTATTCTGAAGTAGAAAATATCCTTCACCGTCAATTTGAAATAATTTATTCGGACAACGATGTAAGTAGAGAGGAAGCTATTCACAAAGTCGCTCTTCAAGAACTTTTCGACCTAAGTTATGACCAATTCGAAATCTTCAAGCAGAAAGAAATCTCTCAGGCTTTAGACCGAGGTGCAGACATATCCAATCTTGATACAACCACGTTTCCTCAGTCCAAGAACAAACCAACGTATGATGATATAAAACAATTTAACACAAACAAGAAAGACAACCCCAAATAAAGGGCGACCGCACAATCGAGTAGACGGCTCCGCCCAAAATGGAACGGAGTGCGCCTCTCACACCACCGAGCATACGGTTCACGTACTCGGCGGTTCGCAAGTTGATGGGTTCAATGCAATGTAAACTTCTGATAGTGAAACATAACCACGTCTTCGTAATCGTTCCAAGGTAATGGTTGTACCTAAAATAGGGCTTTGAGCTATCGTCCAACCTCCTTTTCGTGTCATGCTCCAGCGTGTGGCATCTCTTTCGCTTGCTCCTAATTTAATAAGATTAGCTCGTTTTCTTCGCCACTTTTTCCAGTCGTGCCAAATACAATACCTTAAACGATTACGTAACCAACCGTCTAAGTCTCGGAGCTTACCTTGGATACTCGTACCTCGAAAATAGGTTAACCATCCTCGTTGTACTTCTTTTATCTTCGTAATTCGCTCATCGAAGCTCATCGGCGTTGTTTTCCTTGTAATCGTTTTCAAGGTTTGTTTTAAGCGTTTCCATGCTTTCTCCCCTACTACTAATTGGTATTTCCCTTTGTCTCCTTTCTTGTAAGTTGGTACGAAGCCGAACCCAAGTATTACAAACTGAACAGGTTTTCGTATTCCACTCTTTTCCTCATTCAGCGTGAGTTTTAGTTTGGTTTTCAGAAAACTTGAAATTGCTTTCATTGTCATTATTGCTTGTATTCGTGATGTGCAGTAAATGCTAAAATCATCGGCATAACGTACAAATTTGAGTTTCCGTCTTGTTAATTCTTTATCCAACTCGTTGAGTAAGATATTAGATAACAATGGGCTTAAAGGTGAACCTTGTGGAACTCCTCTTCTTCTCTTTTGTAATTTACCCTTGATTTTAATCGGTGCTCGTAACCATTGACGTACAAGTTTTAGTGTTTTAGGGCATTTTACCTTTTGGTACAGTAGGTTTAAGAGTAAGCAGTGGTCAACTTCATCGAAAAAGGTTTTTAAGTCAATGTCCACAATATAAGTTCTGCCCTCGTGAATGTATTGCATCGCTTTGCCTACGGCTTGGCGGGCATTCTTGTTGGGTCTAAAACCAAAACTATTTTCATTGAAATCCCTTTCCCAATGTTGCATTAAAGCCTGTGATACTGCTTGTTGGAGTAATCTATCCTTTACCGTTGGAACTCCTAACAGACGTGTTTTTCCATTTCCTTTCGGAATTTCTACTCCAAGAATGGGTTGAGACAAGTAGTTTTCGTCTTTTATTGAGCGGATAATAGCATCCTTTTCCTTTCGGAATACTTCCGAAAGTTCAGAGATTTTCATGCCGTCAATACCTGCACTCCCCTTATTGACAACAACTTGTCGTAAGGCTTTTTGCAGGTTGTAAGGATGTACTACTTGTTCGACCATTCTTAATTTACATTTTATTTAACCTGTTCACGTTTCGGGTGGCTATCTTTCAATTCCATTCCGAATTGTGAACCAACTTGCGTTCAGTCCTTCCTTTGTTTGTGAGACCTCTAAACTTTTCTTCACTTTTCATTTAGCTCGTTGCTACAAAGTACTATGACCTCTGCTGACTTCTTGGCATATAGAAACCGAATCTATTCCAAGACCTCCTCTGGTAAGAGCATTTTCCTTCATCCAATCCCTGGTACATCTACATCATGAAAATCATCTCTGCGATGAGTCAGCGTTCGATTGCTGATGTTGGACGTCGTATTGCTGTGGATACTCATCCTTTTCATAATGCCTCTTATGTACTTTCTGTTCGTCAGTACCGGATTTTGCAGTCTCGCTTCCTTTAGTCCTAACCTCACGGTTAGCAACCTTGCGACTTGCTACACTTCGGGTCGTTACTCCGCGTGGTAGGGACTTTCACCCTCTGGAAATTTGAAGCATCACACTAATGTTTGTTATCACAAAATAAATTTGTATTTTTGAATTTTTATGATAGCTTACACTAGCGTGTGCTTCTGCTCATGCAGAGCACACACATCGGCTACACGTAATGGGGGCTAACAGGCTAAACGGCAGGTTAGTCCTTTTTTTGCTATCTTTGTGTACGGCTGAAAAGTTGGTGCTTTTAATGCCCCCTCTACGTGTAGCCGAGAACCGTTAGCGGTCAGGTTTAGACAACATTAAAATAAAGTTAGAAATAGATAATGAAAAAATATTTTATAGTATTTAAACTTTGTTTGATAATAACGCTGTCATTTGGACAGATAGCACCACCTGAATATAATAACTTAATCGGGCAGGCAGATTCACTATACAGAGCAAAGAATTATTTAGACTCCGGACAGAAATATTCGGCTGCGTTTCAATCTTTTGGTGGCTTAGGCTACCCAGATGATATATACAATGCAGCTTGTTCGTGGGCATTAGCAGAAAATGCAGATAGTGCTTTTATAAACTTACAACGTATTGTTGACAAAGCGGGTTATTCCAATTACAAACATATAATTTCTGACACAGACTTAAACTTCTTGCATACCGACAAGCGTTGGACAACTTTAATTTCGCAGATTAAGCATAACAAAGAAAAAATCGAAGAAAAATATAATAAACCGCTTTTATACCTCTTGGATAGTATGAAAATGGAAGATCAAAGATGGCGGAATTATATGACAAGATTCATCAATGGAGAATTACACAATGATACGATTTCCAAAGAAACGATTAATCTCCATATCTCGTTAACTGATAGTTTAAATTATTTTTTACTCAAAGATATATTTTATAAATACGGATTTCCCAACTACGATTTGGTTGGTCAGGAAGGCTCAAATAACTTTTGGTTATTAGTTCAACATCAAGACAGTTATCCAAATTTTCAAGATAGTGTTCTAACAAAAATGAAAATTGAAGTCAACAATAACAAAGCATCCAGCGTGAATTACGCTTATTTAGTGGATAGAGTGAAAATAAACACAGGAAAACAGCAAGTTTACGGAACTCAAATGGAACTCAACAAAGAGCAAACTTCATATATTCCTTTAAATGTAATGGCTCCAGAGAAACTAAATGAAAGACGTGCGAGTGTTGGGCTCATTAGTATTGAAAGTTATATTGAAATAATGAATAAAAGATATTTCGGTTCACTAAAGCAAGCTGACGAAATTGATAAAAGTAGAAATAGCCCGAACCGCTAACATGAACTGTGTAAAAAACCAAACATTTTACACAAAACTTTTTCCATAATTATCATCAAACGGAATTCCATTTTTTACACACCCAAAAACCTGTTTTAAAAGTTTATTACAAACAGCAATTATTGCTACTTTTCCATTCTTTCCTTTGGAAATTAACCGTTGATAAAGTTCCTTGCAGGCTCGATTATTTTGCATTGCGTTCATCGCACACATATACAGAATATGCCGTAATTGGTAACCACCCCGTTTACTTATTCGAACTCTCCCACGAATACTTGTTCCACTACTATGCTCGGTAGGATTTAAGCCTGCATAGCTGACTAGTTGTCTATAATTGGTCATTTCACTAAACGCTTTAGTAAAAATGATTAACTCTGCTGCAGCTCTCTTTCCTATTCCTTTTACACTACTTACAATTGTTAATAATTCAGGTTGCCATACTTTTAATTTTTCGTGTAATTCTTTCTCTAATTTTGATTTCTCTGAGCGAAGTTTTGTAAGCATGGAACGGTAACTCTTTATTATGGATTTAACATCATAAGGGCACTTTTCCAAAGCATGAATTCGATTGCCTATTTGATTAATTTCCTTGGTGATATCATGAATAGCTCCATTCAAAGCCCTACATTCAAAGTATTCACTTTCAGGTCGATGTGTAGCTGTAGGTTTTTGATTAATGCCGTATAGACAAATCCATCTCGCATCTTTCTTATCCGACTTACTTTGGTCTAGTTGCATTTGAATAAAACGCTTAATCTTTAGGGCATTCTCAACTGTAAAAGTGATTTTTTCATCATGTAAATAAAACATTAATCCAACATGATAAACACCGGTACTTTCCATTACATAATGGTAGTCTTTCCCACAGGTTTTAATAATCTTCTGGAAACCCTTTTTATCATTTGTAACCTGAAAACTCAATAATGAATCTCCTTCTGCTTGATAGCAAACATCCAGTGTATCAGCTGAAACATCAATTCCGCAATACTTTTTTCTTGATTCTTCCTTCATTTTATTATTTTTGTTTAAGAGAAAAAAGAGAGAACAATCTTATCGGAAGTCTGCGATCCTAATACGAACTCTAAAAGGTTCAATAAAACTGTTCGACTTTTGGATAAGAAGGAGGTAGGGGTAATCATGTTAGTCAAGCTCGAAGCTTACTCGGTTCGTCTACCTTATTCTACCTCCTTGTTCTTTCAAATATCTCTGGTTTATAAAGTAACTAATTTAATACTTTTACAAACATAGGACTCGGTTCAGCGTCAGCCAAGTTAATCGCTTCGATTTAACATTTTTGCTAAGAAAAAGTTTTATCTTCGTATCTAGGATTAACGCAAAAAGTTGGCCGAACGCCGAGCCGAGGAAACGTTGGCGGAAACCCTATCAGCGACTACTACAAGAAAAATTGTTCATTTTGTTTGGAAATCTAATTTTTATAATTATATTCGGGTATTGTTAACATTAAAATTATACGTTATGAAAAAGTTAATTTCCCTCATCATTTCAACTTTTGTAGCAAGCATTTGTCTCGCTCAGACAGTTCAATTTTCAAATGCGACTGATGTATATTATGGAGCAACCTTTCATACATCGTCAGTGAGCGGTAGTTGTCCGTCAACTGTTTTAACTACCTTTTACATGGATGTCCCGAACAACCATAATTATTCAGGGACACCGGTAGATGAAAACGGGAACAACATTAGTAGTGTATCGGATATAACAGGTATTTCGTTGTGGGCACTGACAAGCCCTGGTCAAGGAACTGGAGCAACATATCCAATTGCTTTTTGTGTTTCGTCAACTCCTTCAATTTTCGGTTCTGATGTCATTTCAGGAGAAATTGACCAAAGTGGGAACACGCCTGCTAATATAACTTGGTTTATCAATAGTCCATTTAATACGATTACCATCATAATTGATTAACAAATCGCAAAAATTTTTTAGTTATGAAAACGTTAAAAAACAGCTCAATACATTTGTGTTTATTAGTTACGTTATTTTTATCAAATAACGCAATCTCACAAATCAATGGAACTTTAGACCCCGCATTTGGTGTAGGTGGTAAAGTAATCACTCATTTTCAACCTGATTTATATGCATACATTCCTGTTTCAACTTTAACAGCTGATAATAAGGTTGTAACTGCAACAGTAGTCCATCAGGATACATTGCCGCCATACATAAATATCTTTCGTTACCTTTCTAATGGCAATATAGATAACAGTTGGGGGCAGAATGGCTTGGTATCCACTTCAATTTCAGGCGTGTCAAATCTTAGAGTCAGCGACATTATAATTCAGCCTGATGGAAAAATTTTACTAATAGGAACTCGAGATTCTTTGTGGTCAGGCAGCAATTTTTTACAAATGGGCCTTTTGATTAGGTATTTACCTAATGGGATGATTGACAATAGCTTTGGAAACAATGGTTTTGTTACTCAAACAAACAGCAATATTCAAGTGCCAATATTTCAAAATGTGTTTGGTTACAAATTAGCAATTATGCAAGACAAAATACTTGCAATTGGCATGGATTCAATTATGAACCTAAGAATACAAGCATATCATTTAACAAATGGTGTTCCTTACTACACTTGGGGAAACAATAGTGTGGTTAAACATAACTTTGAATACATAACATCAACAGCTGCTCCTCCAAGAGATATTTTTATTCAATCTGACAACAAAATATTAGTTACATTTAAGGACCTTGTGTTTCGTTTCTTACCTACTGGACAATTAGACCCTACTTTTGCAAATAATGGTTATTTACAACCTCACTATGCTAAAGAAACTCATCAACCTGAAGACAAACCTCCTTTAAGAAATTTTTTAACAGTTCAGGTTCAGCCCGATGATAAAATTCTTATCGCAAGTAAGGCATCACATTATTCGAGCTATGCTGGTTTAGGTGTTATTGAGCGATATATGCCCAATGGAGATATAGACACATCATTTGCAAATGATGGTTTTTTATTTGTTGATTTAAGAACTGCAAAAGAAAATATTGGATTACAATATATTCGGTCACTTATTGTCCATGAAAACGGTGATTTTACAATTGCAGGCAATGTTATAGACACTATAAGTGGCTATGCTATGTTTGCCATGTGTCAATTTTTGGTGTCTGGAGATATAGACAGCACGTTTGGCACTAATGGTGTGGTTGTTACTGAAATGTTTCAGGAGAACGATAGCATAAATTGTTTATGGAACGTATTGATTCAGTCGGACAGTAAAATTATTCTAAATGGATTTAGCCCAAATTACAATATTGCACCATTAGAAAATACTGGACGATTACATTACAATTACATTATGGCAAGATACTATGGGAAATCTGATTGGGTCAGCATTGAAAATCTTAAATTTCAATACGATTTTAATTTATATCCTAATCCTGTAAATGACGTATTACACATCAATACTAAAAATTCAGGACTGTTGACATTGTATAACTTAGAGGGCAAACTCATTATTCAAAAAAATCTAAACGATAACAATGCAACTTTAAATACAGACTTGCTAATAAATGGGGTTTATTTTGTTCACTTTACTGACAAAAATGGATTTACAAGCATAAAAAAAATAATTAAACAATAGAAACAAGAAGAAGGGCATCCGCCAACATCGGTTTGGCGTAATGGGGGGTAACTTGCTTATTAGGAAGTTACTCCTCTTTTTTTATTTTAGGGTTAGCGAAACGTTGTGCCTGTAAATCCCCCACTACGCCAAGCCGCAAAACGTTGTAAGCAAGCCTAAAGAACGACCGTACTCTGAAAAAACAGACATCTGAAAATCGAACTTTGACATCTTAACATAAACTTACGGACTGACTTTGGCAACACACAAGCCGACACGAATGTTTTAAATATTTTCCCACCGCACATTTTAAAAAATAATTTTAGCCAACCGCACATTGGCACATTTGCAAAACCGCACAAGCCGACACACGACCCAAGTTTTGCAAAAGAGCCAATTTCCCAACGCTCAACAAGACTGTTGAAAATTAAATTCAAAAAAATCTTATCAAGCAATGTGATGTTCAAAAATTGTTTTTACTTTTGCGAAGTAACTATCATAAACTGATACTTGTTTCAAAATGGCAAAACAATTTTATAAAGCTGTCTATTTCAGCGATTACCCTTCGGAAGATTCAAAAGATAAGTCTGTAACACTGGCGTTTAGTGAGCCAGAAGAACCATACTATTCCAAAGTAAAAGACTTGACAACTCAAGAAATAAAAGAACTGATTGGCATTGAAACATATAAACAGCTTGCACTTTTTGCCGAGAAACAAGAGCGTTCAATTAACCAAGTTGTAAAAAGACTTATCAAGCAAAAACTTCCTGAAATAGACAAAGTTGAAGGCGTTACAGAAAAGGATGTAACATTTGTAAAAAGTAAAGACATCCCATTTCAAAGATGGTATCCTTACATTGAAGGCTATTCTCCTGACTTTGTAAAATCATTAATAAAAAACTATGGAATAACAGATACTCTAATTTATGAACCTTTCGCAGGAACAGGCACAACACTCCTTGCGGCTGACGATTGTGGATTACCAACAGTATATTCAGAAGTAAATCCTTTATTGCAGTTTTTAATTCAAACGAAACTAAATGTATTAAAAGCGAAAGAATCTCAAAGAAAAAAGCTGTCCAAAGACTTAAAGGATATTCAAAAAGTGGTGCTGAAGAACCTTAATAAGTTTGAAGAAGATAAATCTTTGAGAGAATCCTATAAATCCCTATTCTCTGATAAGAAATATTTCCCAGATGAAACTCTTGAGCAAGTTTTAAAACTAAGGTCATACATTGATATAGTTAAACTAGAAGACGAGCTATTAGCAGACACTTTAACCGTAGCGGTTATTTCTTGTTTACTTCCTGTGTCATTTCTTAAGAAGGTTGGCGATGTCAGATTTAAAACAGCGAAGGAAATTGAAAAAGACCTAAAAACATTCAATGAGATTTTACCTGAAAAAATTGGAAATATTGCAGAAGATGTTTTAAATCTTGACTATAAGCTAAAAGGTAAACCTGAATTTATTCTTTCAAATGCAAAGAACATTGGTCGGGTAAATGATTTAAAAATTGGAGCAATCATTACAAGTCCACCCTATCTAAATGGCACAAACTATTTCAGAAACACAAAAGTAGAGCTTTGGTTCTTAAGGTATTTACAGTTTGAAAATGATTTGCGGTTTTTTAGAGACCAAGCATTAACAAGCGGAATTAATGATGTTAAAAAGGAATATGCCTATGTCAATGTACTTGATATAACTTCAAAAAGTAGTTTGCTTAAAGCGACACTTATTGAACTAAATAAAAATGCTTATGATTCTAGAATTCCAGTAATGGCACAGAGCTACTTTAAAGAAATGTACACAATCTTTAATGATGTAAAACCATTACTAGCTCAAAATGCTAAAGTTCTTATTGATATTGGGGATTCGATTTTTAGTGGCGTACATATTAATACAGATGACATATTAATTGAGTTAATGCAAGGATTGGGATATGAATTCGTTGAAAACAAGATTTTAAGGAAAAGACGTTCTCGAAACCAAGAAATACTTACCCAATCATTATTGGTTTTTGAATACAAGGAGAAACAACCAAATTCTTTAAACGGAAAAATAAAATTTCAATGGAAAAAAAATTGGGACAGTTTCAGAAATGAAATCCCACATCAACAAGAGCCATATTCAAGCAGAAACTGGGGACATAACAATCACTCCCTTTGCTCTTACCAAGGCAAATTAAAGCCAGCAATTGCACATCATCTTGTTAAGACTTTTGTGCCTGAAAATGGCTCTGTACTTGACCCTTTTTCAGGTGTGGGAACAATTCCTTTTGAAGCAGCATTAGCAGGAAAATTATCTTACGGTATTGACATTAGTTTGCCAGCTTACTTTATTTCTTATGCTAAAGTAAATGCTCCAATTTCTTCTGAATCATTTTCTTATATTGAAGCATTAGATAATTTTATTAAAGCCAATAAGTGTACTAAAAAAGAAATTGATGAAGTTAAAAATTTCGGATTCAACAAAAAGTTATCTGAGTACTACGAAGAAAATACGCTAAAAGAAATATTGCTTGCCCGTAGATTTGTAAAGGAAAATTATCCATCCACCCCAAGCGAGATGTTAGTAGTTGCTTCATTGCTTCATATCCTTCACGGCAATAGACCTTATGCTTTGAGCAGACGTTCACACCCAATTGTTCCTTATGCACCGACAGGAGATTTTATTTACAAAAGTCTTATTGAAAAGCTTTGCGAAAAAGTGAACAGGGTAATCAATGAAGAATTACCGCTTAATTTTAAAAATGGTAAAATATTCAATCAAGATACCACAATAGTTTGGCCACAAGAAATTAATGACCTTGATGCCATTATTACATCACCACCATTCTTTGATAGCACTAGATTTTATTTGGCTAATTGGATTAGAATTTGGTTTACAGGATGGTCTGAAATTGATTTTAAGCATCAGCCTAAATCATTTGTAGATGAAAGACAAAAAATTGACTTCGCTATTTACGAATCCATATTTAGACAAGCTAGAGAGCGAATGAAAAAAGATGGAGCTTTTGTCCTACATTTAGGAAAAAGCAATAAATGTGATATGGCATTAGAACTTCAAAAAATCAGCAAGCGTTGGTTTAAATCCGCTGACTTATTTGATGAAAGTGTTGAACATTGTGAATCACACGGGATAAGAGATAAAGGAACAGTAACCTCGCATCAATATCTCGTTCTTGTTTAGCTATTCGAACCCAAGTAATTTTTTGTTTTCGAGAGAAAGATTATCTACCAATTCATATACGAGCAAAATCTTTTTGATTTCTTTAATGCGTTTTGGAAGGTCTGATTTCTCTCGGACTTGCAAATAACGCTCAACTCCTTTATTTACATCGATATTGTGGTTCATTATCGGAAGTTTATTCGAAATCAAATCAATATTAGCTCCCGTAATTCTTGCAAGTTCAATTAACTCATTATTCGTATAGAATTTACTTGGCCATTTATCCCTTTTATTCTCGTTTGCATTTTTTGAAAGTAATGCAGCGTTTTCTCTTTTTAGCGGATACAGGTACTTCGAAGGCAAAATATGGTCAATAGCCCAAGTATCACGTTTATTAATGTCCAATGGTTCTTTAGTTTTAAAACAGCGACTATCGAATCTATCAAATAAGTCTTGGAAATCTATCGGCTCATTTTCTTCTTCCAAAAATAAATCGGCTATTCTTCTTCTTACGGCAGACTCGTGTAATTGCTCCTTAGTTCTTTTGGGGTTTAAAACGGCATTTATGGCTCCTTTACAACTTCTACACTCCATTTGCTTCTCTAAAGGACCCCAACCAGAGTGTTTACTAAAAGCGTTGAAAGGTAAAATACGTGTACAGACATTACATTGTTTCCAGTACGACTCAGGATGTTCAGTGGCAATACGAAAAAATCCTTCCCAAAATCTCAAAGCAGTAGTGGAATCAGCACTATTATATTCTTCTTCCCAGTTCTCAAAGGGTAAATCGGTTTCTTTTGAATGAATAAAGCCACAATGTTCGCATTTCCAAACAGCCGTTTCAATTGCTTCTTGTGGTGTAAGCAACTTTTGCCCTACTTGGACATAGTTCATTTCTTGGCAACTTACACATTTATATGCCACCCAAGCATCGTGATAAGGAATACCACCTACTCTTAGAATTCCTGTATTATTTACCGTTTTTCTTCTTGCCATTAACTTCTTTAAAAGATTTTTCACAATCGACAAAGGTATGAATTTCAATTAAGTTAATCTTTTCTCTTACTCTTATTTTGTTTTTTGAAATAATTTTCCTTGTTGGTCTTGTCCTCAACCCGTCCCTCTTCAATTTCCCAATCTTCCCATTTTCTAGCAATGAATATTTCATTTCGTGTGATGAAATAGTGAGACTTACACTCAAAATTCCAGTTGCCAATAGATGGGTAAAGAGAAACGGTTTTTCCATTAAAACGAATTTCCCAGTCTGTTGGTGAGATTGGGGTTACAACCTTATTCCCACACCCACAGACACACAAATGAACAGCCGTTCGATATTCAACGGAAATATAAAGAATGCCTTGTTCTGGAGAATTCGGTATGAACTCAACAAATTTATGCTGGATTGTCTTCATTAAGCAATTTATTTGTATTGATTAAAAACAAACTATTATGTTCCTGCTTCACATCCTGATAAAAGCCACTTAGCTTTTTCCATTTCAAGACGGCTAGCATAGCATTGAGACAATTCAAGTCTGCTATTTGAATGTTGTTTGAATATTCGTTTTCTTCCGATTCAGATGAACCAATTCGAAAATCCAAATGGTCGCTTTTCTCAGTCGTTCCAACTGTAACACGAACAGCACCATTCAGACAATCATCGGATTTGTTAACACCAATACCGACATCAATAAATGTTACGCCCATATTCAAAAACGCCTTAGTAAGATTGTAGCGAACTTCATTTTTGTCAATGCTTATAAAGACATAGCTAAAATCCTTTAGTTCACTTACGTTTTCAAGCGTTACATAATTCGAATGTGCCGTTATTCCTGCGTGCATATTGGAATAAATTCCATAGTAGTAATCTACTTTCATTATTCCGTTTTCTGCTTCCAATTTTTCACTTGAAACCGCACCAGGAGAACGGAAAGCGTTGTGTAGTTGAAAAACATCAGCATCAAAAATGTGTATTTCTTTGACAGGCGTTTTGGCAACTTGGTCAAGAATATATGAACCAGTTCCACCTAGTCCGATAATTGCGATTTTTTGATTTTCAAATTTGCGATTTAGAAACTCTATGCCTGCACGTGAAGAATTCGTATCAGGATAATTAAAAATATTTTTATCACTCATCACTTCCATTTTGATTAGAATTTTTAAATGGTTTTGTTGTTACTGTACCATCAATAGCTTTTGCATTAATACTAAGTATTTCGGCATAAGTCCTGATTTTTTCAAAGTAATTTGGGTAGTTTCCTGACACTGGTTTACTAGAAAAATAATGTGTTACCAATAATTTATTAGTTAGTTGTTGCCTATTAGAATTATTAATAATTGCGACTAGTGGTTGACCATCAGTATTACAAGGCGTTTCCCCACAGAAAAAAATGGTGTGATCTGGTGGCGTTGATATTTTTGTTGGTGTTGCATAGTTTAATACACAAACCAACGTACCGTAGGCTACATTTTTAGAAGGAGTCACATAGGGTATTTGGCGGACAACCAAGTGTCCGCCCTTTACCTCTATATCATAACCTTCTTCTTGCAGACGATTCAGGTCTGGATTAAGACTTATCAGTTGCTGTTGCATTGAAAATCATTTTATGTTTAACAAAAACCTCTTGACTTGCAAACATTGAACCCTCGGGATTTTGTCTTGGGCCATCTTCGTATGCTACAGTATAAACCATTGTCGGCTTATCTATAAACTGCCCAAACGCAAGAATAATAACCTCTTTAAAACTAATTTTTTCCTTTATCCATTTGTGCTGCGTTCCGTTCACTAAAATGGTTACTTCCTTAGCTTTGGAGTAAAAACGTTCAATACCGGGACGAGCAAGATTTACTTTCTTATCATCTGGAATTAATTCATCTTCCTTGGGCTTAGGATTTTCCAGAAAGATTTCATCTTCTATTGGAATATTCCCAAGCCTTCTGATTTCTGCACCCGAAATGTTCGGATGATTCCACTCATACAACTTACCATTGATTGAAAGTTGAAATTCAGGTTTACCTTTTTCACCTGCAGGATTTTTTTCATTTTGCATAGACTTAAAATTTATATTATTAATTACTTTTACAGGGTTATTTTGACCCTTTCAAATATGTATGCTATGGTTTTACATTTTTTTGCCATTCGTGGCAATTTTTTTCTTAACCTTAGCATACTATCATAGAAAAGCAAATGAATTTAACAGAAGCAATACAGTCGGTAGATATGGATGAAGTGATTGATAGGATGAATGCCTATGCTATCAGCATATTGAAATCTGTTGGAGTTAAAAACTTCAACGGAAAAGAACCTATTGATTTCGTTGGTGAAGTAATTTTAAAAGTGATGGAGGGTCAACGAGACTGGACTAAAGCGAATTGCTCTTTTACTGAATTTCTCTTTGGATGCCTTAAAAGTGAAATTTCTAACTTCTTCAAAACTAATAAGAATATCTACGATAATGAATTGCCTGAAATTCCCTCAACTGACCAGTCTTTTAGTGAAGAACATCTTAGAAATTCCATTTCTGAGATGTTAAAAATAGAAGGTGCGGATGATGATGAGTTAACGGTTTTCGAGTATTGGGTAGACGGTATAACAAAACCCTCAGAAATAGCAAAGGATTTGGGTATAAACGTGAAGGAAGTTTATAATATAACCAAACGACTTGAAAGACGGCTACCAAAAATTCAAACACAAGTAAAAAATATCATATGAGCAAAGAAATCAATAATAAAATCAATGATGCTTTATACGACTTCTACTTGGAAGCAGATAAAGACATTATAAAAGATTCGCTAAAAAGTGATATTCAAAATCTTGATGAATATAACAAAAAGAAAAAACAAATAATCTTTTTAGCACAGGCTAAGGCCAAACAAAAACATAATGAATATTTGTTAGCACTAGCGAATAAGTTTCAAGAAGCTGTTTTACAAAACATTGAAAAACCTGTTGCAATTTTAAAGCAACTAATTCAAGGGAATGCCTCACTCGCATTGTATCGCAATCTTGACAAATTATCAAAAGAAGATATTATCGAAATCATTAAGGATAAGAATCTAGTTGAATTATTGGAACAATTAGAAAATAATGACAAGAGCCACTAACGCACATATTCAGGCACAGGAGCTGTTGAATAGCTGTGGATTAGATGAAATTACTGATCTTGAAATGAATTTATTTGTTTCAGGATTAGATGCAATGCTCATTGAAGAAGCTTTACCAAATTGTGATGGCAAAATCATTTTCGGAAATACCAAAGCCGTAATTAAAGTAAATTCTAATATTCAATTTGAACAAAGAAAACGCTTTGTAATAGCACACGAAATTGGTCATTTAATTATGCATAAAAATATTCAACTTCCAGACGACACATTTTCCAATTTCAACATCATTGCAGGAATGGAAAATGCCCTGAAAAATGGCAAACAAGAATTAGAAGCCAACGAATTTGCTTGTGAACTTTTAATGCCCGAAAAATTATTTTTAAAAGAAGCTAAAGGAAAAAAGTTTTCTCCGCTACTTATAAAACAACTTTCAGAACGGTTTAAAACCAGTTTAACAGCAACAGTTTTTCGCTATTTACAATTTAAGCAATTACACCCTATTTGTCTTGTTTTTATTGAAAATGGAATAGTAAAGTATTGGAAAAAATCAGATGACTTGAAGATTTGGTTTGGTGACTTCACCCGATTAGCTCCGCCTTCTGATTCTGTTGCAGCAGAATACATAGAAAAGGATTACGACTTTTTATATAAGCTTGAAGAAAAAGCTCAATTAATATCTAAATCAACTTGGTTTAATTTAGGAGTTTATGATGTAGATAGCGATTTCTATGAGTATTGTATCCCAACCAAAAGGTATAAAACAATTTTAAGTATCATATGGGAAGACTAAATACAACCCACAGGTGTAAGCACATTTGCAATTCGCACAAGCCAACGCACAGACCAAAAATTACAAAAGAGCTTTCACCTTTGCCACCCGAAGGAAAAATTATTTTTTAAAATCCCTTCCCTCTAAAATTTTTAAAACAGCCAACACAAAAGCCCGACAGACAGAAAACAAAAAATGATGGTAAAAATACAGAAAATCAACGAATTTACAATGACGGTGGACAGAAGGCCAGCTGTCTCGTCCTAAAAAAAGTTTACACTTTTTCTCTTTAATCCTGTTATAAATTTACATTTTATTTTAATCCTAAAATTCATTTACATTTTATTTATTTTTGCATTATCGATGGAAACGGAAATAAGCTCTGCTGAGGAGCAACTTATCAGGGATAAATCGACGACCGACGAAGTATTAAACTTTGTTATGGGGCTAACTTTTGTTAGCCCTTTTCTAAATACTTTAGAGGTCTTAATGCCTAAAAAAAACCTATACACACTCTTCACTTTTTTGTTCTTGATTTACTTTTCTATAATATGTTTTCCATTTCCTTTCGCCCTTTTCCACCTCTCCTAAATGAACCTTATTAGGAGTTTGATTCCCAATACTCATGTAGGAGGTCTATGTTCATTATACAGAACAACCACCTTGTCAAATAACCTCTTAGCCTGCTTAAAAGTTCTTTACTTTATAATACTCTAAATATTCTTTCTTTAGTATTCCATTAACCCTTTCTTGCAACGGCATTTTCTAACGGATTCCAGATTCAGTCATACTTATTTGAACATCATAACTATTTAAGAGATTTACATATTTATAGCTGCAATACTGACTCCCTCTGTCAGAATGATGAATAAGATTTTGCGACAATATATCCTGCTTTAATGCCATTTTAAGAGCCTTTAAACTCTCAATGGCTTCAAGAGATTGAGCTAGGTTATAACCAATTATTTTATGACTAAAAGCATCTGTAATTAAAGAAATATACAAAACACCAAACTTGCTTTCCAATAAGTTATATCACTTACCCATAACTGGTTAGAGCAGTTGGAATAAATGCTCTTATTAAGTTGGGGTATTTTCTCATCCAGTGATTAGACTGGGTTGTTCTGATGACTCTTTTTCTCCTTCTAATCAATAAAGTATGTAGGAAAGCAAGTCAAACAAAGCATCTCTCCCCATTTTTATTTGGTGCTCTAGCAGAAAACTTTCCAACATAATGTACGCATTCCTAGTTCCTATTCTTGGATGATTATTTCTAATAGAAATGACTTCTTTTAATACTAAAGTTTGTTCAATTTCTTGGAAATTCTGCTCTATAAAAACTCTGATAATATGCCTGACGAGTAACACCAAACAACCAGCATAATTTGCTTAATCCTATTTTAGGTTGACGCATTTTTATCGTAAAGATTGTTTTGGTATTGGACTTTTTTTTAATACTTATTTTTAGCTCCTTTTCTGCAATTTCAATCATTGTTTCATACGCAGTGGCTCTTAGTTCAGAGCTGACTAGTGCCTTTTCTAGCTGTTTAATTTTTTCCTTTAATTGAGTTACTTCTACCGATTCTTTGGCTTTGTTGCTCATAGCTAGTGTTTTAGTCGAAACAAATTTAACTCTTTTCTCTGGAACTTGGTAACCTAGTTGACGCATCCAATTTAAAAGATAACCTTTTTCATGTTCTTGACCGGTATATTTATACCAGATTTCTCTTTTAGTACAATCTGATTGAAGATATTCTTCAATGATTTGCCTCCGTTCTTCTAAATTAAATTCTCCCGAAGATTTTAGTCCTAAATTGACTTTACTTTTTTGCATTGTTTACACTTTTTATGGTTAATAAATGTGTAAACCTATTTCAGGACAAGACAAGCTTACAATCGAGTAGACGGCTCCGCCCAAAATGGAACGGAGTGCGCCTCTCACACCACCGAGCATACGGTTCACGTACTCGGCGGTTCGCAAGTTGATGGGTTCAATGCAATGTAAACTTCTGATAGTGAAACATAACCACGTCTTCGTAATCGTTCCAAGGTAATGGTTGTACCTAAAATAGGGCTTTGAGCTATCGTCCAACCTCCTTTTCGTGTCATGCTCCAGCGTGTGGCATCTCTTTCGCTTGCTCCTAATTTAATAAGATTAGCTCGTTTTCTTCGCCACTTTTTCCAGTCGTGCCAAATACAATACCTTAAACGATTACGTAACCAACCGTCTAAGTCTCGGAGCTTACCTTGGATACTCGTACCTCGAAAATAGGTTAACCATCCTCGTTGTACTTCTTTTATCTTCGTAATTCGCTCATCGAAGCTCATCGGCGTTGTTTTCCTTGTAATCGTTTTCAAGGTTTGTTTTAACGTTCCATACTTTCTCCCCTACTACTAATTGGTATTTCCTTTGTCTCCTTTCTTGTAAGTTGGTACGAAGCCGAACCCAAGTATTACAAACTGAACAGGTTTTCGTATTCCCTCTTTCTCATTCAGCGTGAGTTTTAGTTTGGTTTTCAGAAAACTTGAAATTGCTTTCATTGTCATTATTGCTTGTATTCGTGATGTAGTAAATGCTAAAATCATCGGCATAACGTACAAATTTGAGTTTCCGTCTTGTTAATTCTTTATCCAACTCGTTGAGTAAGATATTAGATAACAATGGGCTTAAAGGTGAACCTTGTGGAACTCCTTCTTCTCTTTGTAATTTACCCTTGATTTTAATCGGTGCTCGTAACCATTGACGTACAAGTTTTGGTGTTTTAGGGCATTTTACCTTTTGGTACAGTAGGTTTAAGAGTAAGCAGTGGTCAACTTCATCGAAAAAGGTTTTTAAGTCAATGTCCACAATATAAGTTCTGCCCTCGTGAATGTATTGCATCGCTTTGCCTACGGCTTGGCGGGCATTGTTAGGTCTAAAACCAAAACTATTTTCATTGAAATCCTCTTCCCAATGTTGCATTAAAGCCTGTGATACTGTTTGTTGGAGTAATCTATCCTTTACCGTTGGAACTCCTAACAGACGTGTTTTTCCATTTCCTTTCGGAATTTCTACTCCAAGAATGGGTTGAGACAAGTAGTTTTCGTCTTTTATTGAGCGGATAATAGTGATCTTTTCCTTTCGGAATACTTCCGAAAGTTCAGAGATTTTCATGCCGTCAATACCTGCACTCCTTATTGACAACAACTTGTCGTAAGGCTTTTTGCAGGTTGTAAGGATGTACTACTTGTTCGACCATTCTTAATTTACATTTTATTTAACCTGTTCACGTTTCGGGTGGCTATCTTTCAATTCCATTCCGAATTGTGAACCAACTTGCGTTCAGTCCTTCCTTTGTTTGTGAGACCTCTAAACTTTTCTTCACTTTTCATTTAGCTCGTTGCTACAAAGTACTATGACCTCTGCTGACTTCTTGGCATATAGAAACCGAATCTATTCCAAGACCTCCTCTGGTAAGAGCATTTTCCTTCATCCAATCCCTGGTACATCTACATCATGAAAATCATCTCTGCGATGAGTCAGCGTTCGATTGCTGATGTTGGACGTCGTATTGCTGTGGATACTCATCCTTTTCATAATGCCTCTTATGTACTTTCTGTTCGTCAGTACCGGATTTTGCAGTCTCGCTTCCTTTAGTCCTAACCTCACGGTTAGCAACCTTGCGACTTGCTAAGGCTTCAAGGCGTTACCCTTGCACCTAAAGGATTCGCACCCTCTGGACATAATTTTGCACACCAACTTGCTTTTGTCGTTTTAAATTTGCATTTTTGAAATTTTCAACGAGCTTGCAGCTGGTGCGCTCCTGCTCATGCAGGACGCACACAAAAAAATTGGCAAGAGTGGCAGAAACATCTTTGATTGAACATTTAAGTAAAATCAAAGTTTCTGCTTCGATTGAATCCCGATAGCTATCGGGATTAGGATAAAATGCCACCCTCGCCAATTTTCCAACCCGTTATGCCTTATGCTATGATGACAACAATAATGAGAGTTTTGATATTCATATTGATATTGTTGCCTATTTTCACTTTTGGACAGACAAGTTCTAACAGTATTATTGGGACCTATTCTTATTCTGACGGTAGATTTTATTACAAACTCGAATTAAAAAGGGATTCGACATTTATGTATCAAGAATCTTTTAAACTTGGGACAACTTCCTCTACTGGAAAATGGATACTTAGCAAGGACACATTGATTCTTACAGACTATAAAAAACCTTGGACTATAAAGCAAGTTGAAGAATTCGTTCTTGACACACTTGGTGATAATTCAGTTGTGGAGGTAATCATTAATGACACCAATGCAATTCATATTCGTGGCGACCATCGTATTTATATTGATGGACAATTAACAAAAGTAAAATACAACTCAAGAACAAAAAGGGATGTGGTTACTGACTTCAAGATTTGGGTTAACGACGAATGCAATACCCCTCAGCTGACAGATAAATTTGGGAGAATAAAATTTGTGAAGAAAAAAATTAGGACAATTTCATTTGACTACGACAGATATTCAATCAAAGACTCAAATAGCAATTATTTTATAATGACATTAACGAATTATCCAATATATATTTCTCCACCAACATTAACTTGGACAAAGTGGGTATTCATAGGAAACAGCTTATCACCCTTAGACTGTGGAAAACAGCTTGACTACATTATCTTGAAAAGATGAAAGCACGAAGGCGTAACTTGCCATCTACTCGCAAAGCGGGCGAAACGCTTTATTTCACTTCAATAAATTCAGTGCTAGCTAGCTCAATATAGGCCGTTTTTTACATTTATTCTAAAAAAAAGCTTTATATTCGTTCTAACATTTACCGATAAATCCGCCCTGCGGCAGGTGTCTGAAACGGTACCTACAATATAATACAACCATTATAAAACGACTATTATATCTAACACTATTTGCAAACTTACTTTGTGCTTGTTCAAACAAACAAGAGCAAAACGAAGTTGATATTTCTGTTCCAGAAGTTGATGTTTCTGTTTCAGCTGACAATAAAAAAGATACTACAAATTTTATTTATAGTGACTCAGGACAATCATCATTCATTATCACAGCGGGGGATGCAAATTCAGGTTACGATCTTCAGATAGTTGAAACAAACTATAAATTAGAGCACATCTCTATTAGCGGTAATCACAGTGACTTAAAACAATACTTTGCTAAATACACATCTATTTCAAAAACGTGTACAGGTTGCGAAGGACAACAAAGAAAAATTAAAGTAGAACTTCACCCGTTTGACAATCCTCAACAAATAGACTTGACTATTGAAAAGGATTGTGATGACTTAATACTAGATGTATATACTTACAAGACAATAGTATATGGATGTTGCGGTTCAGAAGACGAATTGGCAATTTACGATTACCAAAACAAATTGATAATTGATGGAGATGAAAAGATTCTTATAGGTGATATTCCAAATTCTGACATCAAGTTATTTGCTCCTTGGAAAAATTTTGACAAAGATCCTAAAATTCGGGGGACACTTTATTTTTGTTACAACAACGAGGATAGATACGCTGTAAAAATTAAAAACAGTCTTCTTACTAACGATTGCTCAGAGTTTTCACCAGATATTCTTATAAACACTGAAAATTCTCAAGACACTTATAACAAATATATCAACGAATATCAATTATGGTCTTTAGATAAAATTGAAAACAAAAACCAAATTAATAATCTCCAACTGAAAATTGCTTTTGATTGCGACAAAACGACAAAGGCATTGATTATTCGTACATTGCCAAACAGTACAGAAAAATTGACGGTTGATTATTCTTCAACCAATCCGCCGTATATGGATGTACAGTGCATTGATGTCTTAAACGAAGCAGGAGTGGAACACTTGCTGTTGGATTTACCGTCTGTCGATAGAGAATCCGACAATGGTGTTCTTGCGATGCATCACGCATTTTGGCAAGTTCCCGAAAATCCACAGTTTCACAAGACGATAACAGAATTGATTTTTGTTCCAAACGAAGTGCCCGACGGAAATTATCTTTTGTCGTTGCAGGTTGCACCTTTTGAAAATGATGCAAGCCCGAGCAGACCGGTACTGTACGCTGTAAAATAGTTGAAAAATCAATCTTTTACCACCAATTTCAATACACCCATTTGATAATCGGAATTGTACAGCCAAAGGTAATACACACCGTCTTCTAACTGATTTCTTTCCAATACAACAGAACTTCCCGTAATGTGTTCTCTTGTGTATATTTTTTGTCCCAATTGGTTATAGAGTTCAAGTGTGGCGTCGTTTACAGGTTTGGAAAATTGCACGATTGCTTCACTTGTAAATGGATTTGGAAAAACGGTAAATGCACTTTCATCATCAAATGCTAGGACAGATGCTGTTCCATTGGCTTCTTGTTCCACGACAATCGTATCTGTAAAACTTCCTCCGGAAACAACGACTGTTCCGTTTCGTGAAAAAGCATCGGGATTGGTGGCAACAATTACATCAAAACCACCGTTTCCTGTTCCCGAAGCAGAGCTAAGTGTTATCCATGTATCCGAAGCAGTAGCGTTCCAAGTACCCCAACTGTAATAGGACAACGAAACGGTCTGTGTTCCTCCTAAAGCATCGTAAGAAAGGTTGTTTGGGTTGACAGCCAATGGGGAAGCCTCTTGTTTTATCACAACGGTATCAATATCGTTTCCATTGTCGATGAGTACATAGCCATATCGTACTCCACCGTTGTTGATTTCGTAATTAAATGTTGCGCCACCTAAATTATAATACCCGCTATTTCCCGAAGTAAGGTTCAGATGTATCCACGAATCGTCGGTACTCATTGTCCAATCGTGGAGAGAAGTAAATTCAATTGCATTGTTTACACCTGCATTTGCGGGAACAACAATTGTATCTTTTGCAGTTTCCAAATCTCCGTTTATCGGCATTATGTTGAATATGAAGTTGGTTGGCGTAAACGTTCCTCCTGCATTTACAACACTTGTTATGCTGTAGTAGTTATCGTAAACACCTCCCCATCCGAAATTCATATGAAATTCATCGGATAAATTGTATCCGTCTATTAAGTAGAAATGACTTCCTCCTTTGGCAAATACAGGTCTTCCTGCATCCAATTCTGATTTTATTCCCTCAATTAAATCTTGGGTTGTATCGAACATAAAAGTAGCCGTTGCATACATTTTTGGCGAATACTTGAAATATTTTTTGAGTGGAATGATACCAAAAAACGAATCGGAACTTGTGCCACTCCATTGCATATCCACAGCAATTCCCAAATGATACATCAATTTTGCAACTTCCGGATTGGCTGATGTAACAGTGTTCGGCATCAAGGTATAGTCGTAAGTTTGTGCATCAAAGTCAACGCAATGCGTTACATTATTCGTGTTGCAATGGCTTTCCATACCACTTTCCGGATAACTGTAATACTTGAAAATCTGAGCAATCGCAGTTGCATTACATCCTGTATATGCTTTTCCACAAGCACCTCCACTACCAACCGTCGGACAGTCGGCGTTGTAATAGCACGTCTGATTCCAAGTTGTACTTAGCAATGGATTAACTTGACCAAACAAAAAATGGACTTGTAATCCGAAAAAAAGAATAAAAAAACGTTTCATAGAAATATAGTATTATTTGTTGTTTACAGGACGAAATACAAGTGAGCTAAGTTGCTTTTAGGTGTATTACGGCATTATCGATTTTTTCTATTGGGGTTTCTGCTATTGTGAAAAACTGCAAATACAACAATTGTATCTTCAAACAAAAACAAATGCCCCTTGATGTTGAATTGAGGGGCATTTGTTTTTCTATTTTTTAATCGAACTCAGGTTATTACTTCAAATCCGGCATTTCTCTTGTAAATGCAGAGAACCCTGTAACATCCATTCCTGTAATCAGCAAGTGAATGTCGTGTGTGCCCTCATACGTTACAACCGATTCTAAGTTTGCCATGTGGCGCATAATGGAATATTCGCTTGTGATTCCCATTCCACCGTGTATTTGACGTGCTTCACGAGCAATGTTGAGAGCAATCTAACAACTGTTTCGTTTTGCCATTGAAATTTGTGGGTTTGTTCTATCTTGTTTTTTCAAAACATTCAGTTGTTGAATAACGTCGTACCGCTCGATTTTTTTACAGCCGAATTTTCGGGATTACAGTTGGCAGGAATCTGTCTGTTAATTATTTTTTCGTTAATTGTTTATAACTTTTTCGGGCTGTTTGTGACATCGTGGATAACGGGAGAATGGAATTTGATGCGTACATTCATTACTCAAACGTGGGTAATCTACCCTCTGCACGCAAGGCGGGCGTAACGCTTTATTTCACTTCAATAAATTCAGTACAAGCTAGCTCAATACAAGCTATTTTAATCACGATAACGATTGAGACTTCATAAAGAAAAAAGTATTAACTTCGGATCTAAGTTTAATGTAAAAGCAGGCCGGACGCTGAGCCGAGGAAACGTTAGTCAGAATTTAAATAAGATGAAAAAAGCACTGATAATTTTATTAATTGGAATTTCTAATATATCATTTTCTCAAACGATAACAGAAATTGACTCTGTAGCAAGTTTAGTATGTGATTATTTAAATGAATTAGTAACTAAAAATGACACCATAAAAATGCATTTTTTAATTGAATATCAAATTAATCCATATTTAAACAAAATAGAACAATCTCAAAGTCAAGAAATAGAAAAACGAATTTATTATAGACTACAAAGAAATTGCGTAGAGTTTCGAATTTTATTAGACAGATTAGACCCTCCAAAAGACGAGCTAATAAGAATTACAAAAAAACCAAAACCTAAAATTTCCAAAAAACAACTGGAGGAATTTAAAAGCCAAAAAGAGTTCTATTATCTTGAGTGGTCAGGAGACACAACCAATGTTATAATGGAAGGCGGTAGATGGACAGACTTTTTTTCTGACGAAACTACTTCTAAGCTAACATATAATTGGGTTAACAAAGCAGAATTTGAATTAATATTCATAGAAAGCAACAATGAAATAAGATATAACTTTAGTTTAAAAGGAGATAAATATATTTATCAGATTTTATCTAAAGAGGATGGATATTATTATATGACAGTAAATATTCCCGGTCAAAATACTTTTGAGAAATTTAAATTGTACTACAAGTAAAAAAATATACCTAAACAGGTTTATCCAAAGTGCCAGAAGTGCTTCACTTCAGTAAACTCAGTACAAGCTAGCTCAATACAAGCTGTTTTAATCCCGATAGCTATCGGGATTTCGTAAGGAAAAAATTATTAACTTCGTGTCTAAGATTAATGTAAAGAGCCGGCCGGACGCCGAGCGCCAAAAACGTTAACGATAATCATATGAAGACATTAACGAGTATATTTTTCATTCTAGCATCGTTGCTTACTTTTGGACAACGTGGAACAGATTGGATACCTTTTAAAATAAGTTTAGTTGACAACAAAGACACTTTAAATAACAACTTTGACTTTTATTTGATAAGCGGAAACAAAGAATTTAGACCAACAATAAATGATAGTTTAAATTGCTTTCAATTTCATAATGTTGACAGTTTGGTTGACTTCAATTTGATTTACAAAGACAGAAATTTTAAATTTAAAAATATTGAGGCGGTAAGACTTATGTATTATGACAAATGGACTGTAACTCTTGACACGAATGCGAATAACACTTGTTACGAAATAATTGCAGATCGTGCTGGATGTTTTTTAAATGTATATTTAGGACCTTATCCTATTCCAGAATGTGACAATAAACATCTCATTTGGTTAACTTCATTTCAACCAAGACAAGAAGGTGCTATTAGTATCAGAGAGACAAAAAAATTGAAAAAATTGAAACGTGACAGAAAATAAACAACATACAGCTATTCACGGTGTGTCAAATGCCTACTAAAACATTCAAAACAAACTCCTATGAAAAAATTATTCCTTTATTTTTTGATTTTTCTTCCTGTAATCGGATTTAATCAAGTGGTGAATCATTTTGAAAATACAAATTCACAATGGTTTGTAGCAAGAAATTTCATAAATGCTAATCAAGAAAATCCTTCACATTTAGGGGTGAAAACATGGATTCATAGTACTATTGGAGATACAATTATCGATAATTCGAATTGGTTGAAATTATACTCTAGTCAAGATTCTCTTTTTCAGAATAATATTCTATCAAGCGGATTTCTTAGAAGTGAAGGTTCAAAGGTTTATTATAAAAGCGATGCCACATCCCAAAGTCATTTAATTTATGATTTTTCCTTAGATGTAGGTGATAGTACTTTATATACCATAAGTGTCGCATTTGATACCATTCCTTCATGGATATATGTGAATCAGATAGACACCATTGACATTAATGGTGAACCATACCGAAGATTCCATTTCACAGAACCAGACATACCCTATCAACCTTTTAACATTATTAAAGAAGTATGGATTGAGGGAATAGGTAGTGTTCATGGGCCGCTTTCTCCGATGTATCCAATGCCTTTAGGCTTAGAGTGGGGTCAACGTATTGATTTAACTTGTTCTTTTTCCAACGAAACACACTACTATCATTTTGCTAGCTATTATACTGAATGCTTTGTCTATGATGTACTTGATGTTAAAAACCTTCAAAAGGAACTTGTAAAAATATATCCAAATCCAGCAAAAGATTTTCTTACTATATCCAACATGCAAAATGATGATATGGATGTAGAAATAACAAACAATTTGGGTCAAACCATTTTGAATACGAAAATTAACAGCAATCAATATAAAGTGGATATTCGCAACTTAAAAAATGGGGTTTACTTTTTGAAATTGAAGCAAGGAGATACTATTCAGATAAGTAAAATAATCAAAGAATAGTACTTGCCATAGGAGTTCGTTCGTTCGCTAGCTAGGTTAATCGCTTTATTTCACTTCAATAAATTCAGTACAAGCTAGCACAATATAAACTGCTTTAATTCAGATAGCTATCGAGATTTCATAAAGGAAAAAGTCTTATCTTCGTGTCTAAGTTTAATGATGAAAATCATGAGCCGGATGCAAAACCTCATACCGATACCAGTACTACTATAAACAAAATAAACTGTTGCAATTATTTCATTCAAAATAAAAAAACTGTTCAAAAATCTAATTGAAAGCAAATGAAAGTGTACCTTATAAAAACTAATACAATGAAAAATATCATAAGCATAGTAGCCTTTGTGCTATTTTTCAGTAATACTTATGCTCAAACAAATGTGAACATTACTGTTGATGCAAGTGCTACCACAACAGTAATACCACCCATCTGGAGAGATCATTATGAATGTCACATGATGGATGGCTATGGTGGAAATCCATCCATCTCTGAACCACACACTCTTTATACTACCGACCCAGCATTTAATTCAGTTATGGCAGAATTAAAGCCACGGTTTATCAGGATTTCCATAGGGAGGATGGATAACCCACCGGATACGAGTTACTACTCAAAGAAAACAAATATCCTACGCAATTTAAGATATGAATTTTATAAAGGAGGTAATAGCATGGCAGATGCCAACAACTTAGCTAATTACGACTTCTCCTATATTGATTCAGCAATTGCAAAAATTAAATCTATTGGTGCAGAGCCATTCATTACAATGGACTATATGCCTTTTACCCTTAGTCGTGATACTACTCCAGAATACCAGGCTGCAATGGGTTTGATATATAATTTGGCCTATGACAATTCCATTCGTAATTCGCCACCTCAAAATAATGCTGTTTATGGTAGAGTGATGTACCATTTTATTAAACATTGTTACCAAACCTATGGTGCAAAATACTTTGAACATTGGAATGAACCAGACCAGCAATGGACCAATCCGATAATGGTAAAGTTTTTTTGGAAGGGAGACGAACATGAACTTTATAATGCGTACGCCGCCATTGCTGATGAAGTTTCAGCTGATATAAGTCTGGCAAATAATATTAAACTTGGCGGATGTAGTTTTGCATTTTATTCACTGTTAAACACGATACCCACATCTTTTTTGAATTCCGTTAAAATCAACAATAAAAAATTTGACTTTTTGTCTTTTCATCCCTATTCTGATACTCAATTTGGAGCTGGTTATGACACTACAAAAATGAAATTAGCGATTCAATGGAGAGACACTTATGTGCCCACTGCCGAGCTAATAAATGCTGAATGGGGAAGAATAGATCCGAATTCAACGGTTTGGGGAGATTTAGATTATGGATTAAATAAATTCAGACATATTATTGATATGCTTAATAGAGGCGTTGTCATGTCACATGACGTTTGCCTATTCGATGCAGCCTCATCAAATAATAATTTTGATCAGTTGGGGTTGTTCAGGGTTGGATCCATAGTACCCAAGCCATCAGCGTATGTTTTTTATAATTTAAACAAAATGAACAATGCTCTTAACAGACTTCCTCTCACTATCAATAGCGGGATGTTTGCATTGGCAGGAAAGTCTAATGCCAATGATAAAATTGTTATAATATTTCCAGCAGAAATGCCAGAAAGCGGGATGAATACCTTAAATTTAACTGTAAATAATTTACCGTGGAACAGCGCAGAATATTATATCTATCGCTATGAATTGACAGAGCAATCATACATTGATGGCATAAAATATAACCTTACTTACAGCAATTCCGGAACTGGTAATAATGTTTCTAACTCTTTTTCCTATTCAGCTGTAAGCAATAGCGGAAGGCTTGTTGTTTGGGAAATCTCAGCTAATCCTATATTGAATATCGAAATACCACAAAAGGAAATTGTAAAAATCTATCCAAACCCAGCAAAAGATTTTCTTACTATATCCAACTTGAAAAATGATGATTTGGATGTAGAAATAACAAACAATTTGGGTCAAACCATTTTGAATACGAAAATTAACAGCAATCAATATAAAGTGGATATTCGCAACTTAAAAAAAGGTGTTTACTTTTTGAAATTGAAGCAAGGAGATACTATTCAGATAAGTAAAATAATCAAAGAATAGCGTATCCCCTAACTCAAAAATCCGAGTCAATTACCTTCCTGACTCATAAAATTTTCATAAATCTTTTACTTTTTTTATTCGAGGTGTTTTCCCTATTCATCAGTCTATTGTCGGTTTTAATCGGTTACAAACGACTAATATTCGACAGTAATTATTTAATAACCAGATACGGTTTTTAAGTTGCCCCACCTTTGCATCGTCGCTGATTCAAAAACAGCATTAGGACAAAATTTACAAACTATTATTAATTAAAATTTACAGACATGTTAACGTTAAAAAATTCAGTTAATTTAATCGGACGCTTAGGACAAGATCCTACAATCACCACTTTTGGGGAAAACAGAAAACTTGCACGTTTCAGTGTGGCCACAAGTGATTCTTATAAAGACAAAAAGGGCGAATGGGTGGACACTACCACATGGCATAGCATAGTTGCCTGGGGAAAAACAGCAGAACTGTGTGAGAAGTTATTAAAAAAAGGAAAAGAAATTGCTTTAGAAGGAAAATTAGTGAATGACACCTACGAAACGAAGGAAGGTGAAAAGCGCTATAAAACTGAGATTTCAATTCGTGAATTTATGCTTTTAAACAAAGAAAATCAGGATCAATTAAAAGATTCTAAAAAGTAAAACTACATAGCGGATAAGCTCTGCAAAGTTTATCCGCTCTTTTTTATCACTAAATCAAATAAACATGAGAGTACAACAAATGAATCACGTAAATTTAATCGGACAAATGTGTTCAGATCCAACCATCATACATTTTGAAGATGGAAGAAGAATGGCTAAATTTTCAATGTCGACTAAAGAAACCTATCTGGATAAGGATGGTTCAACAAAAAACAATACCAATTGGCATCAAATAACCGCTTGGGGGAGATGGGTACCTGTCTTAGAAGAGCTTGGCTCGAAAGGATTATCGCTCGCTATTGAGGGAAGATTGAAATCTCATTTTTACAAAATGAATGGCAGAAACAAATCCTTTACAGAGATAGAAGTTAACGACATGGTCATACTCTAAAATCAACTTATAAAATAAATGTTCAACTATTAAAATCACAAGTCATGAAAAATCAAGTTCAATTAATCGGAAATGTTGGTATAGATCCAGAAATCACCAATTTTGAAAGCGGAAAAAAGAAAGTACGTTTCACATTAGCAACCAATGAAAAATATACGGATAAGGAAGGGCAAGAACACACCAAAACCTTTTGGCATCATCTACATGCTTGGGGTCCAACTGCCAGCTACATCGCAAAATCCAGTAAGAAAGGAACGCAAATCGCTATTACCGGAAAGATAGTTACGCACAATTATCAATCAAAAGAAGGTAAACAACGTGCATTTACCTCTATCGAAGTAAAAAATGCAGTTGCATTGAGTTAATCTCTCGCTATTCGACCAAACACCACACCACCAAATCACGATATGTAATAGCTTTAGGTGTTTGATAGATTACAGGTACATGAATCATGTACCTGTTTTTTTATAATGACTCTAGAATTTCAATAAATTTATCTTTAATCGAGCGAGATATTGGAATTTCAGAACCATCTTTCATAACCACAATTCCTCCATCCCTGCGGTCATATCTATCCAGATGATTCAGATTAATAATATATGAGCGATGACAACGAATAAAATTACTTTGAACTAATATATCTTCATAATCCTTTAATAATCGCGAAGTCAAAATTTTCTTCCCATCCATCAAATAGAAAAAAGTATAATTACGATCGGATTGACAATAGACAATATCCTTTATGTCAATAACATAAACAGATGTCTTGGTACGAATAACAAGTTTCTTATTTTCATTTTTAATATTATTCAATAAGGTGTTATAATGTTCACTTGTATCCATCTTAAACTCTATAACCTCCAATGCATTCGTTATTCCATGTAGCAATTCTTTTTCTTCTATAGGTTTGAGTATATAATCTAATGCAGAGAATTTAATAGCTCGTATAGCGTATTCCTCATGGGCTGTGATGAAAATCACTTCAAAATTACGTTCTTTTATTTTCTTTAATAAGTCAAAACCAGACCCATCTGGCATTTGAATATCAAGCAAAACAATATGTGGTTGTTCTTCCTTAATCAAAAGCAATCCACTTTCAATACTCCCCGCTTCTCCAACCACTTCAATAGGTGCATCAGAGTTTTTAAGCATGTTTGCTATCAATTTACGAGTGGCTAATTCATCATCGATAATTACTACTTTATATGTCATATAGCTATTATATATTTGTTATGTAATGAGTTGTAATTGTAACAACAGTACCGGTTTCTTTTTCTTTATTCAAATCATCGAAGGTAAGATAACCATTTCTCTTATATTTCTTATTAAGAAGAGATATTCGATTATTGGTTAAATCAATTGCCATACTCGTATGATCTTGTTTTTTCAATGTTTTAGCAGCATTTTTTCTACCAATCCCATTATCAGAGATAATAATGGTTAAATAATGATCTATAATTGCATATTGCAAATAAATTTTTCCATGTTCAACCTTTCCTAATTCTGCATGCTCAATCGCATTCTCAATAAATGGTTGGACAATCATAGGGGGAACCATAATACCAAAGTCCTCGATTTTATTTTCAATTATAAACTCAAAACGATCTCCAAAACGCAATTTCTGAAGTTCCAAATAATGCTGATTTATTTCTAGTTCCTTATCTAGAGGAATAAATTCTTTGGCACTATTCTCTAACACTAGACGCATCAATTTAGAAAATTCCATTAAAAATCGGAGTGCAGTTGAATTGTCTTGATTATAAATATGGCTCTGAATAACAGATATTGTATTGAAAATAAAATGTGGATTCATTTGAGTCCGAAGTAATGCCTGTTGCAATTCCAATTCTTTATGGCGCAAAATTAATTTTTGTTTATTATTCTTAAATCGTATAACAAGAATAATACCTATAGAGAATAATACAATAGAGATAAGAAGAGTGACAATAAATCTATTTCTTAATTGCTCAGATTCTAATTGATTCTTTATAAATATTTTTTGATTTGCTTCTTCCTTTATTACTCTTTCTTGCTCTGCAATTTTATGTTCCTTCTGCTCAGATTGAAATAATTCACTTAACTCAGTAATCTTCTTATTTATCTCTACCTCTCCAATACTATCATTATAATGAATATATTGTTCATAATATTGACTTGCCATTTTATAATTACCTCTGCTATAATTAATTTGAGCTGCAAGTAGTAGGGCTTTCTTTAAGGAAATAAAAAGAGATAATTCTTTCCACATTTCAATAGCCTTACCCACATTTTTTTCTGCTTCATTAAATTCCCTTCTTACATGATTCAACTTAGCCATCTCGTAATACAATTCCGCTTTTTCGGTCGAGAGATCTGTTTTATTAAAAAATTGCTCGCTTAAGATATAATTATGCTGAGCTAAGGTATAATCCTTGTCAATATAATAGGTCTTACCCATATTTCTATAAACAATTGCTAAACCAGAAAAGTCATTAATTGTATAAAACTTTAATAAGGATTTTTGGTAATAATCAATTGCCTGTGTATATTTCTTTTGTTGACTATATAGTTTTCCAATACAATTATACAATTCACCCATAAGGTAATTCTGTTTTGTTTTCGTACTTAATACCTCTGCCTTAAAGAAGGATTCTTCTGCTCGCTTGTAATTTCCCATTGCAAAATGGATATTCCCAACGGTTATCCAATGGTTAATTAGATTTCCAGTTAAATTATTTTGTTCGGAATATTTAATAGCCAGCTGCTGTAATTCTAATGCTTTATCATAATATTCTAAGCTAAGATGAAAACGAGTTGAAACATCTAATAAAGAGGAGGTCAGAGTCTTTACTCGACTTAATTTTGCAAAAGATAGTGCTTTTGCAAAATACTCTTTAACTGCAGATTCTGATTTTCCTTCAACACAAGTTGATACAGCCCATAAAATAGACTTTTTCGTATTTGTAGTATATTTTAAACTATCCTTTAAGATATTATTATACTCTGATATGCTAACTTTCTCAGTTCTATAATAACATTTTAAAAGACCCATCATTAACTTCTGATCTGAAGCATTTAATTTAAAAAGATTGGTTTTGGGCTTTTCTAGGGAACCTTCTAAAAGTCGATTTGCTAAGTAAATAATTAATAAATTAAATTCAGCATCATCTGAAAAGGATGAAATAAATTGGTTCCGTTGATAAATCAAAGAATCAAATTGAGAACTATTCACTTGAGATAAAGAACTTACCCAATCTATAAAAACAGTTTCTTTATCATGCTGATTTTTAGCTTCCTGTATCTTTTGCACCAGTAATTCTTGTCCAAAAATAAATGAACAAGAGAATAAAAATAGAAGTAACCAAAGTTTCTGCATATCGATGCTATTCAGATACAAAATAAAGAAATATTTATTTGTTTTATAAACATATTATTTTTTTAACCAAAAGTATAGCACTCATTTCTAATTCTACCCTAAAAATATTTCTATTTATGATATAAAAAATGTATCTTCGCACCCTAAAATAACAACAAAAAAAATGAGAAAATTTGCCGATAGACATATTGGTCCTTCTGATATAGAAAAATCAGCGATGTTGGCCAAAATTGGAGTAAAATCTGTGGATGAATTAATCAATTTAACCGTTCCCGAAAATATCCGATTAAAACATGAATTAAATATCTCAGAAGCATTTTCTGAGAATCAATATTTGAACCATATTTCATCGTTGGCTGCAAAAAATCAAGTGTTTAAATCATATATCGGTTTAGGATATAATGAAACAATTGTACCTCCTGTAATTTTGAGAAATATTTTAGAAAATCCAGGATGGTACACAGCATATACTCCATATCAGGCTGAAATTTCTCAAGGACGATTGGAGGCATTGTTAAATTTCCAAACCATGGTATTGGATTTAACAGGTATGCAACTTGCCAACGCTTCTTTATTGGATGAGTCAACAGCTGCTGCTGAAGCAATGATTATGTTTTACAATGCACGTGAAAGAAACGATGTAAAAGAAGGAAAAAATAAGTTCTTTGTTTCTGACTTCTGCTTTCCACAAACTATTGATGTAATCAAAGGTAGAGCAAAACATTTAGATATTGAGATTGTTACAGGTGATCCTATGACATACCAAGCCGACACTAAGGTTTTTGGTGCGATTATTCAATATCCTGATGCGCTTGGTCGCGTTAGAGATATACGTGGAGCAGTTAAGAAATTTAAAGATAGTAATATAAAGGTAGCTGTGGCAGCTGATATTATGTCATTAGTATTGTTAGAAGGACCAGGAAAATTTGGAGTTGATGCGGTAGTAGGCTCAACACAACGTTTTGGTGTTCCAATGGGATTTGGTGGGCCACACGCAGCGTATTTTGCAACTAACGAAGAGTACAAACGTCATATCCCGGGAAGAATTATTGGAGTTTCCAAAGATGCAGATGGAGATATTGCATTTCGTATGGCTCTTCAAACTCGTGAACAACATATCAAAAGAGATAAAGCAACTTCCAATATTTGTACTGCACAAGCATTATTAGCTGTTATGGCAGGTATGTACACAGTATATCACGGGCCGCAGGGAATGAAGGAAATTGCACAAACCATCCACAATGGTGCAGCAAGTATTCATAAAGCTATTGAAAATGCAGGATATACTGTACTTCATAAAGAATATTTTGATACTCTCTGGATTCAAACTCCAGTTGGTGTAAGTACAACCAAAGTGAGAGAAATTGCTGAAGCAAATCACATCAACTTCCGTTATATCAACGATACTGAATTTACGTTGAGTGTGGGAGAAGGAACAGAGAATAGCGATATTCAAGATGTAGTTGGGGTATTAGCACATGCTGCTGGAGCAACTGCTACTGTAGAAATGATAGAAGGCAAAATATCTACAGAATTAGCAAGAACTTCACCTATTTTAACACACGAAGTTTTTAATAAATTTCATTCTGAGACATTGATGATGCGCTATATCAAGTTATTGGAAAATAGAGATTTATCTCTAGTTCATTCAATGATTCCTTTAGGCTCTTGTACAATGAAATTAAATGCTGTTTCTGAGTTGATGCCTATCACTATGCCTGCATTTGCAAACTTGCATCCATTTGCGCCAGAATCTCAAACAATCGGTATGCGTGAAGCAATAAACACACTAGCATCTGACTTATGCGAAATAACCGGTTTTCATGCTATGTCTATGCAACCAAACTCCGGTGCTAACGGAGAATATGCTGGTTTGATGGTGATTAAGGCTTTTCATGAAGCGAATGGAGAAACACATAGAAACATTTGTTTGATCCCTTCTTCTGCTCATGGAACCAATCCTGCTTCTGCTGTTATGGCTGGGTTTACTGTAGTGGTAACAAAATGTGATGAGGATGGAAGCATCAATATTGAAGATTTAAGACAAAATGCTGAAAAACACAAAGATAACTTGGGTGCAGTAATGATTACTTATCCATCTACTTACGGAATTTTTGAGCCTGGAATCAAAGAAATGATTCAGATTATTCACGACAACGGTGGACAAGTATATATGGATGGTGCAAATATGAATGCTCAGGTTGGATTAACAAATCCGGGAACTATTGGTGCCGATGTTTGTCACTTGAATCTACATAAAACATTCGCTATCCCTCACGGAGGTGGTGGACCTGGAATGGGACCTATTGGAGTAGCTAAACACTTAGCTCCTTTCTTACCAGGAAACCCTATGGTGCCTTCTGCTGGAGGTGAAAAAGCAATTTATCCCGTTGCAGGATCACCTTACGGTAGTGCTTTAATCTTATTAATTTCCTATGGTTATATCAAAATGTTAGGAGCTAAAGGTTTAAAAGATTCTACTGAAGCTGCAATCTTAGGTGCGAATTACCTAAAAGCTAGATTGAAAGATTACTATCATGTATTATTCTCAGGCGTGAACGGTACAGTTGCCCACGAAATGATTGCAGACTGTCGCGGATTTAAACAAACTGCTGGAATCGAAGTAGAAGATATTGCAAAACGTTTAATGGACTATAATTTCCATGCGCCAACCGTATCTTTCCCAGTTGCTGGAACCTTAATGATTGAGCCAACTGAATCTGAAAGTAAAGATGAATTAGATAGATTCTGTGATGCATTAATTAATATCCGTAAAGAAATCAAAGCGATTGAGGAAGGAAAAGCAGATAGAGAAAATAATGTATTAAAAAATGCTCCTCATACAGCTGAGTGTATGATTTATCGTGAATGGAATTATCCATATTCTCCAAAAGAAGCAGCGTTCCCATTAGATTATTTGGTAAAAAATAAATACTGGGTTTCTGTTAGAAGAGTAGATAATGCATATGGAGACAGAAACTTAATTTGTTCTTGCCCTTCAGTATCTGAATATGATACAGAGGCACAGAAAGAATTAGTGTAATAGATTATTCAAAATAAATGTTTAAAAATGAGGTGTAAAATACCTCATTTTTTTATGTTTATAATCTTCCAGCAACAGTAACAACCTTCCGAATAGTCTGTAATTTTGCCGCATTCAAATCGAATATTTCAAAAAGTATAATATACGGTCCAATGACTGCTTTACGCCCATCATCTTTTAATCCATCCCACTGAATAGTGCCTTCTGCTCCTAGTAGATGGTTTTCCATTAAAACTCTCACTTTTCTTCCTTTATCATCATATATTACCATGTTACCCGTCAAATCAGGTGAATCAACTTCATAGGTAATAAGTAAAACATCCTCAAATCCATCTTCATCTGGAGAAAATGTCTGAGAAGAAAGAGTTAAAACACCATTTCCTGTTGTTTGCGTAAACTGAGAGTTTTTTCTACCTGGGGTTGCAAATCCAATTGTTTCAGATGCACTATGCCAATTAGCTGAAGAATTAGATGGAAGCTCCGCAGATAATCGCTCTAAACTAACACCTTTCTTATCTTGCAATAAAGCAAAATGCCATTTTTCTTGATAGGAAACTTTGTCTAAAACGGTATCATTATAGATGAGGTAAACTGTTGAAGAGTCGTTATTGTAACTAGGTAAATCAATTTTTACAAATTTCCCGGGAACAGCTACTGGATAATTCATAATTTGAAAATTAGAATCTTTTGTGAAAACCGCATAATCGTGTGGATTAAGAAGGTAGTTATACCCCACTTGCTTTACATTGGCTATTCCCCCGTCTTTATAATTAGCTAACATAAAATCTTTTAGATTTATATATTTTGTAGACGTGTTGTAGACCTCAATAAAATCAGAACCTCCCGTGAGAGGATTAAATAATATCTCATTAATAAGTATATCTCCTTTTTCAGGTTTTTGTGGAATAACAAAAGTTCCTGTATAATCTCCGCTATTTCCAGAACAATCAGAAAAATTTTGAATAGAGAAATTATAAACTACTCCATCCACAAGTGTTTCATTGAAAATTATAGTTATCTCTGTAGGGTAATTCCCATTTAAAATAATGGAATCTATACTGAGTTGACTAGTTGAAGAAAAAGTAATATTTTCTAAACTATTTCTATCCATTCCTTCAGAGAATGTAATCGTTAAGAGATTTGGTGATTCTGCAAAAGAATTTAAAACGGTAGGCATTTGTGTATCTGGTGTATTATTATAAATACTGTTTTGAGCACCCGGTGTTCCACCCATATAATAATAACTAGCGGCCCAATTATCAGAAGTCGAACAAGGTAATTCAGGATTTATGCGCTCTATACTCCATCCACCACTCTTTTTTAAATCATTCTTATACCAAGCATCTGTATAAGTTAACTCATCTAATATTAAACTGTCAGAACGCATCAAATGGATTTCATCTCCAGTAATATTTAATTGCGCCCAAGAAGTTACTTCCGTTGCATTCGGGTAATCTGCTTTTCCTCCAGTTGGAACTAAGACAAGGTACTCACCAGGATATAACCACCCGTTTTGAATTTTTCCATAAGAGCTGTTGTCTTTTAGTAACCAAGTATTCACATTCAAGTACTTATTACTTCGATTGTATAACTCCACATATTGTATCTCCGGCAATCCAAAAGACGGGGATGGTTTCACCATGAATTCATTGATAATCACATCTCCAAAATCAGGGATTTGAGGAAGCACAAAAGTCCCTGTATCCGAATTGGCATTTCCACTACAATCATAGAAATTTTCAAGCGTATATTCGTATAGAATCCCATCGTTAATTACTTCGTTGAAGAGAATAGAAAAAGATGTTGGATACGCTCCTGAAATAACTCTCGTATTAATTGTTAAAGAAGGATTTGAAGCAAATACTGCATTAACCAGACTCAATGAATCTACTCGTTCTGAAAAAGTAAATGTCAATGTACTTGGAAGGGTAACTTCTCTATTGATAACAGTAGGTTTTTGCGTATCTGGAGTATTGTTATAAATGCTATTTTGTATTCCCGGTGTTCCGCCATTTGGGTCGTCACTTGCACGCCAATTATCTGCTGTTGAACATGGTGTTTCTGGATTAATTCGTTCAATAGACCAACCTCCATTTTTCTTAATTTCATCTTGATACCAAGCATTAGTATATGTTAATTCATCTACAACAACTCCTAAATCACTTGTTAAATGGATTTCATCTCCAGCAATATTTAATTGAGCCCAATTCGTAACATTGGTTGCTGTGGGATAACTTGTTAAACCGCTTGTTGGAACTAAAATCAAATATTCTCCGGGTGACAACCATACGTTTTGGATAGTTCCTGATGAATTATTGTCACTAAGTTTCCAACCGTTCAAGTTGAAATATTTATTGCTTCGGTTGTATAATTCTACAAATTGCACATCAGGTAATCCAATTGTAGGTGTTGGTTTTGGCATGAATTCATTAATTACAATATCACCAAAAACTGGAGTTTGAGCCTCGAAATAAGTAAAAGTTGTATTCTGACTAGTCATCGCATTTCCTGCAAGATCTTCCACATTTTCTGCTGTTAGCGTATAGGGTGTGCCAATGGTAAAGTTGCTAGCAAATGTGAGTGTAAATTTTTGTGGATTTCCACCATCTTGTATAACTGATGTTGGGTTACCTATCCCTGAAGAAACAGAATAGTTCGTTATTAATTCTCCCGTAACTTGATCAATAGGCTCGTTAAATATAACTTCCAAAGTATTATTTGATGTAGCCGCAGCTGATAAGATGTTGGGTGGGATATTGTCAACTATAATTGGACCTGCATAAAAATCATCGTAATAAAACTTGGTGATGTTACCTAAAGTGTAAGTTAAGTCCATTCCAAGATATAGCCCTAAAATGGACGCTGAATAATTAGCAGATACATCTAACAAGAAATTTGTTCCTCCAGTGAGATCTGTATAGAGTTCCCAATCACCATTGTTTCTATAAATGATTTTAACATTTATATCAAATGCATTGGCTACAATTCCTGAGGTGCTAGAAAGAATAAGTGTTTCAACTCCTCCATTTCTTTCGAATAACTGTATGGGATCATTTGTTCCTGTTTCTCCAATATGAATAAAAATACCATCTGGATTTGTACTTAAATCAGCATTTACAGCTGTTAGATATGTTTCACCTTTATTTTGGTTAGATGGTGGGAAGGCATATTTTATTTTAAATCTCCATTCCATGTCTTCCAACTGGGTGAGATTATGTGGTGTAACAAGATAGCTTTGACCTGCTCCACTTGCATTTAACTGTAACTCATGGTTTGTATTTACAATAAAATCTGTTGTGTTACCAGTCCAAGTTGGATTATTTGTAAAATCTCCATCATCAAAGGAATCATTCATTTGAGACCAAAGCGAAAAAGATAGGGAGAATGTTAAAATTATAAAAAGGAACTGTTTCATCTAACAAGTTTATCAGTGTGTTTTTGTTTAAATCACAACAAATATAAATAAAGTGAGGCAGTACGCATAAAAGAAAGTTAAGTTTTATTGCAAATAGAGATTGAACACTTTACTTTTGAGCTTATGGCAAAACGTTTTAAACATCATCATCCATACCCACCTTATATCCCAGATGGTGCAACCAAACTCATTGTAGGCACTTTGCCACCTCCTCGATTTAGTCAGGGTTTATTAAAAGAGGGAGACGTTGATTTTTGTTATGGAAGCGTAGATGGTCAATTATGGAAGATTTTGGCAGGTGTTTTTGATATTGAATTGGAGGTAAATGATATTGAGAAAGCTAAAATTCAACGTGAGAGATTGCTTATTCAACATAAGATAGGGATTTGTGATATGGTAGAATACTGTTACCGTGAAAAAATAGACGCCTCCGATTTAGGAATTCAGGATCCTGTTTTTCGCCCTATCATTTCTATTTTACAAGAACATAAAAGTGTTGATACACTTTTGTTTACTGGAGGTAACTCTAAAAATGGTCCAGAATATTTTTTTCGCAAACATCTCAAAGAATACCCCGAAATAGCATTAAAATCTATTCAAGAACAAGTTCCTCGAATTTATGAATTCAAACTTGATAATCGAACCATACAAACCGTATCCCTCACCGCACCCTCAGGTTCTGCTAATAGAGCTATTGGTAGCATGCAGGCTTATAAGGAGATAAAAGATAAAAACCCACAGTTTACCACTATTGATTTTCGAATCATGCAATATAAGCCCTATTTTTTATGATAGAATATTCATTTTGAGGAACCTTAGTATAAAATTTTTCTTTATTTTCGAAATTGATTTAAAATCCATGAAACGAATACTACTTCTATTTTTTGTTATTCTTTCTTGTTCTTTGTTTGGACAGACTAAGATCGATTCACTACTTACTGAACTTAAACGATGGGATAAAAAAGTAGGAATTGAGGCAGATAGTAATTTGTATAATATCTATTTTAACCTTGGAAAAGAATACATTTCTATAGAACCAGATACAGCTATTTATTACCTACAGAAGAGTATTTTTTTCGCTAAAAATTTAAAAGATGCGCTTAAAGAAGGGGAAAGTTTAAATCGACAAGGTTGGTGTTACTACATCAAAAGTGATAACACTAAATCCCTCGTATACTATCAGAAATCTTTGAGTATTGCAGAAAAACATCAACAGTCAACCCAGCTTAAAAATCGTGCAAAATTATTGAAATCAACCAATTTAGGTAATATGGGCATTCTACATTATATGCAAGGTAATTACACGGAAGCTTTAGATTATTATCATAAAGCATTACAACTTGCTGAAGAGATTGGGAATAAACGTAATCAAGCAGCAAATTATGGGAATATTGGTTTAATCTATAAAACACAAGGAGATTTTTCAGGTGCCTTAGAGTATTATTTTAGAGCTTTAAAAATTTATGAAGAAATTCAAGATAAAAAAGGTCAATCTAATAATTTAGCAAATATAGGATCTATTTATTTTAGACAGGATGATTATATGAAGGCAAAAGAATATTACCTAAAAGCGCAAAAGATTAATGAAGAGACTGGAAATAAAGATAATCAAGCTACTAATCTTGGAAATATTGGCCTAATTTATCACAATCAACAAGATTATTCAAATGCATTAATATTCTATATGAAAGCACAAAACTTATTTATAGAATTAGGGAATAGGAGAGATTTAGCAACTAATTTTTTAAATATTGGAGATGTCTATAATGCACAAAATGATTATTCTAAAGCATTAGAATATTATTTTAAAGCTTTATATATAAATGAAGAGATTGAGAGTAAAAGAAGTATAGCTTTTAGTCTAGGTAGAATTGGATTAGTTTATTTAAAACAACATAAACATGTGGAAGCAAATAAGTATTTAAGTCAGGCAATCCATTTAGGTGAAGAGTTAGGTATCATCAATGATCTTAAAGATCTTTATCTTAATCAATCCGAATTATATAGACAGACAAATAATTATGAAGAAGCTTTAAAATTCTATAAAAAACATATCACACTACGTGATAGTCTAAATCGTGCAGAAAATCAAAAAGCCTCTATTGAGAAAGAAATGCAATACGAGTTTGATAAAAAAGAAGTCCTTCAACAAGCAGAGCAAGATAAAAAGGATGCAATTGCTTCAGAAATATCAAAAAAACAAGTGTTCCAGAGAAATAGTGTTATTGTTGGATTTATATTGATGCTAGGACTTGCTATAGTTGCATTAAGAAGCTATCGAAATAAAAGAAAGGATAATCAAATTATATCACGACAGAAAGAAGAAGTAGAAAATCAAAAAGATCTCGTAGAAGAAAAAAATCGAGAAATTATTGATAGTATCACCTATGCACGACGTATTCAATCTGCCATTCTACCTCCTGAAGAATTAGTAAGAAAACATCTCCCTGATTCATTTATTCTCTACAAACCCAAAGACATTGTAGCTGGAGATTTTTACTGGATGGAGCAGAAAGGAGACATCCTCCTATTTGCTGCTGCTGATTGTACGGGACACGGAGTGCCGGGAGCAATGGTAAGTGTAGTATGTAATCATGCCTTAAATAGAAGTGTTCGAGAATTCAATCTCACGAATCCAGGAGAAATTTTAGATAGAACCAGAGAACTTGTAATTGAGGAATTTGAAAAGAGTGAGGAAGGGGTAAAAGACGGAATGGATATTTCTCTTTGTGGAATTAACCTAAAAACGAATACGTTGACCTGGTCAGGAGCTAATAATCCACTTTGGATAGTTCGTAAAGACTCTCCTGACGTAAATGAGCTAAAAGCAAACAAACAACCAATTGGAAAATATGTAGCTCCAGAACCATTTGATACACATACTATCCAACTAGAGACTGGGGACTCAATTTATATCTTTACCGATGGCTACCAAGACCAATTTGGAGGAGAAAAAGGAAAGAAATTCAAGGCAAAGAACATGCGAGAATTAATTCTCTCTCTTCAAAACCAGCCAATGGATAATCAGCGTGAAGCCATTGATACAGCTTTTGAAGAATGGAAACAAAACCATGAGCAGGTGGATGATGTGTGTGTGATTGGGGTGAGGATTTAGTTGAAAGTTATCTCTCATTCCATTCGAGATTTTAAAATCTGAAAGCTTTCATACCGATAACTATCAGTATTCCACTTTCCACTTTCAATTCTTTCCCTATATTTGTACCATAAAATCTAACTCTCTAATGTAAATTAATGAAAAAACACATTTTATTTTTTATTTTTCTTTTTGGGCTATCCCCTTTATTTTCACAAGATCAGGCGGATTCTTTATTCAAAGAACTAAATAAATGGCAAAAAAAATCTGGAGTTGCTGCAGATACTAACTTGTATAATATCTATTATCAATTAGGAATAACTTTTCAATATTCCAATCCTGACACAGCCATTTACTATTTTGATAAAAGCATTGTATATGCAAAAAAGCAAAAAGATGAACTAAAAGAAGCAAAAAGTATTCAAGACCAAGGTTGGTGCCTTTTTCTAAAAGGAGATTACCCCAAAGCAATCCAATATTACAATCAAGTTCTAACTATTATAGACAAAGTAGATGATAAGTCTATTAAAGAAGATAAAGTTAAAAGGATACGAGCAGGAACTATTGGAAATCTCGGAGTTGTTTACGATTATCAAGGGGATTACTCTAAAGCTTTAGATAATTATTTTAAAGGTATAGCTCTTTATGAAGAAGTTGGAAATATACGAGGTCAAGCTGCTATTAGTATAAATCTCGGAATTGTTTATGACAGACTAGGCGAATACTCCAAAGCTTTAAGCTATTATTTTAAAGCTTTAAAAATCAATGAAGAGATTGGAAATAAGAATAGTCAAGCTAGTAATCTTATGAATATCGGAATTACTTATAAAAATCAGGGAGATTTTCCAAAAGCTTTAGACTTTTATTTTAAAGCTTTAAAAATAGGTGAAGAAATAGGAGATAAATGGAATCAAGCTTCTAATTATGGAAATATCGGTGGTGTTTATGTAGATCAAGGGGATTACTCTAAAGCTTTAGACTATTTCTTTAAAGCCTTAAAAATCAATGAAGAGATTGGAAATAAAAATAATCAAGCCATAAATCTTGGGAATATTGGAAGAGTTTATTTTGATCAAGAAGATTACTCTAAATCCTTGGATTATCATTTCAAAGCTTTAAAAATTAATGAAGAGATTGGATCCAAATACGGCCAAGCCCTTGATTTAATGAGTATAGGAAGTGTTTATTACCATCAAAAATATTTTTCTCAAGCATTTGACTATTTCGTCAAAGCTTTAGAAATTAATGAAGAGATTGGAGACAAACAAGGACAAGCTAGTGCTCTTTCAAATATTGGAAATTTTTATTTCGTACAAGATGATTACACCAAATCCTTAGACTATTATTTTAAAGGCTTAAAAATTTTTGAAGAAATTGGAGATAAACAATATCAAGCTGTTAATCTTGGATATATTGGAAAAGTCTATATCAAACAAAAAAAGTATAAAGAAGCAGATCAGTATATTCAACAAGCAATAGAAATAGGAGAAGAATTAGGGATAATTAATTCTTTAAAGGATCTTTATGATTCTCAATCAGAACTATATTTTAATACTGGCAATTATAAAGGAGCATTGGAGTCATATCAAAAACACATTATGTATCGTGATAGCGTATTTAGTGAAGAGAATCAAAAAGCAGCAGTACAAAAAGAAATGCAATTTGAGTTTGATAAGAAAGAAGCCCTTCAACAAGCAGAACAAGAAAAAAAGGATGCTATAGCTAAAGAAGAACTGGCTAAGCAAAGATTGCAGCGTAATGGCTTTATTGGAGGATTTATATTAATGCTTGCACTAACAGGAGTTGTATACCGTAACTACCGCAATAAGAAAAAAGCAAACGAGATCATTAGTCAACAAAAAAAGGAAGTTGAACAACAAAAGGACAAAGTAGAAAAAGCCCACGATGAGTTAGCTGAAAAAAACAGAGAAATACTAGATTCTATCACCTACGCAAAACGTATCCAGTCCGCCATTCTCCCTCCAACAAAACTTGTAAAAGAATACTTGCCTACATCCTTTATTCTCTACAAACCCAAAGACATTGTAGCAGGAGACTTTTACTGGATGGAGCAGAAAGGAGATTTACTTCTATTTGCCGCAGCAGATTGTACAGGTCATGGAGTTCCGGGAGCAATGGTAAGTGTGGTGTGTAATCATGCGCTAAACCGAAGTGTACGAGAGTACAACCTTTCAGAACCTGGAAAGATTTTAGATAAAACTAGAGAACTTGTAATCGAAGAATTTGAAAAGAGTGAGGAAGGCGTAAAAGACGGAATGGATATTTCTCTTTGTGGACTTAATCTAAAAACGAATACCTTAACTTGGTCAGGAGCTAATAACCCACTTTGGGTAATTAAAAAGGGAGATACTGAAGTAGAAGAAATAAAAGCAAATAAACAACCAATTGGAAAATATGTAGCCCCAGAGCCATTTGATACACATACCATCCAACTTGAAAAAGGAGATTCTCTTTACATCTTTACCGATGGCTACCAAGACCAATTCGGAGGAGAAAAAGGGAAAAAATTCAAGGCAAAGAACATGCGAGAATTAGTTCTTTCTATTCAAAATCAACCCATGGATCATCAGCGAGAGGCTATTGATACAGCTTTTGAAGAATGGAAACAAAACCATGAGCAGGTGGATGATGTGTGTGTGATTGGAGTGAGGGTTTAGTTGGAAGTTGAATACCGATAGCTATCGGTATGAAAGTTAAAAGTAAGGTACTTTCAACTTTAAGCTTCGAACGCAGTGAGAAGCAACTTTCCAACTTTCAATCTCAAACGCAGCGAGAAACAACTTTCCACTTTCCACTTTCCACTTTTTTCCTATATTTATACCCTTAAAACTTACGATTGAATTTTAATTTAAAACCCGATGAAAAAATACATCTCATTTTTTATTTTCCTTTTCGGGTTTACCCCATTATTTTCTCAAGATAAGGTCGATTCTTTATTTAAAGAAATAAATAAATGGCAAAAAAAGACTGGAGTTGCTGCAGATACTAATTTGTATAATATCTATTATCAATTAGGGAAAATTTTTCAAAATTCCAATCCTGACACAGCTATTTATTATTTAGATAAAAGCATTGTATATGCAAAACAACAAAACGATAAGCTAAAAGAGGGGGAAAGTATTAGAAATCAAGGCTGGTGTTTTTATATAAAAGGTAATTCTGAAAAAGCAATTCAATATTATAATCAAGTGCTGACTATTGTAGAAGTAGAAGATGGTAAAGAAAGAAAAAAAGAAAAAGTTAAACAATTACAAGCAGCAACCATTATAAATATCGGAACTGTTTATCACAATAAAGGAGATTACTCCAAAGCACTAGACAATTATTTTAAAGCATTAAAAATAAATGAAGAATTAGGAAATAAACAGTATCAAGCCGTTAATCTTTCAAATATTGGACTTGTTTATTCCAATCAAGATGATGACTCCAAAGCATTAGAATATTATTTTAAAGCTTTGAAAATAAATGAAGAGATTGGCAACAAACAGTATCAAGCTGCTATTTTGGGAAATATAGGAGTTATTTATAAAAAACAAGGAGACAACTCCAATGCATTAGACAATTATCTTAAAGCATTAGAAATTACTGAAGAGATTGGGGATAAATATACTCAAGCGATTAATCTTGGAAATATTGGCGCTATTTATGAAAATCAGAAGAATTATTCCGAAGCTTCGAAATACTATTTTAAATCCTTAAAAATAAATGAAGAGACTGGGAATAAAAGTAGTCAAGCGATTAGTTTAGGAAATATCGGAAAAGTTTATATCCGACAACACAAATATAAAGAAGCAGGTCAATATATTCAACAAGCCATAGATTTAGGAGAAGAATTGGGAATAATATATCATTTAAAGAATTTTTATCAATATCAAACATCGGTATATTATCTTACCGGTAATTACAAGGGTGCGTTTGAAGCTTATCAAAAACACATTATGTATCGTGATAGCGTATTTAGTGAAGAGAATCAAAAAGCAGCAGTACAAAAAGAAATGCAATTTGAGTTTGATAAGAAAGAAGCCCTTCAACAAGCAGAACAAGAAAAGAAAGATGCCCTAGCCAAAGAAGAACTGGCTAAGCAAAGAATGCAGCGTAATGGTTTTATTGGAGGATTTATATTGATGCTTGCACTAACAGTAGTTGTTTATCGCAATTATCGTAATAAGAAAAAAGCAAACGATATCATTAGTCAACAAAAAAAGGAAGTAGAACAACAAAAAGACAAGGTAGAAAAAGCCCACGATGAGTTAGCTGAAAAAAACAGAGAAATACTAGATTCCATCACCTATGCCAAACGTATTCAATCAGCAATATTACCTCCTCAAAAACTTGTAAAAGAATACTTGCCCACATCTTTTATTCTTTATAAACCAAAAGACATTGTAGCAGGAGATTTTTACTGGATGGAGCAGAAAGGAGACACTCTCTTGTTTGCTGCTGCCGATTGCACAGGTCATGGAGTTCCAGGAGCAATGGTAAGTGTTGTGTGTAATCATGCCCTCAACCGTAGTGTACGAGAGTACGACCTTCACGAGCCAGGAAAAATTCTAGACAAAACCAGAGAACTTGTCATCGAAGAATTTGAAAAGAGTGAAGATGAAGTAAAAGATGGAATGGATATCTCTCTTTGTGGTCTAAATCTAAAAACGAATACCTTAACTTGGTCAGGTGCTAATAACCCACTTTGGGTAATTAAAAAGGGAGATACAGAAGTAGAGGAAATCAAAGCAAATAAACAACCAATTGGAAAATATGTAGCCCCAGAGCCATTTGATACACATACCATCCAACTTGAAAAAGGAGATTCTATTTACATCTTTACCGATGGGTACCAAGACCAATTTGGAGGAGAAAAAGGGAAAAAATTCAAGGCAAAGAACATGCGAGAATTAATTTTCTCTCTTCAAAACCAGCCCATGGATAATCAACGTGAGGCTATTGATACAGCTTTTGAAGAGTGGAAGATGGACCATGAGCAGGTAGATGATGTGTGCGTGATTGGAGTGAGGATTTAGTTAGTTAAAATTGAAAGTTATCACTCTCAACTTTCAATTTTCATACCGATAGCTATCGGTACTCCACTATAAAAGCTTCTTTAGTAAATTCTTAATCTCATTTTTCTTTCTTATTTTTGAGCTTTCTAAAATTTAATTTCATGAGCAAAATTTTAATCGTCGATGATGAAAAGAGTATTCGTAAAGCTTTACGAGAAATTCTTGAATTTGAAGAATTTGAGGTAGATGAGGCTGAAGACGGAAAAGAGGGGCTCGAAAAAGCAACTGCCCAATTCTATGACATTATCTTTAGTGATATCAAGATGCCTAAAATGGATGGGATGGAATTACTTACAGCTTTGCAAAAAGAGAAAGTAGGTAGTCCAGTGATTATGATATCTGGCCATGGAACAATAGATACAGCAGTAGAAGCAATCAAGAAAGGAGCTTTTGATTTTATTGAAAAGCCTTTAGATCTGAATAGAATTTTAGTAACTGTTCGTAATGCCGGTGAGAAAAGTAATTTAGTGGAAGAAACTAAAATCCTAAAGAAAACAGTTCAACGTTTTAAAGGATCTTCCATTATAGGAGAGTCTGATGAAATCAATCGCATCAAAGAGATGATAGAAAAAGTGGGACCTAGTGAAGCCCGCGTATTGGTTACAGGTCAAAATGGAACGGGTAAAGAATTAGTGGCTAGGTCTTTACATGACAATAGCCCGAGAAAAGAAGAAGCATTTATTGAAGTGAATTGTGCTGCTATTCCTGCTGAATTAATTGAAAGTGAATTATTTGGACATGAGAAAGGGGCTTTTACTTCAGCTGTAAAACAACGTAAAGGAAAATTTGAGTTAGCCACAAAAGGAACGCTTTTCTTAGATGAAATTGGAGATATGAGCTTATCCGCTCAAGCAAAAGTTTTGCGTGCTCTACAAGAAAATATTATTCAACGTGTAGGCGGTGAGAGTAATATTAAGGTAAATCCACGTGTCATCGCTGCAACGAATAAAAATTTACGTCAAGAAATTGATAAAGGTAACTTTAGAGAAGATTTATATCACCGTTTGAGTGTTATTCTCATTCATGTTCCATCTTTGAACGACAGAAAAAATGATATTCCATTGTTGGCAGAACATTTTATGACTATGGTATGTGCTGAACATGGTATTCCTCGTAAGAAATTTACAGATGATGCTTTAGAAGCCTTAAAGAATACCGACTGGACTGGTAATATCCGTGAATTACGTAATATTATCGAACGTATGGTGATTCTTTGTGATGAAAAAATTACAGGCTTTGATGTGAATACATTCTCAAACCCTCGAAAGTAATGAAGTTGTTTTCTTGGTTTAGAAAAACTTCTTTAACACAAGACGTACCCACAGATATGAAATACTTAATCGTCGGCCTCGGAAATCCTGGTGAGAAATACGAAAACACCCGCCATAATATTGGTTTTAAAGTAGTAGAAGCAATAGCAAAAGAAAAGGATGCCACCTTCGACACCGCTAAATTAGGAGATGTAGCTACTGTCAAATGGAAAGGAAGAACAATGATTCTTCTTAAACCCAATACCTATATGAATCTGAGTGGAAAGGCGGTAAATTATTATATGCAATCTGAAAAGATTGATATCGAGAATATACTAGTCGTTGTAGATGATTTAGCCCTACCTTTTGGAAAGCTCAGATTACGTGGGAAGGGAAGTGATGGGGGCCATAACGGATTGAAAGATATTCAAGAGAAACTCAATTCTCAAAATTATGCACGACTACGTTTTGGTGTCGGTAATGAATTCAGTAAAGGGCACCAAGTTGATTATGTGTTGGGTGAATGGAACGAACAGGAAATCAAGCAGATGGATGATCGAATTAAAGTTGCAGTTGATATCATAAAGAGCTTTTCAACAATAGGGCTTAACCGTACTATGTCAGCATGGAATAATAAATAGATGAGCTAAAAGTTAATTCACTTTTTGCTTTCTCTCATTCCAAAATATAAAACCACCAAAAGCTAGAATGATGAGGTTTCTAATCAAGAAGGGGAAAATACCCGGATTTACTTCTATATTTATATAAACAAAATAGATAACAACAGCTATCATGCTGTATAATATGAACTTAGGGATATTATATGGTATGGGGTAGAGCTTACTTCCTAAGAGATAAGATACCAGCATCTGACCAAAATAAACAATAAAAGTAGCCCATGCACACGCCATGTAACCATAAATAGGAATGAATATGAAATTCAGCGTAATGGTAATCGTTGCGCCACCCAATGCGATATATGCTCCATATTTAGTTTGACCACTTAACTTATACCAAATACTTTGGTTGATATATATACCAGACCAAACATTAGCTAAAAGTAATATCGGAACCACTTTTAATCCCTCCCAATAAGCTTGATTAGGAATAAAGTATTTAAAAATATCGATGTTTAAAGTGACTACTAAGAAACTGAAGAACAGGACTCCCACTAGGTAATTCATCACCTTTACATAGATATCATTTCTATTCTCTTTTTTAGCATGTGCAAAAAAGAAAGGTTCTGCAGCATAGCGAAATGCTTGTAAGAAAATAGTGATAATCATAGCTAATTTATAACTGGCACTATAGATACCGACTTGGGATTCTGCAAATGTAAGCGCTTCGCTAGCCGACATTCCTTCTAAGGAACTGTGGTAACTCAAATATTTCAGCATAATCCTATCTACAGTTTCATTTACGATGTAAGCAAAACCAGCTAAAGCTAAAGGGAAGCTGTATTTAACCATCCTTTTGATGAGTTGCCCATCCCACTTCCATCTAAGCTGAAAAAAGTCTTTATATAATAGGATAGTTTTACTAAACGAAGCAATCAAATTAGCGATTAAAATAAAGCGTACACCTACTGCTGCTGGTTGGGTAAGTGGTTGAAACACCAACAACATTAAAATAAGATTCAAGGCGATATTTATTCCTATACCTGTTAACTGAACTCCTGCAAATTTTAAGGCTCTTTCTTCTGCTCTTAGTTTTGCCAACGGAATAGCAGTTATCGCATCTACAACCACCACCCCTGCTAATAATAAAATATATTCCGGGTTATCCGGATAAAGCATCTTATTTGCAATAGCTTGATAAAAAACAGCTATGAGAACAATAAAAACAAGATTAACCGAGAGTATGATTAACATAGAATTTCGGAAGATGCGTTCTTTATCTTCAGGCTTATCTGAAAGAAACTTAAAAAATGCTGTTTCCATTCCAAAAGTGAGTAACACCATCAAAAATGCCACCCATGCGTATAATTCGGATACCACTCCATAATCAGAAGTATGCAGAAAAACTACTACGTAAAGGGGTACTAAAAGATAATTTAAGAGTCGCCCTACAATGCTAGACAAACCATAAATGGCAGTCTGACCAGCTAATTTTTGAATGGGATTACTCATGTTTTTCAAATACGATACTATCCTAATTTATATTACAAAGTTATAAAATAGTTTCTTTGTAAACTTGAATTTAAGAATTAACCGTAAAGAGAACAAAATTTTTCTCGCGAAGGTTGCAAAGCTTTGTGATCTTTGCGCTAACCTTAGTGATTATACAGCTGAAATTTCAAAGAATAGAATGACTGATTCTTTTTTATTGTTTAATGATTTTAAAATTGTACAGCTGTTTATTTGCTATAAAGGATAAAAAATAAATACCAGGATTACAATTGATTAGATTAATTGAGTTTCCTTTTTGTTCAAATTCAATCTTACTTCCTCTTATATCTCTAATTTGTATTTTAGAGGGGGAAATATCTTCTGGTAAGTTAAAAGAATTTTCAAAAGGATTTGGGTAAGGACCTATCTTATTTCCTTCAGGATTGAAAGAGGATAATGAGCCTACAAATTGTGAAAAATCCTTCACAAAAGCAAACCAAAACATAGTAATCTTATTTCCCTCTTCGTCTATATAGCCGTAATCAGGTACAAAAGAGTTATCATAGAACGTGATTGGTTGATTAGTAATATTATTCATATAAAGTTTTAAATGGCTTGGAGCACCAACGTCCCACCATCCACCAGGATGGTAACTTGTAAAAATAGATGACTGCCTACAAGTATCCCAAAATTCTGTTCCCTTATTCCAGCTAATATTAACAGGCCAGTGGTTTGTAAATATTTGTATAGGGATTGGGGATCCAAGCTTTTCCACAGCACAATCATAAGGTATTATTCTTTTTTTGAAATTAAATTGGTCATCCCCAGGCGAAATTAATCCCTCCGTGGCGCGTACATCTAAGGAAGCTGTATCTATTGGAGTAGTTTTAATATTTACTTCACCAAACTGAGGATTAATTGTTTCTAAAGCACTTGGGTCATAACCTAAAGTAATAGTATCCTTATTCCCTGCCGCATCTTCAAAATACAGCTGGAATTCAAATTCAGGGATTTGGGAGAAACTGTTTGCCCCTATCAGCATAAACAATAAAAGATATACGTGTTTCATCATAGTTCTGTTTAAGGTTATCTCTTGTAAATATACGATAATATGTTCAAATAATGGAATATACTTTGAGATTCTTGGGTCTAAATCAATTAACCGTAAAGAGCGCAAAGTTTTTCTCGCAGAGGGCACAAAGTTTTTTTTGTAGAGAACGAATTAGCCGCGAAGGGGGCAGAACTTTGTGATCTTTGCGCCAACCTTAGCGATCTTTGCGCTTAAACTTGCGGTTAATCAGTTAAATCCTATCTTTGCATCATCATGAGAATTGGAGTTAATGCACGATTTTTACTGACCAAAAAGATGGAGGGTTTTGGTTGGTACAGCTATGAAACCCTTTCTCGAATTACCAAAAATCATCCGGAACACGAATTTATTTTCTTTTTTGATAGAGCCTACGATACAAAATTTCTCTTTTCAGAAAATATTACCCCGGTGGTATTAGCCCCACAGGCGAGACATCCTATTTTACAAGTAATCTGGTTTGATTTTTCAGTTAAAAAAGCACTTAAGAAGTATAAATGCGATGCTTTTGTGTCGCCCGATGGATACCTGTCCTTAACTTCAGATATGCCACAATTAGCGGTTATCCACGACCTCAATTTTGAACACCATCCAGAAGATTTACCGCCATATCTCCTTAAATTTTTAAGAAAACGTTTCCCCTTATTTGCTCAAAAAGCAACGCATATTTGCACGGTTTCTCAATTTTCTAAAGATGATTTGATACAGACCTACAAAATTCCTGCTGATAAGATAAGTGTTACCCACAACGGAGCTTCACCTGTTTTTAAACCCATTGAAGAAACAGAAAAACAAACTGTTCGTGATAAATTCACTGCAGGGAAACCCTTTATTGTGTTTGTGGGTGCTATTCACAAACGCAAAAATGTTGGGCGACTCATTGAAGCATATAAAAAGCTAAAAAAGAATCCAGATTTTCCTTTTCATTTATTGCTTGTCGGAGAACCTATGTGGAAGAGTCAGGCTATTCAAGTAAGTGAAGCAGACAAACAATATATTCATTTCACCGGACATTTGTCCTTGGAAGAGCTTGCAAGTATTGTCGGCAGTGCAGAATGTTTAGCCTTTATCAGTTATTTTGAAGGATTTGGAATTCCATTAGTGGAAGCCATGCGGGCAGGAACACCTGTCTTAGCTGGAAATTTGACATCTCTCCCTGAAATTGGTGGAGACGCGGTACTCTATTGCGATCCTTTTTCTGTTGATAATATTCAGACTCAATTAGAGAAATTAGTATCGGATAAAGAATTACAGAAGACTTTAACTGCTAAAGGACTTGACCGTGCAACACAATTTACGTGGGATAGAACCGCTGAAGAATTATGGAAAGGAATCGTACGGATTTTACCTAAAAAGGATTAGTTTTGTTGCTATGGGGGTAGAGATTTTTACAGACGGAGCATCCAAAGGTAACCCGGGACCTGGAGGTTACGGTGCCATCTTACGTTTTAAGGGAAAAGAAAAAGAATTATCGGAAGGTTTCCGCAAAACGACTAATAACCGAATGGAATTATTAGCTGTTATCGTAGCACTTGAAAATCTCAAGACCGATAAATATAAAGTTACAGTTTATTCCGATTCCAAATATGTAGTTGATGCTGTACAACAAGGATGGGTTTTTGGTTGGCAAAAAAAAGGATTTAAGGGTAAAAAGAATCCCGATTTATGGCAGCGCTATCTAAAATTACATCAATTATATAATCCCACTTTTGTATGGGTAAAAGGTCATGCAGGCCATCCTGAAAACGAGCGTTGTGACCAATTAGCGGTTCAAGCAGCAGAGCAGTCAACCCTATTGATAGATAAAGGATTTGAAGAAAATGACGCAGAAAATTCACTTTTTGAGTAGGATGATATCAATTATTTTCATAACTTAAGTCAAACCTAAATTAAAATCATCCCTATGAAAAAGAAATGGCTTATCAAAGAAGCACCTGATTTACAGCAGGTTCAGAAACTTAAAAATGAATTAAAATTAGAAGAAGTAATCGCTTATTTACTCATACAACGTGGTATAACTGATTATGAAAATATGCGTGTTTTCTTCCGAGGTACACTTCAAGAATTGCACGATCCTTTCTTAATGCTCCACATGAAAGAAGCAGTTCAACGCGTAAATAAAGCACTTCTCAATAAGGAGAAAATCCTGATTTATGGTGATTATGACGTAGATGGCACTACTGCTGTGACGATGATGTATAGCTTTCTTTCCAAACATACTTCAAACCTTGATTATTATATTCCAGATAGATACAAAGAAGGATATGGCGTAAGTGAGCAAGGTATTCATTTTGCAAAAGACAATGGTTTTTCTCTGATTATTACGCTTGACTGTGGGATAAAAGCCAACGAACAAGCAGATTTAGCCAAATCTCTTGGTATAGATATGATTGTGTGTGACCACCATACACCCGGAGAAGTTTTACCAGCTGCTATTGTACTGGATCCAAAGCAAAAAAATTGCGAATATCCCTATAAAGAACTCTCTGGTTGTGGTGTCGGATTTAAGTTATTACAAGCCTTGAGCATGGAGAATAAATGGGATATGAAAGAGTTATTTTCCTATCTCGATTTATTAGCAATCAGTATAGGTGCTGATATTGTGCCTGTGACAGGTGAAAATAGATTGTTAGCTCAACATGGACTGAAAACACTCAATCAAAACACTCGTTTGAGCATAGATTGGATGTTAAAATTGGCTAAAAAAGAAAAGCCTTTGACGTTGACAGATGTGGTTTTTACAATTGCGCCACGAATCAATGCAGCAGGACGACTGGAAGACGCAAAAAGTGTTGTAGAATTGCTTTCATCCAATGATGAAGAAAAAATCAAAGATATCGCCCAAAAAATTCAGGATTTAAATGATGAACGTCGTAGTTTAGATAAAGTCACAACGCAAGAAGCTCTTGAAATTATTAAGGAACAAAAAGATTTTGATAATAAAGTAACAACCGTTGTTTACAAAGAAGATTGGCACAAAGGAGTAATCGGAATTGTAGCCTCTCGCCTCATTGAAAATTATTACCGTCCGACCATTGTGTTAACTCAATCAGAAGATGGAAACTTTTGGACAGGTTCTGCACGAAGTATTGATGAAATTAATATTTATGAAGTGCTCGATAAATGTAAAGAAACCCTGGAGCAATTTGGAGGTCACTTTCATGCAGCAGGACTAACACTCACAGCCAAAAATTTACCCCATTTTCTGGAAAAATTCGAACAAGAAGTATCCAAAATAGTGGGTGATGATGATTTGATTGAAGAGCAACTCATCGAACGAGAGTTAAAATTTAATGAGCTATTCACAATGGGCGAATCTGTAACCCAAATCCCTCGATTAATGCGAGTTTTAAGTCAGTTTGAACCCTATGGGCCCGACAATATGCGTCCGCTATTCTTAGCCAAAAATGTATATGCCCGAAATATCAAAATATTGAAAGATGAACATTTAAAAATGGAGGTCTTTCAACCTGATTTTCAAAAGCCCATAGATGCTATATTTTTTAATAATTCATCCATATACGAAGCTATTCGGGACACCCCATTTGATATGGTTTTTACGTTGGAAGAAAATCAATTTAGAGGAAAATCTACTCCTCAGTTAATGGTTAAAGATATACGCCCATTATTATAAATTTTTTGATTATGAGGTTTTATAATTATTTTTAATACAATGAAAATCAAAACATTTTTATCAAAAATGTATCGATTAATAAAAAAAAGTCTATTTTTACGTGCTAAATGTGTAAACTATGCTTAATAAATCACATTAATCATTGATTATAAGCACTTTACCATTTATACTAACTTTAAAAAATACTTATAATGAAAGGTAAATTACTATTAGTATCTCTTCTTTTTACAACTTTGACTTTTGCACAGTCATCTTCTGTTGCAAAAGCAGAAGCATCTTATGAGAGTGGAAAATATTTTGAAGCTGCAGAACTCGCAGTAGCAGCATACAATAAGACTTCTCCAAAGAATGATAAAGCATTAGCCTTGAAATCAAAACTAGCGTATGAGGCTGGGTATTCTTATGATAGAGCCTTTAATATAGATAAAGCGATTGAGTGGTATCAAAGAGCAATTGATTTAAAGTATGCTGACAAGAATCCGTATGTATATTTTAGATTAGCTGAACAATATAAACAGCAGGCAAAATATGATAAGGCAAAAGAAAATTATGAGAGTTTCTTGAAATTGGTGCCTGGAGATGAGCAAGCAAAGAATGCATTAGCAGCTCTTCAAAAAGCAGTAGTAATGAAGGAAAACAGAACTCGTTATACTGTTCAATCTGAAACAAAAATTAATGATGTTGGTATGGACATGGCACCAGCTATTGCAAGTCGTAGAGGTGATGCTATTGTTTTTGGTTCTACTCGACCAGCTCCAACAACAAATGGGAAAGATCCAATTACTGGCGAAGGTTTCTTCAATATTTGGGAAGTAGAAAAAGACAGAAGTGGTAATTGGCAAGCTCCTAAGTTATTTGAAATGGATAGCTTAAACACAAATTGGAGTGAAGGTACACTCGTATTTGATGGAAGATTTAGAAATGTATATTTCACAAGATGTCCAACCATTAAGAAAAAAGATTTAGGTTGCCAAATTTGGACGGCAGAGAAAAAAGGACAAAAATTTTCTATGCCTGAAAGAATTATGTTGGCATCAAGTGATACTATTAGTGTAGGTCATCCACTTCCAAACGAAGATGGTACAACCTTAATTTTTGCTTCTGATTTACCAGGTGGTTTTGGTGGAAAAGATCTTTGGTTTACTCAATATGATAAAAGAGGTAAATCATGGAGTGCTCCAGTTAACTTAGGTGCAGAGATTAACACCCCAGGCGATGAGTTATTCCCAACGTATGCATTAAATGGAGATTTACTATTCTCTTCAAATGGTCGCCAAGGATTAGGTGGTTTAGATTTGTATCGTGCAACAAAAACGGATGATCCAAAGAAATTTACAGATGTTAAGAACTTAGGAACACCGCTTAACTCAGATGCTGATGATTATCATTTGACAGAAATTGATTCTAAAAATGGTTTCTTTACATCTAACAGAACTGGTTCAAAAGGAAATAATAACCTTCCTGATATATGGTCTTATAAATTACCTCCAAACTTATTTGATTTAAAAGTAATCGTTTCCGAAGTAGGAGAAGATACTAAAATTGCTGGAGCAACAGTAGAGGTGACTACCGTTGGTGGTGGTAAATTTACTGGAGTTACTAATAAAGATGGAGTTATTTTCTGGGACAAAAAACCAGATGGAGATAGATTTATCAATGAAGAATCTGAATATACTGTAAAAGTATTACCTAAAGAAGGATTCCACGAAAGTGATAACGTAGAATCTTTTTCTACCAAAGGATTGGAATACGACCAAAACTTTATCTTAGAGATGAGTTTACTTCCAAAAACTCCAATCGTTCTTCCAGAGGTTCGTTACGATTTAGGTTCAGCAGTACTACAAGTAATCGACGGAGTTATTAATTCTAAAGACTCTTTAAATTATGTAGTTGAACTATTAAACGAGTATCCTGGAATGGTGTTGAAGCTACTTTCTCACACAGACTCTCGTGGTTCTGCTAAATCTAACGAAGATCTTGCAAAACGAAGAGCTCAGTCTTGTGTAGATTACTTAGTGAAAGAAAAAGGTGTTGATCCAAATAGATTAGTTGCTGTTGGTATGGGTGAGAATGCTCCTCGTACAGTTTATTTAAAAGATGGGGTTTATTATGCTAAGAAACCAGTAGGTGACTATGAACCAATTAAATTAACTGAAGCTTATATTAATAAATTCCAAAAATCAGATAAGGAATTATTTGAGAAACTCCACCAGTTTAACCGTAGAACGGAAGCAGATGTAGTGAGAATGGATTATAAGCCAGGTCAATCAAATGAGACTCCAACTGAGAAAACTGAGAATAAATAAATCTTATAAATAGAATTGAAAAGGGACTAGAAATAGTCCCTTTTTTATTTATATCCCTTATTGGGATAGGTAATTTTGTAACACGAATATCAGAATGAGAAATCTCATTCAATCATTTTAACCTAAGTTCTTTTTACACATAATTTCAATAATCAAGCTTAGATTATGAGCAAGGCTCTCCCCTTTTTTGGGGATTGTGTAATACTATACATCCCCTACCTTTACAAAAAAATAATTGCTTATGAATGAATTCTTTAAAAAACCATTAATTAAGAACATTGGGATTGGTTTCGTATTGTTTATTGTACTTTATCTTTTATTTAGATTTTTTACTGATGTGAGAATATTTCAAGACTATGCTTTTCTATTCTCCTTAGTTCTTACAGTAATTTTTATAGTAGGGAGATATATTACATTAAAATTATATCAAGATGGCACAATAAGCGAACTAAATCCTGATAATCCCTTCTTTACTGAGGAAGAAATTAAAGAAATGGAAACCAAAAAATTATTCGATAAAGATGACGAACTTATACGAGAGATAGATGAAGCAGCTTTAGAAGATGATGATGATTATTAGGGAGCGAATAAAAGTATAAATCCAATTAATTTGTTATAAATATATGATAATGAGTGATGTGTCAGCCCTAAAATTTGGTGCATATTGTGACAACAACAAGAACAGAAAACAACTTGAAGCGTATAATCAAGCGTGGGAGGATTTTGATGCACAGAATTATTTCCAAGGTGTAGAAAATATCCTTTTTTATTTAAAGGATGAAAACGAAGGTAACTTACAAATAATCTCAAATGAGAATGGTTCACTTTCTTTTGAAATGTATCAAGGTTCAGCTAAATTAACAGGAAGCTTTGATGGAAATCGATTTTATGCATCAGCTGTTATTACTAAATTAGAGAAAGCTAGTTCCATTGTAATGCGTAAACTACTAGATAGGAATCAAGGATTGTTGTTTTCTCGTATTGCTTTAAAAACTGATAAAACTCTATCAGCCATTATGAGCTATACCGTGCAAATGCTTAAACCAGATGTTATCTATTATGGCTTGAGAGAATTATTATTATTAGCTGATGAATTAGACGATTTCCTTATTTTAAATTTTGGAAATGCTGTATCTGAAGCCGATAGCTCATTAAAACTACAAATTCCTGAACAAGAGATAGATTTAAAATACAAGTATGCACAAAAATGGATAACAGAAACACTTCAATATCTGAATACCTTTAATAGACCTGATCTTGCTAATTATAACGTGTATATTCTCTTAACGCTGGTTACAAGAATTTCTTATTTATGTGCACCTAAGTCATTTCTAGAAGAAAAACTGATAGAGATTTCAAGTTCATATTGGATTAATTCTCAAGATGGAACACAGCCACAATCAACTCTTATGAGTCAAATGATTCAAAAAATTCATGAAATTCAAAATATTCCTGAGCAAGAATTTAAAGCATGTCTCTATCGTACACGAGATTCTTTTCATAAAGGAAATGTCATGAATTTTAAAAGTATCAAAGAGAGCTTAGATTGGGGAATAGATATGATCAAATATTTACAAAATAATAATTTCCATAGTCACGCTTTATATCTCACAGAATATACCTTCGGCTGTTTGTTATTTGATTATAACACACTCAATATAATCAATAAAATTTACCATTTAGAGATGATGTTAATACACGAAGATTTCTTTCAAGAATTGGATATAATCTCTCCTGAGTTAATAGATAATAATGGGGTTTTCAAAAAAGATTTTGTAGAATCTTATATCAAAGAAGTGGTGGACAAGCATAAAGAATTATCCCCAGATCCAATAGTTTTTGATTATTCAAGTATCGATTATACAAATAAGTTGACTTTCTGCATGAGTCTTTGTACTTCAACTTCTAAGATGTTATCTATTTACGAATAAACTTTTTATATGAACGCACAAGATATTATTGAAAAATACCGCTCGTATGTGGTACAAATTGCCACAGGGAGCTCAACAGGAACAGGATTCTTTATTGCCGAGCACCAATTAATTGCAACCAATTATCATGTTATTAAAGGAAATTGGGTGGTAACTGTAAGAGGCGAATTAATAGATAGTCAATCTGCTAAAGTAATTTTCACGCATCCTCGTTGGGATATTGCATTTCTTCAGATAGAAACGCCAATTGGAGTTCAAGAAAGTTTATTAACGAAACAAGAGATATTAGTTAGAGAGGGTGATTCTGTGATCGCTATTGGACATCCATTTGGGCTTACTTACTCAGCTACACAAGGAGTAATTAGTAGAAATAACCGCAAGTACGAAGGTATGACTTATTTTCAGACTGATACGCCAATAAATCCTGGAAATAGCGGAGGACCTTTAATTAATTTGAATGGTAAAATTATAGGAATGAATACCTTTATTATTGATCATGCGAATAATATTGGATTTGCACTACCATATAGCTATATTAATGAAGCATTAAACACCTGTTTACAGTTCAGAGGAGCAACTACAACTGTCTGTCCTTCATGTCTAGTTCCTGTTTTTGAAGGCTGTGTAGATATGGAAAAGTATTGTATGAATTGTGGTACTGAAGTAGAATTACCTGGTAATCAACAAGAGACTATCACAGAGGTTAAAGGAGATGTAGCATCTGTTATTGAAAAGGCCTTAGAATTGATGAGATGTTCACCAATAGAGTGTAGGAACGGAGAAAATCGATGGACATTGACGTTTGGAGATACAACTATCAACATCTTCTACCAGCCACACAAATATACAATCTATGTTGATGGAACTATGGGAGAAATTCCTAAGGAGAATATTGGAGATTTATACGAATATATGTTGCGTGAGAATGATAATGATGATTTGTATTACTTCTTTACCGTACAAGGAAACGTATATATCTCGGCTGCTATTCCAAATATGGAAATAACAGCACAAGAATGTCACGATATTTTTAGACATATTTTTGAGAAATGTGATGATTATTTTCAAATACTCAGAGACCATTTTGGAGTTGAACCAACGGTGTTTCTTGACACATAAAAGAGGTAATTATGAAATGGAAATCACTATTTAGTAAGGAAGAAGATACTACTAAAGGCTTTTTAGTTGAGACGTCTGATAAAATCCAGCAAGGGGAAAACCATAATGATACAAGCAAGAATCAAAATCTTTACAAAGGTCCTATTTTAGATACTTCTCCAAGTGAATTCGAGTACCTTCCGCTTCCAGAATTAACAGGTATTCAGCTTGGATCTTATCCCGCATATCTTAAATCAGAGAAACAAAATACAGCGTATGGACTCTTTTGGACTTTTGCAGATTTAGAAAATTATAATTCGGCCCTTGAAGGAATATTGTTTTTTCTCCAAAATAAAGAGAAAACTAATGTAAAATACACCGTTAGAGAGGATGAAACCTTGTCTTTTGAGATCATACACGAACTCTGTAAAGTTGAAGGTTTCTTTGATGGAAAAGTGTTGCATGCATCCACACTTATTGCCCGTAAAAAAGAGAATGATCCCTATTTAATGAAACGGCTTATATATCGAAACGACGGTATGAGATATTGTCGTATAGCTATACAAAATGAGGATGAAATTGTGAATGTACTGAACCTACGTACTACGGCTATTAGTCCAGAAACATTGATAGAAGCATTTATAGAACTTGTATATGGTGTAGAGGATGTTCAATATCTTCTACAAAAAGAGTTTAAAAAGGATGTACTACCTTTCGATGAGTCACTCAGAATCTCCTTACCTGAGAAAGAGGTTGAAACAAAGTGTTTTTACACTAGAAAATGGATTGGAGAAATAACCAGTTTCTTGGATGCTCACCAACAAAAGGATTTTAAAAATATGAATACTTATTTGCCGGGGTTGTTAATCCGACGAATCATGTATTTGTGCGGACCCATTGATCCGTTGAGATCTCTTTTGTATAAGGTAGATAATCCGTTATATAGAGTAGAGATTAGAAAAGGATATAGTGTGGACGAACTTTATAAACTGTCCATGAAGGAAATGGAGGCAATAAAGGTTATCTCTGATGAGCAGTTAAAAGCATCTTTCGTACGTGTAACCTCAACATTTCAAGTATATAAGAAATTCTCTTACGAAGAGGCATCTGAAGGATTCGGATATGATTTTATTGTGAATGCTGCAAAAAATGCATCAAAACGAGGACAAGTTGATTACAGCCTATATCTACTAGAATCTGCCATGATTTATTTGCTCCATAACTTTCAAATTTCTTATTTCCTAAGAGGTATTTGTCATTTAGAACTTATGGTAATCCATGCCGATTACTTTAAAGAGCTTGGGATTTTGCCAGATAATGCTTTAAATGAAAACGGTATTCCTCAAGAAGTTTATGTAAAGAATTATTTTCATGCAATCCATGAAAATAATAAAGATACTTCTTCAGAATTGATTGATTATACTATTTCAGATTTAAACTATAATTCAGTTTACGACTTTTGTATGAGTCTTTGTGAATTAATGTTACCCTTAACTATTTCACTACAAAAAAATAAACAATCATGAATACAGCTGAGGCTATACAGTTTGCTAAAAAGTTTGTGGTTCAAATCCTAGCAGGTGAAAAACGAGGTTCAGGATTTTATTACCATGAATATGAATATGTTATAACTACTCATGATTTAGTTGAAGATTACTGGGTTGTTACTGTAGAAGGTTCTTATATTGAAAATCAAGCGGCAAGAGTACTTTATATAGACCCTGTTTGGAATATTGCTGTTATCAAATTATCTCAAAGTATAAAACCATTAAATTATCCTGTAGGTAGTATCAATTCAATTATTGTGGAAAAGGCTCCTTCCATAGCTCTTGGATATGCCTATGGAGAAGAATTTACTGCTTCTGTGGGGACACTGTCTAAAAAAAATCGCTTACGGAATGGAATAGCTTATATTAGAACAAGTGCAAAAATTACTCCGGAAAACAGTGGTGGTCCTTTGATAGACGCTAACGGTGTCATTATTGGAATGAATGTATTTATGGAGAATAATGAAGATGATTATGGCTATGCTATTTGGTTGAATTACATTGTAGGTACTATAAATGTGGCATATACGTATGAAAATCTATATAAAGCAGTTATCGCATGTCCAGGTTGTCATACACCAGTTCATCGTAATTTTATAGACGATTTTAAATATTGTGTTCGTTGTGGTACGGAAGTGAAGCTACCTGACTTTGAGATACATTCTGAATCTCAAAATACAGAAAAAAACAAGCAAGTAGTTTCTTTTGTTGAAAAAGCAATTCGCTATGCTAGATTTCAGGTAGATACTTGTCGGATGGGATATAATACTTGGGTATTGAAAGATCGTAAATTACGCTTCGAAATTAAATACCAACCTGAAGCGGGTACTGTTTACATAAATGCTATTATTGCAGAAATCACAAAAAATAATCAACCTGAATTATATAATTTTATCCTTTCAGAAAATAATAACACAGATGCGTATTACTTCACAATGCGTGAAAATTACCTCTTTTTATGTGCAAGTATCAACCATTTTGGGATTCCTCCAGAGGATGCGGCCGAAATTATAAAACTGATAATGGATAAAGGAGTTTTTTATGCTGAAACTATAGGAAATAGGTATGAGGCTGATATACTATATACAGAAAATTAACAAGATAATCATTCATATTTACATTCCCAATGAATACTCTAATACCTTTTGTATAAAAGCTTCGGGTTGATCAGCGTGTATCCAATGCCCAGCATTTTCAATGGTATAAAATTCGGCTAAAGGGAATACCTCCAAGATGCTTGGTTTATCTTCAGGTAATATATAATCTGATAATCCTCCATTGATGAATAAGGTATTAATTAGCACCTCTTCTTTGGGTGTTGCTTCTAGTATTGCCTCGTATTTATCAGCTAAAACAGGTAAATTGATATACCAAGCCAACTGATTTCTTTCCTTCCAATGTAGATTTTTAAGTAAAAACTGTCTTAACACAGTAGAATTGATATATTTTCCTAAGGCTTCATCTGCTTCTTGACGAGAATGAATCTGACTTAGATCAATGGATTTTAATCCTTGTATGATTTCATTGTGAGAGGCTACATTCTGTTTAATCCCCATATCTACAATGATGAGTTTATCTATCAATTCTGGATATTTCTGGGTGTAACGCATAGCTGTTTTTCCTCCCATGGAATGCCCTAATAGAATAAAATCTTTTAAATTATGTTTTAATACAAATTCTTGTAAATCATCGGCCATTAAATCGTAGCTAAACTCATCACTCCAAGGAGATTTTCCATGATTTCGTTGGTCAATCAAATACATTTCAAAATATTCACCTAAGGTTTTGGCATGTGTTTTCCAGTTATCCAAAGACCCAAATAACCCATGCAAAATAATGAAAGGTTTTCCGCTCCCGTTCTTTTGAAAGTTTAACTCCATTATGCTAACAATTTTAAATAATTCTGAATGGTTGTTTCCAATCCTAAATACAAAGCTTCTGAAATTAGTGCATGCCCAATACTTACCTCATCCAGATACGGTAAAGAATTCTTGAAAAATTGAACATTTTCCTGGCTCAAATCATGTCCCGCATTAATTCCCAAGCCTAATTCATGTGCTAATTCTGCGGCTTTTATATAATCTTTAACAGCCTCCTCCTTATTTTGTTTATAGTTATCCGCGTAAGGTTCAGTATATAATTCAATGCGGTCAGTACCCACTTCCTTAGCACCACGGATATTCTCTAAATTGGTATCTACAAAGATAGAAACACGTACTCCCATAGCCTTTATTTGTTTACAAATTTCGGTGAGTTTCTCTTTATTTTTTACAGTATCCCAACCTGCATTGGAAGTTAAGACTCCTGGAGGATCCGGCACCAATGTAGCTTGTGCTGGGCGAATATCTGATATAATCTTCATAAAACGCTCATCCGGATAACCTTCAATATTAAATTCTGTTGTTACAACCTTCTTTAAATCATATACATCTTGCGTGGTGATATGACGTTCATCAGGGCGTGGATGCACTGTAATTCCTTCAGCTCCAAACTTTTCACAATCAATTGCAACTTGACAGACATTAGGCACATTTCCTCCTCTTGCATTGCGTATCGTTGCTATTTTATTAATATTTACACTTAACTTTGTACCCATACAATAAATTTTTACGTTTACAAAGGTATATACATTGAAGCAGATTTACTACATTGGCAGATAGAATGAATGGAATTGAATTAATATCAGAAGAAATTGTTCCTTTAAAACATACAGATAAAGGAGAGAAAGCATTACAAATAATGGCCGATTTGAAGGTTAATCATTTGCCAGTATTAAAAAAACAAAATTTTGTAGGGGTATTGTCAGAAAATGATTTACTAAATCAGTCTGATTTATCTAAACAATTAACTGAATTGTTTGATCATTTACCAAGACCCTATGTAAAAGGAACCTCACATATCTATGAAGTATTGAATATTGCCTCTATGGATAATTTATCTGTTGTTCCCGTACTAGATGATAAAGAGAATTACTTAGGTTGCATAAGTGTTGTCCATTTATTACATAAATTAGCAGATACAGGAGCAATTAAAGAACAAGGTGGAATCATTATATTGGAAATTAATATGTTAGATTATTCTTTAGCTCATATATCTCAAATCATTGAAAGTGAGAATGCTAAAGTATTAAGTTCTTTTATTACATCAAGTCCATCTTCTAATAAAGTAGAACTTACACTTAAAATTAACCGTATTGAATTAGGTAGTATTATAAAAGCACTTATTAGATACGACTACACTATAAAAGCAAGTTTTCAACGTAATAGCTATGATGATGATTTGAAAGACAGGTACGATGAATTGATGAACTATCTTAAAATTTAGATATGAATGTTGCCATATATGCACGCAAAATAGCAAAAAATGATATTCCCTTCTTCGAACTCTTTTTGAAAAGGATGGAAGAGCTTCATTGGAATATCATTGTGGAGAAAGAATTTTATGAGCAACTGAAAATAACTCTTTCACTAAAAAAGAAATATCAGATTTTCACATCACATACTGATTTCTATTCAGGCATTGACTTAGCAATAAGCATTGGTGGAGATGGAACTTTTCTTCAATGCGTAGCTTATGTTCGCGCCAGTGGAGTTCCTGTTTTAGGTATTAACACAGGAAGATTAGGATTTTTGGCAGATACAAACACTTCAGATTTTGAACTGACTATAGAAAAAATTCTAAAAAAGAAATACACTCATCAGAAAAGAACTCTGATCAAAGTAGAAACGGAAGAAAACATCTTTGAGGATCAAAATTTTGCTCTGAATGAATTAGCCGTACATAAGAAAGACAATTCTTCCATGATTATCATAGAAGCTTATTTAGATAATGATTATTTAAATTCTTATTGGGCAGATGGTTTGCTGGTAGGTACACCTACAGGTTCTACAGCATATAGCTTAAGCTGTGGTGGTCCTATTATTAGCCCAGGAAGTGGTGTGCTTTTTCTTACTCCCATTGCTGCACATAATCTCAATGTGCGCCCTTTAATTGTTCCGGATAAACTTCCTATTAAGTTAAAAACCATGGGGAGAGAACGAAACTTTCTCATGACTTTAGATTCTCGTTCAAAGACTGTAAAGACGGGAACTGAAATTATCATAACAAAAGCAGATTTCGATGTAAATCTGATTAAGCTTAGTGAGAATGATTTCTTTACTACTATACGCAATAAGATGATGTGGGGAATAGATCAGCGCAATGAATAAGCAATAAATTTCTATCTTTGTCGTTAATTTCCACAAATGAAAAGGCTTCATTATATCGCATTATGTATGGTTTTGAGTTTTACTGGAAGCATTCCTCTTAAAGCTCAACTTCAGAATTTCAAATCAGAATCATATATTGGTTTGATGCTTGGAGGAAGCTACTATATTGGAGATTTGAATCCATTTGGTCATTTTAATAAACGTACAGGGCCATCAGCAACACTTATATACAAATACCATATTAACTCAAGACTAGAAGCAAGAGGAACGTTTAGTTATGGTCGTGTAGCAGGAAGTGATGCTGACGCAAAAGATGCTTCATTGAGGGCTCGAAACCTTTCTTTCCATTCCGATATTTTTGAATTAGCTGGAGGGATAGAATTTAATTATTTGAATTATCGTCTGGGGAATACTAAATATTTCTTTTCTCCTTATTTATTTATTGAAGCAGCTATTTTTAGGATGGATCCCCGTACGACCTATAAAGGAGAGATGGTTCATCTACAAACTATAGGTACAGAAGGTCAAAACAGTAAACTCTCAAATAAAAAATCATATCCTCTCATACAATTTGCCATTCCTTTTGGAATAGGTTTTAAATTTAACTTAGGACATAAAGCTGCAATTGCGCTAGAATATGGTTTACGAAAAACATTTACTGATTATTTGGATGATGTTGGGAGTGGGGATTTTATAGATAAAAAAGAATTGGCAAAGTATAATGGAAACATCGCTGCAGAACTTTCCGATCGCTCGAATCCTGGTTATAAAATGACTGGTAAAAGAGGAAATCCCGCAACTAAAGATTGGTATTCTATGTTTGGAATCTCTTTTATCTTTTCACTTGGAAAGGGAAATACTTGCTTTTATTAAAAAGCTTGCTTATTTATTGATTTAGCCGAAAAGAAGATAAACAACAATGTCATAAGTGGCGCTTTAAATCTTACAAGTACATTATAAAGGCCAGCAGTATATCCCGCAAAGAATCCAAGAATTAATGTGAAAACAAGTGCAAAAACTAAAAGTTCTTGATTTCCTACAAAAGAGAAATGTCTTATCATATTACCAGACCGAAAGAAAAAATTAAATGTAAAATACATCAATAACAAGCCTTCTATGCCACTAAGAAGTAAGAAAGGGCTAGTTGCTTCCCACAAAAAAGGTCTATAAAAAGCAGTAATTATAGAAATAGGTATCGCTTTAATCATGCCTACTAAAGAGTAATCTGTAATTTCTAGATCATAACGCTTTCCTCCATAGGTAGAATTTTGTGCAAAATCCTGTTGTTTAATATTTGCCTCTTGGATAAACTGATTATTATTTAGTTCTTTCTCATTATAATTAAGATAAACAAAGGCTATAATCATAAAAATGAAAACAGTAAAAAACTTTAGAATAGTCCTAAAGAATACGTCTCGTGCAATCTTTTTAATAATTCGTAAAATAAACACCAAGAAGAAAGGGCCATAAATCGCAACTAGCATAAAGTTTCTAGTGCGATAGAGTATAAATGAAGATAATAAGAGTAATACAACATTTTTAAAAGAGAAACTTTTCTTCTTAAGAAGAAAGCTCAATAAGATAACTATACAATATTGGGCTGCAGCAAGAACAAATGTATCTTTAGAAATACCTGAACACCAAAAAGCTACAGTAGGAATAAATAAGGATGCAAACACAATAATCCATGATTTTGTAGGAGCAAATTCACGCAAGAATTCAAACATTCTCCATGAACTCAGGAAAATTATTGTACCACAAATAAGAGAAAGAGCAATGTAGCTATTGAAGGTAAAAAAAGTAAAAACAGAAATAATCTTAGAGATAAAGAAACTTTCAGGCTCTTTATAGATCCAAGCTGGTGGATAACCTGTTTCTTGATTAAAGTACTTTGTTAATGTTGAAAAAGAAGGGGTTTGTAGAATTTCATTGAAATAATGCATTGGATTTTCCCAAAATAACTGATTGAGATTGTAAGCTCCTTGCCAATACTCAAGAGTGTCTCCTCCATCATACATGATTTTTACATAAACGAAAGCAAAGAAAAAGGCAAAAAATAACTTGAAAAGTAAAGCAGGGAGAAAGAATCGATAGTGCTCCTTTTCTTTATTATTCATCCAAATAAACAGGAAGACAGTCAGGATAATTAAGAACCATCCTGCTCCAATCATAATATCTAAAGAACTGAATAATGCTGGTTTCAATACTTCTTGTTTTATTCAAAAATAGATAAAAAGTATTCTAATTCAGTACAAATCAATAAAATAATCCAGTAAATACTAGGATAACTTCTCTAGAGCTTCTTCTAAGTTGGCAATAATCTTATCAATATCCTCTAAAGCTAAAGTTCCGACAGACAATCTAAACCAAGGTAAATCATGGTTTGTACCAAAGGCATAGAATGGAACAAGAGCTATCTTCGCTTGGTTGAGAATATATTCAAACACTTCTTTCATATTTGATAAGCGTTCTCCTTGTGGGGTCATTTTCCCAATAAGGTCTAACTTGATTGTTAGGTAAATTGCACCTTGTGGAGCTATCACATCAATATTCAATCCTTTTGTATGTAATGATTTTAACCCTTTGTATAGTCCATTTAATCTAAGATTAATCTTACTTCTTTGCTCGCTAATAAATTGGTCATACGCGTTTTCATTCAATAGAAAATTGGCAGTTGCAATTTGTTCTGCTTTAGGCGCCCAAGCACCTACATGCGTTAATAATGATTTCATCTTAGAAATCACCTTTTCTGGACCCATTCCCCAACCAACTCGAATACCAGTTGCAGATAATGATTTAGAGATACCATCAACAAAAATGGTATAATTCTTCATCTCAGGACGCAATTTTACTGGGTTATAGTGTTCAACACCATCCATCATGAGTTCCCAATAAATTTCATCAAATAATAAATAGAGCGGTTTTGTTTGCTCATCTCTTCTATGATTTTCTGCCAAGATTAAATCACAAATTTCTTCCAATCCTTCTTTTGTAAATACAGTTCCTGTTGGATTTTGTGGAGAACAAAGTGCAATTAGAGTAGCCTCTTTAACATAAGGCTTAATATCAACAGCTGAAGGCATAAAATTATTTTCTGGTTTCCCTTCAATAACTACCGATTTTGCTTGATTTAAATATGTATAGTGATTATTATTCCAAGATGGAACTGCAAAAACAACCGTATCATTTGGGTCAACAAGTGTGGCATAAACACTATAAATAATAGGTCTAGCACCACCCGAGATTAATATTTCATCTGAAGTATATGTAACTCCAGCTCTTCTCTTTTGAAAGGCAGAAACCGCATTCCTCAATTCTATAACACCATTTGCAGCTGGATAATTTGTTATATTACTTTGATATGCTTTTAAAATTTCTGCTTTTAACTCATCAGGAATAGGGAAATAGTTAGGGTTAAAATCACCAATCGTAAGATTAAAAATTTTCTCTCCTTGTCCAATTAACTTATTAACTTCTCCCGAAAGTTTAATAATTTCAGAACCAATCAATTGATCTGCTAACTTTGATACTTTTAACTCCTGCATTTTGTTTTATTTTTTGTAAAAATAAGCAATTCAAAACTTGTAAGAGACACATTTCCTGAATAATTATTTGAAAGGAGAAAATTAAGGATAGATAGCATCATTTAAAGTGACTTCTCAAAAAGAATTAAACACTCCGAAAGCTATCGGTACCCTACTCCCCCTTAGGAGGGGGTTGGGGGGAGGACACCTATACTCCAAATAAACGGGGGGATTCTTATATTCAATTTGGTGAGAGAACACTAGAACTTGCCCATCCTTTCTACATTTGCTTCTAAAAATGACTATTTAAAAAAAACTTCCCGAAGTTTTGAGATAGCCTCCCTTATTTACTTTAAGGTAAAAGTATCTTTGCCAATCAGAGCACCATCTGCAAAAATCTTCACGGTATAATTACCACTTGGAATTTCTTTTCCTTCTAGATTATATACAATGGTCATATCTATCAATTGTCCTTGATAATTAATTTCTCGTTTTCCAGAATAAAGGATTTCACTTCCTGCAACTTGTACTACATCATTTGGGCGTTTATAAAGCACCTGCCCGTTTGGATCAGTGATTTGCAAATAAATCATCTTATTACCTGTTCGTGCTATCTTGTTTTCTCCAATAGTGAAAGTACAAGTAATCACCTCTACTTTATTTGCCTTATTCACACCTTTTGTGCCTGCACCAGCAGATTTATATTTTTGCGCCTCCGTTACAAAATTAAATGCACTCAATTGCGCTCCTTTAGTTAGTAATTCTGCGCTCTGTTCATTAATTTCACGTAGTTTGTCACGCTCAGTAGTTGTTTCTTTCAACTGGGTAGAAGTTTTATCTAATTGAGAGGTTAAATTCACATTTAACGTATTCAAAGAGTCAATAGTCACCAAGTAATGATTCATAATTTCACGTAAACGTTCATTCCGTTTTTTCAATTGATTAATTTCATAATAACTTCTATTTCTAGTATCTTGTAATGAACTCAATAATCTTTGGATACTATCTTTCTGTATCTGAAGGCTATCTGTCATAGATGCATCTTTTTCCATCAATTTATCATAGGTGGATAACATTTGTGCAAAGTCCTTTTTTAAATCCATGGTTGCACCATCAATATATCCGGAAAGAGCTTCATTCATCGCTTGCATTTCCAATTCAAACTGAGCATTAGTCGTCTGACAATTTTCATACGCTCTTGCTTCTTTAGAATACATCCACCCTAAGACGCCAGCAATAAGAAGTGCTAAAATGGTAATTAATATCCATACTCCTGCACTAGACTTGTTTGTTTGTTGAAGATTCTCAGACATAATTTTATTTTTATTTTATTAAAGTATTGCTTCCTATACTAATTGCCAAATTTTTTATGATAAATTATGAACTATACTGCATTAAATAAGCTTTTAAAAAGCCATCTAATTCACCGTTCAATACTTTTTCAGGCTCATTAACTGTATATCCTGTTCTATGGTCTTTCACCCGTCTATCATCTAATACATAGCTTCGAATTTGTGATCCCCACTCAATATTCTTTTTCTCTGCTTCAATAGCATCTCTCTTTTCAGTTCGTTTTTTCAATTCTAATTCATATAACTGAGACTTTAAGAGTTGTAATGCTTTTTCTTTATTATTCAATTGCGACCTTGTTTCAGAGTTTTCAATTATAATCCCCGAAGGAGCATGTCTCAATCTCACGGCTGTTTCAACTTTATTTACGTTTTGTCCTCCAGCACCTCCAGATCTAAAAGTTTCAAACGTAATGTCTGATGGATTTATTGCTATCTCAATAGAATCATCAACCAAAGGATATACATATACAGAAACAAAAGAAGTATGTCGTTTAGCATTCGCATCAAAAGGGGAAACACGTACCAAGCGATGTACCCCATTTTCTCCTTTTAAATAACCAAAAGCAAATCCACCTTCAAACTCAAGCGTAACCGTTTTAATACCAGCGATATCTCCTTCATGGTAATTAATTTCTTTTATCTTATATCCATTCTTTTCACCCCACATGATATACATACGCATGAGCATACTTGCCCAATCACAGCTTTCTGTACCTCCCGCTCCAGCAGTAATTTGAAGAACAGCACTTAAATTATCTTCTTCACTAGAAAGCATGTTTTTTAACTCTAACTCTTCTAGTTCTTGTAAAATATCTGCATAAGCTTCATCAATTTCTTCTTCTGCCCCAGATCCATCGTTATAGAACTCAATTAATACTTCTAAATCCTCCGTTTTCGATTTCAAGTTTTGGGAAGATTCTATCCAAAATTTTAATTGTCTATTCTTTTTTAGAATAACTTCTGCCTTCTTAGGATCATCCCAAAAAGTAGGATCTTGTGTTTTTAATTCATTTTCATGAAGTTCTCTCTTTTTATCATCAATAGAGAGATATAAGAATAATTGATCTATTCTTTTTTGTAATTCCTTTATTTGGTCGTTATTTACCATATTAGGAGCAAAATTAAAAATTTGATAGATTTATAATGAATCATATAATCATTTTGTTAAATAACCTATGTTAATTACCTAAAATAACTTGTTTCGTAATTAGAATAAATACAGATTGTAATGTCAGAATACCAAACAACGGTTATAGCAAGTGAATAAATTCCGTTCGCTGAAGACTAACAATCCATGTTAAGGGAAGAGGGTGAGATTATCGTTCGCTGAAGACTAACAATCCTTGTTAAGGGAAGAGGGTGAGATTATCGTGCGCTTAGGGCTAACAATCACCGTTATGGAAAGAAGGTGAGATTCCGGTCGCTGAAGACTAACAATCCACGTTAAGGAAAGAAGGTGAGATGTCTTGTCCTGAAATAGGTTTACACATTTATTAACCATAAAAAGTGTAAACAATGCAAAAAAGTAAAGTCAATTTAGGACTAAAATCTTCGGGAGAATTTAATTTAGAAGAACGGAGGCAAATCATTGAAGAATATCTTCAATCAGATTGTACTAAAAGAGAAATCTGGTATAAATATACCGGTCAAGAACATGAAAAAGGTTATCTTTTAAATTGGATGCGTCAACTAGGTTACCAAGTTCCAGAGAAAAGAGTTAAATTTGTTTCGACTAAAACACTAGCTATGAGCAACAAAGCCAAAGAATCGGTAGAAGTAACTCAATTAAAGGAAAAAATTAAACAGCTAGAAAAGGCACTAGTCAGCTCTGAACTAAGAGCCACTGCGTATGAAACAATGATTGAAATTGCAGAAAAGGAGCTAAAAATAAGTATTAAAAAAAAGTCCAATACCAAACAATCTTTACGATAAAAATGCGTCAACCTAAAATAGGATTAAGCAAATTATGCTGGTTGTTTGGTGTTACTCGTCAGGCATATTATCAGAGTTTTTATAGAGCAGAATTTCAAGAAATTGAACAAGCTTTAGTATTAAAAGAAGTCATTTCTATTAGAAATAATCATCCAAGAATAGGAACTAGGAAGCTGTACATTATGTTGGAAAGTTTTCTGCTAGAGCACCAAATAAAAATGGGGAGAGATGCTTTGTTTGACTTGCTTTCCCTACATACTTTATTGATTAGAAGGAGAAAAAGAGTCATCAGAACAACCCAGTCTAATCACTGGATGAGAAAATACCCCAACTTAATAAGAGCATTTATTCCAACTGCTCCTAACCAGTTATGGGTAAGTGATATAACTTATTGGAAAACAGGATTTGGTGTTTTGTATATTTCTTTAATTACAGATGCTTTTAGTCATAAAATAATTGGTTATAACCTAGCTCAATCTCTTGAAGCCATTGAGAGTTTAAAGGCTCTTAAAATGGCATTAAAGCAGGATATATTGTCGCAAAATCTTATTCATCATTCTGACAGAGGGAGTCAGTATTGCAGCTATAAATATGTAAATCTCTTAAATAGTTATGATGTTCAAATAAGTATGACTGAATCTGGAGATCCGTTAGAAAATGCCGTTGCAGAAAGGGTTAATGGAATACTAAAAGAAGAATATTTAGAGTATTATAAAGTAAGAACTTTTAAGCAGGCTAAGGAGTTATTTGACAAGGTGGTTGTTCTGTATAATGAACATAGACCTCACATGAGTATTGGGAATCAAACTCCTAATAAGGTTCATTTAGGAGAGGTGGAAAAGGGCGAAAGGAAATGGAAAACATATTATAGAAAAGTAAATCAAGAACAAAAAAGTGAAGAGTGTGTATAGGTTTTTTTTAGGCATTAAGACCTCTAAAGTATTTAGAAAAGGGCTAACAAAAGTTAGCCCCATAACAAAGTTTAATACTTCGTCGGTCGTCGATTTATCCCTGATAAGTTGCTCCTCAGCAGAGCTTATTTCCGTTTCCATCGATAATGCAAAAATAAATAAAATGTAAATGAATTTTAGGATTAAAATAAAATGTAAATTTATAACAGGATTAAAGAGAAAAAGTGTAAACTTTTTTTAGGACGAGACAAGATTCCGTTCGCTGCGCTCCGGAATGACAACCGTCAACATAGTTAGAAGGAGAGTGGGGCGGCAAAGCCGCCCCACTCTCCTTTATTATAGGCTTAAGTGTAATTTCGAAGCGTAGCGAACGGAACCTAATGTCCTTTTTAACCCGATAAGAGCAATACACAACAGGTTAAAATATAGACACATTGCAAACCAATAAAGCAGAAACTTCGTCTAGAAATAAAAGTTAGAAATTGTTGATACGTGTTAAAAGAAAATTAAATTCCTGTGAAAAATTGGAATTCTATGGAAGAATACGTAATTTTATTGCCCCAAATGCTAAAATCTTTTATATGAAAAAAACATTGTTCGCTATTGTCATATTATTTAGTTCAATAGTAAGTAACACCCCATTTGCTCAAGAAATAAGGGCATGTGATACAGATTTAAAACGTCAAGAATTTTTTAACAGCCTATCTGAACAAGAAAAAGCACAATATATTCAAGAGAGAGCTAATTACCAGCAAGAAATTAAGACTTTCATTCAAGAACATCCTGAATTACAAAGCAGTATTCATGAAAAAACTATTGTTTATACTATCCCAGTAGTATTCCATATTATTCATGAGAATGGCCCTGAAAATATCTCCTACGAACAAGTGGTAGATGCTGTCGAACACATGAATAAAGATTATCAGAAATCAAATAGCAACTGGATGGATGTCGTTCCTGTATTTTTACCTTATGTAGCGGATATACAAATAGAATTCAAATTAGCTAAATTAGATCCTAATGGTAATTGTACAAATGGTGTAACGCGAACATACTCAACACAAACTAATGATGGAAATGCAAACAGGGTCGCAATTGTAAAAGCGGCACAAGGGGATTGGCCTGGAGATAAGTATCTAAATATATTTGTGGCCAAGGATATTGGAGGTGCCGCAGGTTATACACAATATCCTAATAACTACTTAGGTTCCTCCATGAGTAATGGTATCCATGTTATCCACAATTATGTAGGTGGAATAGGTACTTCTTCTTCAACAGGCATACATACACTTTCACATGAGGCAGGTCATTGGTTAGATTTACCTCATGCATGGGGAGATTCTAACGAGCCTGGTTTGGCAGGAAACTGTTCTACAGATGATGGTATTACTGATACTCCTTTATGTAAAGGTGCAACGACATGTAATTTAAATATGAATTCTTGCGTAGAACCACCAAGTTCTCCTTATGGTTATGATGTTGTAGATAATGTTGAAAACTTCATGGAATATGCATACTGTTCTAAAATGTTTACATTAGGCCAGAAAGCTAGAATGCATGCAGCACTAAACAGCTCAGTAGGGGGTAGAAATAATATATGGAAAACTACAAATTTAGCAGCCACAGGAGTAAATGCCCCTGATATATTATGTACAGCTGAATTCAAATCTGATTATCAAGAAGTATGCCCAGGTCAACCTGTTACTTTTCAAGATTTATCTTATTTTGGAGCTACTTCGTGGAACTGGGAGTTTGCAGGAGGAACACCAGCTACATCTTCTATCCAAAATCCTACAATTACATATAACACTCCTGGAACCTATCAAGTTAAATTATCTGTATCCGACGGTTCTACAAATAAAAGCATAACAAAAAATGCTTATATTGTTGTGTTAGATGAAGGACTAGCCTTACCGTTCATTGAAGGATTCGAGAATCAATCCTTCTCTGATAATTTCTGGATGATAGAAAATCCAGGAAGTAATAATAAATTTGAAACCACAAATACAACTGCTTATACAGGTTCGAAATCTATTAAGTTAACTAATTTTGGTCAACCAAAAGCTAATATCGACGCACTAGTGTCACAGCCTATTGATTTATCCTCAATTACAAATACAACAGAAGTTACACTGTCTTTTCGTTATGCATATAGAAAACGACAAGCTGCAAACTCTGAATGGTTACGTGTATATATTTCCAAAGATTGTGGAAATGCTTGGGAGGTACGCAAAACTCTGAAAGGGAATTCTTTAGGAAATGATATTGCTACGAGTGCATGGACTCCATCTTCTCCAAGCGATTGGGTAACTGTTCACATGATAAACATCACAAGTCAATTCTGGATCGACAATTTCAGAGTAAAATTTGAATTTGAATCAGACGGTGGAAATAACTTCTATATGGACGATATCAATATATACGCTGGAGACCCTCAAGATGATCCACTAGGTATTGATACTGAAAATGCAAATGAATTAAACTGTATGGTTTACCCAAATCCTACAAATAAAGCAGCTAATATTTCATTTACTTTAAACCATGCTCAAAATGTAGATATTCAATTAGTTAATTTAGCAGGACAGGTAATTTCTACTGACAGAATACACGCTTCTGAAGGAAAAAACCTAGTAATGATGGATGTTGATAATATTCAAGCAGGAGTTTATTTAATAAAAGTGATTTCTGGTGATACTCAAGTTGTAAAACAATTGATTATCAATTAAGAAGATTGAAAGAGAATAATTTCTAGCATTTTATTTTCATAATTATTTAGAAGACATTTCGTTCTGAAATGTCTTCTTTTTTTACTTTCTCATACCTATAGCTTTTCCAATATTTCGATATTTAAATTGAAATTTGATAATGTCATAAAATAAGTAGAAGATAAGAATAGCAATTCCTAGGTATAAAGTTTTTATCTCCAATTTAAATAATGTATAAGCAATTCCTCCTACAATCCCGCCGAGCAAGAAAAATGAAATCACTAAAATTTTAAGCTTAATGGTGTATCTTAATTTTTTTTGAGCTTGTGGATCTTTGGTATAAAACAAAGAACTTAACTCTATTCCGAAATCTGTGAATAAGCCAGTAACATGTGTAGTTCTGATAACAGTACGTGAAATACGTGTAACATAAGCATTTTGCATTCCCATCGTAAATAGTAAAACGTGTGCAATGGCATTTGGATAATCCAAAAAATTAAAATAACTGGAAAATATAATGACACCTAAGAGTAAAACAACCTCAATCAAAATGGGAATTACAAAAACGTTTAATCTTTTTTCTTTCCAGAAGTGATGCAAGAGAATGCTTCCAAAAAAGGAACCTAGAAAGAAGAAGATAATATAAAGCAAAAAGTGGACTCCTTGCCAAATATTATTTTGGCTGAATTCATGAATAAAGAAACCAAAATGACCAGTTACGTTGGTTGTTAGCTTTCCTATTGCTAGTATTCCTACAATATTAACAATACCAGCTACAAAAGAAAAAGAGCCAGCCGTAATTACTTTATCCGGTTCTGTTCTGTTTCTTCCTTGGAATTGAAATAGACTTCTCAGAAACTTCATAATGGGTTCAAAAGATGAAATGCAAAGATAAACATTATATCAGTAATGCATTCCTAAACCTATTAAGCTCTCTTTTCATTTCTTTAATGTTACTATTAAAAGCAATTAACCCTACATCAGGAAATAATCATTTAAATGATTGATTTGTCTTTTGTAATTATAAAATTATTCTCTCTCCTTCTTTACTTACAATAATTCGTTTTACTCTCCGTCAATTATCCTCCACACACTATTAACTATATACTAAAAACACTATCTTTGTCGCAGAATTTTTAATCTTAATTTCTAAATAATGAGCTATACAGATTTATCCGAACTGGAAATTCAACGAAGAGAGACTTTACAAAAGATTCGTGAATATGGGATAGAACCTTATCCTGCAGCACTTTATCCTGTCCAAAATAAAGCTCAGGAGATTAAGCAAAATTACAAAGAAGACCAGGAAGTTGTGATTGCAGGACGATTAATGCGTCGTAAAATCCAAGGAAAAGCTGCATTCGGTGAGATTCAAGATAGCACAGGACGTATTCAGGTGTATTTTAATCGTGATGAACTATGCCCTGAAGATGATAGCTCTTTATACAACGAAGTATTTAAAAAATTCTTGGACCTAGGAGATTTCCTAGGAATTAAAGGAACATTATTTAAAACACAAGTTGGAGAAATTTCTGTAAAGGTGAAGGAGTTTACACTACTTTCTAAAGCGTTAAAACCACTTCCTCTACCTAAAACAGATACAGAAGGTGTGGTTCACGATGCGTTTACTGATCCAGAACAACGCTACAGACAACGTTATGTAGATTTAGTAGTAAACCCACAAGTTAAAGAAGTATTCATGAAAAGGATTAAGCTTTTCAATGCTATGCGTCAATTCTTTAACGATGCAGGATATTTAGAAGTTGAGACTCCTATCTTACAACCTATACCGGGTGGAGCAGCGGCAAGACCTTTTGAAACGCATCATAATGCTTTGGATATTCCACTTTATATGAGAATTGCTAATGAGCTGTATTTAAAGCGTTTAATTGTTGGTGGATTTGAAGGTGTTTACGAATTTGCTAAAAACTTCCGAAACGAAGGAATGGATAGAACACATAATCCTGAGTTTACAGGAATGGAAATTTATGTAGCCTATAAAGATTACAATTGGATGATGGATTTTGCCGAGAGATTGTTGGAACACTGTGCAATTGCTGTAAACGGAACTTCTAAAGCTACTTTTAACGGGCAAGAAATTGACTTTAAAGCTCCTTATAAACGTATTACTATGCGTGATTCTATCAAGGAATTTACAGGTTTTGATATTAAGGGAAAATCTGAAAATGAATTGAGAGACTTCTGTAGAAAAATTGGTATTGAAGTAAATGATACCATGGGTAAAGGGAAATTAATCGATGAAATTTTTGGTGAAAAATGTGAAGGAAACTATATCCAACCAACATTTATTACTGATTATCCCAAAGAGATGTCACCTCTTTGTAAATCACATAGAGATGATCCTGAATTAACTGAGCGTTTTGAGTTAATGGTGTGTGGAAAAGAAATTGCAAATGCTTATTCCGAGTTAAATGATCCAATAGACCAACGTGAGCGTTTTGAAGAACAAGTACGTTTGGCCGAAAAAGGTGATGATGAAGCTACTGGAATGATTGACTATGATTTCCTACGAGCTTTGGAATACGGAATGCCACCAACATCGGGTATGGGAATCGGTATGGATAGATTAGCTATGTTCCTAACTGATAATCAAGCTATCCAAGAAGTATTGTTCTTCCCTCAAATGAAACCTGAAAAATTCGGAGAGAAAAAAGGCCCCGAATTAACAGATGGAGAAAAAGCAATATTTGATATTCTCTCTAAAGAAAAAACGATGTCTCTAAACATGCTGAAAGAACGTTCAGGGTTGAGTAATAAACAATGGGATAAGAGCATCAAAGGTTTGGCGGCACATGGCTTAACAAAAGTTACCAAAACAGATTCTGATTTGATTGTTGAGGTTGTTGAATAGATTTTGAAATTCTTTTCCTTAAACAACCATTTTATCTCCGAAGATTTTATCTTTGAAGAAAAGAATCAATTGCCATGTTTTTAGAACAATTTCCTGAACATAGTACGCAACGCGGATGGATTGAAGTAGTATGTGGATCCATGTTTTCCGGGAAAACAGAAGAACTTATACGGAGATTGCGCCGTGTGGAATACGCAGGACTTCCTTTACTTTTAGTTAAACCTATCGTTGATAATAGATATAGTAAAGAAAAAGTCGTGAGTCATAGTGGACACAGTCTAGAATCCATTCAGGTAGCAAAAGCAGAAGATATTTTATCGCACTGGAAAGGCGAACGTATTGTGGGAATTGATGAAACCCAGTTTTTTGGAAATGAAATAGTCGATGTTGCTAATCAACTAGCAGGATGGGGGGTACGAGTGATTTGTGCCGGTTTGGATATGGATTTTACAGGGAAACCTTTTGGTCCTATTCCTTTGTTAATGGCCAATGCTGAATATGTCACAAAGGTTCATGCAATATGTGTTTCTTGTGGTAATTTGGCGCAATATTCACATCGAAAAACAAAACATACAGAACAGGTATTGGTAGGAGCTACGAGTGAATATGAACCGCTATGTCGGCTTTGCTATAATAAACATAAACAGTGAATCTTAACTTTTCTCATACAGAACTTGTCCATATTTTAGATGGAGCAGCCAAACAGATGCATGATGGGAGAATTGCCACGGTTTATTATGATACAAGGCTCATTCATCAGACAGAAGAAGCCGTATTTTTTGCCTTAGAAGGAAGGAAAGACGGACATACTTTCGTACAAAAAGCGTATGATAAAGGGATACGTAGCTTTGTGGTCAGTAAAGCAGTTTCTCTACCAGCAGATGCGACCATTATAGAAGTAAAAGATACACTCAGAGCCATCCAACAATTAGCCAAGCATCACCGCAATCAATTCTCGTATCCTGTTTTAGCAATAACAGGAAGCTTGGGTAAAACAACGATTAAAGAATGGTTATACTTTTTGCTTTCTGATGATTATACAGTGATTCGAAGTCCACGAAGCTTTAATTCACAACTTGGTGTAGCAATTTCCTTGTTGGAAATGGATGAAAAGCACGATTTTGCCATCATTGAAGCCGATATTTCCCATCCCAATGAGATGGAATTTATTGAAGACATGGTATCTCCGACTATAGGGATTTATACAGGAATTGGAAAATACTATGCAGACAATTTTGAGTCACAAGAACAACATGCAAGCGAGCATTTAAAATTATTCAAACACACCAACGTGACTTTTGCCTTGGCAAAGCATAAAAGTGAACTCAGACGCAATAAAATTGCCTTTGACTTAGTCGAAAATGGACAATGGGATGACGTAAATCTTTCTCAATTCTCGTATCCCGAAAATCGAAGATTAGCCTTACATGTTGCCCAATATTTAGGAGTGGATCGCAATATTCTTTTAAAGAAAGTTACTCAGCTTCCATCTTTGTCTAACCGCATGGAGGTGTTTGAAGGTATAGATAATAACCTCATCATCAACGATTCATATAATATTGATATGGATGCCTTGGAACAAGCACTTTCTTATCAGTTTTCTTCCAATGAAAGAACTGACAAAGTAGTTGTACTTGATTTTTCCTTTGTGAGTGAAGCACGAAAGCATGCTATTTTAGAGATTGTACAGGGTTATCATCCTAAAAAGACATTCATTATTGAAGAAAATAAAATTCCAAAAGAATTACTTGAGATAAAGAATGCAAGTATTTTATTTAAAGGCTCTTATAGATCGAATTTAAAAGATATTGTCTTACTTTTTAAGAACAGAAAGCACGAAACTTGGGTAGAATTTGACTTAAAGGCTATTCAAAATAACTTGCGTACCTTCCAATCCAAACTTCCGAAAAACACCAAAACATTAGCGATGGTAAAAGCATCATCGTATGGTGCGGGTGATATCAATATCCCACACTTCCTACAACAAGCTGGAATTGATTATTTGGGTGTTGCTTATGCGGATGAAGGGAGATTATTGCGAGAAAATGGAATAACCCTTCCCATATTGGTACTTAATACTGAAGGTGATGCCTTCGATGATATTGTGCAACATCAATTGGAACCTACCATTTATTCTTTTACTCAATTGGAACAACTTTGTAATTACCTAGAAAAAGAAAAGATTACAGATTTTCCTGTGCATGTGACATTCGAAACCGGAATGAATCGCTTAGGATTTAATCCTGAAGAAGCGTCTCAAGTGGTTGAAATCTTAAAATCCAAACCTGAAATTTCTGTGAAGGGTGTTTATTCCCATTTAGCAGATGCAGATAATTCTGATGAAACGTACACCCTTCATCAGATCGACATATTCAAAAAAATAAAGGCAATTTTCGAACAAGCATATACACATCAAATTCTCTTTCATATACTCAACAGCGAAGGTATTAGCAAGTTCGGAAATAGTGCCGCTTTTGATATGGTACGTCTGGGAATTGGTTTGTATGGTTATACCTCTACAGCTGAGAAAGATGAATTACTTCCGTCTGTTCGATGGATGACTACAATTTCTCAAATTCGAGAAGTTAAAGCAGGAGAAACGGTAGGATACAGTAGAACGTATCAAGCTACGCAAACTATGCGTGTTGCTACTATTCGGGTAGGTTATGCCGATGGATTTAGAAGGATTTTGAGTAATGGCGTGGGTGTGGTATATATCCACGGTCAAGCTTGTCCAGTTGTTGGAAATGTGTGTATGGATATGACCATGGTTGATGTTACGCATGTAGATTGTATAATTGGCGATGAAGTGGAACTTCTTGGTAAGCACATATCTATGCAAACTTTTGCTCAGAAATTAGGTACTATTCCTTATGAAGTTATGACGGGGATAAGTAAGAGAGTGTCTCGGATTTATTTGAGGTAGGGGGCCCGCATATTGCCAATACGATGTTGGCGGTTCGCTTTTTTGTCATTTTATTTTCTATAAACAAATGAGTTTTCAACATTAGTTATTGTCCGATACCAACTCTCGTCTTCAATAAAAAACAAGTCAAGAAGTTGGTCAATAGTTTCATTTTGCAATGCTGTTTGAACTGCATTAATTGTCGCTGTCTTTGCGTTGTCCGAATTTGTTGAAAGTTTAAACCCTAATACGAGGCTAAATTCATTATTTCTTGTCTGTCCGTATTGATAAACTTCTTGAATTGTGTCAATACGTTTAAATTGGTCTATAAGTTTTGAAATCACTCTCTGGTCTAATGGTCGGTTAGGTGTTCCTACTTGAACAGTCGTTTCTTCTTTTATTGTGTCCGTCTTGATATTTTCACGATTACGTTCTAACACGAACATAGTAGGCAAGTCGCTATTTATTACAATTCTTTCAATTAAATTTTCCTCGCAAAGTTTTAAAACGTCTTTTGAAGATAATGCAGTGTATTGTGTCGGTTTCTTTGCCCAACTTAACAATGCGTTTTCGTCTGTGAACGCACCTAAAACTTTCAGTCCGTCCAAGTTAAACACACAAGTAAGTTTTAGTGTAGTGCCTTTTTGAGCTGTTGTCCAAGTGTCCGAATTAGAGCCGTCATTTTCGGAAGGTAAAAGTAGAAATGAATTTCCGTTCATTAACTCTAAAACAACATTTTTGTAGGTGTCGCCTTGTCCATTTTGTTGTCTGTAAATTTCTAACAAATCAAACAGTCTGTTATTGTCTGGATTAGCTGTTGTTGTCTTTACTTTGTTGCTTCCAAAAAGTTTGTCAAATATTCCCATTGTAATTTTCTTGTTTCTTGGTGTCGTCCATAACGGTTCCACGGCTTGGCGAAGGCGGTATTTTAGCACTACCGTTGATGCGAAGAACCACACTTCAAATATAGCACAAAATTTCAATCGGAGACGGTTTGGCCTGCTTGCATATAGGTGATGTTGTGCGTTCGGTGTTCTTTTTCGTCCGTCTGTTTTTCGGTCGTTTTGGTCGTGCGGTAGGGCAGACACACTCTTTGCCAAGTTTTGGCTTGCGGGTCGGCTGGTGCGACTTGGCAATGTGTGTGGCTGTTAAGCGTTGGCATTTTATATCAAATTATATTTTTCACTTGGAGGAAATAGTAAGTCAAGTCCGCTTGGTTTGATTTTGAAAATGGGACCTTTCTCTACTACTTTTCCGTTTGTATTCCGTTTTATTAAATGGTCTAAAGTTATTATTCCTTGGTCAATAAGTATGTCAAACTGAGATGTAATTGGCTTTTTCGTGTGTTCTACCATTGAATATTGAAAATGCTCAATTCCGTCAATGTATGTACTTGTAGCTTCAACCCAGAAAGTTTCTTTGTGTTTTTCAAGTAGTCTGTTATGAAGTGTATTTAATGGCCAAACAACAAAGTCGCCAATTTCTGTTTTATCGGAGTTCTCAATTAACTGCTTAATATCAGAATCCAATTTTAAAGCAAGACCTTGAGAGTTTCTTGTTATGGCTGAAACTGTGCAATACAATTTGAAGTCGTCACCACGTTTGTAGCCAAATGCATCCAAAATTTCTGCTGAGCTTTTGAATTTGCTCAAAGTCCAGTCTGGAACCTGAGCAAATAAATTCTTTCTATTTGTTCTACTACTTCTGAAAGATTTAAGTTCGATTCCTTTGTAGTCTGGCTGTTTTGAAGAATTAATGTCAATTCCCAACGCAGTTTCAAGTGTTCGTCCAACGGATGTGTCGGCTGCAACCATTGACTTAATAGGACCTGAACTTGCAACTTTGCGAAGCATTGCCAAAAGTTCAAAAGCTATTTCAGTTGCTTTCCCACTAATCTCTAAAATCAGTTCTTTTAGAGGATTTGATATGTTTGAATTTAATAATGCTTCAACATTTAGTTGCGTGAGATTGAAAATGTGAAATGAGTCAGCAAAATAAATTATTGCAACAATGTCATTCGGATTTGCAACTTTAGTAAGTCCAGAAAACCAAATTCTTGGGTCTCCTTTTTTTGTTTGTGGTCTGTAAAGTGAGGCTGTTGAATTGGTTACTTTGAAATCTTCGTAAATGATAGCATTTATTTGAACCTTATTTTCAGGACCTTGTCCCTGCAAATCATAGTCGTGAATTTGGTTTTCCTTTAAAAAACTTCTTACAGAACCAGTTGCATCCATTATAGATTTTTTCAAACCTGTTTCTGTTGGTTCTATAAGTGTTAACGAAACTTGATTTTTGGTCAACAATTTTATTTTACTCTGTTCTTCCGATGTAAGTACTCTCATTTGATATTTTTTAAAATTTCCATTGCAATGGCTCTTGCCATTAATGGCGGAACAGCATTTCCAACTAAAGTATATTGAGGAACTTCAGTTTTTCTATTGTTGCCACCGGTTGAACGTTTCCCTTGAAACACAAAAGAATCATCAAATGATTGTAGTCTTGCCATTTCTCTAACTGTTAAAGCTCTGGGGGTTTTGTAATGAATATAGTCATCGGCTATGGTCATTACAGTTGGGCTTTGTGAGTCTGGATTTAATACGTTGTAGTTCCTTTTATTTGAAGTTAATCCACATTCTTCTAATTCGCATTGTGCCTTTTTGTAATCACCATTTTTTAAAATGATTTCGAGTCGTTTGATAACATCTTCGTTTTGATTACTCGTTTTGTGATTATTAAGTATGTCAAAATATTTTTCCCCTTTTTGAAGACCTTCAAAATTTCTAACGTAAAAGGGTTTGGTCTTAGGTTGATACCTTTCAATTAATCTTCCTTCTCTCGACCACTCTGAAAATGATTTTCCAATCTTCGGATTTTCTTTTCCATCAACTGTTCGTTTTCTTAAAAGGCTTTTCATTTTTTCAGCCGTTCCGTTGAACTGCTTTGAAATATCAACTAACTCATAATGATGAGCTTCTTCATTATTGCCAATGAAGTCAAGGTCATACAAAGCTTCAAATACAGTAACCTTTTCATTTTCCTTGACTGTTGCAGGAATTTCAGAAATGAATTTTTGGTCTTTACGGCAACCTATAAACAAAACTCTTTCTCTATTTTGAGGCACACCGTAATTTGATGAATTAGCAACGAATGGCTTTTCAATTTTGTATAGTCTAATGCTGTCCAAAATTCCTTTCAAAGCCGATTTTTCTTTGCTGTCTGTAAGATTTAATAAAATGTCAACTGTTTCATCAAATGATGATGTGTAAATTTTGAGTGCTGTGGTTATGTCTGAACAGTCTTTTTTGTATGTGCTTGGAACTTTTAATTCATTGAAAGAATTTTCAATTTGTTCAATAACATTTTCTGAACTGATGTGAGTTAGAAACGATGTAAATTGTCCAACAAAAGCATCACTGTCAATATTACAATGGTCTTTTTCTTTAATGATGTCACGTTTTAATTTTTCCCATTCTTTTGTCCGTGCCAGAATATTAAAACCGTGTCGAATCGTATTTATTCTGTGGTCGGTTTTACTGGTCTTGTAGTCTGCAATTTTGGGAGTTAGTTGTTTGAAACGATTATCTACAAACTGAATGAACTGCTCTCTTCCACTTTCAATTTCCGCTTCTCTTAGTGTTTCAATTTCAACACGTTTGATAATGCATTCAAGAATAAAACTGTTGTTGTTCGATTTCATTTTTCTGATAAACGAAACCAAAACAGGTATTTCTTTCGTGTCAACAATTGAGTTGATTTCTTGAATTATCAAATCTTTGATTTTGCCATCTTCTTTGGTCAGAATACCTTTTACATTCTCCATTATGAAGTATTTAGGCTGTAAAACTTTTATGACTTCCAGATAATGAAAAAATAGGTCGTCTTTTTTGTCGAACTTTTTTCTTTTTCCTGCCAAACTGAAACTCTGGCAAGGAGGACCACCACAAACTACGTCTATTGTTTTGTTACCAATTTTTTTAAGGAAATTGTCTAAAAAATCAGGCTCAGTAATGTCTTGTCTTAGAAATTCGGCATTTAAACCTAATTGATGGTTGTATCTTACAATATGTGTTAGTTCACAATTTTCATTGATGTCGCTTGCTGCAATAAAATCAAAATACTTGTTGTTGTACTCTGCTTGTAAAAAACCTTCACTAAAACCACCTGCCCCAGCGAAAAGGTCAACAAATGTGAATGGTTTACCGTAAAGTGAAATTTGTTCTTTTACAATGTTTACGGAATGACTGTCTTTGTAACTGTCAATGTGCTGATTAAGAATGTCTTTTATTTCTTCTTGGGTGTATGTTCGTTTGTTTGAATGATGCAAAAGTTCGTCTGCCCGTTCATTAAGATAATTTAGATAATGGTTGATTTCAATTACGTCATAAGTCTGTCCCTTAGCACGTTGTTTTTGTTTGTCAAAAAGTTCAGGAGCAATTTTCCGTCCAGTAGCTAGTTTTATTTGTGTCCCAGAGCAATTAATTCTAAGGTGAATGGGAGCTTGTCCTTTTTTGTCTGGTTTGTCGAGATAGAAATTTATTGTTGCCATATTTACGGACGATTTTGCGTACACGGACAAATTTACGGACAATTTTTAAATCATCAACCAAAAATTATCAACTTTCTGTCGTGCGGTGGCAAAAAATGGCTCTTTTGGTTTTTTGAGCGTTGGCTCGTGTGTCGGCAAAAACCAAATGTGCCATTTGTGGATCGGCTGTCTTTTTACACTGACGCACAACGTTTCCGACGCCTGCCGCTGGGCGGATTTTTGCGTTAAATGTTAATACGAAGATAATACTTTTTTCTTAACATAAATGCTTAAACGAAGCGATTAAACCGCCTTGCGTGCAGACGGCGTCCTATGTTTGTAAAAGTATTAAATTAGTAATATATAAATCAGAGATATTTGAAAGAACAAGGAGGTAGAATAAGGTAGACGGACGGCGTAAGCTTCGAGCTTGACTAACATGATTATCCCTACCTCCTTCTTATCCAAAAGTCGAACAGTTTTATTGAACCTTTTAGAGTTCGTATTAGGATCGCAGACTTCCGATAAGATTGTTCTCTCTTTTTTCTCTTAAACAAAAATAATAAAATGAAGGAAGAATCAAGAAAAAAGTATTGCGGAATTGATGTTTCAGCTGATACACTAGATATTCTGTATATGTGTGCGATGAATGCAATGCAGAATAATCGATCTTGCAAAGAACTTTATCAACGATTAATTTCAAAAGGAAAGAATGGAAAAGTAGCAATAATTGCTGTTTGTAATAAACTTTTAAAACAGGTTTTTGGGTGTGTAAAAAATGGAATTCCGTACGATGATAATTATGGAAAGAGTTTTGTGTAAAATGTTTGGTTTTTTACACAGTTCATGTTAGCGGTAGTTATTTCTCTTTATCAATTTCTAAATTTTTTATATCATATTTTAGTTCAAAAGTGTAAGGAATTTTTACGTCAATTGAGTCGTTGATTTTTATTTGAATTTCCTTATTGATTGAATACGTGTCTTTAATTTTATTTTGTTTAGTAAAGTAACTAACGCATATTGTCATAATGAAAAATGAAACAAACAATATAATACCATTTCTAATCAACGTGAATGACGCATATGTGTAATTCGATAGTTGAATATTGATTAAATCGTTTTGCTGTTTGCTTTGTATCAATTCTGTTAAAAAATCTTCTTCTGATTTGTTTGTATGTAATTTGAAATTATTTTCAATTACTTCTATTTTGGTTTGAATTATGTGAAATTTTCTAATATTCAGTGTTTGTATTGCTCTAATTGTTCCTTCGACAAAAAATAAAATACTTAACCCCAAAATAATTAAAGCAATAATTTGATAAATGTTTATTTCAAGAGAATTTAGATAATTTAATGAAAAAGTAATTGCAGTAATTGAAACTGTAATAATAAAGAGAAGTGATTTAGCTTTATCCTCAATTATCTTTTTTCTGTCGTGTTGTGTTTTTAAATCTTCTTTGACTTGTTTTATGTATTTTGAATACAGTGGTTTTTCCTCTGTTTTAATGTCAGATAAATCCACGCCAAATTCTATTTGAGCTTCATAGTCTTTAGCAATTTTATTATTTGCACGAGCTGCATAGAACCCAGGGAAAATATGCTGTTTTATGAAATATATTATTGGATTTTCTCGCTTAGACATTTGTTAAGGAATTTACAATTAGTTTATCAAAATTATATCCTGTATTCTTCTGCAACCACGACCATTCCCCAGTCGGATTGATTTCTATGAAGTAGTATTCATTATTGTGAAGAACTAAATCAATCGCACCAAAATTCAAGTTTAATTTTTTTGTGTAATTAATGCAAAATTCGCGTACATCTTTTGGTAAGTCAAAAATGAGATAAGTTAATTCGTCTTTATATCTTCTCCAATCTTCGTCAATGTCTTTGTCGCTTATAATTTTTATAGCTACAACTTCATTCTCCACTACGGTTACTCTGATGTCAATTTTAGGGACTAAGCCTTGTTGTATAAAAAACGGGGAAGTATATCTCACCTCTTCTAATTCATTTTTTTTGTAAATTTCAGTATAAACAAAACCTTCATTTTCACCATTACTAACGATAGCTGTGTCTATTGACTTTATTGCTTGAAAATCAAAGTCAGAATTTAATGTAACATTTGAAATCGTTGTCTTTGGAATCTTAATTCCCAATTCGTTTGCGATGAATAATTGATATGGTTTTATTTCTGCTTTGTATATATCTGTTGGATTGTTAAACCATTTGACGTTTTCAAAAACACACAAAGAGCGAACGAAAGCCGCCCACTGTGTCCTAATTAATTGTTCTTCTTCCGATAATCCTTCTTGAAAAATGTCTCTAAGAAATGTTGGAGCTCGATAATAAATCGATTTTAAATGTTCGGTAGAAATTGTAAAAGAATAATCGTTATAGGATGCTTTTATTTCGGGTTTTATTGGATCAAATTCAATAGTGTAATCTTTTAATTCATCACGATTTATTCTGATGAAGTCAATTCCTTGATTAGCCAACTCTACAGCAATAAAGTCTGTAGAAAAGTCGAAACGATTTGATATTAGCAATACCTCTGGGAACTTCATTATTGTCCTTTTTGGTCTTCACCAGTTTCTACATCCTCTTTTTTTGTACCCAATGCTTTGAAGTCTTTTGCAAAAATTAGAAACGATTTGTCTATATTGCTGACCCACGCACCAAGCAAACTGTTAAATGAAAAACCTTTTGGATCTTCAATTCTCTTTCTCTGTTTATATTTCAGAGCCTTTTGTAATAAAATGTGTTTCATAATATTTTTTGTTTATTGTCCTTTGTTGTCTTCACCTGTTTCTACGTCAAATTTTTTTGTCCCTTGGGCTTTGAAATCTTTCGCAAAAATCAAAGGTAGTTTATCTTTGACGTTAAACCAAGCGCCTAAAATAGAATTGTAAACGTAGCCCTTAGGTGGATTTATGTCTTTACGTTTTTTATATTCAAATGCTCTGTTTAAAAGTATATGTCTCATTATCTCGAATATTTCATTTATAATTACCGCTTACTTATAAATACAGATTTACCGTACAATTTCACATACCCTTTGTCGCATTTGTACGAAAAGTCCATTTTTTTATTACTCAAATATAATGTTTACGGTTTAAAAAACAAACATGAGGCAAGAGCCTTTTTAAATCATCAAACGAACTTATATTCAGCAGAATATCGCTATAACTCATAGTCTTATCACTCCAATGCAAACCATACGCAGAAGAGATTATTGATTTATTTTTGTATATCTAAACGAGTTATCTAAAATAATTCTAAATAGCCTAATTGAGGACAATGAGAGCAATAAACTATTACATTTGTTAAAATCAAAAAAAATCGATTTAATAGAAATATAAAAGTTATGAGTAAACCTAGTTTTTTTAAGTCATCTATTGGAAGAAAAGTTGCGATGTCCTTATCCGCAATCTTCCTGATGATATTTTTATTACAACATTTGGCAATCAATATTACAGCGGCATGGAGCCCGGAATTATTCAATGAATTATCTCATTTTATGGGGCACAATCCATTAGTCCAGTATATTGCTCAGCCAATTTTGGTATTTGCAGTCGTTTTTCACTTTGTAACAGGAATAATCTTGGAGCGAAAAAATCACGCTGCACGTCCAATTAAATATGCAAAATATAATGGAGCTGCTAATTCTAGCTGGTTTTCTCGTCACATGGGACCAACAGGATTAGTAATTTTAGTTTTCTTAGGATTACATTTATATGATTTCTTTTTTCCTGAAATCAATTCAAAATATATTGCAATGGATCCAGCAGATCCAAACAGATATTACCCACATTTAATTGGTAAATTCCAAGATCCAATCCGTGTAGTAATTTACGCTCTTGGGTTTGTTTCCTTATCGTTACACTTAATGCATGGATTTGGTTCTGCTTTCCAGTCTCTTGGACAGAATAACAAATACATTGATGCATTGAAAAAATTTGGAAAAGCTTATGCAATCTTGGTTCCACTAGGATTCATCGTATTAGGACTTATACTTCACTTTAAAGGTTAAAATAGTAGAGAGATGGCAGAATTAAATTCAAACATACCAGCAGGTCCATTAAAAGATAAATGGACAAATCATAAAAACAATATTCGATTAGTAAACCCTGCAAACAAAAGAGGTATTGACGTTATCGTGATTGGTACAGGGCTAGCAGGAGGTGCTGCTGCAGCTACTTTAGCCGAATTAGGATATAAAGTAAAAGCATTTTGTTTTCAAGATTCTCCTCGTAGAGCGCACTCTATTGCTGCTCAAGGAGGTATTAACGCAGCTAAAAATTACCAAGGTGATGGTGACTCAATTTACAGATTGTTTTATGACACTGTAAAAGGAGGAGATTACCGTTCCAGAGAATCTAACTCTTGGAGATTGGCGGAGGTATCTGCAAATATTATAGACCAATGTGTAGCACAAGGGGTTCCTTTTGCTCGTGAATACGGAGGTTTACTTGATAACCGTTCTTTTGGAGGAGTACTTGTTTCTAGAACTTTCTATGCAAAAGGTCAAACAGGACAGCAATTGTTACTTGGTGCTTATGCAGCTATGAACCGTCAGATCGGAAAAGGAAAGATCGAAATGTATAACCGTCATGAAATGCTAGATGTGGTAATCGTGAATGGTAAAGCAAGAGGTATTATAGCGCGTGATTTAGTAACAGGTAAAATCGAAAGACACGGAGCTCATGCAGTTGTTGTAGGATCTGGTGGATACGGAAACGTTTTCTTCCTTTCAACAAATGCAATGGGAAGTAATGGTTCTGCTGCTTGGAAAATACACAAAAAAGGAGCTTACTTTGCAAACCCTTGTTATACTCAGATTCACCCTACATGTATTCCTGTTTCTGGAGATCATCAATCTAAATTAACATTGATGTCTGAATCATTAAGAAACGACGGAAGAATCTGGGTTCCTAAGAAAATGGAAGACGTGGAAGCTATCCGTAATAAAACCAAGAAACCAGTTGATATTCCTCATGAAGATAGAGACTATTACTTGGAAAGAAGATATCCTTCATTTGGAAACTTAGTTCCTCGTGACGTTGCTTCTCGTGCAGCAAAAGAAAGATGTGATGCTGGATATGGAGTCAATGCAACTGGTCAGGCTGTATTCTTAGATTTTGCTTCTGCTATTGAAAGATACGGAAAGGAACAAGCGCATATCCAAGGATTGGATGAGAATGATAAAGCAATTGTTACCAAATTAGGAAAACAAGTTATTGCCAATAAATATGGTAACCTATTCCAGATGTACGAGAAAATCGTAGATCAAAACCCGTATGAAACACCGATGATGATTTATCCAGCGGTTCACTATACGATGGGTGGTATTTGGGTTGATTATAACTTAATGACAACTATTCCTGGTTTATATGCTATTGGAGAAGCAAACTTCTCTGATCACGGAGCAAACCGTTTAGGTGCTTCTGCTTTAATGCAAGGATTAGCAGATGGTTACTTTGTTTTACCTTATACTATTGGTGATTACTTAGCTGATGAAATTCGTACAGGTAAGATTTCTACTGATACTCCTGAGTTCGAACAAGCAGAGAAAGACGTGGTGGAAAGACTTGAGAAATTCATCAATAACAAAGGAACTAAATCAGTAGACTCTTTCCATAAACGACTTGGTCACATCATGTGGAACAAAGTAGGTATGGCTAGAAATGAAAAGGGTCTAACAGAAGCTATCGAAGAAATTAAAGCTCTTCGAGAAGAATTCTGGAAAGATGTAAAAGTACCAGGAGGAAGATTTGAATACAATGAAGAACTGGCCAAAGCAGGTCGTGTAGCAGATTTCCTTGAATTAGGTGAGTTAATGGCAAAAGATGCTTTAGTAAGAACTGAGTCATGCGGTGGTCACTTCAGAGAAGAATCACAATCTGAAGAAGGAGAAGCACAAAGAGATGATGCTAATTTCTTCCACGTTGCGGCTTGGGAATACACTGGAGTACCTAGTGAAGCTATCTTACACAAAGAGCCATTGGCTTACGAAGAAATCGAAGTAAAAACAAGAAGTTATAAATAGTAAAAGAAGTGTTTGGATAATATTCAAACGTCACCATAAAATTTAAAGATATGGATTTAACATTAAAAATTTGGAGACAAAAAAATGCTGACGATAAAGGAAAGATGGTTGATTACCCAGTTAAAGGTATTTCACCTGATATGTCTTTCCTTGAAATGTTAGACGTTTTAAATGAAGAATTAGTAAATAAGGACGAAGAGCCTGTTGCATTCGATCATGATTGCCGTGAAGGTATTTGTGGAATGTGCTCTTTATATATCAACGGAGAGCCTCATGGACCAGATAAGGGAATTACAACTTGTCAGTTACACATGAGACATTTCCACGATGGAGAAACAATTTATATTGAACCATTTAGAGCAAAAGCTTTCCCTATTATTAAAGATTTAATCGTAGATAGAAGTGCTTTTGACAGAATTCAACAAGCAGGTGGATTCATTTCTGTAAATACCTCTGGTAATACACAAGACGCGAATGCTATTCCAGTAAATAAGCACGATGCGGATTTAGCTTTTGATAATGCAACATGTATTGGTTGTGGAGCTTGTGTTGCTGCTTGTAAAAACAGTTCTGCTATGTTATTCGTATCGGCTAAGATTTCTCAATTTGCTGCACTGCCACAAGGTAAAGTAGAAGCTGAGAAGAGAGCTTTAGATATGGTTCATCAAATGGATGTGGAAGGATTTGGTAACTGTACCAATACCGGAGCATGTGAAGCAGAATGTCCAAAAGGAATTACCTTGAGTAGTATTGCAACTATGAACCGTGAGTTCATTAAAGCAAGTGCTTCTACAAAGCAATAAGATATTCCCTACTACAAAGGAATCTTTATAAAGACTATCTCATTGAGATAGTCTTTTTTTTATCAATTCAGATTATTCAAAAGAAAATATCTCCATCTATCTCCCTAACCAGAGACTTGGATTTAGCTGTATCACAGAGTTTTCAGTTACTTGATGTATCTCAAAGTGAGAAACGGAGATAGCACCTGTAGGAAGTAGAGAGCCTATCGGAGTTCTAGTGTCAACTTTACTTCCTTTCGTAACATATACTTCTTGTAGATTAGAATATACCGTACGATAATTACCATGTTTAATAATTACTACTTTTCCTGCACCAGGAATAGTGATTACACTAGTAACTTCTCCTTTAAATACTGCCAACACATTTGCATTTTTGGAAGTACTGATGTCGATACCATTATTTTGAGTTGTAACATTCTCTAAAGTAGGATGCGGATTTTTTCCATAGTTAGAAGTGATAGTTCCGCTCTTAACCGGCCAAGGGAGTTTTCCCTTATTGGAGGCAAAATCTTTTCCAGCTAATTCATTCTCTGCAATAAGAGGGAAAGTCGGAGTAACCACAGGTTTCTCTGAGCCAGCAGGATCTGTTTTGTCTTTTGAATTTTTTGCCTCTTCTGCTTTTCTGCGAGCCTCTTCTGCTTTTCTACGTGCTTCGGCTTCCTTTCTTTCTTTCTCAATACGTGCCCTTTCAGCAGCAATCTCTTTTTGAATAGCAGCAGCAATTTCCTGTTCTAACCGGGCATTTTTACGTTCTTTTTCTTGTAATTCTTGTAATAACTTATCTTTTTGCTCTTTAAACTTCTGATAGATGAGTTCCTTTTCTTTCTTAGATTCCACTATTTCGGCGCGTTCCTTCTTCTTATCAGCCGATAAGTTTAGTAATTCCTTCTTCTCTGCTTCCAATTCCGTAATCTCCTTACGTAGTAATTCTTGATTCTGAGCAATTAAACGCAATTGTTTCTTTTGAATTTCTTGAAATTTCTCTAAGTATATCTTACGTTTTACAGCTTCTTCAATAGAGCCAGCACTAAAAATATACATTAAGTCGCCGAATTTATCACGTTTTTTATAAGCATACAAAAGTAACTCAGCATATTGTTTCTTTAATTTAGTAATCTCTGCATTTAGCTCTTGAATACGTGCTTCCTTTTCAGTAATCTTTAATTCAGAACCCCGAATTTGATTGTCAATATTGCGTATTAATTTCTCACGAAATTCTACCTGACGTTCAATTAACTTTACTTCTTCTAAAGATAAGTCTGTGCTCTTTTTTGACTTTTCAAGTAAGACTTTTGTATTCTCAATTTGTTTTTTTAAAGCATCTTGCTCTTTCTTAAGTCGCTGAGAACCAGATTGTGACATTGCTGTATTGAAAGCAATGAAAGAGAGCATGAAAAAGAAAATTATTTTATTGGCAGCGCTCATACTTTTCTGGGATTACTAAAAATAAAGTTACTGGTTCATTGATGGAACTCTTACCATACTTAAATTCAATGAAGGTTTCTCCTCTCGGAGTTCGAATTGTAATTTCTCCCTGTTCAGGTATGTCAAACCCTTGCATTTGCATACGGTTACCATATTTAATTTCAATAGTGCTTGTATCTCTTGGACTTTCAATAACTGTTCTTTCCAAACGAGATATTTCCTTATCTAAATAGTAGCGTATTACAAGATCTTCTTTTTTCAAAGCTTCTTTGATAGATAAATCTGAAGTAGAAACCACATAATTATACGGGTCATTTACTAAATAATAATCCTTTGAATTATCCCAATCGATAGGCATTCCTAAAATAATCTCTTCAATATTACTATGTTTAAAATTCACATTAAATTGTCTCTTAAAAAAATCCATCGTTTCTTTCATATAACAATTCTTTCGCTTATCCACCAGAGTTAGCGTATCTGGCGTAATCACAGTGTTATAAATAGGAATATTAGCAAACGTTACGGTAGCTTGAAGTGCTGAATCAGTTTTCATTTTAACAGATGTCTTAAAAGAAATATCTTGATCCTTGTCTTTATACCGTGTACTTAATTTTGTAGAAAAATAGAGCGGACGTTTACTCGCTAGATTCTGTAACTTAGTTAAAATAACGCTATCCTGAATTTTAGGTAAATGATCTTTTGTTTCTTCTTGTACAAGCTTATTACTTCCACATGATACCAATAACAAAGCAAAAAGAAGAAGGGAGAAATGTTTATTTAACATATATCGAATCATATAATTTTTCATCATTAATCTTTTTACTTAGATTTAGATTTCGGCAATGCTTACTAAGCGCTGTCTCCCATAAGGTAACTGCCTTTTTAACATCACCAGACAGGAAATACATATCTCCTAATAAATCATATAAATCAGCATTATTAAATGTTTTTTCCACAATTCTTTCTAAGGATTTAATACCATTTTTATAATCCTTTATTGCTATATTATATAAACCTTCTGTGTAGAAAAAATCTTGTGTTTTATCAGTATCTGCAATACTATTTAGCATTTCTGGAATTACTTCTAATGCAATTCCTGTTTTGGCAAGTGTTTTTGCATAAATTAATTTAGCAATTGGATTTGGATGGATACTCAAGGCTTGTTCAAAATTGACAATCCCTTGCTTATAGTTTTTCCTATAAAAATCAATTTCACCCTTCCGAGCCATTAAAACAGCTTTATCCGAGTTGTTTTTTATACAATAAATTAATCCTGCTGTAACCAAATCTTCAGCTTCATCGAGATGTTTATTATGGAGAGCGCCTTCCGAAGCAAAATAATATAATGATGGGATGCTCGGAAATAATTCTAACGCTTTATTTCCATCTTCATATAAAGCTTCATATTCTTTAAATTCTGATTCAAAAGCCAATGTTCGATACCATATATCAAAATTTGATTTATCTAACGTAATCGCTTTTCTAAAGTAAGTTAGTGCTTCATCAGAACGATTTTCATAAATCAAATTTACACCATAAGCTATATTTACCAAAGCATCATCTGAGTGCTTATCATATAAGATATTTACCGCATTTTTAACAACTGGGTCATTATCTCCCTTGATATCTCTCAATTCATCTAACACATAGAATTTATGTTCGACACTTACATCATCGCTTTTTAAAATACGGGGAGATATTTGGATAAATTTATCAATATAATTCAATTGCAGGTAATTTCCGGCTAATACGAATAGTGCGGCGCCATTGGTAGAATCTTTGGCTACTTCTTTCTCAAAAAGTGCAATTGCTTTATCTTTTTGCCCTTGTTGTTCATAAAATGAAATAATCTTTTGAATTATTTCCGTATCGTTTGGGTTTTCATTTTGCAGTTGTAATAAGATTTCCTCAGACTTCTTTGGGTTTTTTAATTCGATATACAAATCAGCCTTCATAAAAGACAATTCAGGGATAATGCCTGCAATATCTTCAAGTTTATTAATTTGATCAATTGCTTTTTTGTATGATTTATTATAAATCAAAACATTGCAATAGAAATAGATATAATCAGGATTACGAGGTTCACGTTCACATAAATCCTTATACAGGCGCTCAGCTTCAACAAAATCAGATTTGATGAACTGAGCTTGCGCTAATAATTCAAGATAAGTAATATTGGAAGGGTCTATGTTGTAGGCTTGTTGAAAATATGCAACAGCTTGTGTAAGATTATTCTCTTTACGAGCTATCTTTCCTAGTGCAAAATAAACAGCATCGTCATTTTTATTTTCACGTAAACAGGCTTCAAATAATTTTTTTGCTTCTGAAGTATTTCCCTTGAGTTTTTCTCGTAAGGCTTGATGAAATCTATCAATATAGGGATAGTTTTTAGAGGAAAGTACAGCAACATCAGATTTTGCTTCTTCTTTTAGTTTCTTCTCTTTTGATTTTTGAGAAATTGCGCAAGAAGCAAAAACACTCAAGATTAATATAACTGCAAAAATTTTCTTCATCAAACGTCAATTGAGGTATAATCTCCAATACTTAAAATCTGTTGTTTACCACTTGTATGCACATGATTTCCAACCATAGAATCCTTCAAATTAATATTTATAATTATGGTATCCGCCTGAATAATAGAATTGGTAATGATACTATTATCAATAGAAGTTTCATCTCCTAACGAAACGTGTGGACCGATAATACTATTGTTTATCATCACATTTTTACCAATAAAACAAGGAGGAATAATGATACTATTATTAATTTTTGCTGAATCATCTATCAGTTCTTTCCCTTTATCAAGATCAAATTCTAAAATACGTTGGTTAGCAATCACAGTAACATTTTTATTTCCACAATCTAACCACTCAAGCACTTTGCCAGGACGAAATATTTTACCTTTCTCAGTCAATCTCCTTAAAGCATCAGGCAATTGATATTCTCCTCCTTTTATAATATTATTATCAATTAAATATTCCAATTCGTTGCGTAACTCTTTCCCTTCTTTGAAGTAATAGATTCCAATCATAGCAAGATCGGAAACTGGTTCTTGTGGTTTTTCCACAAAATCTACAATTACACCATTTTCGTTTGTGATTACAACCCCAAAAGCACTTGGGTCATCAATTTGTTTTACCCACAGAATTCCATCATCTTCTGGGTTAATTTTAAAATCTGCCTTGAACAAGGTATCTGCAAATGCAACAACAACAGGTCCTTCCAACTTTTCTTTTGCACACAACACCGCATGAGCAGTTCCAAGTGGTTGATCTTGATAAAAGATACTTCCTTTGGCTCCCAGTTTTTCGGCAACTTGAATTAATTCTTTTTCAATCTTTTCCCCAAAATCACCAACTACAAATGCTATCTCATCAATCGGTTCACTACAAATTTCTGCAATATCCTCTACCAAACGGTGAACAATAGGTTTTCCCCCTACCGGAACAAGCGGTTTGGGAACTGTTAATGTATGTGGACGTAAACGGGAACCACGGCCCGCCATCGGAACTATAATCTTCATTTCAAATTTTATTTTTTACCTGTACTACCAAATCCACCTTCACCTCTTTCAGTTTCTGAAAGAACCTCTACTTCTAGCCATTGTGCTTGTTCAAACTTAGCGAATATCATTTGAGCAATTCTATCACCATCTTCAATTATAAAATCGTCATTAGAAAGGTTAATCAAAATCACACAGATTTCACCTCTGTAGTCCGCATCAATAGTTCCTGGAGTATTTAAAACAGTAACTCCTTTTTTAAGAGCCAAACCACTCCTAGGTCGTACTTGAGCCTCATATCCTACAGGAATTTCAAGAAAAAGACCTGTTTTGACTAAGGTTCTTTCTAAAGGTTTAAGTGTAATAGTTGTATCTATATTAGCACGTAAATCTACACCTGCAGATGCACTCGTTTCATATTGCGGCAAATCATGCTTAGATCGATTGATAATGTTTACTTTCATGAATAATCGTAGTTATTTAATTAAATAAGTATTCTAAAACTTCAAAAATAAGTCTTTTTTGTGAGATTGTGACCGTAAAAATAAATAGCAATAAACAGAGAAATGTTTATTATTTCTTATGTTGGGATTGAATATACTCATCCACCACTTTCGAAAAATACAAATGCTCTACTTTTAACACCTTTTGTTGAATCATTTCAGGAGTATCTTCTGGAGCTATTTCTACTTTATGTTGGTATAAGGTTTTACCCTTATCGTATAACTCATTCACAAGATGAATGGTGATGCCTGATTCTTTTTCCTGATTTTCATATACAGCTTTATGTACATTCATTCCGTACATTCCTTTACCTCCATAATTGGGTAAAAGAGCAGGATGTATATTTATAATTTGCTCAGGATAAAAATGAATCAAATCCACGGGGATTTTACGTAAATATCCTGCTAAAACGATATAATCTATCCCGTTTAAGTGCATTAAATCTGTAAGGAACTCACCATCATTCGCTTGATCATTTGTGATGATTTCTTGTGGCACCAAGTCTTTTGATTTTTCTAAAATGCCAGCATTCGGGTTATTAGTCACTAAAAGTGCAATTTCACTATACGCATTCTCCTTAAAATGGTCTATCATTTTAAGGGCATTGCTACCACTACCGGAAGCAAAAATGGCAATTCGTTTTTTCATGTTTATTCTTAGCGAAAATTAGCTGGTCTTTTTTCAACGAAAGCAGTTGTACCTTCTACAAACTCTTCGGTACCGAAACAATTTCCGAATTCTTCAATTTCTTTCTCAAATCCATTCACGCCATCTGTATAGTTAGCATTAACCGCACGAATGGCACATGAAATGGCTGTTCCCGAGTTCTTACATATTTTTCCTGCTATTTTCTCTGCTAAAGCAAGTAGTTCTGCTTGTGGAACCACATGATTTACTAAGCCCCATTCTTTGGCTTCTTCAGCTGAAATCATTCCGGCAGTCATAATCATTTCCATCGCCTTTCCTCTTCCAACTAATTGAGCCAAACGTTGAGTTCCTCCATAACCAGGAATTACACCTAGGGATACTTCTGGTAAACCTAATTTAGCATTATCGGATGCTACACGAATATGCGAAGCCATAGCTAATTCTAATCCTCCACCAAGTGCAAATCCATTGACCGCAGCTATAACAGGTGTACTTAAATTTTGTACAAAATCAAATAATTTTTTTTGTCCTTGTACAGCTAAATCTTTTCCTTGTGCAATATCAAAATCTGCAAATTCTTTAATATCTGCGCCAGCAACAAAGGATTTCTCCCCACTTCCCGTTAAAATAATTACACGTGTTCCAGCATCTTTATCAGCCGAGTCTAAAGCATCGTGTAATTCTTGAATTGTTGCCTTGTTTAATGCATTTAACTGATTAGGTCTATTAATCGTAATTACCTGGATTCTTTCCTTTTGTTCTACTAATATATTTTCGTAACTCATCTCGTTTATTTTTGCTAAAATACGTAAAAAGTAAAGTTTACTTCTCTTTTTTTAATACTTCCACCGCTTTTTCAATATCCTTATCCCTTTGATTAAAAATATAAAAAGCACCATTCTCCAACCATCTCTGACGAGCAATTTCTGCCTTTAAATCTGTTTTAATTCGTTGCAAAGAATGTTGATAATCATTTCTAAAGAGGGAAATACTAAATTTCTTGCTAGCAAATGCCACAAAATCATCTAATATCTTTTGAGAAACCACAAAACGCTTATCAAAATCAACTAGATTAGTATATTGATTCAAATTATTTTTTCGTACATAAGCATACGAAAATTCATTAAAAGCATTCGCATATTTAAGACGACGGTAATAACTCGAATAATCTAATGTATCAAGAGGTACAAAAATGTCTGGCATAATTCCACCACCTCCATATACAACCTTACCCTTCGGGGTCGTATATTTTAGAGAATCAACAAAAAGAGAACTATCTAATTTATACAATTCACCACTTTCATATCGATTAACCTCATCCATTAAATATTCTTCATACGTTCCATTACTATATGGTTTTTGTATGCTTCTTCCTGTTGGTGTATAATATCGTGAAATAGTGAGTCTAAGATCACTACCATCTTTTAATTGAATATCTTGTTGAACTAACCCTTTTCCAAAAGAACGACGTCCAATAATAGTACCACGGTCATTATCTTGAATGGCACCAGCAACAATTTCACTAGCAGAAGCAGAATTTGTATTAATAAGTACCACTAAATTTATATCTTTTAAGAAAGGTTGACTTTGTGCATAGATGATTTCTTCTGGAGTATTTTTACCTTTGGTAGATACAATCTTAGCTCCTTTTGGTAAAAAGGCTTCCAGAATAGAAACAGCGCTACTCATTACTCCTCCTCCATTATAACGCAAATCTAAAATCAGACTTTTCATCCCTTGACTTTTCAGATTTGATGCGGCTAAATAGAATTCATTCGCAGAAGTCAAACTAAACTGTGTCAATTGCATATAAGCAATATCTTCCGTCATCATATATGCTGCGTTCAAAGAAGTAATAGGAACATTTCCTCGTATAATTGTTTTTTCGAACGTTTGATTTTTGCGTTTAATCTGAACTGTTACCTTACTTCCTACCGTTCCCTTTAATAATTCACGCACTCGGTCGTTGGAAATTTTAACTCCTGCAATATTTTCACCATTAACCTCTATAATTTGGTCAAATTTCTGGATTCCTTCACGTTCAGATGGAGAATTTTCTATCACATTTACTACATTCAAAGTATCATCAAACACAGTAAAGCGAATTCCAACGCCACCAAACTGACCTTGTATGCTTTCCGTCATCTCTTTCAAATCACGTGCAGCTATATAGTTGGAGTGTGGATCTAAATTATGTAAAAGTTCTGAAACCGTTTTCTCAAATAAATCATCTTTATTAATCGAATCCACGTAATTCTTATCAATAATATCAAATATATCTGCTAGTTTCTTTCCATATTTATCATTTTCACCTCCTATGAGTGGACTTTTACCTTTATTGAGGAATAAACCCAGCATCATTCCAAAAATTAAGAATAAAGCTGCCACAAGAGGAACAAGTGTCTTACGTGAATTATTCATCAATATTTTCAATTTGGTCAACAGTAATTCCTGACATTCTTAAAAATTCTACACCCGAAATATCTTTATAATCACGAATGTAAACAACCCGCACTATTCCAGCCTGTAAAATTAACTTGCTACATTCTTTACAGGGTGACATTGTTAAATAAAGCGTAGCATCTTTTGCATTATGCGTAGAACGCGCTACTTTAAGAATAGCATTTGCCTCGGCATGTAAGACGTACCAAAATGTTTTATTCTCATCATCTTCACAGCAGTTGTCAAAACCAGATGGAGTTCCATTATAGCCATCAGAAATAATCATCCCATCCTTTACGATAAGAGATCCCACCTGTTTTCGTTGACAATGAGATAATTTTGCCCATGTTTCTGCCATACGTAAATAGGCTTTGTCATATCTTAATTGCTTTTGTTTATCCATTATTATAACCTATCTTAATTATTTAAGAATTTATATCCAACTCCCCGAATGCTGTGGAAATAGTGTGGATTTTTAACATCCTTTTCAAATAGTTTTCTAAAACTTAGGATATAATTATCTATGGTTCGCGTAGTAATTTCTAACTCTCTCCCCCATAATTCATCCAAAATAAAATCACGCGATAACACTTTTCCTTCATTTTTCTTAAAGAGTTGTAAAAGTTGTACGTCTCTTTTAGTTAAAGAAGCTATTAATTTTCCTTCTTGCTTTACCTCATACGTATTCAGATCCACATCAAAACTTCCAATTTGTAATTTGTTTTCAACTGAAGATTCTTTTCTATTACGAGAAATAAGTATTTGCACCCGCAATAATAATTCTTCCAAATCGAAAGGCTTTGCCAAATAATCATCAGCCCCAAGTTTTAACCCTTTAATTTTATCTAAAGAACTTCCTTTAGCAGAAATAAATAAAATAGGTGTGCTAGCTACACGCTTAAAAGTAGAGCAAATATCCCAACCACTAATTTCTGGGAGCATCACATCTAAAATCACTAAGTCAAACGTCCCTAGTCGTTCAGTATAGGAAAGAGCCTCCCTTCCGTTTAACACAGTAATTACTTCAAACCCTTCTAGTTTTAGGTTCAATGCTATGACATTGCTTAAACTCTCTTCGTCTTCAATTAATAATATTTTCAAGCCGTTCTCAGTCATGATACAAATAATGCGTAAAAGTACAAATTGTTCTGTAAAATTTTAATATTAATTTAACCCGTTGTGCATTTATACACATGTATTTGATTTGTATAGGTTAAAATATGGAAATTAATTAACAAATGAATGTCGGGGTCTAACACATTATCCTCGTTGAAAATAAGAAGTAAAATAAAATAATATTTACTTCCCTTAAAGATTTCCTATTTTTTCCGTTACTTTACCACCTCATTTAAAAGAATGTTTATCTCGTATGGAAAAACTAGTAGCCCAATTTCCTAAACAAATTGCAGATGCACTTGAGATTGCAGAGAATACTATATATTCAAGTATTTCAAATAAATCATTCGATCAGGTTGTGGTTTGTGGAATGGGAGGATCCGGAATAGGTGGGAAAATAACTGAAAAGTTGTTTCTAAATGAAATCAAGATACCTGTCGTTTTAGTGCAAAATTACGACATACCTGCTTTTGTGAGTGAGAAAACATTGTTTATTGCTTCCTCTTATTCTGGAAGCACAGAAGAAACTCTTGCCGCAGTTGCTGAAGCTAAAAAGCGAAAATCAACAATCATTGGAATTTGCTCGGGAGGAGAATTAATGCAATTCTGCAAGAAAAATAATTATGATTTTGTAAAAATACCTGGAGGAAATCCACCACGTAGTATGCTGGCATTTTCTCTTATTCAATTGATAGATATTTTTACAAAAGCGGGGTTTGTTTCTAAAACTTCCATGCAATCTGTTGGTAAAGCTAGAAACTTCTTAAGCGATGAATTAATGCAAATTAAGAAGCAAGCAAAGGTTTTAGCTCAACATCTTTATCAAAAACAAGGCGTGTTATATGGGAATGCCGAATTGGAAGGAATTATAATTCGTGCCCGTCAACAATTTAATGAAAACAGTAAACAATTGGTGTATCATCATATAATCCCCGAGATGAACCATAATGAATTAGTAGGTTGGGAAGGAGGAAATGATCGGTTTGCTGCTGTGTTCTTTGAGTCACAATTCACCTCAAAAAGGAATATTTTACGCTTTCAATTATCTAAAGAAATAATTGAACCTAAAACATCTAACATTCTATTTATAAATGGTGTAGGAAAAGATAATATATTAGAAATGTTTTATTTAGTTCACCTTGTAGATTGGGCTTCAATCTATTTAGCAGACTTAAATAAAAAGGATACTATTGATATAAAGTCTATTGTTTTCTTAAAATCAGAATTAGAAAAAAGATAGCATGGCAGCAGCAGTTATAGTTAAAGATTTAGGTCTTATTGATTATAAAGAGGCGTGGGATTATCAAGAAGAACTTTTTAAAAAAACAGTTGACCTAAAAATTGCCATTCGAAATCACCAATCAAGCGAAGCAACCAAAAATTATCTTCTTATTTGTGAGCATCCACATGTTTATACACTCGGTAAGAGCGGAGACCCACGCCATTTATTATTAACAGACGAACTGCTTCATAAAGTAAAAGCTACATTTTATAAAATTAACCGTGGAGGGGATATTACTTACCATGGACCTGGACAATTAGTTGTATATCCTATTTTAGACTTGGACACTTATTTTTTCTCAGACATCCATAAATACATGCGTTTTTTGGAAGAAACAGTTATTCAAGTTTTAGCAGAATATGGTTTACAAGCTGGTAGGATTGAAGGATTAACAGGTGTTTGGATGTGGGACGAAGGGCATAAAAATGAGCGAAAAATTTGTGCAATGGGTGTAAAATCGTCTCGTTGGGTGACGATGCATGGGATAGGTTTTAACGTTAATACAGACTTAAACTATTTTAATCACATTGTTCCTTGCGGAATTGAAGATAAAAGCGTAACTTCACTTCAGAAAGAATTGGGTCATTCCGTAGATATGGATGAGGTGAAAGAGAAATTTAAAAAACATTTTACTACTATTTTTAATGCCAAATTCTCCTATGAAAAAATCAAGATTTAGAAGCATACTGAAATATTTTTTAGTTCTTCTTGTCGCTATTCTGATACTTCTTAATTTATTTGTTTTGCTCACGGGGCGAACCTATCTGTATAAAGGAATCCAAGAAACATACTTAAAAGGGAAAAAAGGTCCTGATATTTATGATTCTATTATTTTTCCAACACGCACTGCTAAACATGATTTACATCCCGAAGCATGGAAAATAAATCCTAAGCTCATCCCATTAGATGCACAAGCCATTTCTTTCATGGAAGGCTTACAAACAACTTCTTTCTTAGTTATCAAAAACCAAGAAATTATATCAGAGACTTATTTTGAGAAGCACACTATACATACCAAAAGCAACAGTTTTTCTGCTGGTAAAAGTTTGATTGGACTTTTAATTGGTATAGCTATAGACGAAGGGAAAATTTCAAGTTTTGATGCTTTAATTAAAGATTATCTACCTTTCCGAATGCCTAATGATGAGGGTGTTACAATCCGAGATGTGTTAGCTATGTCAAGTGATCTGGTATGGGAAGAAAGTGGGAAAAATCCACTATCTGATAATGCTGAGGCATATTACTCATCTGACCTCATTAAGGTTATGAAAAGTAAGGGATTCGCAAAAGAAAAGACACATGATTTCAACTATAAAAGTGGCAATACTGAGCTTTTAGGTTTGATATTAAAAGAAGCCACAGGGAAATACCCCACTGAGTATTTAGAAGAAAAAGTATGGTCAAAAATAGGAACAGAAAATGATCTCTTGTGGAGTTTAGACCAAGAGAACGGGATGGAAAAAGCGTTTTGTTGTGCCTATGCAACCACGAGAGATTTTGCAAAATTTGGACAACTTATTCTCAATTACGGAAAATGGAATGGAAAAACAATTATTGATAGTACAACATTAACTGAACTTATCACACCCATTAGTGAGGCTTCCCCATTTTATGGGCTCCAATTTTGGATTTATCACGATCCACAACATCCTGCAATTTATGCCCGTGGAATTTTAGGGCAATATATTGTAGCCATTCCTTCTTTGAATGTAGTAATGGTGCGCACTGGGCATAAACGTCAAGAAGATCAAATTCCAGTTACTTATAATCCTAAAATAGATTATAAATCGAATCATCCTGGAGATATCCCAGAATATTATACTATATTAATGCGAATTTTAGAGCAAACAGACGAATGAATGAGAAGCTGAAAAGACCTGTTGTTGAAGGAGTTTATGTAGCTATTGTGAAAGAACAAGAAGATGACATAGATGTGTTTGATGTCTATTTAATCAATAATCGGGAGGAGGAGTTAGAACAAGTATTAGTAACTTCTAAAGGATACCTCAAAATAGAAGAAACTAACGAAGAAATAAAAACGGATATTCTACGTAAATCGTTGGGAGACATACCTGCTAAGAGTGCTGTAATTATCGAACCAGTTATGGAAGATGTACTTCAACTCAATAATGAATTTTGGGTGAGTTTTTGGATTGCATCAGAGATGTATGACAAGAAATATATTTTTCTAGCAGAGTCTGTGAAAGAAGAGAATATGGTTGTGGTACCTATCCTTGAATGTAAAGGAGTAATGATTGGGTGATTCAATCCTCGTAACGATATCCATTCTTAAAATACTGATAATTTCCTCTAGTAACTCTAACTTGGACAGTATTTCCATTCACTTCAAAAGGTGCATCAATCAGATTACTCACTAATTCAACTGTCTCATTATGGAAAACAGAAATGCCTCTATTGAGATTACGAAAAGCTACAATTCCATCACGCAATTTAAATTCTTCCGGAATATAATTAGCTATTTCATAGCGACGTCCATTTTTATAGGTAAAAAAAGAACCATTCTCTCCCCAAACCACCATATTTCGAAATACTTCATAAAATGAGGCGTTGGAACTCAATTCTACTATTTCTCCATCAATATACCCCTTCAGATTATAATTAATATCGGTATAAACAAACATATCATACCCTGCTTTATAATCAATAGCAGGCATCTTTTCAACATCCATTACCTCCGACTTAAAAGCAACCGAAAATGTTTGATTAAAAGAATCGTTAAATACTAATAAATTTCCACCAGCCGAAAATTTAGTGTTGGCATTCATAGATCCAACTTCAATAATTTTTCCTGCGATAAAAACATAGTTTATATCTCCATTCCCAACAAAAGACACCGTATTACTACCAATATATTGAGGAAAAACTGGCCTTCCAATAGAGTAGTATAAATCATATATTCCTCCATTATAATAAACTCGAATAGCATTATCACGTTCATCATCAAACACGACTAAACTATCGGTAACCACGTATTTTCTAGCAAAATTGGTGAGTGATTTTTTAGTCCCTTGATCCCATACAGCTAATATAGGTCCTGCATTCCAAGCAACAATATTTCTTCCTATGGCATAATCATTTACAAAGCCGCTAAGCTTTTGCTTACTTTTTCCATCAAAAACAAATAAATCACTCTTATTATCTATATAAGCAATGATATTTTCTGAATACTTATAATCAATAGGAGGTAAATAATCCAATTGGATAGACATTCCCTCGTGAAAACTTTTAAAATATTGTAAGTTGTCAGAAAAAGGAAATACGCTTTGTCCCCAAGAGAAGGAACTAAATACAATACTGATAAATATCCAATTAAATTTCTTCATGATACATTACAAAAAGAGCGCCTCATCAGCGCTCTTTCATTCGTTTATTGAGCTGCTTTCGCTTTGATTTTTTGTTGTGCTAATTTTACAGCTGCTAATACATTCACTGTTTTTCCAGTTTTAGATAAAGTACTAAATTTTACTTTTTCTTCTGTACCTGGCTTCACTTGTTCCGTATCACCAAAATCATTTCCAGATTCAAGAATAATATCCTTTATCTCTAACATGGATAGAGATGGGAAGTATCCTTTCAACATTGCCGCAACACCTGCAACCATTGGGGCGGCCATTGATGTTCCTTGAATCTTCTTATAGTTATTTTCTGGCCATGTGTTATAGATTTCATAACCAGGAGCAAATATATCTACTTGATTAGCACCATAATTAGAAAAGTCTGCAGCTAAATTACCTTTTGTGAAACGTGTAGAAGCACCAATTGTTAGCACATGCGTAAATGGTTCTTTTTGGAAGGAGTATTGAACTGCTGGAAAATTATCTTCAACAGCTAAATCCTTATTGTCATTACCTGCAGCATGTACAAATAATACATCGTGATCTTGAGCATACATTATAGCTTCATATACATCTTTCTGTAAAGGAGAGTATGACTTTCCAAAAGAACCATTAATTACTTTTGCGCCATTATCTACAGCATAACGAATTGCCAACGCAATATCTTTATCAAACTCATCTCCATCTGGTACAGAACGTAAAGACATTATGAGAACATTATTAGCTACACCATCACCACCTAATTTATTTCCACGAATAGCAGATACAATTCCAGAAACGTGAGTTCCATGATCAGAACCTACTCCTTTTACATCATTATTTCCATAGTTTCTATCATTGATATCCATTGGATCATCACCAATTATAGCACGATCATCATAATCTACATTAAGGTGATAGTTTAGCATAGACTCAATTTGTTTCAATTGTTCATCAAAAAGCGCTTCATTTAACTCTCCACGAACAATCATCAATCCTAATCTTTTCATTTGAGCCTCCTGACCATTTGTGGTTTTCCATTTATTCAATGATTTTTCGGTCATTTCTTTCACTCCCATCATATTGGCAATCATACTTGGAAGCATAGGAAGCATTTGATCTCTAAACTGTTTTGTCTGATCAATAGCATCTTTATATTCTTTCATTTCACCCTCCACATCATCTCTCACCTTTACATACAGTGCATAATCTTCTTGGTCTTCAGCAGAAACATCAGCAGCCTCTACATTTTCAAAACGAGGTTTTAAGTCAGCATAAATTCTAGTTTTTTCTAATCGTGCATGATCTTGGTTTTCACCATTTGCATTGCCCAAAAAGTTCCACCCATGAATATCATCGATATATCCATTACCATCATCATCTATTCCATTTCCTGGAATTTCTTTCGTGTTTGTCCAGATTTTACCTTGTAAATCTTCGTGATTTATATCCACACCAGAATCTATAATGGCCACCACAACAGTCTCAGGTGTTTGTTTCTTTAATAGTTTATAGGCAGCATCTGTGGACATTCCCGTTTTAGATGAGTTATACCAATTTAAAACTCCTTTATCTACTTGTGCATAAGAAGTAGTAAAGAAAGTTCCCATAAAAACAGGTAAAATAATTCTTAAAAATAATTTTCTCATGATTTCTTGTTTAACGCAAATTGATTCTAAATATAACTTTTTTTTGTAATTTTACACTAAGTTGAATCTATTCAATTGAATATTTGTTATTAATAACGGTCAAAAGTATAAACAAATGGTGTTCCAAAAATTTATTTTAAGTTTTTTTTTGATTTTCCTTACCTATCATCTGCAAGCACAGAAATTTGGATTCACTAAAGTTCTTCGAGAAAACCCTGAGGTTTTAGCACCATTTGCAGTAGATAATACTCCAGATAATTTAGCTTATTTAAAAACACAGCATATTGTTATTAAAAATATATCGAAAGAATGGATTTATATCACGTGCACACCTGCATGGATACAAGAACAACTTCAACAAAAGTCAATTTCAAATTTTTATTTTGAATATGCTCCACCTGTTCTTTTAGATGATACAGCTAGACTGATGCAACAAGTTGATCCTGTTCATCAAGGAGACTTACCCTTACACGATAAATTTACAGGAAAAGGTGTGTTAATTGGATTTGTAGATAGTGGATTAGATTATAGACATCCTGATTTTATAGACACTTATGGTAATACGCGTGTATTGAGATATTGGGATCAATCCAATAAAACACCTTCTGTGATGCCTCAACCGTATAACTACGGACAAATATGGTATGAGGATGATATTCAAAATCAAGTATTTATCGGAAGTAATGGTGATTTAGGACATGGTACAACCGTAACAGGAATCGCTGCAGGAAATGGATTCGCGAATGGTCGAAACAAAGGTATGGCTCCGGATGCTAAGATTGTTTTTGTTCAAACGGATTTTACCCTTCCAAACTGGACATTAACTGTTGCAGATGCTTGCGATTTTATCTTTAGAATTGCAGATAGTTTACATCTTCCAGCTGTCATAAATTTAAGTGTAGGAAGTTATTTGGGAAGTCACGATGGAAAAGATCCAGGCTCTCAACTTATGGAACAATTAGTAGAAAATAAATCAGGAAGAATTATTATTGGGGCTGCAGGAAACGGTGGAAAATATGAGCCTTATCATGCACAAAATATATTAGATGGCACAGACACAACATTCATCTGGTTTGAAAATAATCCTACCAATCAGATAGAGCCGAATTCCATTTATTTTGATCTATGGTCGGATATTACATCAGCACAATACAAATATTCATTTGGAGCGAATAATCCAGCAAAAGGATATTCAAATGTTGGTGAAACAGTTTTTCGAGCTGCTCAAATTAACGTAGGTGTTCCCATTTATGACACTATTCGTAATATGCACGGAGATCGTATAGCTACTTTGGAAATCTATACAGAATATGTGGGTAGTAACTATCACATGGAAGCTTTCTTTTCAAAAGTAGATTCTACCGATTATTTGTTTAGATTTTCTACAACCGGAATTGGACAATATGATTTATGGACTGGAGAATGGATGGATTTGAATAAGATTGTGCGTGTTACACCATCTCCTGCAATATATCCATCCATTGTAAATTATGTGTATCCAGATAGTGCACAATCTATCGTTTCTTCGTGGAATTGTTCTCCTAAAATGGTCTCTGTAGCTAATGTTAGAGGGAGATCTTCCTATATAGATTACAATGGAAACCCCTATTATGCAGCTGAATCCACATTATCTGGTAGAATGGCTCGCTCAACTAGTAAAGGCCCAACTAGACACAATGTAATTAAACCGGATATAAGTGCTACTGGTGATATGACTTTGGGTTCGGCGCCCCTATATATGATAAATGATCAAGCAACTTATGCAACTACTTTGGATCAGGGAGGTTATCATGCTCGAAATGGAGGAACTTCTATGGCTTCTCCTGTAGTGGCTGGTATTGCAGCATTGTATTTAGAGCGATGCCCGAACAGCACCTATGAAGATTTCATAAACGACATTCATGCAACAGGTTTTGGCGATATTTTTACCGGGACAATTCCAAATAATAAGTCCGGCTATGGAAAAATCAATGCTTTAACTCTCTTAAACAGTAAGAATAATCATTTAGAAATTTTAGGGGATTCTATCGTGTGTCAGGTTCCCATTGAATTAAAATCAAATATTCCATTGCTTTCTTATACTTGGTCAAATGGAAGTTCCAATTCTAAAATATATGTGTCTCAAGCGGATACTCTTTATCTAATTGGTAGAGATTTACAGGGTTGTAAAATATATTCGGATACTTTCATTGTGAAACAAGGTAGTCCACTAACAACACCTACTATTAGTATTTTGGGAGACTCTCTAGTTTCGAGTGTAGGTCCCAACTACCAATGGTATTTAAACGACACGCCTATACCTGGTGCTATTCAACAATCTTATAAACCAACCACGCCCGGATTTTACAGTGTTGCCATTCAAGAAGAAGGAAGTTGTAAGAGTTTTTCAAATGCCATCGACTGGGCTTTAGGACTCGAACAAGAATCTTCTGATGTTATTAAATTATACCCCAATCCTGCACAGGATATACTAAATATTAAATCGGATTACTCCTTAATTGAGGGGGAGATATTTACAGTTGAAGGGAAAAGGGTCATGAATATACCATTAGAAAACACCAACCAAGTTTCTATAGAGTCTTTAAGTATAGGAGCTTACTTATTTAAAGTAACAACAACTCAGGGAGTTAAAGTTTTACCTTTTTTTAAAGACTAACTCAATTAAATAGTTTTATTTCTTACTTTTGAACCGAAAATATTATAAATAGTATATGGATTTAACAGGAATTATCTCAATTTCAGGAAAAACAGGGCTTTTTAAAGTGATTGCCCGTTCAAAGAATAACATTATTGTAGAATCATTAGATGATGGGAAACGTATCCCTGCTTATTCAACAGATCGAATTTCTGCATTAGAGGATATCAGTATCTATACGTATGAAGAAGATATGCCCTTATTAGATGTATATACTAAAATAGCCGAGAAAGAAGCTTGTAAAGCTATTCTATCCCATAAAGAAAGCGCCAATAAATTAGGGCAATATTTGGAAACAGTTTTACCTAATTATGATAAAGAAAGAGTATATCCTTCAGATATTAAGAAATTAGTACAATGGTATAATATTCTTCAAAAGTCTGGATTAATTACACTAGAAGAAAAGAAGGCAGAGAAAAAAGAAAAAGCTGCTAAGACAGAAGAGTCTGACAAAAAAGCTCCAGCAAAAGAGAAAGCTGAAAAAGCAACAAAACCTGCAGCGAAGAAAGCTCCTGCGAAAGCAGCGAAGCCTTCAGCAAAATCTGCAGCGAAGCCTTCAGCTAAGACAACAGCGAAGCCTTCAGCGAAATCTGCAGCACCAGCTAAAAAGATTAATAAATCTACATCAAGAGGAAAGTAAAAATCCTATTTTTATTGAACACATTTAATTTTTGGAAATGAAAATATCTTCTCCAACGAGACATTATTTGCCTTCTGACTTTCAAATTGACACATGGCAAAAACTTGAAAAATTCTTTATTGAATTAGAAAATCGCACCATTTCTTCTAAAGAAGAATTCGATAAATGGCTCAAAGACTTGAGTGAAATTGAAGCGGTTATTTCTGAAGATTTTGCATGGCGTTATATCAAGATGACAATAGATACCCGTGATGAAAAACTTACACAAGATTATTCTTTCTTTGTACGTGAAATTCAGCCACATTTAGAACCTTATGCTTTTCGTTTGAATCAAAAAATTGAAGCTTCACCTTATCTTTCAGAGTTTACAAGTGATGCTTATAAGATTTACTTTAGAAGTATCACTACAGCCATCAAACAATTTAGAGAGGAGAATATTCCTTTAAATGCTGAATTAGCTGAAAAAAGTCAAGAACACGGTGCTGTATGTGGTGCACAAACGATTGAACACGAGGGAGAGCGTTTAACCATCCAAAGGGCGAATAATCTATTGAAAGAGAATGATGAAGATCTAAGAAAGACAGTTTATGATAAGATTATTGCCCGCCGAGCAGAAGATGTGGATACCTTGGATGAATTATTTTCAGAATTAGTTAAACTTCGTCACCAAGTTGCTACTAATGCAGGCTATAAAAATTTTAGAGATTATAAATTTGAAGCTCTTGGCCGTTTTGATTATACGAAAGAAGATTGCTTTAATTTTCATCGCTCCATCAAAGAAACTATTGTTCCTATTGCACGAGAAATTAACCTAAAAAAGGCTTCTTTATTAGGGAAGGAAAAGCTAAAACCTTGGGATGGACAAGTAGATCCTTTAGGAAGAAAGCCATTAAAGCCATTCGCCGACGGACAAGAATTGATTCAGAAAGCAACTCGAATCTTCAATCGTATTGACCCGTACTTCGGTGATTGTCTAAAAACCATGGCAGAAATGGGACATTTAGATTTAGAATCTAAAGAAGGAAAAGCACCGGGAGGATATAATTACCCATTGAGCGAAATTGGTGTTCCGTTTATTTTTATGAATGCTACTGGTTCACAACGAGATTTAATTACCATGGTACATGAAGGGGGACATGCTGTACATTCGTTTTTAACACGTGACTTAGAATTAGGTGCGTTTAAAGAAACTCCATCTGAAATTGCCGAGTTGGCTTCTATGAGCATGGAATTGCTAACCATGAATTATTGGGATGAATTTTATACCAACTCTGAAGATATTACCCGTGCAAAGATTGAACACTTAGAGGATATATTGATGACGCTTCCTTGGATAGCAACCATTGATGAATTTCAACATTGGATTTATGAGAATCCAACACATACAAAGGAAGAAAGGCGAATTAAATGGCGTTCTATCTTAGATGATTACAGCACTCATACTACCGATTGGACAGGCTATGAACAAGTCTTAGATTACTCTTGGCACCGCCAATTACATTTATTTGAAGTGCCATTTTATTATATTGAATATGGTTTTGCTCAATTAGGTGCTATTTCTGTTTGGATGAATAGCAAAATTAATTTTCAGCAAGCTATCACAGACTATAAGGCAGCACTAAAATTAGGATACACGGAATCTATTCCTAAAGTTTATCAAGCAGCAAATATTACTTTTGATTTTTCAAAAGAACATATTCAGAAATTAGCTGACTTTGTAAAAGGAGAGTTGGATGAATTACTCAAATAATTTGTGAAGAATTAACCGCAAAGGTCGCTAAGTTTACGCAAAGGGCACTAAGAATTTAGGTGCCTTTGAAGTAAAATTCTACCCCAACAACTTCTCAATCGTCTTTTTCAAGAATGCCCTCTCGATCTGCAAACTCTGAATATACTATTATACAAATTACGAGATATCATCACATCAGTCAATTAGAAAAGTAAAAGACACTCAGAAAGGGTATTCTATATTACCATTTCCTATATATTTATGCATTTCTTGTTATTTTACTTGGGCTTTGTCGGGTGTCAAGAACATCAACAATCTCAACTCTATCCATTTTGCTGTTATGCCAATAGATGATTTTGTAATTAGAACTAAGTATATATTGAAATAATTGAGGTCTTGTTTTTAAAGCTTCTTCTTCTGTTCCTATATCTGGAAACGTTTTTAAAATGTCAGTGTCTAATACAATTTGTGTAATTAGTTTTCGAGCTAGTTTAAGTTAATTTTTTGATGATAGTACTCAAAAATATGGTTTAACTCACTCTCAGCAAAATCAGTCCAAACAACCTTTACTTCCATTTTTTAATCTCACGAAGCAAATCAGTAGATTCTGTTAAATTCTCATTTTTAGAATCTTCCATAGATTTATCAATTCGTTTATTCAATTCATTAACAGTCATGGGGTGAATATCGTCCTTAGTTTCCATTGTGGTAGTTCGAAGTAATTTTTCCATTATGGTCAATAAATCCTCGTTTTGCATCTTTAGGAAATCGCGTATAAATTCTATTTTTCTAGCTTGGATATCCATACTCAATTCATTTTATGGATAAATAAATATACGGCGAAATATTGAATTATTACTAATTGACCTGTTTTTTATTGGTTTTTTCACCACAGAGGCACAGAGGGCACAGAGAATATGCGGTGTAGTGTGGTTAAATTCTCATCCTAACAACTTCTCCACCGTCTTTTTTAAAAATGCCACCTCACTTTGCAAGCTTTGGATATGCTCTTTGTCCGAATTGATAACTTCAATATATCCATACGCACTTTCATTATCGTGTTGGTTAATTATCATATTCGCTTTTTCGTTCAACACTTCTGCCACGGTAACATCTAATAACTTCGCAATCTGTATCAAACGAGGAACATTAATACGGCTATCGTCTTTTTCTAACCGTGCATAACTCGGCTGAGTAATTCCTAATTCAGATGCTAAATTTTCTTGTGATAATCCTTTTTGTTCTCGAAACATTTTAATTCTATTTCCTATTTCACTTACCATGTTACTTATATTTTAAATATTTTAGTATCTAAAATTAATAAAATATTTAAAATGTGAATGTAAAAAATGAAATTATTAAAGCAAAAGCATTTTATTCTTTTGAGGAATTGTGCAGTACATTTTCTTTTTATGTAGAAATTAGCATTTTAGTCAAGGAAAGATTGTAAAATCCGAAATTCTTGTACAGAAATCATACGTATAAAAAATTTACCATCTAATTTGAACCAAAAATTTAGTTTACAAATTTTGTATTCGGATTGTTTTTAAAGATAAAATATTTACATATTAAATATATTGATATAGTTTTTGAATAAAATAAACATTATTTGAATAAGGATAAAGGGGAGTTGTAGGTAAATTTGTAAACATAACAAGAAAGTAAAAAACCTCTTATGTATTACTATTATTATTACGGATCTCCCAAAGCAGATGACATTAAAAATATTGCTGAATTTTTAAAGGACTCTTCTACCACAATCTTTGAATTAGTTGACATTGATGAAATAGAAGAGAAGTTTTATCATGGTTTAGATGATGGAGGTCGAAACAATATTAATGTAAAAGAATGGGTCGAAGATGTAAAGGTGAAAATTAAGCCAATTATTAGAGACCTAAATTTAAATGCAGTGTTTGAGAATGAAGTAGCGGAAAAATGGGATAAGTTTGATGAAGTCGGATTGACAGATGTACAATTAAAATCAAAATTAGCTATTTGGAATATTTATTTTGAGAAAGTAAAAGAATTCTTAAAACAGATTAAAGAAGCGTCATCAAAAGTGGTTAATTTTATTTCTGACAAGGAATTTATTAAATATTTGATGGCTTTCTTAAAAGCTACGAATATAATTTTAAGCAGTAGTACTAAGGTTATAGCTGGTTTAGAACCCCTTAAAGAGTTCAAGGATTTTTTCGAACTCTCTTTTGAAATGTCAAATCATTAAATACCTCCTATACATAAATTTAACTAAAACAATAACTATGAAAAAAATCATTTTAAGTATAGGTGCAACTTTGTTGCTCTTTGCCGGTGTAAATGCACAAAACTACTCCGTAGGACAGACCTCGGTAAATGCTTTTGGGGGGACGGTAGTAAATGGAGATTATAGCATGCAATATAGTGGTGGAATATCCTTTGACGGACAAAGTGCCGTGAATAGATATACAATTCTGACTATTGATGATGAAGGAACTTCAGGAATTACAAACGAACAATTTGATATTTCATTAATTGTTTATCCAAACCCAACTACAGATTTTTTGACTTTATTAATTGAAGAAAGTTCTGACCAATTTACATTTCAAATTTTTGATATAAATGGTAGAGAATTAAGTAGTGGAGAGTTTTCTTCGACTATGCAGATAAATATGTCGAAATATCAAAGTTCCACCTATTTTATAAAGGTATTAGATAAGAATAAGCAACAAGTCAAAGAATTTAAAGTGATTAAAAAATAAAAGTTATGAAAAATTTAAGAATGTTTATCGTAAAAGGTTTAGTAGCAATCACAATGATGATTGGAGTAATTTCTAACCAAGGTGTATTTGCACAAGCACCGCCACAAGGAATGAATTTCCAAGCGGTTATTTATAGTGCTGATACTGTATTATCGAATACCAATTTGGACGTTGATATTTCTATCAATGACAATGCAAATGGGTTTTCAGAAACTCATAATACGACAACCGATGCAAATGGATTGTTAAGTATTACAATCGGTTCTATCAATAATACTGATTTTGAAAATATTGAATGGGGAAATGGTTGTTCAATTACAGTTGAAGTATTTATGGGTGGTGTAAGTATTCTATCTAAAACAGATAATTTAGAGAGTGTTCCTTATGCCTTATATGCTGAAAGAGCAAAAACAGCAGAAGTTGCTAATAGTGTAAATGGAATTGATTTCAATGATTTTGCGACAATGAGTGATTTAAATAATATTACTTTTGATATGACTATTTTAGATCCTTATATGAAAATTAGTGATTTTGATAATGTAGTTGATACATTAGTATCTGTAAATGATTTAGATGAATTTACAAAACGTGATGAATTGATCGATTCTCTTATGTCAATAAATAATACTCTTACTATAATGAATAGTTCATTACTGGATTCAATTGCATTTTTGAGATATGATTTGAATAATATGGGTAATAGTATTGGATATCAAATTGGAGAAGTTTATGATCCAAATGGTGATCCTGGAACGATTGTAGCCATTTATATGGAAAATGGTCAAAGAAAGGCATTAATTGTTGATGAAAATAAATCACTTACAGGTGGTTGGGATTATCCTACATTAGAAGAAATGTCAATTATCTTTAATAATAGATTTTTATTAAATTTGAATGGAGATGTTTATAATGTTAAAAACACAGATCAAAATATTAATGGTGGTAATGATTTATCTATGAGATTTAAGTATGATTATGATTCTGATACACAACCAGGTTATGTAAATGTTACCTTTAGTGGGATTGATAAAATTTATGTAAAAAAAATAACTATTAATTGATATTAATTATTAAGATATTTAAGAAAAGAGAGATTATAATAATCTCTCTTTTTTTATTATATATCTATCCTTAATATCATCTAAATTAGATTGTTTTATGATATTTATTTTATTTCCTTTATTAAGTGAAAAATATGGTGAATTTCTCAATAAATGTAATCCTGAATTTGATTTTTCGTGTATTTTATAAGGATATCCATTAGTTCCCGTATCTTCTTTAATCGTTTCTACGAATTGTTTGTTTGAAGATATATCAAGTGTTATTACACAATAATTAATATTTGGATTAGTTGTGACTAAATCTACTTTATCTACTTTATATTGTCCTGAAAAATCATAAATAGTCCCATTGACTGAAATAAATAAATTATTCATCATTAAAACATCACCTTTATTTACAGAATACAAAACTATATATCCATTTTCCTTAAATCGAAATTGTAATTTATCTTCATCTATTAATTGAATATTTTCGCCAAAATCAATTTCAAATCTAAAATCCTCCCACAAATAGGCAGAATTTTGAGTTTGAGTTTCATCATTATAAAAGACTGGGAGGTCAATATCACCGATTAATAAAAATTCTTCATCTTCACCAGTCATATAAATATCTAATTTTTTATTTTCTGATGCTTTTGGATCCCCACTAATAATGATATCCATTTTCTGATTTAAGTATAGTTCTCCATCGAGTAAAATTGTCAATCTATCATCATTTTCTAAATCTAATGATATTTGATCATCGTTAATTATATGAATTAGAAAATCTCTATTAGTTGGAACATGAATACTTGTAGGGATTATGCCTTCTTGATTAAACATATTCATTGTTCTGATGGTTTCTACTTTTACATAATTGGTACTTACATTATTTAATGATATACTTGGTGGTGTTCCATTTAATTCTTCTAATTATTTATAAAATAAATAAATCAAATAATAATATTAATATATTATATATAATTTGAATTAGATGAAGAAGAATTTATGGGTAGGTTTGGGTGAATAAAAACAAAATCAATATGCCAATGACACCAATTACAGTAGACCAAATACATACTATTACCGAAGTATTATTTTAATTCACAACCGATTATACTTCTGAGACGAATAGTAGCCCTTTCTATATTTCAGATTTCTATCTTATTTATAAATTTCCTGTTTTATTAGATCAGAAAAATGTACTTTCTACTTTAAAAGATGCATTAGAAAAAGTTAAGAATTATTTTGATTCTATGGATTGCTCATTTTTTATTTCTGTTGTCATTAGAAATGAATTAATAGTGATTGAAATTAAAAAGGAAAGTGAAGAGACAAGAACTCCTTTTTTTAACATTAAAGCTGTATTTAATAATATCCCTAATAGCCAAGAATTTAGAGGTGAATTAGACGATATGGTAGAAGTTGATAATTTTAACCACGAAAGGTTTATCTATCTTGGATCCGATAGAATTACAAGAGAAGATATGAATAGAGTTTTTGGGAGTATTAATTAAGGCTACTTTCGACGCTTGCAGTTACCACAGAATAAGTCTTAACCCTATACTTTCTCAATCACAAATCCCACTTTTTCAACTGCGTTGATTACCTCTTTTTCGACATCATTTTCTGATGTTACCGTTAAGATTTTATCAGCGCTTTCTAAATCAACATCCCAATTATCGATGCCTTCGATAGCGTCCATTCCTGGGGTTATTTTATTTTTACAACCTCCACAGCTTAGGGAAGTTTTGAATTTCAATTCTTTCATTTCTTTACTTTTTATACCTACAAATTTATCTAAATCTTTTTATTTTTTAATCTAAGACTATTCAATACAACAGAAACCGAGCTAAATGCCATTGCTCCACCAGCAATCATAGGGTCAAGTAGAAATCCATTCACGCTATATAACACACCAGCAGCAATAGGAATACTAATTACATTATAGAACAATGCCCAAAAAAGATTCTGGCGAATTCCATTTACAGTTAGAGAAGATAAATTAAATGCTTTAGGAATAGCAGCCAAGTCAGAAGTAGTAAGTGTAATTTTTGCTACCTCCATCGCTACATCTGAGCCATGTGCCATTGCAATACTCACATCTGCTTGTGCCAATGCTTCTGAGTCGTTAATTCCATCCCCAACCATTGCTACAATTTTACCTTTGCTTTGCAATTCTTTAATAAACTCCGATTTATCCTGTGGCAATGCATTTCCCTTAAAATAATCGATTCCCACTTTTTTTGCAACTGATTCGGCTGTATTCTGATTGTCTCCAGTCACCATAAAAACATCTATCCCTTTCCGTTTTAATTCGGCAATTGCAGCAATAGAATTTTCTTTTATCTCATCGGTAATTCCGTAAATAGCAATGAGTTTTTTCTCATCCATAAAGAAGATAACTGTCTTGGATTCTTGTTGCCATTCTTTGATTGTATGATCCAGTTCATCATCTATCAAGATTGATTTAGATGCTAATAATTCTCTACTACCCACAAAGTACACATTTTCATTTGCCTTTGCAGTAATTCCTTGCCCTGTAATACTATCAAAATCAGTAATTGGTGCAACTTGAACTCCTTCTTCTTTCAATTTTGCAACAATAGCAAAAGCCAATGGATGTTCCGAAGCCAATTCCATGGCTAGTAAGATGGATTTATCTTGTTCATTTGCAAACCACTTTACATCTGTAACGGTAGGCTTTCCTTTCGTAATAGTACCTGTTTTATCCAAAATAATTGCATTCACCTTATGTCCCAGTTCCAAACTTTCCGCATCTTTAATCAGGATGTTATTTTCAGCTCCTTTCCCAATTCCTACCATAATAGCAGTAGGAGTAGCCAAGCCTAGTGCACATGGACAAGCAATAATCAATACAGCGATAGCTGTTGTAAAACCATGACTAAATCCGAGTTCACCTCCTACACTAATCCAGACAATAAAAGTTAACAAAGCAATACCCATAACCACAGGTACAAAGACACTTGCTATTTTATCTACTAAACGTTGAACAGGAGCTTTACTCCCTTGAGCCTCTTGTACACGTTGTATAATATGAGCAAGAAAGGTATCTTTCCCTACTTTTTCAGCAGTAAATTGGAAGTTTCCTGTTTGATTAACCGTACCTGCAAAAACTTTATCCCCAGCTTTTTTCTCAACGGCGATAGGTTCACCCGTAATCATACTTTCGTTAACCGTTGAGTTCCCACTGACTACAACCCCATCTACCGGGATTCTTTCCCCAGGGTGCACGATGATAGTATTACCGATTTCCACAGCTTCAATAGGAATTTCAGCTTCTTCTCCATTGATGATTGCACGTAAAGTTTTAGGTTGTAATCCCATCAACTTTTTGAGGGCTGTAGAAGTATTTGTTTTAGCTTTTGCTTCCAATAATCTCCCTAAAAGTATAAACGTGATAATAACAGTTGCCGCCTCAAAATAGACGTGAGGCTCTATCCCATGTCGAAGAAAATAAGCTGGAAAGAACAGCGTAAATACACTAAAAACATACGCGATACCCGTACTCAATGCTACGAGCGTATCCATATTTACTTTTCTGTGTTTTGCTTGTTTCCATGTATTTACGAAAAATTCACGTCCAAACACGAACAAGACAGGAGTAGCAAAAATGAATTCGATATAATGTCCAGTGTGCCAGTGCATAAAGAACATACCTATTACAAAAACGGGCAGTGTAAGAATAGCAGCCCAAAGTGTTCTCTTTTTTGTTTCCTGATAATGTTGATCCTCAAGTTCTTGTTGCTTTTCATAAGCATTATCTTTTTCTATGATGATGTCATATCCAGCACTTTGCAAGCTTTCTTTGAGTTGTTCTTTAGTTATGATGGAAGTATCATATTCAACCAAAACACTGTTGGCAGCAAAATTCACATTCGCTGTTTGCACGCCATCCGTTTTACGTAAAATATTTTCTACACTTCCAGCACATCCAGCACATGACATTCCTGTAACAGGGAAAGTATCTTTATTAATTGTTGCTTCCATTCTTGTGTCTTATATAATGAATTTCAAATATCGTCATTTCCAGCATCATATCTGGACCTTTTATAACAAATGACAATCAAATTTGTTTCATTTAGTTATTTTCTTGATGAATGAATACTTAATTAAGTTAGAATTAGCGACAAAGAAACTTGTTTAGTCAAAAAAATTACCTACTTTTGTAGACTATTTTTATAAAATTGGGTGCATATCTATAAAATTTATACATTTGCCCCCGCAAATCATTTGAGCAAATGAGTTCGAATAAAGATTTTGAGATACCGTTTGAGGGTTTAAAGTTGGGAAAACACAACTATGAATTTAAGATAACGGATACGTTCTTTGAAGAATTGACATATTCAATCATAGAAGGAGCAGATGTAGATGTTGCCTTTACCTTAGAAAAAAAGGAAACTATGTTAATCGGTGAATTCTCTATTAAGGGAATTGTGCGAAAAACTTGTGATAGATGTACAGATTTAATGGAATTTCCCATTGAAATTGAACACAAATTAGTTTACAAGTTTGATAATGAAATGAGTGATGATGAAAATCTAATTAATATTCCAAGCTCAGATCATAGTATTAACATAGCAGGAATGATTTATGAATTAATGACTGTAGCTATACCTAGTCGCACAATTCATGAAGAAGGTGAATGTAATGAAGAAATGCTTTCTCTATTAAAAAAATATGTAAATTCAGAAGAAAAAGACTATCCCAATAAAGGCAATACAGATCCTCGTTGGGATGCATTAAAAAACTTGAATTAAGAATTTAAAATAAAAATAAAATGGCACAACCAAAAAGAAGATCTTCTTCAACTAGAAGAGACAAGAGAAGAACTCACGTAAAAGCAGTAGCTGCTAACGTTGCAACATGTCCAACAACAGGACAATCACATTTATATCACCGTGCACACTGGCACGAAGGTAAATTATATTACAAAGGTCAAGTTATCGCAGAAAAAGAAGTAGCTGTTTAACTAGCTTCTTTAACTAAAGTGTATTTACACTTATGAAACTTGGTATTGACATTAGTGGTGGTGATTTTGCACCCGAAGCTAACGTTCTAGGTGCTATTTTAGCCCTTGATGCGCTTCCGGATGATGTAGAACTAGTGCTTATTGGTCGAGAAGAAGAAATCGTTCCTATTTTAAAAAGTAAAAACATTGATTCTCCTCGTATAAGTATTGTTCATGCACCTGATGTTATTTCCTTTAATGACCATCCCACACGAGCTATTCCTCAAAAACCAAATAGCTCTATAGCAATTGGATTTGAATTATTGGCTAACAAAAAGATCGACTCTTTTTCAAGTACTGGAAACACTGGTGCTTGTTTAGTCGGAGCTTTGTATAAAGTACATTCTATTCCGGGGGTTATTCGCCCTTGTATTACTTCTGTTTTACCCAATGTTGACGGAACCACTTCCATAATTTTAGATGTAGGAGCCAATGCTGACTGTAAACCAGATGTGCTTTATCAATTTGCAATTCTTGGTTCACTATACTCTAAATATGTAATGAATGTAGAAAACCCAAGGGTAAGTCTATTAAATATAGGTGAGGAAGAGGAAAAAGGTAATCTTTTAACTCAATCCACCTATAAGCTCATGAAAAATTCGAAAGATTTTAATTTCGTAGGTAATATTGAGGGGCGTGATTTATTTTTAAATAAATCAGACGTAGTTGTATGTGACGGATTCACAGGAAATGTAGTATTAAAGCAAGCTGAAGGAATGTATGCAATTTCTCAAAAACTACATTGGGAAAATCCATACTTCGACAGGTTTAATTATGAGAATTACGGAGGAACTCCTATCTTGGGTGTGAATTCTGATGTCATTATAGGTCATGGAATTTCCAATGATAAAGCAGTAAAAAAATTACTATGTTTAGCCTATGACATTTCCAAATCAGAATTAACTAAAAAGATTAAAGAAGCGTTTAAATAATGGAAAAAATAACAGCAGCAATAACAGGTGTTGAGGGGTATTTACCTGAAAAAGTTCTAAGTAATAAAGACTTAGAAAAAATAGTAGATACCACAGACGAATGGATTACCACACGTACCGGAATAAAGGAAAGAAGAATTCTTGAAGACGGAAGAGGGACCTCAGATATTGGTGTTGAAGCCATTAATAAATTGCTTAAAAAGAAAGGAATTGACCCCAAAGAGATAGACTTAGTAATATGCGGTACTGTAACTCCTGACTATCCTTTCCCATCAACTGCAAATGTTATTTCTGACAAAGTGGGAATGATAAACGCTTGGAGTTTTGATATCAATGCTGCTTGTTCTGGATTTATTTATGCATTAGCAACCGGAGCGCAATTTATTGAAACTGGAAAATATAAGAAAGTAATTGTTGTTGGGGCAGATAAAATGTCATCTATCATAAATTACGAGGATAGAACAACTTGTATTATTTTTGGAGATGGTGGAGGAGCTGTGTTACTAGAGCCTAATTACGAAGGATTAGGTGTGGTTGATAGCATTCTAAGAAGTGATGGCTCAGGTAGAAATTACCTTCTTCAACCGGGGGGTGGATCTGTAAGCCCAGCATCTGAAGAGACTGTTAAGAATAAAATGCACTACGTACATCAAGAAGGGAAAGCTGTATTTAAATTTGCTGTAACTAATATGGCAGATGTTTCTGCAGAAATTATGGAAAAAAATAATTTAACTCCAGATGATGTAGATTGGTTAGTTCCGCATCAAGCAAATTTAAGAATTATAGATGCAACCATGAGAAGAATGGGCTTATCCGAAGATAAAGTAATGATAAACATTGAAAAATACGGAAATACAACAGCGGGAACACTTCCTTTATGTTTATGGGATTATGAAAAACAACTAAAAAAAGGAGATAATTTAATTCTTTCTTCTTTCGGTGGAGGTTTCACATGGGGAGCTATATATGTAAAATGGGCATACGATACTAAATAAATAATTTTATAATGGCAAATCAAAACAATAATAATATGACGCAAAAGGAGATACAAGAATTAATAAAATTCGTTTCAAAATCTGGAATTGCTGAGGTAGAAATCGAGAAAAAGGATTTCAAAATCACGATTAAAACACATGCTTCACAAGAAGCTACTGAAAAGATGGTTTTTGTTCAACCACAAGTGCAAGCTCCTATCGTTCAAGCAGCCGCCCCAATTGCAACTCCAATTGCAACACCACAAGCAACAGCACCTATCGCTACCTCAGGTAATGGAGGAGAAAAAGAAGATACAGGAAATTATATTACAATTAAATCTCCAATGATTGGAACTTTTTATCGTTCATCTGCCCCTGACAAACCAGTATTTGTAGAAGTAGGAGATACTATTAAAGAAGGAGATACTGTATGTATTATAGAGGCAATGAAATTATTCAATGAAATTGAATCTGAAATTAAAGGAAAAATTGTAAAAGTTCTAGTAGATGACGCATCTCCAGTAGAATACGATCAGCCTTTATTCCTGGTAGATCCAGCTTAATACAAATTAACTGAGTGTTGAATTTAACATCCAAAAGGTATGTTTAAAAAGATATTAGTAGCCAATAGAGGTGAAATAGCTTTGCGCATTATTAGAACATGCAAAGAAATGGGTATCAAAACAGTTGCTGTATATAGCACAGCTGATAAAGATAGCTTACATGTTCGTTTTGCCGATGAAGCAATTTGTATAGGACCTGCCAAAAGCGCAGATTCTTATTTAAATATTCCAAATATTATGGCTGCTGCAGAGATAACAAATGCAGATGCCATTCATCCGGGGTATGGTTTTCTTTCAGAGAATGCAAAATTCTCTAAAGTTTGTCAAGAAAATGGTGTAAAATTTATTGGAGCTACTCCAGAGCAAATTGATGCTATGGGAGATAAATCCAATGCAAAAGCTACCATGATTAAAGCAGGCGTTCCATGTATTCCCGGGTCAAAAGGATTGGTAAAAGATTTAAATGATGCATACACTACAGCCGAAAAAATTAAATATCCTGTTATCATAAAAGCAACAGCCGGCGGTGGAGGTAAAGGTATGCGTATCGTATGGAATGCTGATGAAATGGAACACCATTGGGATTCTGCAAAACAAGAGGCGAAAGCTGCCTTTGGTAATGATGGGATTTATATGGAGAAGTATATTGAAGAACCTCACCATATCGAAATTCAAATTGCTGGAGACCAATACGGTAATGCCTGTCACCTTTCTGAAAGAGATTGTTCTATTCAACGCCGTCACCAAAAATTAGTGGAAGAAACTCCTTCACCATTTATGACAAAAGAATTGCGTAAAAAGATGGGAGAAGCTGCTATTAAGGCAACAAAGGCTGTGAAATATGAGGGTGTAGGTACGATAGAATTCTTAGTGGATAAGAATAGAGATTTCTATTTTATGGAAATGAATACTCGTATACAAGTAGAACATACTATTACAGAAGAAGTAATCAATTTTGACTTAATAAAAGAGCAAATTAAGATTGCAGCTGGAGACAAAATAAGTGGTAAAAATTATGAACCTATCATGCATGCTATTCAATGTCGAATCAATGCAGAGGATCCCTATAATGATTTTAGACCATGTCCTGGAAAAATTTCAGAGTATCATGCACCAGGTGGACACGGTGTGCGTATTGACACGCATGTATATGCAGGCTACACTATTCCTCCCTATTATGACTCAATGATTTCGAAATTAATTGTAGTTGCTCAAACAAGAGAGGAAGCTATTTTAACCATGCAACGTGCTTTAGATGAATACATTATTGAAGGAGTAAAAACAACAATACCCTTCCACCAAGCATTAATGAAAAACGAAAAATTTAGAAAGGGAGAATTTACAACAAAATTCATGGAAGATTTTAAATTCTAACCAACATTCAATAAATTAAAAAGATGAAAACCGGAAAAGCAAATAAACAAATTGAGAAAGTCATAGCTTTAGTAGAAAAAGAGGGCGTTCTTGCAAAGAAATTAATTGAGGAATTAAAGGAATTGAGAGAACAAGCTTTAAAAGAAGAAGATCCTCTATTAGCCAAAGTTACTCGTTTATCTTATGAGTATTTAGAAGCTAATAAAGCATATGATGTGCAAGCAATTTGGGAAGAAGATGAAGAAGGAGGTGAATATCCAATTGAATTTGATGATAAAGAGAATTTATTAAATCTATTGAGCCTAATGCTTCATTCTGATAATAAAGTGAACCGAGAGGAAATCAAAGAATACCGTACAAGCTTAAAAGAAGCATTGTATTAATGAAAGATTATTAAAAGTAAAAAACCGAGCCAAATAGCTCGGTTTTTTTTGTTAAATACTAGTAATAAAGATAATTTCATAGCGATTTTAAAATAGATAGGGTGTTAATCAAAGAGAAATATAATAATCTCACATTATTTGGGTTTCTATCCTAAAATAATTTTATTTTTACTCCCATGAGATATATGCGTTATATTGTTTTATCACTTTGGTTATTTTCCACATTGGTTTCAAATGCTCAATTAAAATCAAAGTGGAGCACAAATGGAAAGGGAGCTCTTTTTGGGCAATTTTCCTACAACAGCAGTGTTTATTCAAGATCAGACGTAGAATTACACAATACCAACTATACTATAACGCTTAAAAATGTTCAGATTAGAGATAACATAGAAGGGAAAGGAATAGCAAGTTTTATATCTACCTCTTCCCCTCAATTTGGAGCTAAATTGGGATATTATATCGCTAATAAGTGGGCAATAATAGTGAGTTATGATAGATACAATACATTCTTTGTAGATAACCAATCGATACAATTAGATGGAACTTTTGCCCCTGAGAGTAATGAAACATATACTGGAACTTACACAAACCTACCGATTATCCTTCGTCGAAATGATTTTAATATACAGCAACGACAAGGAATGAATTATTTTGCGCTTGGAGTACAGCGTGCCGATGAATGGATAAAGTCAAGAACAGGAGCTTTCTCATTTCAGACTGTTTATGGACTAAAAATTGGAGGAATTCAAACCAAAATAGATTATACTTTTAATGGAATAACAAAGCAAAGCATTTCCTCGTTTGGAGGATTAGGAATTGCTGCTAATATTGGTTTACGTTTTGATTTTTGGCAACATGTTTTTTTACAATTAGGTTTAGATGGTGGCTATTTAAGTCAGAACAAAATTAAAACAGGTAATAACGCTGAATCCTTTGCTATTCAAAAATTAGGGTTTTTATCTCCTAATATAAGTTTAGGATTCTCTTTATTTACTAGCTCAAATGGATGTGATACTTGTCCGAAGTGGTAATGGAGAAAGTTAAATAGATTACTTAACAATACCCACAATACAAGGCTTTATCATCATGTACAAATGGAATATTTGTATCGTATAAATTTGTGATAAGAAGAGTTAATGCCTTTTCAAACAGCTCCATAAGTTCTTCAAAAGTATCAGTAAAATCATTTATTAGATAGAATGGACTCTCTTTCAAATTAACAAGTGAAACAATCCCCACTCTGTCAGGGTAATATCCGAATTCTTGGTAAAAAAGCATATTATATACCAATAACTGAAATACATATTTACGCGTTTTCAATTGGTCTAACATGTATTGAACCTTACCGTCATCTGTTTCAAATTGCTTAGATTTTCCGCTTATTATAACATCATTTCTTTCACATTTACCGGTTTTATAATCAATAATTCGCTTTAACCCCTTCACTTCATCAATTCTATCTAAAATACCAATAAAATTAATTTCTTTAATTACCCCGTTAATGGATAAATGTAGTGTCTTTTTTAATTCTCTTTCAACACTATTGATAATCAATCCACCTTCATTTTTAAACTCCTTTCTTTCTTTTTTTAGCAATTGCTCCATGAGATAAGAAGCCATCTCTAAACTTAAATAATTTTTACCTTCAACATGTTGATTATTAGATATATTAAAGAATTTATTGAATTTATTACTTAAGATATCTTTTTGTCGATTTATAAAATCTTCATAATCAAGTTCAGTTAACTTACGAGGAGATAAAGATTCACCCTTTTTATTAAACTGAGCAAATTTACCGTATAATTCTTCCAAGGTGCTATGTACAAAACTACCAAAGGTATTAGACTCCATATCCTCCTCTACAATTTTCTCTTCTCCCATGCCTATTAAATACTTATAATAAAAATCTAGGGAACAAGTAAGAGCTGTTTTTAAAGCAGAAGCAGAGGTCTTATGTAAAAAATATTCATCCAACCGAGCAAGTACAGGTGCAGTTTTTTCTACGACAATTTGACTGTTATTTTTCTCACTATCTCCAACGATATAATCATATTTTTGAATAGTGATATTAGGCGCTTTCTTAGCTAATTCCAATTCGAGTTGTAAAATATAGCGAGAAGGTTCGTCTATACCGCCCAAGTCTCTATCAGCCGAGGAATAGGTTATCCAAATATTTTGTGCTTGGTGTAGAAGACGATAAAAATGGTGGGCAAATAAACCTTGTTTTTCCTTTGGTGTAGGCAATCCATGAAATTTACGCAAGTCCATTGGTATCAAAGTTTGCAACAGGTTCGTTGGAGGTAAATTTCCTTCGTTTAAGCCTACTATAAGTACATTTTTAAAATCCAATAAACGTGTTTCAAGCAATCCCATTACTTGCAATCCTTCAAGTGGATTACCATAATATGCAACGCTTTCATTGATCCAATGTTGATTAAATAGTAATTTAAAAGTCCCCAAATGTAACGTCATTCTAAACTCATCCAATATACTGGTAAGTTGTTGGATAGCTTGACTAAAATGATAAATGATAGCACGTTCAAGTTTGAACTTATCCTTATCCAAGCCACTAAAAATGAATTGATTTAATTGGTCAATCTCAAGTGGAAGAGTTTTTATAGGTAAAGTCCATGGAGTAAAAAACAATTCTATTAATTTACGTAAACGCGTACTAATTTCAAGGTTTTTAGCAAATATAAAAATCCAATTCTTTGCGAGAAGAGTTGCCTCTACTCTACTTAATTGTTCTTTTTCTTCATCACTACAAAATGCAATAACAAAAGGATGTTTAATAAATCGAATAAAGTCTTTATGATAAATTTGTTTGTTTTTAAATTGCGTAAAATGTTCTTGTACTTTAAATAAAAGTTCCGTCCAAGATTTTAGTGCTGTATTTTTAAGAGGCAATCCAAGTGTAATATTGGTAACACCTACATTTTGGGGAATATTCTTAATGACAGGAACAATGAGTTTCTCATCTGCCAACAATAATAAAGTGTCAGAAAACTCATTGGCAGGAATCTGATTATATAAAATAGAAGCGCTTACTTTAGCTTGACCTGTTGCTTGAACACAATTGTACAACTTAATCTTTTTTGTACCTTCTGCTATTTGATTCTCTATAAAAGGAAGATTGGGTGTATCAATTTTTTTTATTAGGTTTCTCAAAAAATACCCAGCTTCATGTGTAGTGTTGTTTATGTAATACGAATCACCATCGACAAAAACCTTTGCCCTCCCCATTTTGTGAAGTTGTTTAATGATACTCAATTCTGCTGGAGATAAGGCATTGAATCCTGCAAAGATAAAATAGGCCTCTTTATCCTCTTTAAAAACAGTTTCGAGATGATTGGAAAGGTGTTTATATGCTTTCCCCATGTAAGTCTCGTTATCACGCTCTAATTGCTCATTAAACAGCTTATAATAGTCTTTTAGCAAATCCCAAAATTGCATAAAGCGTTTTTGTCCTTCAGAAAGTTCATTAGTAGAGTCAAAACTCCAATTTTCAATTTCCTTAATATCTTGTAGATTTTTAAATAAATCTATATTATTTATAAGATAACGATCTATTTCATCAAAATCACTCAAAAGTATATTTGCCCATTTCAGAAATTCATCAATTGACTGAGGTTCTTTTTTTTCTATTTCTAAATGAATATGATATAGCTTAAAGACAGCGCGAGTAGAATCAATAATAGGCTGGGGTGATAATTGGTGTACCCACGAATTCATCGTTAAAATATGCGGAGAAAAAATAGGTTTATTATATCTCCTATAAAGAGCACGTTGCAAGTATTTTTTTGCTCGTTGAGACGGTAAAATAATCTGTAAATGTTCTAAAGGAAGATCATTTTCATAGATATAATTTGCAATTTTTTCAATGAAGGGAATCATGGTAATAACTAGATTCTAAAAATAGAAATTTTATTTCAGATAAAACAAATGTTAATACAACGTGGATAAAAAGAATCAATTATTTTTTTTCCTCCAAGTTGAATAGTGTAATTTTCCAAAAAATTCAAGATATGATACTTATAGATGGTGTAGTTGGTTGTGGCAAAACCACATTAGGTAAGCAATTAGCAAAATACATGGATATTCCACTATACGAAGAATTGCAAAAAGATTATACAATGAATCTTCTTGAGCGCTTCTATGCGGATAAAAAACGATGGGCATTTACGCTTCAAATTCACTTCTTAAACGAGCGTTTTCGTATGATTAAAGAGATTTCTGAGTGTGGAGAATTAGCATTTTTAGATCGTTCTATATTCGGAGATAGGATATTTGCTTCTATGTTAAATGAAGATGGATTTATGACAGATGAAGAATATGAAACCTATTCTACATTATTAGATAATATGTTAGAACACGTATCGAAACCGCAAAAATTGGTTTACATACATTGTGATGTAGATACGGCTGTAGAAAGAATACAACTGAGAGGAAGAGGCATGGAACAAAGTACGCCCGTTCATTATTGGAAACGTCTCAACGAAAAATACAATGAATGGTATGAAAAGTATGATTTATCTGAAAAAGTAGTAATTGACGCTCGTTCATATAATCCATTTAAAGAAGAGGATATACTGAAAGTAATAGAAAAAATAAATATACAGATGCCTGTATAGAATTAAAACATATAGCAATAAAAAAGGCAGCGATTGCTGCCTTTTTTTATTCTCTTCATAACAAAGTACTATTTTGTTCTAATACGATACTCATGTTTATTACCCATCTCTTGAGCCCCATAAGCAATCGAGTTAAAATCAAGGTCTTGAAGAATTCCTCTTGCTTTAAAAATTAACTCCATTGGAACAGTTTCATCTGCTTTAAAGCAAGTTATAACATTCTCTTTAGGAGCGGTCATTTCAGCTGGTTTTTCTTTAAATTTATTTAATTTCCATTGACCAATATATTCAATTCCATCCTGATGTAAGATACCATCGTATTGAACTGCTACACCTTTATAGAACTTAGAATCATCTCCACTGAGTGGTTCTCCCATATATACAAAATCAACTTCAGAACGTTGTTTAAATGGTGTTAAATCAGATAATCCCGAACCTTGTGCTGGGTCAATCTTTACCAACGGGTCAACTTCTTTAGTTGTCGTTGCAACCATGAAGAAGAATAACAACATAAATACGATATCAGGTAGTGATGAGGTATTAATACCAGGAGCAGAACTTCCCTCTTTTTTTCTAAATTTAGACATAATCTTTTATCGTTTTGGTTTAACCTCAATCAATTTCAAAGGGAATAATGTTTCAATTAATTCCATTCTTTGCTTTATCTGTCTTAGTTCAGGAGTATCCTCTGTAGCCAACTGCTGTGTAGTTTGTTGCATAGCAGTGTACGTAGTATTAAAAAGTTCTTTTGCTTCTTTATCACGTAATTCTGTTACAGCTTTTTGAACCTCTGACTGTACAGCTACATACGCTGAATAATCTGTGTCATTAAAAGATTCCAAACGTATATGAGCTTCGAAAGAGATTTCAGGCATCTCTCTTTTACCACTGTATTGCACATACATTTTCATCATCTCCAATTTATCTTTCCATTTAGCAATAGCATCTTCTGCCTGTGCAATCATTTTTTCAGTTTTATCATCTCTATCTTTCACAGATTCTAATGCATCCAAACGGTTAATTTGAGCATCCAAATTAGTTTGATAGAGGTCAATGGTACCGAAAGCGTAGTAAGGATAATCTTGTTCACGTCCTTCTTTTTTATCTCTATTCACTAAATAAAAGTGTTTAATTTTATTATTTAGCGTTCCAATATCTTCGGGTTTAATAATAGAGTCGCGTGCACGAATATCGTTTCTACTGTTTATGGTAATCTTATAAATATTCTTTTCTTGAATTGGAGTTTGAGGAGTTTCAGTTTCCACCTTTTTTGGAATCTTACGCAGATAAGCAACATCTTTATCCATTGTAGTGGTTACAAGGAAGAATATAAGCAAGAGAAAGGCGATATCCGCCATAGATCCTGCATTAATTTCCGGAGCTTCGCGCTTTGCCATGAATATTAATTTTTAATAAATTTCATAATAAACCCCATTAGCATGGCAATTAGAGAACAAACAATCATACCAATGATAGCTGTCCAGATACCAGCGTGTACAAAGTTCATAGTAGCTTTGCTAGCTACAATATCACCTACTACATTAAGGGACTCTATTGTATCATTTGTTCCAATAAAATAAAGAACAAAGAATAAAACAAAAGAAATAATAATACCTGCTATTGATTTAATACCCTCTTTAGGTCTTGAGACCAAAGTAAGCGCAAAGAAAAGTATTACCAAAAAGATAGCAATTACAGTGGCCAAAATACTGATGTTAATAGCCCCACTAAAAGAAACGCTATCCATTAAACCTTGTTTAGCTGTTTCATCGCTATCTCCTGTAACACCGGATGTCATAACTATAAAACTTAGTATTAAAGCTGGAACAGCAAATACAATTTTTATAATTAACCCGAGGAGATTTAATTTTTTCTCGTTATCCATAGTCTAACAATTTAATTAAGTTATCAGTTTAAATTAATTAAGCCTGACCAACTTTATGTTTAATTAGCATATCTACTAAAGTAATAGAAGAGTTTTCCATTTCGTTAACAATTCCATCAACCTTAGCAATAATGTAGTTATAGAAAATCTGTAGGATAATTGCCGCAATCAATCCGAATACGGTAGTTAACAATGCCACCTGGATACCACCTGCAACAGTAATTGGAGATACCTGACCATCTTCTACAATCTTTTCGAATGCAAAAATCATTCCGACAACCGTTCCCATGAACCCTAACATCGGAGAAAGAGCGATGAAAAGTGCAATCCAAGGAATACCTTTTTCAAGTAATCCCATTTGTACCCCACCATAGGAAACAACTGTTTTCTCAACAGAATCAACTCCTTCATTTACACGTGATAAGCCTTGGTAGAAAATAGAAGCAATAGGACCTCTAGTATTACGACAAAGTTCTTTTGCATCATCTACTTTTCCTTTTGCTAATAAATCTTCAATATCACTAAGGAATTTATTTGTATTAATAGAAGATAGGTTTAGATATACGATTCTCTCAATACAAAGAGCAACACCGATAATTAAACATACCAATACAGTACCCATCCAAAATGGATCCCCTTCAATAAACTTCTTTTTTAACATAGCAACAAATCCTGTTTCAGAATCTGCTGGTGCAGACTCCATTGTTTCCACAGCTTGATCAACAGAAGCATCAGCTATATCACCTGATGTATCAGAAATTGCTTCTACTTGCTCTGTTTGTGCGTCATTTGCTTCTGCCTCTTGTGCAAAAGTTATTGTACTAATTCCGAAAGTCAACATTCCGGCAATTGCTAAAGAACTAATTATTTTTTTCATGTTCAAAAGGTTATTTTTTTGTTTTCGATTTTGTAAAATTATAAATATTTCTAAATAATAATTAAAAAACAACAAAATTAATGTAGAGAGAGGGATTAGTTTCGCTGGTCTTCGCTTCGCTTCGGCACGAACCCTTGGGTTCTCATCCCTTCTTCCTTCACTAACGTTGCGGAGAGAGAGGGATTAGCTTCGCTGGTCTTCGCTTCGCTTCGGCACGAACCCTGAGGTTCTCATCCCTTCTTCCTTCACTAACGTTGCGGAGAGAGAGGGATTCGAACCCTCGATACAGTTGCCCGTATACTACCTTTCCAGGGTAGCTCCTTCAACCACTCGGACACCTCTCCTTTAATTTTGTCCATTTTTGCGGGGACTAAAGTACAAAAAAATTTAAACTATCTCGTTCGTTGTAATTTATTTTGATATATACGAAAAAACCCCGCTTTTTGCGGGGTTTTTAATTTAATTTTCTATTTATTAAGGTTTAATAAAAACCTTTGCATAATTTTCTTGCTCTTCTGTAATTTTAATAATTCCATTACCATATAAAGCTCCCTTCTCAGCACGAATGTTTAATACTGCTACACCGGCTTGACCCAATTGATATACATCATTGTAGTTAAATGTTGCCACGCCTGAAGAATTTGTATAAGCAGTGTCTCGTCTTACAACAGCTTGAATTGGATCAGTTGTGGAAGTACCATAAAGAATTACTCTCGCACCAGATACCAAGGCTTTTGCTGTATCTCTCACTGTAATTTGTGCAATAGTATCTGCTTTTTTACGGCAAGAGCTAATAGTAGCAATCATACCAAATAAGAACACAAAAATTCCTGCAGTAATAATATATTTTTTCATAATTTTTTAGTTTCTAAAAGTAAAGATAATAAACTTCTCTTATACCTCTAACGAATTATTTAAAAAAAGGTTGCTATTTATTGAGTGTAATTGTTTCAGAGTTAGTAATAAAAGCTCTAACACGAATAGGTTTAGAAGTAAATACTTTGGATGCATCACTAGCATAGATATAAAAATAAGCAACATTATCGTCACCTTTTTTCATGTCTTTAAAAACCTCGCTGACATTAATTAAGGCAAAACCTGAACTATTTGTTTTTTCTTCTTTATAAAATTCTGCTGTGCCTTTATCTTTATCCCCGACCACTTTAACAAAAGCATCTGGCTCAATATTGTTTTGAGAATTATGTACAAATACTTTAATAACTGTGTCTTTGTTTTTGTTACACGCCGTTGTCGATAATAATAAAACGGATACTAGGCAGAAAAATAAAACGGTTTTTGCTTTCATGTTGGTTTCAATACAATACTCAACAAAAATAGGGTTAAAATTTTTTCTTCTATTTTTTTTTAGAAAATAGTTATTCACAATGAATAAAGAAAAACTATGTTAATAAGTATAAATGAATAGTATTATATATTCTCAAGGCTTATTAAACAATTTTATTGTTTTCAAAAAATATCTACTAAATTTGTATTCTCTATTAATACACAATGGCAGATATTCATCAAAAGATTAAAGATTTACTTACTGAAATTGAAAATTTCAATATTCAAAATACAGAACATTTAGAAGCTTTCCGAATAAAATTTTTAGGAACTAAAAACATCCTAAAACCCCTTTTTGCTGAGTTAAAAGATGTGGTGGACAGTGAAAAAAAGAAAGTTGGTCAGGATATCAATGAATTAAAAAATAAAGCTACTAATTTATTTGAGCAGTTTAAGGAAAAATTAAGTGAAACCAATTCAACCACAGAAGAACTCGATTTTACTCGTCCAGGTGAACCTGCCAATATTGGTGCACGACATCCTATTAGTTTAGTGAGAAATGAAATAATTTCTATTTTTGAACGTATCGGGTTTGGAGTTTCTGAAGGTCCAGAAGTAGAAGATGATTGGCATAATTTCTCTGCATTAAATTTTCCACCTGAGCATCCTGCAAGAGACATGCAAGATACTTTTTTTGTAAAAAATGAAAAGGGAGAAATGGCTTTAAGAACTCACACCTCATCCGTACAAGTGCGTGTAATGGAAACTAATGCACCACCTATTCGAACTATTTCTCCTGGAAGAGTGTATAGAAATGAAGCTATATCTGCACGTGCCCATTGCTTTTTTCACCAAGTTGAAGGTTTATATATTGATAAAGATGTTTCCTTTGCTGATTTAAAACAAACGCTATTATACTTTGCACAAGAAATGTTTGGAAAAAACGCACAAATTAGAATGCGTCCTTCATATTTTCCATTTACAGAGCCAAGCGCAGAGGTAGATGTGAGCTGTACTATTTGTAATGGCGATGGTTGTAATGTATGTAAGCATACAGGGTGGTTAGAGATTTTGGGATGTGGCATGGTTGATCCAAGTGTGTTGGATGCCTCAGGTATAGACTCAAAAGTATATAGCGGTTTTGCATTTGGAATGGGAATCGAAAGAATTGCTCAATTGAAATATCGAGTAAATGATTTGCGTTTGTACTCTGAGAATGATATTCGCTTTTTAAAACAATTTAAATCTGCATTATAATGGGATTATTTACAACAAATACGGAATCTAATATAAATTGGATAGAGATTCAATCTATAGAAGACTTAGAAAAGGCTTTTCAATCTACTCAAGAAAAACCCGGGATTTTTTTTAAACATTCCACTCGCTGTCCAGTGTCTAGGGCTGCTTTAAATAGATTTAATTCAGGTTGGAAAGAAACAGAAGCGGTAAATTTATATTATATTGATTTACTAAAGCATAGAGATGTATCAAATGCAATTACTGAGAAAACAAATGTAGTTCATCAATCCCCACAAGCGATACTTTTAAAAAATAATACGGTGCTATTAGATGAGGATCATGGTGCTATTAATGCCGAAGATTTTCAAAATTTGGTTTAATATGAAATTACCTAAGTTACTTTTCAGAGTATGTTTACTTTCTCTTCTATTTATCACCTCTTGTACGGATGATAAAACCATTGAAAAAGGAAGTTTAGTTCCAGCTCGTTTTGATTTACCTTTTAATAATGCTAATGTACAAAGAGGACAAACTATACGTATTAGTCTGGAAATATTGGCCGAAGATGACATAGAAAAAATATCCATCTTTACAAAAGACACTAGTATTTATGAGGGGAATGTAACCGATGCGCAAAAAATATTTGAAGTGAACACCCGCAATTGGAATATTGGTACAAATCAAATATCGTTAAAAGTAGTAACCAAAAATAAGGGAATAAAAACAGAAAATAGAATTATAAAAATATTCCCTGATGTGTTTCCAAAAGAATATACTGCTGAGGTAGTGCAAGAATTTCCACATAACACCAGTTCATATACACAAGGTTTAGAATTTAGTGATGGTGAACTTTACGAAGGAACAGGAGGAAGAGCAGATGGAACAGCTGGTGAGAGTATGCTGGCAAAAGTGAATCTAAAAAATGGTGAAATACTTCAAAAAAAGATGTTAGATCACAAGTATTTTGGAGAAGGTATTACACTCTTAAACAACAAAATATATCAAATTACTTGGCAAGAACACACCTGCTTTGTGTATGATAAAAATACTTTCACTGAATTAACTCAATTAACATATACAGGAGAGGGTTGGGGGCTATGTAACAATGGAACACAAATAATTATGTCAGATGGTTCGGAGCGGATTTATTTTAGAGACCCTGAAAATTTTACAATTCAGAAAACAATAGAAGTTTACTCTAACGCTGGTCCAATTCGTGGACTAAATGAATTAGAATATATCAATGGGAAGATATATGCAAATGTTTATACTGAAAATTATATAGTAATTATTGACCCTTCTACAGGTATTGTCACTGGAAGAATTGATGCTACTACTATTACATTAGATTACAGAAAAACAGGAGAAGTTCTTAATGGTATTGCTTATAATCCTTTAACCAAGCAGCTATTTATTACTGGCAAAAGATGGCCTAGTTTATTAGAAATAGCCTTAATTGAGGAATAATCTAGTGAGTTATAATTTCATATTTTTTTCGTATCACGGCTTGATTTTTTAGAACGGCTACTGAAATAGAACTTTCCGTTGCCTTTGCCTTCCAATATGCATTAATAATATCACAAGCGGAATTTCCGTTTTCGATACTCATATCATTAATACCAATAATTGTGTCTCCAATAGCAAAGTCGGAAAACCCAAAATCTAATGAAGAAACAAATGCAGTATTATTTAATACAGCAACTCGTATAGGGAAATAATTGAGATTAATAGATTTGTTTTCCTTATTTTTAAAATAGAGTCTATCCGTTTTAAAATCAAAAAACACACTAGCAAAATTCTTTATCAAAAACCCATTTCCAACTAAGAGCCCGGGGTTACTTGAACTTTCAAAGACTACTTTATCAATAGCAAACGAAGCACTATCTGCCAGCGTCCCAAAAAAGGTTTGCAGGGTATCTATCTTAGATTTTCCAAATAATCCGAATGAAGTATATCCAATTGTAGTTCGTATAATATCGGAAGTATCCTTTTTATGTGAAAGTTCTATTTCCTCTGAGTTTTTACCTGTATCCAGTAAGAAGTTCTCCTCTTTTCCATTTGCAAATAGTTTGAGAAGTGGTCTATTACTTTTTGTCTTAAATTGAATATAATTGGCTGAATTATAATTTGTTATTGAGTCTATATCAAAAAGAGTAATTTGTTTTCTTTCATAATCAATTTCCCAATTTGATAATCCAATAATATTCATTCCCAAAACGCCATCAATATTTATACAAGACAACATATTATCCTTAAAATCATGTGCTACAACAGCTATATTGGAATAGTGTACATTTCCAATATATGCCTCGTTTATTTTATAAATATCTAATTTATCTTTAGCTTCTTGTGAATCAGAAATTTTAATTTGACTTAATCGTTTTAAGCCCAATTCTTCAACCAATTGAGAAGAAATTAGAGTCACTTGTGCTCCCGTATCGAAAATAAAATGATATGTTTTATTATTAATTTGTATCGGTATAATGCTAAACCCAAATTCATTTCTTGAAGCAATCATTTGTGTGCCTATTTTCTCTTTTTTTACAGCCGTCATAAGCATACGATTGTATTTTATCATGCAAGAATTCAGGGTAAACACTAACATCAAAAAAATAAATATCTTTTTCATAATATAACTATACTAGAGGTTACTGTATGAGGTAGATTCACATTTCAAATGTGGCTCTACCATAATTTCAATTTGTAAATTTATAAAATATTTCTTTTGAAAATTTAAAATATAGCATCGCATTCACTCCTTCCTGCGTAAGCCCCCTACTAATAAAGCAATACCCACACCAAATTCGATTCCTGTTCCAAAGTAATGCCATTTCGTATCAATTTCTAAATTCGCTGCGACAAATCCTGCAACCATAAGCAGAATACCTAAAATAATTAGACGTTTTTTTGTAATCATATATTTTATTTAAAGTTTATCTATCTTTTAAAAAAGGCATTCGTTCTCTCACTTCTGCTAAAAGATTCTTAGAAAGTAATACCGTTTCTACTTTTTCATTTTGAAAAATATCAACCAAGGCTTCTCCTAATGGATTAATAACTGCTGAATCACCCGAATATTTTAATCCATTTCCATCCCCAACACGATTTACACCTACATGATAGCATTGATTTTCGATAGCTCGTGCTCTTAGCAGAGTTTTCCAATGTAAACTACGTTTTTCTGGCCAGTTAGCCACGTTAATCATTAAATCATAATCATATTTACCATCAGTGACTTTATTTCGTTGGATTTCAGGAAAACGCAAATCATAACATACTTGTAAGCGTATGTTCCATCCTTTATACACTAATATGACCTCTTCTTCACCGGGTGTATAAGTTTTCTCTTCCGAGGCCAATCCAAAAAGTTTGCGTTTGTTGTAGCTTGTAATCGTTCCATCTGGTTCCACAAACACCATCCGGTTATAAAAACAATTATTTTCTGTAATAATCAGAGAAGCAACGACAGCAGTATTATATTTTTGAGCCATTTCTGTTAACCAAAGAATGCTTTCGCCATTCATACTTTCTGCTAAAGATGAGGCATTCATACTGAAGCCCGTTTGAAACATCTCTGGAAAAATAAGAATATCAGTGACTGGTTGAGCCTCTTCCAAAAGTTTACTAAAATGGGATAAGTTTGCTGTTTTATTCTCCCAAATCTGATGACATTGAACCAATGTTACTCTTAAATCTTGCATAATTTTTCTGTTGCTTGAATAATTGTTTCTTCATTTTTAGCAAAACAAAAACGAATCAAATGATCATCGTGTCCATCTCGATTAAAAACAGATACTGGTATCACAGCTACTCCATGTTTTTGCGTCATTTCTTTAGCAAATTCAACATCACCTAAATTACTAATTTCATTATATCTAGCCGTTTGAAAGTAAGTACCTTGACAATCTAATAACTCAAATTTACTACCTTTCATGCGTGTTCTAAAGAAATCTCTCTTTTCCTTATAAAATTTACCTAAATCGTACAAATCTGTTTGAGGAATATAACGAGCAAGCGTTTCTTGAGCAGTGCTATTTACGCAGAAAACAAGAAATTGATGCACCTTCTTTATTTCTTTTAAAATATATTCAGGAGCAACTAGATAACCTATTTTCCATCCTGTCACGTGAAACGTTTTTCCAAAAGAAGAAACTATTATAGCTCTCTCTCTAATATTCGTTCTGGTGTGTATAGAAATATGTGGCTTCTCAAAATATATAAACTCATACACTTCATCTGAAAGCAAAAATAATTGAGGAAATTTTTCCATAATTATTTCAATTGATTGAATATCAGCTTCTTCGTAAATTTTTCCACCTGGATTATGGGGATTATTAAAAACCAATAATTTAGTTTTACTCGTAACAGCATTTTCTACTTTATTCCAATCTATAGAAAAATCAGGATTCATATTTATGTGTATAGGTTTACCACCTGCTAATTCAACAGCTGGAGCGTAACTATCGTAAGAAGGATCCAAAATAATAACCTCATCACCTGGGTGAATTAGTGCTTGAATTGTAGTAAAAATAGCCTGAGTTGCACCAGCAGTAACCAATATATCAGTATCTTCTTTTACAGAGCGATTATAGTGTAATTGGATTTTTTGAGAAATAGCATTTAAGAGTGAGGGTAAACCAGGCATAGGGCGATATTGGTGTGAATCTCCCTGAATAACCTCTTGATAGGTTTCAATTAATTTGGAGTCAACTGGAAAATTTGGAAATCCTTGAGACAAATTTATAGCACCATAATCAGAAGCCATTTTTGAAATAACTGAAAAAATGGTTGTTCCAACATGCGGAAGTTTTGAGTTTACTAAATTCATTTTATTATTGGAAAAGGTATAAGAACAAAAAAAAGAAAAAGATGTGAGAATTCAAATTTATTTAATGGTGATCTTAAAAAGTGTGAGAAATATTAAGTAAAAATAAGATTTTGACATTATTTTAATATAACATGTTGGTAATCAATTAATTATATTTAAAATATATTTAATTTTGACAATTAAAATAAGCCTTTATTAAATCGCTTATTTCAGAATTTTGAACACAACCCATCATTTGGGATAAAATCATTGAATTTTACCCTATTTAAATGCAAAATTGATTCTAAAAATTTAATTAAGGTTCAATTTATTCTTGCTTTTAGCAAAAACATACACTTGACTAGAGTATCCAAATTTTTTAGCACGTAGATTAGAAACAAGTCCAACAAAAAAACCAAAGAAAGGTAAACGACTTCTATAACGTTCTGAAATCATAGAAATATAAAAAGCATCAAATTTCATAGGAATCACTTTTTTTAATTCGAAACCATGATCTAACATTAAACGTACTACATCTATTTTTCTGAAATGATAAAGATGTCTTGGAACATCATAAGCAGCCCAATATTTTTTATAATGACGAGCATCAAGAGAATTCATATTTGGCACAGCAATAAATACTCTTCCATCTGGTTTCAAAATAGAATGTATAACTTTTACATCCTTCTTCAAATCATAAACATGTTCTAATACATGCCACATAGTAATAATATCGAACGAATCATTCTCTATATCATATAAATCTTCTTGTGCACTACTTCTAACTTGATTAAAGCGGTGTGCAAAATTCCTTGCTCCTTCATCTGGTTCAATACCTACCCCTTGAAATCCTTGTTCATTAGCCACACTTAAGAAATGACCAGTTCCAGAACCAATATCTAATAAATGAGTACCTGAAGCTACTTTTTTAACCCAATTGATTTTATTCTGTAAAGTATATTTTCTCACTTGAATATAGATCCAATCTATAATACCTTTAGAAGTAGAACTATGAGAAATATAATCTGAAGATTTATAATAATCACCAATATTCTCTTTAGAAGGGATAGGATTTGTGAAGTGAAATCCACAAGACTCACATTCCACAATCTTAAATATCTTTTTAGAAACAAGATGATCTTTAGGTGTTAAAAATTTTTTAAACTCTACTCCATTACAAATTGGACAATGTTCTAAGTTGTTCATAAATTAAATATATTATCTCCCTAAATAAATTAAAAGTACATTTACATCACTTGGAGAAATCCCACTAATTCGAGAAGCTTGTCCAATAGAAGAAGGACGGATGTCAGAGAGTTTATTCACTGCTTCTGAGCTTAAACTAGCAATGGTTTTATAATCGATAGCATCCGGAATTCTTAAATCTTCTAATCTAACCAATTTTTCTGCAACCTCTTCCTCTCTTTTAATATATCCTTCATACTTAAATTGAATAGCTGCTTGATCGATAACTTCCTGTGACAAATCTAAAGTATAATGGGATAATTTTTCACTCACACGAAGTAAATCCTCCATTTCAATATGAGGTCTAGAAAGAAGCTTTCCCAATTTTAAAGATTGTTCGACCAAAGCTGAACCTTTAGCCGCTAAGAGATTATTAACCTTTTCAGGAGTTATACTAATTTTAGTTAATTGATCCTTTAAATCTTCTACCTGATTTCTTTTATTATTTACCCTTAAAATTTCCTCTTCAGATAGAATTCCCAATTCATATCCTAATTGTGAAAGGCGTAAATCTGCATTATCTTGGCGCAATAATATCCTATGTTCGGCACGAGAAGTAAACATACGATAAGGCTCTTTTGTCCCTTTTGTTATCAAATCGTCAATAAGCACACCAATATATGCCTCTGAACGTTTTAAAACAACAGCTTCTTCTCCCCTAATTTTTTTAACAGCATTAATACCTGCCATCAAACCTTGACAAGCAGCTTCTTCATATCCTGTGGTTCCATTAATTTGTCCTGCAAAGAAAAGTCCCTCCACTAACTTTGTTTCTAAAGTAAATTTTAATTGAGTAGGTGGAAAATAATCATATTCTATTGCATAACCCGGGCGGAACATTTTTGCATTTTCAAAACCTGGAATCGCATGCATAGCTTTCAATTGTACATCTTCAGGTAAACTAGAACTAAATCCATTCACATAAATCTCAACTGTATTCCATCCTTCTGGTTCAACAAAAATTTGATGGCGCTCTCTTTCAGCAAAACGATTGATTTTATCTTCAATACTTGGGCAATAACGAGGTCCAACAGATTTAATTCTACCAGCAAACATAGGACTCTTATCAAATCCAGTTCTAAGGATATCATGTGTTTCCTCATTAGTATATGTAATATGACAAGCAATTTGATTACTTAAAGGACTAGTTTTGTCAGAGAAGCTAAACTTAGAAGGATTCTCATCTCCTTCTTGAACCTCCATTTTAGTATAGTCTAAAGATCTTCCATCAACTCGAGCGGGCGTTCCTGTTTTCATACGACCACTTTCAAAACCAAGTTTTACTAAATCTTCAGTTATACCAATAGAGGCTGATTCTCCTGCTCTTCCCCCTCCATAATTACGTTCTCCAATATGAATTACACCATTCATAAACGTTCCACTCGTAAGAACAACTGTCTTACCATAAATATCAAAACCTAATCTAGTTTTAACACCTTTAATTTTACCAGATTGAGTAATGATTCCCATTACCATATCCTGCCAAAAATCAACATTTGGATTTTGTTCCAAAAGCAAACGCCATTCTTCAGAAAAACGCATCCTGTCGTTTTGTGTACGTGGTGACCACATTGCAGGACCTTTACTTCTGTTCAGCATTCGAAATTGAATAGCTGACTTATCTGAGACAATACCAGAACCACCGCCTAACGCATCAATTTCACGAACAATCTGTCCTTTGGCAACACCTCCCATTGCTGGGTTACATGACATTTGAGCGATAGTATTCATATTCATAGTTACCAACAACACAGACATACCCATCTTACCCGCGACATTTGCCGCCTCACAACCAGCATGTCCCGCACCAACAACTATAACATCGTATTCTTTAAGCATAAAAAATTTGTTTCACGTGGAACAAAATTACAACAGAGAAAGATAGTAATCCTCTTTTTCTCGAATAATTTTAATATCCTCTTCTGTTTTATCTTTATAACCACACAAATGAAGAACACCATGAATTATAACACGGTTCAGTTCTGTTTCACGTGAAACATTAAAGGTTTGTGCATTATCAAAAACTCTATCTAAACTAATTAGTAAATCACCAGAAACAACATCATCAAAACAGTAATCGAAAGTGATAACATCAGTAAAATAATCATGTTGTAAATATTGTTGATTTATTTCTAGAAGCCATTCATCTGTGCCAATAACGAGCGCTAAATCTCCTAAGATTTTTTGTTCATTCAAGACAGCTTCAGAAACCCAATTATGTATATGATCTAAGTTAGGTGGTGTGACATTTATAAATTGAAAATCAATCATTTTTGTAACGAAAAAATAAGTGTTACTTTAGATCCATTATCTTCAAAAACAACTTCATCCGCCAAAGAGCGCATTAAAAAAACACCACGCCCAGTTTCCTTTTCAATGTTCTCAGGTGCTGTAGGGTCAGGTAAAGAATTAAAGTCAAAACCAATTCCCTGATCTTTAATAACAAAACGCAATTCATCTGAATTAGAAAAAGCACTAATCTGAATTAATTTTGACTGATCCATCCTGTTACCGTGCTGCATTGCATTATTTACAGCCTCAGTCACCGCAATCAGAATATTACCATAATTATCTTCATCAATTAATAAGTCATTACAAACAGTGTCTATAAAAGATTCAGCTATACTGATATTATGAATATCTGAATTAAATGAGGTCGTTTCAATTTCTTTATAGTGAGTTTCCATTCAAAATGTATTAATCAGCACTAATTTATTTCTAAAAAATAGGCATTAGCCTTATCCTTATAATATTTACTAAAAGAAGGGTCAAGTGTTTTTAATAACTCAATTTGCTTCTCTTTTTGTCTCTTATACTCCAAAAACTCAATTTGGTTACCAAAATTTTCATCTTTTCCTGAATTACTTTCTCTTTTTTCATCAAGACCTCTTTCTTTAAGGGCTTTCTCACTTTCTAAAAGGCGGGTCAAAATCTCTTGTTGACGTTCGATCATTTCTTCATTCCAGTCACGATTAATCAGGCTTTCTTGTTGTTTTTCTAATTCTTTAATTAAATCATTTAACTGATTGCCCTCACCTTTACCTTCTTGATTTAATTTATCACGTAATTCTTGTAGTTTTTTTTGCATTGCACTTTGTTCAGCAGCCATCTTAGCAGCATCTTTTGACTGAATTGGAAGTAATCCATCTTGTCCTCCAGGTTTTTGTCCACCCGGATTTCCTTCACCATTTTTCATTTTTTCCAATTGCTTTTTTATCATCTCTTTCATTCCCTCCATATCTCCTTCTTCAGATTCTCCCGATTTTCCAGATCCTCCAGGAGTAGAGCAATTACCAGAACCAGGCATATTGGATTGCATTTGTTTTTGTTTTTGCTCTAAAGATTCATTTAAAAAGAGCGCTAAATTATTTAGGTGCATCATAACAAATTGCTGTTTCATCGATAAAGCACGTTTTTCACGTTCTCCAATTAAATCTGGTATATATCCAAATTCTTTGTTAATCTCCTTCAACTCCTGCTCAATAAAAGAAGAAATCTGAGGAATACGATTTGCTAAAGCACGAAGACTATCTTGAACAGGTTTAAAATTATCCATTATATTACGCTGTTCTTGACCTAATGTAACGAAGAAAGGATCATAAATAGACGTAGATTCAAAACTTGTCATATTTGCTTCTTGATCGAAACTCAGTTTAAGTAAATTTTTTAACAACATACGTAAAGAAGCAACATCTTCTTCATCTTGTTCTTGCTGACTTTGTTGCATTTGTGCTTGTAATTGAGAAGCAGCCTGTTCCATTTTATCACCTGCATCTTTTTGTTTACTTTGCGCATTCTTATTATTTCCTTTATCAATTTGCTCTTTTGCATCCTGCATATCTTTAGATATATCTTTAGATAATTCTTCTAAACCGTCAAAAGAATAAGGTCGTTTCAAATCATCATTTTTATCCATCATCTCTTTTAGTTCATTCTGTAGCTTATTGAAATCTTTATTTAATTCTTCTTGTTTTTTTTGCGCATCTTCTTTTGAAATCTTATTATTTTTTAAGTCCTCTCTTAATTGATCTTGTTCTTTAGCTAGTTCCAATAAGTTTTTCTGTAAATCTTCCACACGCTCCTGTACATCCATTATTTTTAACATCTCCATGGTTCTATCTAACTGTTTTTCCATCTGTTCAGAAGACATTTCACTTTCATTTAATTTATCAAGTATATTCTTATCTTGATTTTCCTTAAGCATTTTTTCGAGCTCTTCCAATAACTTAAGTAGTTCTGGATCCATCAACTGTTCAAGCATTTTTTCAAGTTGCTCCTGTTTTTCTAAAAGCTTTTGATCACTTGGACTTAATTTCTGTTTTTCATCAAAGGAAGACTTTAGATCCTCTTTAAGTTTTTGTAAACGTTCTTGCAAAGACTCTTGTTGTTCCTTTAAATTCTCCATCTGCTTTTGTTGCTGATAAGAATAGCTTTTGGAATTCAATAATTCCTTTTTCATTTGTTCAATTTGTTCATTGAGTTCTTTTGCTTCTCGTGTTAATTCTTTAAGTTGTTCCTGACTCTTATTTTTGTCTTCCGCACGTCGTTCTTGCAATTCCTTCTGGCTAGGAGATATATATTGATATATAGTTGAACGTGTTCCTTTGGATCCATTCACTCCATCATTATCATACACTGTAAAGAAATACGTTAATTCATCTTCTAATTCGAGAGGTAATTGATTGATATCAAAATACATAGAAAAATTTGATTGTATTCCATCAATCCCAGGAACATCAGTATCTTTTTTTACTATCTGCCCAGATTTACGTTTGATTTCATACGAAAAAATAAGTCTAGACAAACCATAATCATCACTAACATTTCCACTAAAATAAATTTTCTTTCGTTGAATAGAATCTTCTTTGGAATTAAGTAAAATGTGAGGATATTCATCTTTAATAACATCTATAAAAAAATGATTCGTATCTTTTCTATCAACCTGATTATTTGTTAAAACAAAAGTTAGAACAGAAGAATTCATCATACGTTGAAAGTATCTAAAACCAGATTTATCTTTAAAAGATAGTGTTGTGTCACCCGAAATAATTTTAAAATCATTCGAATTCTTAACTGTCCCATTCCATGTTAATTTAGTTCCTTCAGGTAAAATCAGGTCACCAGGATTATCAATCTTTTCATTATTTCTTCCGAGATATTTTGGATAATCTATATCAACACTTAAATTTCCAATAGAGGTTCTTTTGGCAACTTTCACTAAATAAGATCTTGAATTATTATTCGCAACTTTAAAATGAAATTGAACATCTTTACTTAAATTCTCAAGCAGAAAAGAAATTCTAGTTTTTCCATTCTTTCGCATGACAAATTCTCCTTCACTGGTAATAATATAAACAGAATTAGGAATCGCCTTCCCTTCTTGTGGAATGATTTCGGCTTCAATTAAAATTGATTTACCTTCTTCAACCAGTAAATTGGAATTTTCCAAGTTAAATATAAAATCGGGCGCGATTTCAAATACTTGATTAAAGTTTATTACTCTTGTGGTACCATCTTTAAATAACTTTGGAAAGAAGATTCCAGCTAATATAACCACAAACAGAATTGGTAGAAAAAAACTTAAGAATTTCTTATTAGAAGCGTAATCAATTGCCGAAATAAACGAAAATGTATTTAATTTCTTAGCATTTTGTTGAATGCTAGCTTGAACAAATTCCAAATTCAAAGAATTGTCATGGATATTTTCTTCTAACTGAAGCGTATTAACTAACTTATCATTGATAGAGGGAAAAAACTCACCAATAATTTTAGCTGCCTGAATACGACTAATTCTTTCTCCAAAAGAAAAAAGTTTGAAAAGGGGAATCAAAAAATATTTAGTTAACACATACCCATTTAAACCAACAAAAGAAAAGAAAAGAAAAGCTCGAATAAAAGAATTAAACTGACCTAAAAATTCTAAGCCACTCACCAATAAAAAAGTAGAAAGAAACAAAATCAAAAAAAGGAAGGCTCCTTTAATCATTTGATTCTTGTAATACTTTCTAATAAATTGGTCAACTTGATATATTAATTCTTCAAAAGCACTCATTTACAAATTGAAATAACATGTAAAGTTAAACGAAAAGATTTTATATTCAGTTTTTACATAGCAATAAACGTACAAAAAATAGGATTATTTAACGATTGAAATTAAGCAATTGAACATTGCATGGTTTTTGTAACATTCCAATCATTCAATTTATAATTAAAGCTATTTTTTATGAAAACTACACTTACTTTATTTCTTCTGTTTAGTTTAATCTCTTTTGCTCCATCAAAATTATGTCCTATCTGTCATTCATCTTTATCAAAAACCATACAAAGTAAAACCAAAGATGATGTAAGATACTATCTATATACTTGCAAAAATGATCATGATGTTTGGTTAAAAAGTGACTCATCTCCACTATTTAAAGAATCAAAATCTTCTACCTCTAACGATTGTTCTTGTCCTGTATGTGGGAAGCATGGATATGTCACTGGAATTATAGGCGTCAAAAAATGTATAAAAGGACATACATTTAAATGCTAACAGTTTAAACAAGTGATAAACAAGGTTTATAGATAGATTCAAAGGGAAAAACAAGCTTTGGATGTTAGAATAGTGATTCATCTATTTTTCATATTTGTATTGGTATTCTTTTCATTATCTTTGCAAAAAATATTGAAAATCTATGTCAGACAAACCAGTTCGTGTACGATTCGCTCCATCTCCAACAGGACCTTTACATATAGGAGGAGTTCGTACAGCATTATACAATTACCTTTTTGCTAAAAAAAATAAAGGAACTTTTATTTTACGAATAGAAGACACAGATCAAACTCGTTTTGTAGAAGGGGCTGAGGAGTATTTAATTGAGTCGTTGAAGTGGTGTGGAATTATGCCAACAGAAGGTCAAGGAATTGGAGGAAATTACGGGCCATACAAGCAATCCGAAAGAAAGGAAATGTATATGCCTTATGCTGAAGAGTTGGTTAAAAATGACAAAGCTTACTATGCATTTGATACCGCTGAAGAATTAGACTTTATGCGTGAGCAAGCAAAGAAAATGAACATGCCTAACTGGCAATATAACGCTATTACACGTTCTTCTATGAAAAATTCTACTACTTTACCAGAAGATGAAGTAGAAAGAAGATTAGCGAATGGAGATCCGTATGTCATTCGTTTTAAAATGCCGCGCAATGAAGATGTTCGCTTTGAAGATATTATTAGAGGATGGGTTGTTGTAAATACTAACAATCTGGATGATAAAGTATTATATAAAAGTGATGGAATGCCAACCTATCACTTAGCAAATATTGTTGACGATAAAACTATGGAAATTTCTCATGTAATCCGTGGAGAAGAATGGTTACCATCTGCACCATTACATGTTTTATTGTATGAAGCTTTTGGTTGGGAAGCTCCAAAGTTTGCCCACTTACCATTATTACTACGACCAGATGGAAATGGAAAATTATCCAAAAGAGATGGAGATCGTTTAGGGTTTCCTGTGTTTCCACTAGATTGGTTTACAGCAGAAGGAGAAAAATATTCAGGATACAGAGAAAGAGGTTATTTGCCAAATGCTTTTATCAACATGTTGGCTTTTTTAGGATGGAATCCTGGAACAACACAAGAAATTTTTACTTTAGATGACATGGTAGAGGCTTTCTCACTTGAACGTGTAAGTAAATCAGGGGCTAAATTTGATGCGCAAAAGACCAATTGGTTTCAACAACAATATTTACGTGCAGAAAGTAATGGTTCATTAGCAAGTATGCTTCGTAAAAAAGAAGGAGAGCAATTAAAAAGTGTTAGCGAAACCTATTTAGAAACAGCTTGTGGATTAATGAAAGAGCGAGCAACTTTTGTAGAAGATATTTACAATGAAGGAAGATATCTTTTTGAAAATCCTACACATTTCGATAAAGAGGCCATCCAGAAAAAATGGAAAGAAGATACCACCCAAATTATGAAAGATTGGATTGAGGTTTTACGAAGTGCTACACCATTTGATGCAGCACATTTAGAAAGTTCTTTCCATACATTTTTGGAAGAAAAAGAATTAAATGTGGGTAAAGTATTATTTCCTTTCCGATTGGTATTAACGGGTGCTTCTGCAGGACCAAGTATGTTTGAAATCAGTGTGCTTTTAGGTAAAGAAGAAGTATTGAAAAGAATGGAGGGTAACCTAGCTATTATTGATAAAATCAAAGGATAACATGCAACACACTATAGAAGTCAACGGAATCCAACTATACGCTTATCACGGATGTATGCCTGAAGAAGAGCGTATTGGGGGAAGATATACGGTAGATGTTTCAGTAAGTACAAATTTCAACACTTGTTTTCAGACAGACGAAGTTTCTGATACAGTTGACTATGTTACAATCAATAAGATAGTAACAGAAGAAATGGCTATTCGATCAAAATTAATTGAGCATGTTGGTAATCGCATACATCAACGAATTCACAAAGAAATTAAAGGTGTTATTGGTGTAAAAGTAAAAGTAATAAAACACACGCCACCTATAGGAGGAAACGTAGAAAATGTAGCCATCATACTTGAAGATTAAAATAAAAGTATTCTAATTAAGGTTATTACCAATAATTATTTCTATATTTGCACGCTCATTAAAAGGTCCTGTGGCCGAGTGGCTAGGCAGTGGTCTGCAAAACCATGTACAGCGGTTCGAATCCGCTCGGGACCTCAAAATGAACAAACAATTTATTAGAAATCTACTATAAAAGTATTTTTTAACTACTAAATATGAAATTCAACCAAATTTTTATTACTTTAGAATCAAAATTGTTTGTTTCATTAAACAGAATAAATAGTTATTTTTGCAAAAACTATATAAACCTTTTATAAGTATGTCAACTAAAAGTTTCATTGTACCCCATGATTTTTCAGAAGTTGCAGATTGTGCTTTAAATCATGCCATAGCAACTGCTAAAGTAGTAGGAGCCAAAATATATTTACTACACGTGGTTTCAAAAGAGAAGAATCTGAAAGAATCTGAAGCAAAATTAAAAGAAGTAATTGCCTCTTTCAAAAGTCACAATATTGAAATTGTACCTAAAGTAAGAATTGGTAATATTTTTGAAGATATTGGTGAATTTGCTGCAGAAAACCATGCAGAATTGATTTTTATGGGAACACATGGTGCTTCTGGATGGCAATTAATCGCAGGATCAAACGCATTGAAAGTGGTAACTAATTCTAATGTTCCTTTCATCATTGTTCAGAAAAAAGAAGTTAATGTAGATGGTTATAATGATATTGTTGTTCCTTTAGATTTACATAAGGAAACAAAACAAAAGTTGGCCATTGTTGCTTCTATGGCAAAATATTTCCAGTCACGAGTTCATGTTATTACACCAAATGAAACTGATGAATTCTTGAAAAATAAGGTAAATGCTAACATATTATTTGCTCAAAAATTCTTTGAAGAAAGAGGTATTGAGATGACAGCAAAATTAGCTAATCCTTCTGGGTTTGATAAAGAAATTGTAAAGTTTGCAGTTGAGAAAGATGCTGATTTAATCGCTATAATGAACCAGAATAAGAGTAATCTTTTAGGATTTGCTTCTAATTATGAGCAATATATTATTACAAATGATGCTGAGATACCTACCTTGATTGTTAATCCAATTGACACTCCGTACGGATCAAGTGTGTTATTCTCTTAATCATAAAATAATACAACAATATTATAGAAAAAGGGGATTCGATTGAATCCCCTTTTCTTTTAATCAACGTAATCATTCCTCTCTAATCTCTGTTTAATTTCCTCAATATTCTGCTTTTTCTTTTCTAATCTCGTACGTAAGGCGGTTTCAGTAAAATAACGATGTTTTTCGAGAAATATAACTTGCATTTCGTCCCACTTACGGTCGCTATTTATTTTACCATATTCTCTCAATTCTCGACGTAATCTATCAGCAATCTCATGGAAATCATCACGTCCTAAATAATCCAAATCTGCATCGCATATAATTTCTTCCAATTTATTTTGAGGGTGATGTGGCACCTCAGTAACAAATATCAACTCTTTAATTCGCTGTATATGGGCTTCTGAATAACCAAAGCGAGGCAATATTTCTGCAGCCATACGCGCACCAATTGGTTCGTTATGTTCATATTGTTCTACAAATCCAGCATCGTGATACGAAGCGGCAGATTTTAAAAGGAATAAATCTTCATCGGTAATTCCCTCTTCAATAGCAATTCGTTCAACTTGTCGCGTAACATCTTTAGAGTGTATATACGAATGATAATGAAGTTTTGGACTCAGTTCTTTTTTAAGTTTAGCCAAAATAAAACGTTCTGCTTTATAGTAATTAATCTTACTAAAGTGATGGAGTGTAACCAATTTATCAAATGCATCATTAGGTTCTATACCCAATCCACCAATGGAAAGTTCGGGTTTAATACAAACAACCTCATACATCATGATTTTGTTTCCACTTTTCATTTCTACCTTTCCAATTGGATTACACTCAAAATAAGGTTCAATGTAGTTAAAAGTATCTTCAGTCACTGCAATCTTTTCAGGCTCACAAAAACCTTCCATTCGTTGAGCTTTATTTACTGTATTTCCCCACACATCATACGCATAACGTTTGGCACCAATAACCCCAGCATACACAGGTCCCGTATTAATCCCTATACGCAGTTTCCAATAAGGTTCTCCTTTTTTTATTTGATCTACCTTATGTTGCAACATATAATATTTAATCTGAACAGCAGCTAACGTGGTATTTATTGGGTTTGTTTTATTACGAATAGGTACACCACCAGCGGCCATGTAGGCATCACCAATAGTTTTAATTTTTTCTAAATCATTTTTTTCTATGATTTCATCAAATTTTCTGAAATGCATATCTAATATAGCTACTAAATCTGAAGCGGGCATAGATTCAGCAATCTTAGAGAAGCCAACAAAATCTGTAAATAAAATAGATACTTTTGAAAATTCTCTTGCTGTAGAATGACCATCTTTCTTCAACTGACTAGCAGTTTCACGTGGCAGTACATTATTTAATAAACGCTCTGATTTCTCTTTCTCTCTTTCCAATTCCTCTGTTTGAAGAATCAATTTTTCTCGTTGTTCTTCAATTTGCTCATTTTTTTTACGTAATTCTCTGGTTCTATCCGAAATAAGCATTTCCAAACGAACTTGTTGACGTCTTTCTTCATCAATATTCTTACGTACTCTATATAAAACAAATAAGAAAATAACAACTAGAATAATAGTATAAAACCACCAAGTCTGCCAATATGGGCGTTCTACATCAATTATTATATGTGCTGGTTCATTACCCCATTCCTGATAAGGAAGACGTGCATAAATAAACAACTCATAAGTTCCTGGAGCGAGTGAATTAAACCGGATTTCGTTATTATTTCCTAATTCTTCTTCTACATCATTAGAACCGCGTAAAATATACTTATATTCAACTCTATCTGAGTTACTTAAATCATCAACAAAAAATTTAAGTTTGATACTTCTTTTATCATAGGATAGATTAATTCTTTTTGTAAATGCAATGTTTTCAGTTAAAAGTCCATGTTCTTCTGGGAGTATATTTTTATTATCTACCTCAATGCCTGAGAAGAATACTTTTATCTTATAATTAAAATAGAAAGATTCCTGTGGATAGAAATAATTATAACCTTGAATACCTCCAAAATAAATCTGACCGTTTTTAGAAACAAAACTAGCTCCAGAATTCAATTCATTACTTAATAAACCATCTTTATCAGTAAACGAATAGAATTTTTCTGTTTTTGTATTAAAACCTATAACACCTTTATTTGTGGATAACCAAATGAAGTCAGAACCCTTATCAGAGGCTTTTACACCATAGATTACACCATTTGGTAAGCCTTTTGATTTATCATAATGGACAACTTTTTTGGAGTTTAAGTCAAATTTGAATAACCCATCTCCCATTGTAGAAAACCAGAAAATGGAATTATTCATCTCCATTACTGATGAAAAATAAGAATTACTAATTTGATTTAATGTTGAAAAGTCGTGATTTTTAAAAACAACTAATGAATCATTGATTAAATCAACTTTATATAAACCTCCAGATGAAGGAGCAACATAATAATTGTCCTTATGAGAAAAAATAACTCGACATGGTCCAGCCCCGATAGAATTGGGACTATCCGAAGAACTCAAGAATTGTAATTTTTTAGTTATATAGTTAAATAGAATAACTCCTCCTCGCGTACCAATTAAATAGTGCTCTTTGTCTTTAAAAGGAATAATAGTATATACTAAATCAAAACCACGTTGTATAGATTCTGGGTATTCAATTTTATGGTATTCATATATATTAGGATTATTTGAATCTACAACTAATTCAAAAAAACCATCAATGCTTCCAACCAGAAAATGATTTTTTTTAACAATACGAATACATAAAGTGGTATAATCATCATTACCTGTAAATTCTCTATAGTAGTGATAAAAGACGTGTTTTTTTCTATCATAATTAGATATACCGTGATCAGCCGCTATATATAAATTATTACCATCACTTGATTCAGCAAAGCCCCATACATTTTGAGAAGGTAATCCCTTTGATAAATCTTTACTAGCACTAACCCCTCTAAAACCTAAAAAATTTGGATTATAACTACTAATTCCTCTATTTGAATAAATCCATATTACTCCTTGATTATCCTTAAATAATCCATAGATCATATTTGAAATTAATGCTCCTTTTTGAAATATATCAGCAGTATAATGTGATATATTTATACTATCATTTAGATTTTTACTAACGAGAAAGATACCATCATTTTCAGTGGCCATAATAACTCTATTCTCATCGATAGAAAGTGCATCTTTAATATTATGATTATTTACTTCGTCATATAGGCCACCCAGAGGAGTGAATCGTTCATTCGCAATATTCAAATAAAAAGCTCCTTTATCAGTCACAACAGCAACCGCACGATCCGGAATATTAATAAATTTATTTAATAAGAAATAGGAACCTTCTTCAAGTTTTGGGTTTATAATGCGCTGATATTTAAAATTATAATCAGTAACTAAAATACCTTCAAATTCACTGATCAATAAAACCTTATCATCCAAAAATTTAATATCTTTAATTGTAGAGTTAAAGATTTTATCATTTAGTAAAATGAATTTTTCACTTTTAACATCAAATTTATAAATCTTACCAAATGCCGATCCTATCCATAAATTTCCATCATTATCTTCCTTGATAGTATGAATTTCAAGTCTTTCGCTAAAATCAAGACTATAGGTTTTAAAACTAACAAGTTTGGAATCATATTTTATAATTCCATTATATGAGCCAAACCAGATATTATTATTTTTATCTACAAAACTTGTAATAATATTGTCATTTCCTAGATCATAACCTTTATCTATAGAAATAACTTCAAAGTTTTTTCCATCAAATCGGTTGATTCCTTCTTGTGTTCCTAACCATAAAATACCGAATTGATCCTGAACAACACAGGTAACGGTACTCTGTGATAGACCATCATTAATGGTAAAGTTTTTAAACTGTATATTATCTTGTGCTTTTAATGACAAAAAACAAAATAGAAATACTAATAATAAAAAGATTCTTTGCTTCATAAGCATTCTTGTGGTATCCAAATGTATAAAGATATATGTTATAGTTTAATAATGAAACTGTTTTTAAGAGTATTTTAATTTTTAAGTGGTAGTATCATTGTTTACTTCTTTATCAATTTTTATTCATTTTACAATTAATCAAAGATTATCTCTATATTTATTTTTTACTTTGATAATCATTCTTATAGTCAGAAATACATGATACAAACACTTTTAATTATATTAATTCTATTAGTTGTTCTCAACATCATTCTTGTTATTACTAAAAAACAAAAGCAAGAAGAAAGTCCACAATTAAATGATTTAATTGCTGAAACTAAAAAATTTGGAATTCTGCTCGAACAAACAGAAAAGAGAATGAGGGATGAATTTCAACGTAGTCGAGAAGAAAGTTCAAAAACTGCCAAAGAAAACAGGGATGAGCTTGGAAAAAATTTACAAACCTTTAGTGAAACAAATACGCAAAACAACAAAGATTTAAATGAACTTATTCGTCAAAAATTTGGTGATTTACGAGAATCTGTTGAAAAACAACTAAAGGATGTACGAGAAGACAATAACAACCAGCTTACTGAAATGCGAAAGACAGTAGATGAAAAACTACAAAAAACATTGAATGAACGTTTGAGTCAATCTTTTGAAACAGTAGGTAAACAACTACAGTCTGTACAAGAAGGTTTGGGTGAAATGAAAAATTTAGCCAATGACGTAGGTGGTTTAAAACGTGTACTAAGCAACGTAAAAATGCGCGGTGGTATTGGAGAAGTACAACTTTCAATGTTACTCGAACAAATCTTAGCTCCAGATCAATACGAAGCTAATGTAAAAACAAAAGCAAATAGCTCAGATTTAGTGGAATTTGCTATTAAATTGCCTGGTAAAGAAAGTGATGGAAAACATATTTGGTTACCTGTAGATGCTAAATTTCCAAAAGATATTTATGAGCAACTTCAAGATGCTTATGATGAAGGGGAACCAGATAAGATAACCACTGCACAGAAAAACTTAGAGCAAACCATTAAGAAAATGGCAAAAGACATTAGTGAAAAATACATTGATCCTCCTGGAACAACAGATTTTGCTATTTTATTCTTACCTTTTGAAGGAATTTACGCTGAAGTAGTTCGAAAAGCTGCATTATTAGAAGAGTTACAGCGTACTTACAAGATAATTGTTACAGGTCCAACAACTTTAGCAGCTATCTTAAACAGTTTACAAATCGGTTTTAAAACGCTTGCTATCCAAAAAAGAAGTAGTGAAGTTTGGCAAGTTTTAGGTGCTGTTAAGACAGAATTTGAAAACTTTGGTGGCTTAATGGATAAAGCACAAAAAAATATTCAAACAGGGCTTAATCAATTGGATGATGTAATTGGTAAAAGAACAAGAGCTATACAACGTAAACTTAAAAATGTAGAAACGTTAAGTGAAGGAGAAACAAAACAAATTTTTCCTGAAATAACAGATGATTCTATAAATCTAGATGACGATGATGAAGAAGTTATTGAATAATAAATGATAATATATGGAAAATCTAAAAACTCAAACCTCAAAAAAATACTTTAGTTATCTAGCTATTATTCATATAGCGCTCACATTATCTCCTTTTTTTTTACTGGGATTTTTAATGTTTTTTACTATATCAGAACCTTTATCACCTGAAGATGTTGAGACTGATTCATTTGATATTTTCCAATATATCGTTCCTCTTATAATTCTAATTAATATTATTTTAAACTTTACATTTATTCAAAATAAAATAGGAGAATGTAGAAAAAAAACAGATATTATCTCTAAAATGAATTCATATAGAACAATACTCATTATGAGATATGCCATGTTAGAAGGACCCGCTTTATTTTCATTTGTTGTTTATTTTTTAACCCAAAATATGATGTATATCTACATAGGAATAATTCCATTTATTTTTCTGGTTATGTGGAGACCTACTCGAGATACAGCAATCAAAGATTTACAACTCAACGGAGATGAAATTGAATTAATACGAAATCCTGAAGCCATCATCGCAGAGGTGATAGATCAAAATACGAACAAATAATATTCATGTCAAAACATAAAATAAATAAAAAAGGATTAGAAGTCGCTATTCGTAAAATTTTTGAAAGTCATCCGGATCAGCAATATAATTCTACACACATTAGTGCTATTCTCCAAATTAAAGATAAAAATTTACGTAAACTTATTTTATCCATTCTAAATGATCTTAAAAAAGATGGGTTCTTAAATGAATTTCAACGTGGTGAATTTATTCTTAACGAAGGTTTTACTACAGTTTATCAAGGAACTGTAGATGCAACCCCTAGAGGAACTGCATATATTATCGTACCTGAATTGGAAGGTGATATTTATGTAAGTAAAGAATGTACAAATCATGCCTTGCAAGGAGATTTAGTTGAAGTACAAGTAATTAAGAAAAAAAAGGGGAAAATAGAAGGTGTTATTACAAAAATCATAGAACGTAAAATAACCCTGTTTGTAGGTACTTTAGATATTCATAAAAACTTTGCATTTTTAATTTCTGATGATAGAAAAATCAATGTAGATATCTTTATTCCCTTAAAAAAATTAAAAGAAGGAAAGCATGGTCAAAAAGCGATTGCTAGAATTACTTCTTGGCCAAAAGATATGGACAATCCTTATGGAGAAATTGTAGAATTATTAGGTGAAGCTGGTGATAATAACACAGAAATGCTTTCTATTTTAGCTAAAAAACAATTCGACTCTGGTTTTCCGAAAGAGGTCACTGAAATCGCTGAAAAGATAAGTGTTGAATTAGATCAAGATGAAGTTAAAAAAAGAAGAGATTATCGTGACGAGATTACTTTAACAATAGACCCTGTAGATGCAAAAGATTTTGATGATGCACTTTCATTCAAGAAACTAGACAATGGTAATTATGAAATAGGTGTTCATATAGCCGATGTGAGTTTTTATGTACAACCGAATTCACCCATTGATGTAGAAGCATTAAAACGAGGAAATTCTGTTTATTTAGAAGATAGAGTTATTCCTATGTTACCCGAAGAAATTTCAAACTTAGCATGCTCTTTACGTCCGAATGAAGATAAATTTGCATTCTCTGCAATTTTTGAAATAGGACAAGATGGTAAAATTCATAATCAATGGTTTGGAAAAACAGTAATATGCTCTAATCATCGTTTTTCCTATGAAGAAGCACAAGAAATTATTGAAGGTAAGAAAGATGAATATAGTGAAGTAATACTTACACTTCATCATATTGCACAAGCTTATCGAAAAGAACGTATCCAAAATGGAGCTTTAGCGATAGAATCAGAAGAATTACGATTTGTATTAGATGAAAACGGAAATCCTATAGAAGTGAAACGACGCATTATGAAAGAAGCAAATAAACTCATTGAGGAATTTATGTTGCTTGCTAATAAACGTGTAGCTTTATACGTAGGTAAATTAAATAATGATAAAGGATATAACAAAGAATTTATTTACCGTTGTCACGATAAACCCGATATTGAAAAACTGAATACCTTTTCTATTTTTATAGATAAATTTAATTATTCCTTAGCTTTAAAAGATGTAGATTCTGCAGCTAAAAAAATCAATCAATTATTAGATAAAATACGTGATACACCAGAATACGATTTGATTCAAAATATGGCAATTCGCTCTATGGCAAAAGCAGTTTACCAAACCAATAATATTGGTCACTACGGACTTGCTTTTGATTTTTATACCCATTTTACATCTCCTATTCGTAGATATGCAGATTTGATGGTTCACCGTATTTTATTGGATAAATTAAACAATGTTAATAAGAGCTACGGAAATAGATTAAATGAAATTTGTAAGCATATATCTAACCAAGAAAAGAAAGCTATAGAAGCAGAAAGAGAATCTAATAAGTTCTTCCAAGCAAAATACCTATTGGATAAAGTGGGACAAGTTTTTGAAGGAACTATTTCAGGTTTGACAGATCACGGTATCTACGTTAAAATAGTTGAAAATAATTGTGAAGGAATGGTTAGGATGAACGATTTACCAGATGATACATATTATTTTGATCAAAATAAATTCCAAATTACTGGACGACATACTAAATACACTTACAATTTTGGTGATAAAGTACTAGTAAAAGTAAATAAAGTCGATTTATTCAAAAAGGAGATCGATATGAAAATAGTAGGATAAAAATATTCATCAAATCATAGTTTTATTTTCAAAATTAATTAACTATAAATAACTGATAATCAATTAGTATAGTTTATTTTAACAAGAAGATAAAAATTATTTTTCAAACATCCAAACGTTCTTTTTTTCTCACTATCTATAAAAGAATATAAATAAATTAATTTAAAATATATTTTACTATTATTATTATTCTGTTGAAATGGTGTATTAAATTATGCATAAAAACTTGCTTTAATAGATATGCACAAAAAAACAAAAGTTACTGACATATTATACCAAAATAAGGCGTTAATTTTGAGTGATTTACATCTTTATAAACAATTTTAAAAATGGTTTAGTGGTTGATATTTTTTTTGTGTGAAAATCGACTTTTTATCATTTTTTGATGTGCATAAATTACAATAAGAAATAATAAATTCCTCTTGCTTTTTTCATTTCAGATTTGGATGGACAATTAAATGAGAATATCAAGTAAATTTTATTGAAAGTAATCAACAATCAGCAAACAAATTATTAATAAAACTGTCTATAACTTTATTTCTAAAATCGTGTATTTTCCTTGTTTTAGAATGTTGAAAAAATGTGAAAGTTGATAAGTTTTAGTCTTTGTTGATAGTGGATTTAATGCTTACCTTTGTAAAAAATTCGTTATGGACAAATCTATCATTATCCCTATTGGCGCTGATCACGCTGGATTTCAATTAAAAGAAGCTGTGAAGGAATATTTTTCGAAATTAGGCTATCAGTTTAAGGATTACGGTACTTACTCAGAAGACAGTATTGATTATCCCGACTATGGTCATCCGGTAGCAGAGCACGTTCTAAATAATCCAGGAACTTTAGGAATCGTGATTTGTGGAAGTGGAAATGGTATCAATATGACGGTAAATAAGCACCAAGGAATTCGCGGTGCCTTGTGTTGGAACGAAGAAATTGTTGCCTTAGCTCGTCAACATAATGATGCAAATATTATTGCTTTACCTGGTAGATTTATTTCTAAAGAGGAGGGAATTAAATTTGTAGAAATCTTTTTAAACACAGCTTTTGAGGGTGGTCGCCACCAACGAAGAGTGGATAAAATTGCGTGTGGACATTGTTAGAAAGGCTAATATATATTACTAAAGATAGTATTTAATATCCACTAACTAACAGTATAAATATGTTGCTTTTTATAGAAGGTGTGTTATAGTCTGATATCTTCTTTATAAAAATCTAATTTGAAGATTTAATTTAAAATAAAACTTATTTTGTTCCTTGTAAATTGTACCAAACCCATGTCTTTGACTGCTTGCTGTTTCTAATTTTGTATTTTTAAATAAATAGTCCTCAAACTGGTTTCTGTTGTAGATGTGATAGCATAAAATGTCACCATCTTCTTTGACAATTAAATATCCACCTGTAGCATCTAATGTTCCATTCCATACTGTAGCAGGTGTCATACCTAAGGCTATATCTGTAAGTAATTTTTTTACTTTGTATTCATAAAATGGATGTTTATTGTCTATGTTATATCCAATAGGGTTTTTAGTTGCAACCGATGCGACAAGTTCATTTATTTTTGATGTATTAGATGTAAAAAATATAATTAATAATTCAGATGCTATTCTTGTTAATGAACTGTCAATTAGTGTGAGATTATTTTCAAAAATACTATTTTCAAGGTTTTTAAAATTAATAAGTCCACCTTTGTCTATTATTCTTTGAATTCTATCCTGAATTTTACTTGCTGAACTTATAGAGTTTATTTCTTCTATTTCGACAGAAGTAAAAGAAGTATTTTCAATCTCATAAATAAAGTTGGTTGTTTTTCCAGCATTTAGTAAGGTTGATGGGCTTCCTAATTTTGATTTTATACTAAATCCTAATTCTGGATTAACACCAGTCCTTTGATCATGAATTACTACACGAATGTCGCTTTTTAATGTAGATTTTGCTTTTAGAGTTTTGCTATTAAATGAATTGATGAATTTTTCAACTTCTGGTACTGAAAATGTTCTTTCTGTTTTTCCTTGTAATTTTGATAATAGAAAATGAGCTTGTTTATGAAAGTCTAAGATGGAGATTTTAAATATATCTTCATTATTTTTAATGATAACTAAATCGTCTTGATATCCAAATTCAAAAGTTCCGTTTGATTCGTCTCTAAGGACTTTAATGATTGGAAATATTAAAGATTCGATTTTATTTAGAGATCCATCTCCTCCATGTAACTCTTTATCAGAAATTATTTTTAAAAGTGTATAAATTTCACTCCATTCTCCTTTATTTCCTGTTATCATCAATCTTTATATCTAAGGTTTCTAAAATTTGTTTTGCCATTGCCTGTATTGCAGGAACAGCGACAGAATTTCCAAATTGTTTATATGCTTGTGCATCAGAAACAGGGATTATAAAATTATCAGGAAAACCTTGCAATCTTGCCCATTCTCTTGGAGTCATTTTTCTAATCCCTTCACGATTTACCTTTCCAAGAATATTAGTTGTAGGAGTAAAATCCATAATTCTAAAATCCAATACTAAGTTTCGCTCTCTTCCCATTCCTCCACAAACTACCGCATTTGCAATTTCAGTATCTTGAATAACTTCATATCCAAAGCCATTACCTTTTTTTTCATGCCTTGCCTTATGTTCTTTAAGTGTTTTTATATAGGTAGTAGAAAGATAATATTTTGTGTCAGGTACTTTTTCCTCCTTAATATCTGCAAATGTTATTTTTTTATTTGTAGGTTTAGGATAAGAAAACTTATTAATTCCAGTACTTGGATGAAAACCAGTTATAAAAATACGTTCTCTATTTTGCGGAACACCAAAGTTTTTTGCATTTACAATTTGTGGTTCGGGCACAAAATATCCCAAATCATTTCTTAAAACATTAAGTATTGTTGCTAATGTTTTCCCTCCTTTATGATTTCTAAGTCCTTTTACGTTCTCAAGAAAAATAGCTTTTGGCTGTTTCCTTTTAATAATTTCTGCAACATCAAAAAATAATGTTCCTCTGGTATCTTCAAAACCACCTCTTTTTCCTGCAATTGAAAAAGCTTGACAGGGAAAACCTGCGCAAAGAACATCAAAATCATCTGGAATATATGACTTTGTTTCTTCTTTAGTAATATCTCCAAATGGGGTTTCTCCAAAGTTTGCTCGGTATGTTTTTTGCGAATATTTATCCCATTCGCTTGTGTATACACATTTACCACCCAAGTTTTGCAAGGCAAGTCGAAATCCACCAATTCCTGCAAACAAATCTATGAATGTAAAATTAGGGTTTTCTTTTGGTAAGAAAGGAATATCAAAAGTTTCAAAAAGCCCATATTGTAGAGCTTCTTCGGCTACTTTCATTGTTATTTTTTCCTCAGGGTATTCGTATTCTAAAACTCTTTTTGAGAAATTTAGAGCGTCTTTTTTATATGTTTTTGAATGACCATTTTTAGAATTATGTAGAAAGTGAGTAAATGCTGCTTCAAGGTTTTCTTTATTGTCTTTTTCTATAACATTCTTCCTAAACTTTGTATTATCAAGTTTACTTGATGACAATATTTTTTGAATCTTACTGTTTATCTCTAACGCTTTCATTTCTACCTTCATTTCAACAATACAAGATAACAAATCATTTTCAATTACAAAGATAGGGAATTGGTTTTATTTATAAATAACTTGAATCATTGGCTCTATTTGATGTTTTACCTATCAAATAAAGCCATTTAACTTACTAATAATTATCATTCCAATTAAGGTAAAAGCCAATAAACGGTTATTTACACGTTGACCATATTTCTCTTTGTTTTCAAATTTACTATTACGGATGAGGTAATACGTAATTACAGCAGCTATAAGTCCTATTGTTAAAAGCAGTCTTCCTCCTGGCCAATATTGTAAATTAAATAAAACACCCAAAATAATCATAGAAAGTACCCATCTGCTTAGAGTTAGAATAGTTGAAAACCGCTTATTGTCCGTCTTTATTTGTTGAGCAGAAATCTGAGAAAAATCAAATTTTTCGTTCCATATATCTGTAAACAATAAGGGAGCATACATATAATAAAAGATAGTCAGCGTAGAGGCTGAAAGCACAAGTAAGGATGCTCCACCCGGCACGAATTGTATTTTTAAAAACAGAGCAAGAATGGTAATTCCAAGTAGTGTGTATTCAACTTTTCTCATACTTAAATTTTATCCTATGGTATGTCTTTTAACAGCTCTGGCAATAAAACGTATTTTTTCTCCCAGTGGGAAACGCGACAAATTAGTTTTAACAACTCCTTTTGTAAAAGCTGTTTTTTTACTGTAATCAATTGTTACATCAACTAAAACAGCTTTGCCTTTATTTGCAAATTCAAAAGCAGTTTGCATAATTCCATCTATCTGATTATCATTTCCTAAATGAAGATATTCACAACCTGTTGCTAAAGCAAGTCCTTCAAAATTCAAATGACCGATAATCGAATTAGCTTTAATTTTTAAAGGTATTTCCTGAAATTGAGCAATTTGTCCGAGTTCTCCGTCGTTAAAAACACATACGATAGGAGCAACATCATATGTTTTTGCAGTGATTAATTCCAACCCTGTCATTTGAGATGCACCATCTCCCGTAATAGCAATCACACGTTTTTCGGGATTAGCTAATTTTGCAGCGATAGCAGCTGGAATGCAATATCCCATACAATTGAAATCAGTTGGAGAAATCAGATGACCAGGTTTTACTGTTGTTAGTAATTCACAAGCTAAAAAGGTATGATTACCATCATCTAAAACTACAATACTGTCATCACCTGCATGTTTATTTAGATAATCAAAGAAATAACCAGGAGACACTTTATCGTTTTGTTTCTTACCTAACCACTCATTGAAATAATCTGTTTTTAGTTGTTGAATTTTGCCAGCAATTTGGGTGTTGTCGTTTGAAATTTCTACATCTTTTAATTCCTCCCAGATAGCTTTTAATACTTCAGTTGCATCTCCTTCGATAGCAAGTGTTGTGGGGTAATTCTTATCAAAAACTTCTTTATTGATATCGATGTGAATTAAATTTTTTGGTGCTTCAATTCCGTAACTTCCTGTGGAAATTTCTGAAAATCGACAACCTACAGCCAATAAAGCATCGTGTTTTTTAAAGGTTTCCCTTCCTGATGGCTGGGCACTTTTCCCAAGGAAACATCCTGCAAACAGCGAATGATTATTAGGAAAAACACTCTTTCCCTGCATGGTAACAGAAACGGGTGCTTGAAGTTTTTCAGCGATTTTAATAGAATACTCTTGTGCGTCTTTAGCTCCCCAACCTAAGAATAAATAAGGATTTTTAGCAGCTTTTAGTAGTTCAACTGCTTGACTAATTTTTGTTTTATCTAAGCTTGGACGAATGATGTTTGGTACATACGCAGGAATTTCTTTTAAATCTGAGCTAAACATCATAATTTCCACTGGGATCTCAACGAATACAGGCCCGGGTTCCCCACTCAAAGCAACATTATATGCTTCGTATAGAATAGCAGGAATATCTTCTGATTTTTCGATGAGGTATTGTGCTTTGGTGACATTTTTAGCAATAGGTTGCATATCAATTTGGTGTAACTGATAGTGTTTTCCTGTATCTCTACGAATGCCACCTGAAATGACAATCATAGGAATACCAGCCAAATAAGCCTCTCCAATTCCACTCAAAGCGTGTGTCAAGCCAGCTGCTGGAACAATCATTAAGCAACCCACAGAATCTGAAGTTCTAGAAATTGCATCAGCCATAAAAGCACCACCAGCTTCATGCGCAACTAAAATAGGTTCAATTTGTTTGGAGTGTGTAAGCGCGTCATAAATTTCAGTAGTATGCGTACCAGGGATACCAAAGGTATATTTAATCCCGAGGTTTTCGAGTGCTTTTACTGCTATTTGAGCTCCGGTTAGTTTCATAAATTGTGAAAAATACCTTACTAAGTTAAGATTTTAAAAGTACTAATTTTCAAAAACAATTTTTTTGTCTTTGTAAAGTGTAATATGTTCTCCTTTTCCTCTTAGTTCGTATTGATCATTTTCATACCAAATTCCAGAAGCTGCTTTTTGACTTGGTAGTTCTGCCACATCTCCATTAAATGTGATAGTAACTATGTCTTTTGAATTATCAAAAACTAAATGAAGTTGTTGCTCTTTTGCATCAGTATATATCAATGAAACAATTTCGCCAGACGAATTGATTTCAGGCTCATTCGATTCACAAGCGTATATTGAACAAATGAATACCAAGATAAAAATTAACTTTTTCATAAATTATATTAAAATTACTCATTATGTATTAATAAAAAACAAATACATTGATAATCAATCAATGTATTTTATTTGTAAAGTTAAAAAATATAATTTACAAATAGATCCCGAGCAACCAAGGTTCTCGGGATGACAACTGTGATGGGCTACTATCGGTCGGCAAAGCCGACCGCCCTGCCCTCTCTATGAATTGTCAGACTGAGTGGTTTTCGACGATAGGAGAAAATTGCATGTCCTGAGCATGCCGAAGGGTATCGAAGACTGACAACATAATCTGTATTTTATTCTAAATACATAATAGGTTAAATTATATTAAAATTACCAACCTTCACCCACAGGTGATCTCATGGATATAGCTAAACGATTCCAACTATTAATAGAGATAATTGCATAGGTTAAATCTACTAATTCTTTTTCATTAAAGTAGCGTCTAACTTTATTATATAATTCATCTCCTATCTCATTTTGAGGTAATAAAGTCAATGCTTCTGCCCAAGCTAAAGCTGCTCTTTCTCTATCTGTATAACACGGAGCTTCTCTCCAGACAGGGAGTAAATAAATTCGTTGATCATCTATTTTCTGGTCATGTGCTTCTTTTGTGTGTCCATCTAAACAGTAAGCGCAACCGTTAATTTGAGAGACACGAGAGCGAATAAGGGTTAATAAAGTTTGTTCTATACCGCATTTTCCAAGATATTCTTCAATATTATAAAGTGCTTTTACACATTCTGGAGCAGCAGTTACATAATCGATACGAGTATTAGCTGTATAACCACATCCCACAATCATATCTTGTGATGTGGAGCTTTTTCCTTCCGCTAATGCATCGTTGAGTTCTTTAATGTAGTTTTCAGGACCACCTGGACGATAACCAGATTTTACTTTAACTTTTCCAGATGCATCCATTAAGAATACAGTAGGAAAACCAGTAACATTATATTTTTCGGCCAGCTCTTTATTTTGTTTTTTTAAATCTTCACTTTGTGCTATTTTTTGAGGAAAATCTGCTTCAAAAAGTACGAAATTTTGTTTTGCATAATCCTTAAATGCTGGAGTTGACAGCACTTCAGCTTGAAGATTCTTACACCAATAACACCAATCACTTCCAGTAAAGAAAGCAAAAATAGGTTGATTTAAAGCGGCAGCTTCTTTTTTAGCTTGTTCGAAATTAGTGATAAACCCTTCAGTTTTTGCAATTTTTTTACTTTGTCCAAGTAAAGAAGTATTGAATGCCAATAAGAGCAATACACCCATGGCAATGGATTGAATATATATTTTCATTATAGTTTTTTTAGGAATTAAATTTACTTTTCTATTCTATTATTTTAACAAATAAAATCGAACACAGTTCATTTACTCACTAATTTCCCACAATTCGGTAGCTATTTTTTCTTCTATTTTCTTTTCCATTGTCTTTGTTAGATTTGGAAAAAAATTGAGTTTTGTTTTGCATTCAATTTCATTGATATTTGTTAGAAACTGAACATCAATAGGCTGTTTTCTATCAATTTGTTGGGGAAACAAAAAGGTTAAGTAATCCGAATTTCCAGGTGAATCATAAGGATATACTCTAGGTCTAATTAGAATACAATAAAAGGCTTCTGGAATTGCAACTTTTGTTTTATTTTTTCGGGTAATATATTCAGGGTTTTCTGAAAAAACAGGACCAATGATTACCCATAGATGTTCTTTTTCACTGATATAATCGGTATAAATTTTTGCTTCTAATTTTTGCCAAACACCCCTATTTAGATCGGCTGTTTGAGGAGAGATATTACTCATTAAAAAGGTTTCCATCAGAGAAAGCTTTGAATATTGTCTATTGATAGCAGCGTTTGGTGCAAGATGTCCCAAATCATAACCACCACCAAATGTTTCGCTACCAATTCTATTTTCTGGATTTAATCGAGTATCATCTACAAAAAATGGAAAACGACTATAATCTACATCTTGTTTTGCATTTGAAACTTGATATGCCACCCAACGAGGTTGATTATATTTTGTTGAATAACCAACGCAATATCCATGATTGATTAGTATTGAAAGTGTATCATTTTCATTTTGATTTTTTGGTACACCATGGATAGTAAATAATGGTAGAAGATATTCCATACAGGTCGACTGTTCATTAACCAGAGAGTAGTCAGTCTGACTATCTTGTGAAAAAGAAATAGAATGACCGAGAATAGATAGTATAAAAAATAGTTTTTTCATAATTGTGTGCTTTAAATTTTTGTTATTAAACGCCAAAGAAAATAAAAATTTAGGGAGTTTAATCCTCTCTTTCCTTAATCTTCCAAGATACACCGATAGTGATATATAATTCCAATCTACCTTTCCAATTTAGTATTGTTGGACTCGCTGGTATGAGTGTTGGCCTTAAAGGTTGAATATCGACATTTAAGAACATATTTTCAGAAAGCCGAAATTCATGGTCTAAACTCAATCCAAAATTGAATGTAAACCCACTTCCGCCAATTTGGCTGTAAAAATTATAATTCTTTTTTTCAACATAATAATCACTTGAATTATTTGAAGGATCATTATCACAACTATCCGAAAGTTTGAAATTTAAAAAAATGTCTGAAAAATCCTTTATTTTTGGTTTCGACTAAAAAACAAATTTTATGGGACTTTTCAGACGATGCAAAAATAATAACAAACCTTTAATTCGCCAAATAATAGATTTCGTACCTCGTTGGATGTTGGAGGCTTGCTCCAAACAGTTTCAAGGTGACAAAGGCTGTAGTAAATATAAAACTTACGACCAGTTTGTGGCAATGACTTTCGGACAGCTGAATAAATGTTTAACATTAAGCGATATTTCTATTGGTTTAGGTGTGAATGAGACGTATATTAAGGACTTAGGCTTATTACAAAGTCCTGCACGTTCAACAATGAGCGACGGTAATAAAAAGCGGAATTGGAAAATCTATGAAACGCTATATTTTAGACTCTTAAAACACTATGAACGCATTTTAGCAACTAAACATCAAAGCAAAATCATTGAGGAAATTAAAGACCAAAAAATTAAACTCATTGATAGCACCACAATTAGCCTCTGTTTATCGATGTTTGATTGGGCAAAATTTCGGACAGCTAAAGGAGGAATTAAAATCCACACTTGTTGGGATGATTATTTAATGATTCCTGATATGATAAATATAACTGAAGCCAAAATGCATGATCGCTATGGTTTATCTCAACTTATTTTTCCAAAAAACACCATAATCGTTGAGGACAGAGGCTATTTTGATTTTCAATTAATGTTAAATCGAATACAAGCAGAAAATGTTTTTGTTACAAGAATAAAAAACAACACTGTTTATGAAACCATTCAAGAAATAGAATTACCCGAAGTCGATGATCAAGATATCTTAAAAGATGAAATTATCAAACTTTCTGGTCAGAAATCGAAAGATTGTGGTATCGACCAGCATTATTTGAGATTAGTACATGTTTACAAACCAGATGAAAACAAAGTAATTGAAATTATAACAAATCAATTAGAATGGAAAGCTAGGACAATCGCTGATTTGTATAAGAAACGATGGGATATTGAACTCTTTTTCAAAGCAATTAAACAAAATCTACAATTAAAGACATTTATTGGAACGAGTGAAAATGCTGTAAAATCACAAATTTACATTGCTCTAATTTCATATCTTATACTTGAATTGATTCGTAGAACCACAAAAAAGAAAGTACAGTCATTCTCTAATTTTGTCGAAAAAATCAGAATTTGTTTACCTTTTTATCTCTCCTTGAATTATGTGTGTGACTCAATTTCTGAAGGCGCTAAGAAAATTAAAAGAGATAAACCTCCTAAAATATTTGATCAATATGACTTATTTTCTCAATAAAACCCGATATAATGACGATTTTACTAAGATATAGAAGGAATTATCAAGATTTTTAAAAACTTTCGGATGAATGTGGATCATTATAAATATGCTTTGTAATAGATGCTCCTGTATATAAAACCCATCCTGCTCCTATAAATGGCGATACATAAAACCTAAATCGATAATAATTAACTGCTTTAAATTGAATTTTTGTACCAATATCTGCAAAAACAGATTGATCTTTCCTGATAGTTTGACGAACATTATTGTAAGAACTTGGGTTTTCATTTATGCTCGATTTATTAGAGCTGAAAATCCCACTAAATTGTAAATAAACCTCACTTCTTCTAAATCTATGTTTCTTATAAGGAAGATGAGCGCGTATTCCTAAATAATACATTGGATTTGCTTCTTTTATCCAAGGAGTATACCCATTTCCATAATAACCTCCTAGTTGATAGATACGTTCATTTTGTAACGCAAGATGTTCTTCTTGTGAATATAGACATGAAGAAAATAGTAGGAATGTAAGTATAAGTAGTATTCTCATAAGCTATTATAGTGTGCAAAACCTAATATTTAATTACAGCTAAGCTATTGAAAAATTTTATAAAAAATCTTGAATGATTCAACTAATTTGTTAAAATGAGGGAAAAGATTTAATAAATATTAGGGTAACTTATACCTATTTCCATCTATATTTCAACCCTAGTTTAAACCATCTGGTAGGCATTGGTACAGCCCCCGCTTCGATGTAATTTGAGTTTAATAAATTACTTGCATCCGCGTAAATTTGGAAGCTCTTAATTTGGAAGGCAACTCGGGCATCTAATACGTTATATGGTGTATTCAATTCGCGTTCTATCCAACGATTTGTTACCTGTAGAGAGAAAAATTTGTAGCTATAATGAACACCTGCCATCAGTTGATGTTTAAGTGATTCTAATACATATTTTGATATTTTTCCATTCAAAGAACGCTGACTTGGTTGTAAGTAGTTATAGCGAATAAAATATCCCAATTTGTGATCATTTTTAATAACAAAACTTTGTTGTATTCTTGCAAACACACCATGAATATTCATGTGACCATAATTTATAGGAGAATAAGGTTGAGTGATAGAATCTCTTACCCAATCTATAAAACTTGTAATGTCTCTGTAGAAATAACCGATTTCAGCTGTAATTTTTTGTGTAGCATATTGAATATGACCTCCAAAATTCCATGCGTTTTCTGGCATTAATAAAGGATTTCCAATATTTCCAGGGAGTTGGTTTAGGTATAAATCAGTAAAAGAAGGAATTCGTTGACCCGAACCAGCATTTGCAATAATTTTCCAATGAGGTAGAAAACGATAAGCTAGATCAACTCCAGGGTAGACTTGCCATCCGAAACTTGAGTTGTAATTTACATACACTCCAGTATTCGCATAAAGCTTATTCCAAAAAACACCTTTATATTCTACATAAATTCCATGATTGTTACGGTCATGTGTTCCAATATTGGTACTGTTAATCATTTCAAAACGAGATTCCCAACCTAAACCAAATTCCCCAATCTTTATTTTTAAGCTTCCGTTTGCTTCAACCATTAATGCATTTGTATAGTGCTTAGAACGTCCGATAGTTGGTTTATCTTTTATATAACGGTAATCATCTTCATCGTAGCGATTACTGATTCGAGGGGAGAGAGTAAATTTTCCAAACTGGTGTTTGGAAGATAAACTAACTAAAGCTGTTTCCACAATTTCCATGGAATTGATATCTCCCGGAGCAGCATAATAACCATTGGCACCAAAGCTATTGTGATTATATCCACCTAATAGTTGTAGAGAGTGTTTGCTGTTAAAATTTACATTTCCGAGATAGAAAAGCTGTGTTTGTTGTCCGGCGCTATTATAGCGTTGTCCATTCGTCATTGTTTGTCCAACAGAAAATAAATGTTGTTGTTTTTCAGTTCCAACGTTTCCGGTTACTTCAACACCCCCACCTACATACATTCCTTTTCCTTCAGCAGGATCTTGATTTTGGAAACCAGAACCAGCATAGATATTAGTTTCTACGAAGGATTTTTCAGAAGATTTTGTAATTATGTTAACAACACCTGTAATCGCATTAATACCATATATACGAGAAGCGGCACCACGAATTATTTCAATTCTATCGATAGCCTCCAGGGGTATCGGTAGGTTTAACATATTATGAGCTGTTTGTGAATTAATTAATTTAATTCCATTTAATAAAATGAGCGTTTCTTCAAATGTACCTCCGTCTAGACTAATATCAGCCTGTGTTCCAAAAGGTCCTCGCTGGCGAATATCTACCCCTCCAACAAATGCTAAAAGCTCATTAATTGTTTGTACGGGTAGTTGCTTGATTTGCTCACTAGTTAGAATCTGTATATCATTAGTTGCTTCTTTTATAGGAGTAGTAATACGATTTCCATGAATAGTAATTTCTTCTAATTGTGTAGTATCTTGAGGTTCTTGTGCATTGGTAATAAAGGCTAAGAAGACTATTGTAATTGAGAATAATATATGTTTTTTCATAGAAACTAAATTTTAATTACCGCAAAGATGGTTTGTTTTAAATCAACTTAGGTGGTCCGGTAATTATATTTACGATAGTCCGGTAATATTAACATATATTTTTGGACTTTTCTCCAATCAATAAAAGAAAATATAGGGTTGAGGATGATCTTGAAATAGATGTGATTATCTGTAGTCTTCCTCTTTTTCTTCTACAGAAACAGGTGTTTGAACATACAAATCAGCAGGAATTCGTCCGATGGAAACGAATCGTTTTTTAAAATAAGTGTTTTCATTAAATTTTTCAACGATTACTCCTCTGCTAGAACTACTGTGAAGCATGGTAATTGTATCGTTTTCAACACAAACAATCATAGAGACGTGTCCAATTCTATCACCTTTTCTTCCTTTAAAAAACATTAAATCTCCTTCTTTAGCTTCTTCAGTTGGAATAATCTGAACATATTGTGCCATATCCCGAGATGTTCTTGGAAGTTGAACGTTAAACTCTCCATGAATCTGATACAATAATCCAGAACAATCTAAGATTTGGCCATTTTTTAACGGATATCTGTATGGCTTACCTAAGTATGTCATTCCTGCATTAAGAATATCATCTATTTTAAATTGATAGTTTTCCTCTCTTATTTGTTCCTCTTTTAATTCTTCAAGTGAACAATCCAGTTGGTTCGTATCATTGTCTATAGCTTGAATAGGAGCTAGTAATTCAAAGGGATTTATAGTATCAGCATTACTAGGTAGTGAATACATTAATGGATTTTCTTTGTCATCAATTTGATAACTAGGTAACTGAGATTGGCTATAACTAATTCCAACTATAAGAGTCATCCATACGATGCTCAAGCAAGTGCTTAAAAAAAGGCTATGAATTCTGTTTAAATTCAATAGTTATTAGTTTTAAAGGTACAAATATACAGCTGTATGAGCTAGCTAATATTTAAGAAATGTTAAATTATTATTATCACATTGTTAAAATAGGTGTGTTACAGAGACTATGTTGTCAGGCCGAGTGATTTTTCTTCGAAAAATTGTATCGAGGACTGACTACAAACAAAATTTATTTAAATATACTTCAGCAATTATTAACTTAGCATCAAATTTTAGAGAATACATGTTTGTTCCTTTCAACGAATTTATACGAATAGATCGCCGAAAATCGGAAGCCATTTTTCTTCAAATAGCGTATCAATTTATTCAAGCTGTTCAAAGGGGGTTAATAGTTGTTGATACGAAACTTCCAGGAACACGTGTAATTAGTCAGGAACTTAAAGTCCATCGGAAAACGGTTGTTGCGGCTTTTCAAGAATTGCAAGCTCAAGGTTGGGTAGAAATTATTCCAAATGTGGGGATTTTCACAAAAAATCCACAAGTTTTAAGTAAAAATCATCTAAAATCATCCAAAAATGATAAAAAACCCACAAAAACGATAGATTTTAGGTTAGATTCATCCTATACATTATCTTCTCCTTTTGAAAAAACTGATTGCCGTTTACAATTTGATGATGGACATACTGATATTCGACTTTTTAATACAAAAGAACTGTATCGTTTTTATAACAACTTGAATTCAACTAATAAATGCAACTTTTTGAGGGCATAAATTAATTTTTTTCAAACGAAAGGACAAAAAAATGTCCCTTCGCTCGAAACGGATAAATTTCCTTTACTTTGTGTCCTCGACCAAAAGTTGCAAAATATGAGTCATTTAACCTTAGAACAAAGATACACAATTGATGTAATGAAACGCAATGGATATAAACAAAAAGATATTGCTCTAGCTATCGGCAAAGATAAATCCGTTGTTAGTAAAGAGTTGAAACGAAATAAAGACAGGCGTTCTGGTGAATATCGTTATGATTTAGCTCAACGAAAATATGAAAAAAGACAAAAGGAGAAACCAAAGAAAATTCGGTTTACTCCCGAGATTAGACAGAATGTAGAAACATTACTTAAGAAAGATTATAGCCCTGAACAAATTGTTGGAACTCTAAAAAAACAAAATGAAGACACCGTTTCTGTCGAGCGCATATACCAACATATATGGGCTGATAAGAAGCGAAAAGGCAAACTTTACGCCCACCTTAGAAATCAAGGTCGAAGATACAGAAAACGAGGAAATACTAAAGACAATAGAGGTATTATTAAAAACAGGGTTGGGATAGAAAAGCGACCTAAAATTGTTGAGGAGAGAGGTAGATTTGGAGATTTAGAAATAGACCTAATCATTGGTAAAAATCATAATCAAGCAATTCTTACCATTTGCGATAGAGCTTCGGGAATGCTGAAAATGAGAAAAGTAAAGTCTAAACAGGCAGAAGTAGTTGCAAATGCTTTGGTAGGAGAATTGGAAGATTGGAAACCTTATCTGAAAACCATAACAGCCGATAATGGAAAGGAGTTTGCTTATCATGAGTTTGTTGCTGAAGAGTTAAATATTGATTACTTTTTTGCTCGTCCATATCATTCGTGGGAACGTGGTTCTAATGAAAACTTAAATGGATTAATAAGACAATATTTTAAGAAATCAACAGATTTTACAGTCATTACAATGGAGCAAATCAAACAGATTGAAAAGAAATTAAATTCAAGACCAAGAAAGCGTTTTCATTTTGAAAATCCTATATTTGTAATGAATAAGTTATTGTTTAACCAAAAGTTGCGTTTGTGACTTGAATCTAGCCAATGCTTTCCAACGAAAATCTATTCTTCAACAACTAGGTGATTATTCACGTCATGGAAATACCTTTTTTAAAGAACAATTATCCTATTATCTAAACTTAACACAGGGATTTCATATTGGAAAAGATCAATTAGTTACAGGAAAATCGAAAGAATTATTGATTTATATTCTTTCACAAGTGCTCATTAAGACAGGAGATGTAATATTAACAGGGTCTTTTGGTTATTTTGGAGCAAATATGATATTCCAACAAGCAGGAGCGCAGATTAAACCAATACCAGTGGACGATGAAGGTATAGATGTGGATTACATTCAAAAGCATTTTTCAAAGAATCAAATTCGATGTATTTACCTAAATCCACTGTGCCAGTATCCAACCACAGTTAAAATGTCATCCAAACGAAGAAGTGAATTGTTAAATCTAGCAGACACGTATGAATTTTTAATTATTGAAGACGATGCTGATGCTGAGCTTTATTTTGAATCAACTGTTGATTATCCTATGGCAACTACTCAAAATAGAGTCATTTATTTAGGAAGTTTTGCACCGTATTTTCCTCCAGCTTTTCAAGTGAAATTTTTGCTTGCTTCTCAAGTGCTTATAGATGAGGTTGTGAAATATTTAGGAATATTATATCCACAGGGTGATATAATATTGGAGCAAGCTTTAGCTGAAATAATTAAAGAAGGTGATATACATCGTTATGCTCGTAAAGCCAATAAAATTTACAAAAAACGTTTGGAGCGTTTCGATGAATTGTTACGCTTCAATTTTGGAAAAGAAATAAGGTATAAAAAACCAGTTGGAGGTTTGTCCTATTGGGTTGAATTTAATCAAGCGATTTCGCTTCATCAACTTGGAAAAGCATGTCAGAAGGATGATTTATTTATTCCACGAATTTGCATGTATCAAAATGCAGAAACTACAGCATTAAAATTAGGTTTTGGTCGCTTAAATGAGCAAGAAATGGCTGAAAGTTTGGCGATTCTACACGACAATTGGAGGAAATTAGTTAGCTCTTAGATGGATATAGATTTAGATCATTTATATTTCAGGATTGTTTTCGTTTTTTCTGATCTTTCGTAGCTCAAAAGGTATTTTAACACCGTCCAGAAAGGATATTTTAGAACCATCTACTTGTGTCCATTCACCAAGCGGAAATTCATGGAGGTACTTAAAGATAGCCTCTCCCCATATTTTTTTGAGGCGAAGAATAATTTCTACATCAAACAACCAGCGTGATACAAATGGTTTCTGACAAACTTTGGCCGCAGTGATACTTTCAAATACTTTTGCTCCACATTGTGTATCGTAAAATGGAATTTTAATTGTCCAGCTGATGAGCGTAGCAAAAAAGCGTCCCACAATATGTCGAAAAGGTGATCTGTCAATTCTTGTTCCTCCGATTTTTAATCGTGAACCAAACACTGCTTTTTTATGTGTTTGAATTAAAAAGGAGGTGAGACTTACAAACTCCGATAAAGGTGTAGATAAATCAGCATCGAGGAAGCCAATTTGAGCGTACTGTCCGGTTTCATATGCCAACATCATCCCTGTTCTAACAGCCTCTCCTTTTCCTCCATTTTTTTCTATCCGATAGACTGTAATTTTATCTTCATTTTTAGATTTTAAATCTTTCAATAGAGAAAGGGTGGAGTCGGTGCTACCATCATCAATAAAATAGAGGGAGAAACCCTTATATTCTGATAGAAAATCTAGGAAATTAGAGCTTTTTAAACGATGAGCTTCGTTATAACATGGTATTATGATTGCTGTATCCGACATATTCCAAAACACGATAACCCGGGAAGACGAATGCCTGTTTTCCGCAGTGCTTTCCCTATTACGAAGTCTAAATATAATATTTTTTTAACCATACTGTCCATCCATCCTTTTGAGGTGTAGGCTCCGATTCCCTTTTCATTATCTATCTCTCCTTCTTTCTGCAACCATTTTTGCACTTTTCGTATTAAGAACAAGCTAAAAAAGAAATAGCCAGTAGTTTCCACGGCATATCCTGCTTTTCCTATCCGCTCTGCTAATAATTTAGTGTCATATCTACGAAAATGATTTAAATAAACATCATGGTTGCTAAAAAGTGATTGATATGCAGGAACTGTAATCACAATTTTGGTGTGTTCATTGATTATTCCTGAATGACGAAGTTTATTTAGAAACTCAATTTCATCTTCGATGTGTTCGATAACATCTAAAAGCAAAACGATATCGACTGTGTTTTCGACAATTTTTGAAACATCATTTAACGATGAAAATAGTTGAATACGTTGTTTATCCACTCGTTTTTCAATATATTGGATATACTCCTCGGTAAACGCCGTATCTACACAACTAAATGTGGTTTGAGTAAATGTGTTAGACAATGATTCAGCAACAAACACATCGCCACACCCTAAGTCGAGAATTCGTGCATTAGGTTGTTTAGAAATCAATGGTTGCAGAAAAGAAACTACTACTTTTAGTCGTGCCAATTCCCACGGATGGCGGTCGTATTCCCCTGTTTTAAATGTAGCTGTTTCGCAAATATCCATTTGTAATTCACAATTTCGTTACAAGTATACAATGAAAAGAGTGGTTTTATCATTATTTTTTTAAAAAAATGCAGTTATAGAATCTTTTGAGAATATATATCGTGTTGTTCAAATTATAGATGAAGAAACTGTGTTACATCAAAATAGTTTTTCAGTATCCTAACCTTTATTGTAAGCAGTAATAACTATAGAAATCTCTTTATATAGTTAGATTATTTCAGGTTAAATTGACTCAATTCCCTGCATGGTGCTTAACTTGTGGTAAACTCCCTTTTTAGCAAAAAGTTCTTCATGTGTGCCACGCTCCACAATTTCTCCTTTACTAAGTACTAAAATTAAATCTGCATTTTTAATGGTACTGAGTCTATGAGCAATTACCAGCGAAGTACGGTTTTTCATTAAGTTATTCAAGGCATCTTGTACTACTTTTTCACTTTCTGTATCAAGTGCAGAAGTAGCTTCATCAAAAATCATAATAGGTGGATTTTTTAAAATAGCACGAGCTATTGAAATTCGCTGTTTTTGTCCTCCGGATAGTTTATTTCCTCTTTCTCCAATATTTGTATTATATCCATTTTCTAGATTGGATATAAAATCATGTGCATTCGCAATTTGAGCAGCTCGTATTACTTCTTCTTCGGTTGCATTTTTTACTCCAAATGCGATATTATTGAAAACAGTATCGTTAAATAAAATGGATTCTTGGTTTACTACGCCAATTTGTTGTCTTAAATCATAGAGTTTAAATTCTCGAATATCTATTCCATCGTATAAGATTTGTCCTTCAACTACATCATAGAAACGAGGAACTAAATCAGCAATAGTAGATTTTCCACTTCCCGACTCTCCCACTAAAGCAATAGTTTTTCCTTTTTCTACTATAAAATTTAAGTTCTTAAGTACATTTTCTTGCTGATAAGCAAAAGAGACATTTTTAAATTCAATGTTATGTGCTAATGATTTAATTTCTTTCGGATTTTCAGGATCCGTAATTTTTTCTTCAATGGCTATGATTTCTTCAATGCGCTCTTGGCTAGCTTTAGCTTTACTCATAAAAGCTGCATTTTTGGCAATGCTTTGTACAGGAACAAGCAGTTGTGAAAACACAATAATAAATCCAATAAATTCACGCCCAGTAAACCCTTCATCTGCATTTCCATTGAGAATCATGGTTCCTCCATACCAGACAATAATTACTAATACAATTGCACCTAAAAACTCGTTGAGTGGAGAAGATAAATCACGTTTACGAAAGGTGCGTGTAACCAATTTTTGATGATGGAGGTTATTTATTTTAAAGTGATTAGTAACTCTTTCTTCCGCATTAAACGCTTTTATAATTCGTATTCCACCAATATATTCTTCCAGAATGGAAAATAAGACACCTAATTGTTTTTGTCCTTTGGATGCAGTTCTCTTTAAGCTTTTACCTATGCGAGAGATTATGAAAGAAGAAACAGGTAATAAAATGAATGAAAATAAGGTTAGCTGGGGACTCCAATAAATTAATACACTAATTGTAATAATTACGGATATAGGATCACGGAAGATTAATTCTAATACAGAAACAACGGCAATCTCAATTTCATCCACGTCACGGTTCATGCGTGACATTAAATCTCCTTTTTTTTCTTCAGTAAAAAAAGAAATAGGTAAACGTAGAATTTTGTCAAACATCTCATCTCTATAATCTCGAACAACAGCCATACGTAGTTGAGATTGATGGTAAATAGCTAAATAACGAAATAGATTTTTGAAAAAGAAAGCAATTACGACAGAAAAACACACAAAAAGTAAGGCTCTTTCTGGACTATCATGTGCCATAGAGCTCATGAAATAGTTATAGTATTCACTAATATAATGTACGTAATCTGAAAATTTACCTCCTTCTAAGATAGGTTTTGCTTGAACAATAATATCACCATCTGCTGGGAAAATAACTTGTAAAAAAGGCACAAACAATACCAAGGAAATTAGATTAAAAATCACAAAGAGTAAATTGAATATAATTGTGAGAATTACACGACTCTTATAGATAAAAGACTTTCTAAATATGGTAAGTATTTGCTTCATTTATCCACAAATATAAATTTAATTTTCGGGACACTGTGTTAGAGCTAAAAAATATTGGATTGAAACTATCGTACATTTATAATTATTAGACGCATCAATCTTTTATAAATGCACATAGATTATATTTACAATATTACACAGCTTATTTCCTTCCATTTGGCATGAAACACAACTTGTAAATCAACTTATTCATTATCTTTGTAGTATGGGATCAATTAGACAAAGCAAAATAGAAAAAGTCATTCAGGAAGAACTTGCTAAACTTTTTCAACGCAACGCCAAAGAATTCTGTTTGGGAGCGATGGTGACACCGACGGCAGTAAGAGTTACACCTGATTTAAGTTTAGCTAGAGTGTATGTAAGTATTTTTGCTGGACCCACACCTCAAGAAGTATTTGATGAAATCAATAAGCATAAGGCAAGAATTAAAGGAGATGTTGGGAGGGTAATTAAAAGCTTACACCATATTCCAGAATTGCGTTTTTTTATTGATGACTCATTAGATTATGCAGAAAAAATAGATGATCTTCTAAAAAATGGATAATCGTGAATGTTTCCCGATTCATAGCAAAACGATACTTCAAGGCTAAGAAAAAGCGGAATGTTATAAACCTGATTACAAAAATCAGCGTGGTAGGTATAGCCATCTCAACAGCTTCTCTCGTGATTTTGCTTTCTGTTTTCAATGGAATTGAACAGATGGTAGTTAAGCTGTATAGTGATTTTGACTCCTCACTAAATATTCGATCTACCCAATCTAAAACCTTTAATCAAAACTTCATTGACTTACAACAAATTAAATCCGTAAAAGGTGTTCAAAACGTTTCACGTGCGCTCGAAGAAGTGATTATATTAAAAAGGGGTGATAAGTGGGTACATGCACAAATGCTTGGTGTAGATACTACTTTTTTATCTATGTCTAAAATGAAAAGCCATTTAGTAGATGGGGAGCCTATTCTATATGAAGATAGCATTCCACGTGCCATTTTTGGTGCGGGTTTACTCGATAAACTAGGTGGTTATGTTCCTGTAAGTAAAACTATTCAAGAACAGATTGTTTTTAATGTTCCTTTGAGAGAAGGAAAACTCAGACCAGGAAAAAATCCACTTAATACACATCGCGTTAGTGTTTCGGCTCGTATGAACTACAATCGGGAAGTAAATATGGAAAAAGTACTTATCCCGTATGAATTAGCTAATCAACTTTTAGAATATGGAGATGATATTAGTGCTGTTTTTATCGAGACAAGTCCTAACGTAAATATATCAACTGTAAAAAAAGAAATTCAAAAAATAATAGGAGATAGTTTTGAAGTTAAAACCAATATGGAAAAAAATGAACTTATCTTTAAGACGAGCGAAACAGAACGTTTAATCATTTATTTCATCCTTATTTTTGTATTTATTTTAGCTTCTTTTAATTTGATTGCATCAATAACTATGTTATTTGTTGAGAAGAAAGAGGATATTCTAACTTTATATAGTATTGGGGCTGACCAACAGAGTATTTTTCGCATTTTCTTTTATGAAGGACTCATTATTGTAGGAAGAGGAGTAATGATAGGATTAGCATTGGGTTATATGGTTGTTTTTCTTCAGCTTTATTTTGGCTTTCTTCAAATGCCAAATGTACCTGGCGAGGTTTTTCCTATAGATGTTTCTTATAAAGATGCTATTGCAATTGTTGCATCCACTACTATTCTAGGTCTTATAATAAGTTACTTTCCTACGAAAATAATGGTTAAAAAACACCCTATTTTTAAGAGGTAATTATAACACAAAGGTCAGCATATATACTATTAACGCAGTAATAGCTGTATAGAAAAGACCAAAAATGGTAATTTTTCCAAAAAGTTTATGTGTTTTAGAGAAATCACCTGGCAATTTCCCCTTTTTTGCATGCATAAAAGAGGAAATTATAAAAATAAGAGTCCAAACAATATAAGTGAGTACAGCACCTATAATATGTGCTATTAAAATTATTTTAAAGAAAGTAGTATGATAATAAGTTCCGTTTTTAGCAATACTTCCCGAACCTCCTGCTAAACGAATTTGAATTTCTAAAACTACTAAAGCAGCCATGCATACTAAAAAAAGCATTTTTTGGATTATTATGTGTTTTTTATAGTTTCCTTTTTTAGCAAAAGAAACGGCATATACTGCTATAAAAGGAGAAACTAGAGTTAGTAAAAGAATAAGTGTTTGAATAAATAGTGCCATGTTTAGTAATTTAATTTTCAAATGTAGCAAAAAATAAAATTTACAAAGAGAGATACATCAATCACTTTGTTTTCTAATAATGATAAAAAATTAACAAAAATTACGAGACAAGTTTTTCTCAATTTATTGTACTTTTGAAATCAAAAATTAAATCAATGAATCTCATTTATCAGGGTAAAACCAAAAATGTCTATGCAACAGACAACCAAGACCAAGTTCTTTTAAAGTTTAAAGACGATGTAACAGGAACAGATGGAGTGTTTGATCCTGGTGCGAATACAGTAGGATTAACGATTGAGGGAGCAGGAAAGTCTGGACTGAAAATGACTACCTTCTTTTATCGTTTGATGAATGAGAAAGGAATCAACACACATTTTGTAGATTCGAATATTGAAGAGCAAACCATGCTAGCTAGAAAAGCTACTGTTTTTGGAAAAGGATTAGAAGTAATTTGTCGTTACAAAGCAGTTGGAAGCTTTTTTAGAAGATATGGAGATTATTGCAAAGAAGGTCAAATACTTGATCATTTTGTAGAGATTACTATTAAGGATGACCACCGTGGCGACCCAGTTATTTCAGATGATGCTTTGGCTATGTTAGGGGTTTTAACTCATGAAGAATATAAAGTATTAAAGCAAATGACCATTCAAATTTGTGATATTGTAAAAGAGGAGCTAGCAAAAAAGAACTTAGACTTATATGATATTAAATTAGAATTTGGTCGTGATTCCAAAGGTAACGTCATTCTCATTGATGAGATTTCTGGTGGCAACATGCGTGTATATCAAAATGGTGTTTATCTGGAGCCTTTAAAACTAGAAAAAGAATTTTTAGGATAGAAAATAATCTTATTTTAGTTGATAATTAGGTAATTGCTCTCAACTAATTATGTGCACAGTCACTTATTTTCCACTCAAGGGTGAAAGCTCTTTTATCGTAACTCATAACAGAGATGAGGCTTCCTTTCGTAAAGCATTAGCACCTCAATTATATGAAGAATTAGGTGCGCAATTGTATTATGCAAAAGATACCGTAGCAGGTGGAACTTGGATGGGAGTTAGCAGCAATAAGCAATTAGTTTGTTTGATGAATGGGGCTTTTTCACAACATAAACGAAAAGTTGTTTATCGCCTAAGTAGGGGAATTGTAGTGAAAGAACTTTTAGCTTCAGATGATATTCTGAGTGCTGCAGAAAATTATAATTTGGGGGGAATAGAACAATTTTATGCACTTCTTTTTACTTGGAAACATAAAGTAGAAATCTATGAATTGGTATGGGACGGAGAACACCGTTTTTTAACTAAGGTAGATGAAACTATCCCACATATTTGGTCTTCCGCTATGTTATATCCACCTCAACAACGCATAGAAAGAGAAAAAATGCTAGCAGAATTTATGAATCAATATGGGAAACAAGCGATACAATCAGAATTTATATTACAATTTCATCAGCAAAAAGAACACAAGAATGGAGAAGGAATTGTAATAGATAGAGGTTTTTTAAAGACAACTAGCATCTCACAATTTCATTATACACCAAAAAAACAGTCCTATTTCTATCATGATTTATCTCAATTAAATAGCAAGAATGAAGATATAATTTTTGATAATTAATTGACCAAAGACAAAAAAAATTAGATAAATGGTAAAAAAAATTAGATAAAATTTTTTTATTTCAATTTTATTCCTACATTTGTTGCGGTTAATGATTAATACATTACACTACTTTATTTAACTTAATACTATCTTTAAACTGCAAAGTTCCGCACATAACTTTGCAGTTTTTTTTTATTGTTTTCCTATTTCAGGATTCCAAGAATAAGTTTAATCATTATTAATAGAATAAAGGATTATTATATATATTTGGACTTGAATGTTTGGGCATGATTTATGCTCTTTATCAAAAATTCTAGAACTATAAATATGAATTCTAAAACTATAAATATGAAAAAGACACTTATACTTTTTACTTCCTTTATTCTTTGTATATGTGTATCTTCTTTTGCACAAGATGGATTAGGAGATTTGTTTGGAGGTTCGCTTCCTGAAACGCAACTGAAAGATTTAAATGGTAAAACTATTAATACGGCTAAATTAACTAACGATGGTAAGCCGATTATCATTTCATTTTGGGCAACTTGGTGTACACCGTGTAAAAATGAATTAAATACCATTCAAGAATTATACGAAGATTGGCAAGAAGAAACAGGCGTAAAATTAGTGGCTGTTTCTGTAGATGACCAACGTACTGCTAGTCGCGTTACTCCTTATGTAGATTCTAGAGGATGGGAATATGAAATATTGTTAGACCCAAACAGTGACTTCAAAAGAGCAATGGGTGTAAATAATATTCCACATACATTCTTGGTAAATGGAGAAGGTAAGATTGTTTATTCCCATAATAATTATGCTCCAGGAGATGAAAACAATTTGTACGAACATTTACTAAAAATATCCCAAGAAAAGAAATAAGGAAAAGATACTTATGAAAATTAACAAACTAGGTTTAGCTGTTTTCCTACTATTTTTGGGAAACAATATATGGTCACAAGGAACTGTTTCAGGGAATATTGAGACAATTTATCAATATTTGGTAACAGATACTAAAATTAAAGCAAACCAACCTCCCGAAAAATCCTTATTCAACTCTTATCTAAATGTAAACTATCGATTAAAAGGATTTAAAGTAGGAACACGAATTGAAGCTTACTTACCTCGTATCTTAGGTTATCCAGATAGATTTGAAGGAGTAGGAGTTGGATACTTATATGCAGGATATGAAAATGATTGGGTAGATATTACTGTAGGGAATTTCTATGAACAATTTGGGTCAGGATTGATTTTCAGATCTTATGAAGATAGAGCATTAGGGTTTGATAACGTTATGAATGGTGTGAGTATTAAACTTCGTCCATTTAAAGGTGTTTCTTTAAAAACAGTATATGGAAAACAACGTTATTCATTTTCTGGAGGGAAGAATCAATATGGTCCTGGTATCGTGAGAGGACTTGATTTAGAGTTGTCTTTTAATGATTGGTTTCCTACCTTATCCGAAAACTCAGTTCGCATAACAGCTGGTGGATCTTTTGTTTCTAAATTTCAAAAAGATAATAATTCCACACTTATTCTTCCACAAAATACGGGAGCTTATGGAGGTCGTTTGGAATTAGGATACAAGAAGTTTTATATCAATGGAGAATATATTATTAAAGAACAAGACCCTTCTGCTGATAACGGATATGCATATAATTATGGAAAGGGAATGTTAATTAATGCAGGATATTCTCAGAAAGGATTAGGAATTTTATTATCTGCAAAATCTATTGATAATATGAGTTTCAGAAGCGACCGTGATGCTCTTTTACAAGATGTTACTATTGGTTTTATACCACCGCTTACCAAAACACACACGTATAATTTAGTTGCTACATTGTATCCCTATGCCTCTCAACCCAATGGAGAAGTAGCCTTCCAAGCAGATATACTTTATACCATTAAAAAAGGAAGTAAATTAGGGGGCAAATATGGAACTGATTTGGCATTTAATTTTTCTACTGCTTATGCACCACGTCATACTAATGTTAACATGGCCGATGAAAAACGTGTTTTCTATAAATCTTCTTTATTTGATATGGATGGTAAATTACTTTATTGGAGAGATATCAATTTTGAATTTAAAAGAAAACTCAATAAGTCATGGACTATCAAAGGGAGTTATTATAATATCAATATGAATAACGATGTTATCCATATTGCCAGTGCAAAAGGAATTATTGAGTCACATATTGGAGTGCTAGATGTAGAGTATCGCATCAATAATAAGCATACCATACGAGTGGAAGCACAAGGATTATGGACGGTAAAAAATAAAGACAAAGGCTCTTGGGCAACTGGAATTATTGAATATACTATTTCTCCAGGTTGGTTCTTTAGTGCTATTCTTCAATCTAATTATGGAAACTCAATTAAAGCTGATAGAATAAATTACCCTATGGTGTTTGTCGGAAAAATTTGGGGAGCAACTCGTTTACAAGTGGGATATGGTCGTCAAAAAGAAGGTTTATTCTGTGTAGGAGGTATTTGTCGTTTTGTCCCTGCTTCTAATGGTTTAACCGTAACATTCACTCATACTTTTTAATAGAAGACATGAAAAAATTAAGATATAGTTTATTATTATTGGCTGTAGTTGTTGGAATTACAGCTTGTGATAAAATTGATAATCCCTACGAAAAAGTAGTAAATTATGACATAGATACTACTTTGTATCCTGGTGCTTGGCAAGATTATTTAGCGAATGAATATCCAACATTTGCACCTAATCCTAATACAAATGTAAATGTGTTAATCGAAGATTATACGGGACATTTATGTTCTAATTGTCCGAATGCTGCGACAAAGGCACATCAGATTCATCAGAATTATCCTACACGAGTTTTTATTGCATCTATTCATGCTGGACCGGGGGGTAAGGTAGGTTTTCAACAAACCAATACGAGCGGACCATATACAACCGATCATACTAATTCAGATGGTATTTTATATGGTGAAACCTTTGAAAATGGGTATAATTTTATTGGAAATCCACAAGGGACAGTAAACCGAAAGATTATAAACGGTAAAATGTTTGATTTCTTAGGTACTTGGGAAAGTAGGGCACAGGATATCATGACGGCTAATGATTTGAAAGTAAATATTCAGTCTGTTTTTAATTATTATTCTCAAACAAATGGTGGTTATTTACACGTAGAGGTAGAAAAAATGAAGAATGAAGCTATCGAAATGAATGCAGTAGTATATGTTATACAAGATTCATTGGTAGATTGGCAGTTGATGCCAGATAATAGCGATAATGAATTTTATATACATCGTGACAAACATTTGGGTAGTATAGATAATAGACCTTGGGGGCAAAAAGTATTTGATGCAGCAACTCCTGTTGGAGAAAAGAAAATTTTTGATTATTCCTATAAACTTCCTACTGATATTGATAAGGAGAACTTACATTTCTTAATCTATGTTTATGATGTAGATACTTATGAAATTTTGCAAGTTATCCGACAGGATATCAATTAATAATTAAGTATGTGCCACAGCAATTGTTGCAATACTTATCTTAATCGGTAAATGAACAGATAGCACGGCTTTCACTACAGATTCTAGCGTAGCCCCTGTAGTGAGCACATCATCTACAATTAATACATGATGAATATTCTGTAATTTATTTGTATATACTCCAAATTTATCTTTTACATTTTCATATCGTTGTTCTTGAGATTTTTTAGTTTGTGAGGCATCATGTGTTTTTCTATATAAAGCATTTACAACAGGAACTTGAAAGGTTTTTTGTATTCCTGTTGCTATACTCATACTTTGATTATAACCTCGTATAAACTCCTTTTTTGTGTGAATAGGAACCGGAATAATAGCATCTATATCAGTATAATTTGCTTGATTAAATATGCGTTCTCCCATCATTTTTCCCATATAAACACCCAATTCTTTTCCATTGTGGTACTTAATTTCATGGAGAATTTTTTGCGTAGAATTTTCTTGAGAAAAATAGAGCATAGAATACACATTTTCCAAGTGTAAACGCCCCCAAAATAATTGTTCAGAATATGAAGGTTCTTGGTATTTTTCGAAATAAGTAAAATGCAAATCTTCCTTACATAAAAAGCAAATATATTCATCATGTTGGTTTAATTCCCGCTGACAGAGAAGACAATTATGTGGATAAACCAAAGAGAAAAATCCGTCTGCGTACTTTTTTAAACTATTTATAATTGGCATTGTTTTCGTGTATAATAAGGAAATTTATAAAAAATAGTGAAAAAACCCAATTCCCTATAAATTTTTAACATGGTGATTTCAATCTATTTACATAAATTTGTAGTAAAATGAGGTTGTTTTTATTGATATTGCTTATACTCTTACCAGTAGAACTGTTCGCATCACATATAGTGGGAGGAGAAATTTATTATGATTGTTTAGGAAACAATAACTATAAAATAACTATCAAAGTATATCGTGATTGTAATAGTACTGGAGCAGCTTATGATAGCCCTTTATTATTGGGAGTATTTAATAAGTCCAATAATTCGCTTGTTCGGGTAGAACAAATAAATTATCCTGGGAGTGTAATATTGCCTGTAATTTTTAGTAATCCATGTGTAACTCCACCTAGCGGGATTTGCGTAGAAGAAGCGATATATTCAAAAACGATTAATTTACCTCCATTGCCAGATGGATATATTTTAGCCTATGAGCGTTGTTGTCGTGGAACAGATGTTATAAATTTATATGATTCAGGAGAACAAGGTTTATCACTCACTACTGAAATACCAGGAACCAATAGTGGAATAACTTGTAATAGCAGTCCCCGATTTACGAATTATCCACCTCTATTATTATGTAATAATGAACCCCTATATTTTGACCATTCGGCGACAGATCCAGATGGAGATTCTTTGGTGTATGAATTAGGATCTCCCTATCATGCTGGAACTTCTGTTGATCCTATGCCAAACCCTCCAGTAAATCCTCCTTTTAATATAGTAACTTGGGAAAGTGGTTTCAATGCAAACCAACCTTTCGGTGCATCGGGACAAATCACAATTAATCCTCAAACAGGACAAATGATTGTCGATCCGGATTTAATTGGAAAATTTGTAGTAGGAGTTGTGGTGAAAGAGTATAGAAATGGTGTACTAATTGGAAAGACACTACGTGATTTCTTGTTTATTGTGTTTAATTGTCAAGTGAGTGTAGTTGCTAATATTGTTCCACAAGATCAATTGACAAATTATGTAGATGCGTGTGAAGGGTTGACTATTCAATTTGAGAATAACAGCTATGGGGGACAAAATTATCAGTGGGATTTTGGCGTTCCAAGTGACCCGACTGCCTCAAGTACTATGAAAACCCCAACATATACTTTTCCTGGAGAAGGTGATTATTACGTTACTTTAGTGGTAAACCCAGGTTGGCCTTGTTCAGATACTTCGGTTCAACTCTTCTCAGTATATCAAAGTTTTGATGTATTTTTTGATCCACCTGATACGCAATGTATTACTACCAATAATTATAACTTCTTTGGTCAGGGAAATTATAACCCAGGTTCTTCGTTTCAATGGGAATTTGGTAACCATGCCTCACAAAATACTTCCATAACTGAAGATGTTCTTAATATTGTATATGATACAATTGGGGAGTTTCCGGTAACGTTTACAGCTCAATGGAAAGATTGTATTAATTCACATACTGAAATTGTCAAAGTAGTTGGTATTCCAACTATAAATTTTATCTCTGAATCAGACACCTCTTGTTCAAATATACCTATTCAATTTATAGATAGTAGCACGGCTAACGTAGATATTAACTATGACTGGGATTTTGGTGATGGGACACATTCTTCCATACAAAACCCACTTCATTTTTATTCAAATCCCGGCGAATATTATCCAACATTACATATTTCAGTAGTAAAAGGTTGTTCTGCAGATTTAACCTATACCGCTCCCAATCCCATTGTTATTCATCCCATTCCAACTGCTGCTTTTAATGTTTCACCCACGCAAACTTCTATTTTTGATAATGAGATTTATTTTTCAGATCAAAGTATCGGAAGTTTGGAACATTTTTATCAGTTGACGGAAACTGTTGATACGGCTGATCGGTTTGTTAGCTATTTCTATAATGAAAGTGGCTATCACACTCCATATCAAGTTGTAACCAATGAATTTAATTGTACAGATACTGCCTATCGTACAATTTATATTGAACCTCAAACTACTTTGTATGTTCCAACTGCTTTTACACCTGATGGTAATAAGTTTAATGAAGAATTTAAACCAATTGTGTTTGATGTAACAGATTATACATTTACCATCTATAATCGTTGGGGTGAAGTAGTTTTTGAAACACATGATATACAAGCAGGTTGGGATGGAACCTGCAAAGGAAAGGATTCTCCAGACGGAGTATATGTTTGGCGTATTCATTTTATGAATCATAAAGAACTGTATGAATTACACCATGGAACTGTTGCATTATTACGTTAGACGTGTAACTTTACGAGATATTCTAATCTAAAAAATGTCAGCAAACTCTGAAACAGCTATTAAGACTACCTATTTTATTATTATAGGGAATACCTGTTTGGCAGTTATAAAAGGGTTGGCTGGATATTTTGGAAACTCGTATGCACTTGTTGCAGATGCAATAGAGTCAACTACAGATATTTTTTCTTCTTTTCTAGTCTTTCTAGGGTTAAGATATACGAGTAAACCAGCAGATGAAAATCATCCGTATGGACATGGTAGAGCCGAACCTTTAATTACTTTTATTGTAGTTGGATTCTTAATTACTTCAGCCACAATTATTGCGTATGAGAGTATTCATAATATTCGGACACCTCATGAATTACCGGCTTTCTGGACGCTGTTTGTTTTGATTCCTATAATTGTTTGGAAAGAGATTTCATTTCAACTGGTTATGAAAAGAGCTCGTCAAACGAATAGTTCTTCTTTAAAGGCAGATGCGTGGCATCATCGAAGTGACGCATTTACTTCGATTGCTGCCCTTATTGGAATCTCTCTTGCATTATTCTTAGGTGAAGGATATGAAACAGCAGATGATTGGGCAGCTTTGGTTGCGGCTGGTTTTATTTTATATAATAGTTATCGAATTTTCCGCCCTGCTTTAGGTGAGATTATGGATGAAAATCTATATGAAGATTTGATCCTTGATATTCGAAAAGTTTCTATGACGGTTAATGGGATAGTTGGAACTGAAAAATGTTTTATTCGTAAGGCAGGAATGATTTACCATGTTGATTTACATGCTACCGTTCATGCGTATATTACCGTAAAAGAAGGACATGACATTGCCCATAAACTAAAAGATACTTTACGAAAAGAAATTCCACAATTAGGACATGTACTTATACATATTGAGCCTGATGAAGACTAATCTAACTCAATAAAAAGCATAGAAGCAATATAATCTGCCTGTAATTTTCCTTTTTCGGTGAGGTACAATGTATTGTTTTCTTCATGAATTAACCGTAGCTCTTTGAATTTTTCTAATTGCTTTTTAAATTCTTCTGGTAACTTTAATTTGTCAGAAAGTTGTAATCTTGAAACCCCCCATTTTGTGCGTAAACCAGTTAAAATAAGTTCATTAAATTGGTCTTGAAGAGAGAGCACCTCTTTCTCAAAATATGTTTCACCACTCAAAACCTTCTTGATATATAACTGATTATTTGCTATGTTCCATTGGCGACTTTTCCCATCATAGGAATGGGCCGAAGGACCAATTCCGATGTAATGTACTCCTTTCCAATAGCTTGAATTATGGATGGAGTAGTGGGCATCGCGGGCAAAATTGGAAATTTCATATTGTTCATAACCTACTTTGGATAATTCGTTTACCATTAATTCAAACTGTTGTGCTTGCGCCTCTTCCTCTACTTTTGGAAGTTGCTTCGTTTGTATCATTTTGTTAAGAGCAGTTCGTTTCTCAATAGTTAAACAATAGGCTGAAATATGTTCGGGACGAATAGCTATTAATTTGTCTAAATTGTGTTTCCAATCAACAAGCGTTCGGTTAGGTAATCCATAAATTAAGTCAACAGAAAGTGAAAACCCCATTTTTTGAGCCAGCAAAACTGCTTCTGTAGATTCTTTAGCAGTATGTGCTCTATTCATCCAATCTAAATCTTCTTGGAAAAATGACTGTACACCAATACTTAAACGATTTACACCTAATTCTTTCCAATTAGATAATGTTACTTCATTGATGTCATCTGGGTTTGCCTCTAATGTAAATTCTTTTATAGAAATGTTTAAAAACGTTTTAAAAACGATTTGTATAATTGATTGAAGCTCTTCTTTTGTGAGTAGTGAAGGAGTTCCTCCTCCAAAATAGAGCGTTTCGATCATTTCATTTTTTAAATATGCTTTTTGCAATTTAATTTCATGCAACATAGCTGAAATCATTTTTGTACGATACCCTTGATAAGTTGTACTAAAATAAAAATCACAATAGGAACATTTTTGTTTGCAAAAAGGAATATGGATATAGATACCAGCCATTTTCCAAAGGTAATAAATACCTCAGAGAATATTGTTTTTCTGTCAATAAGAGGGTTGAATCTTTGTAAAAAAGTTTGAGCGAAAATAACTGATTTACCCAGTTAATAAGGGTGAAAGCTATAATAAAATCACCCAATATTTCTCTACGCTACTATCTAATGAAGTTTGTTTTAATATAGAAAATTGTTTTTTCTTTTTTGGTAAGATAATAACTTCATAATAATTATCGGGAGGAAGTTGATTACTATAATCCAGATAGGAACCAATGAATGAAGTTTGATTTTTTTTAATTTTCACTATCCAATCATACTGAGTTGTTTTAGAACGAACTAAGAGTTTTATTTTATGTTGTGTAGTGTTTTTGATAAATAGTTTAATGGAATCCATTTTGGGAGGTGTAGATGTTTCACGTATAATTTCTTGCTGATATGTTGTAGGTGTTGGCTGCGTTATAAGTTGTGTTGGGAGAGAATAATCTTCTTCCCGAATAAAGGTACCATCTTCATCATAGAAGTAGGCGTGATCATCATATTGTATTCCTCCATCTGGTTGAAACGTTTTTCGAATAGACGCTACCTGACCATTTGGATAAAACTTTATATCCAACCCATGACTCCCATATTGATATCCATGTTCACCTTGAAAAAGTTCTTTCCCATTAGAATTATAAACAATGGTTTTACTTAAGCGGTCAGTTATATGAAAATCTATGGTAGAAATTTGGTGATTTTCGTGAAAAGTTAAGGTAGAGTCACCATATTTCCCTTGTATAATTTTAGTTTCTAATTGCGTAAAAACAGGAGAGAAGATTAGTACACATGATATAAAAAATAAGATTTTCATACGCATAATTTAAGAATCCTTGTCTAAAATTGTGCCATTCGAATTTTTTACAAAGTCAGAGTAATACGAAAGGTAGTCCCTTTTCCTACTTCTGAATGAAGTACTTTAAGTCGTCCTTTGTGATTTTCTTCAATGATTCGTTTGGCTAATGATAATCCGAGTCCCCATCCTCGTTTTTTAGTAGTAAACCCAGGTTCGAAAACGCTCCGAGCTTGGGCGCTTGTCATTCCCTTCCCGGTATCGGAAATATCAATATAAATCTGATTGATGTTACGTATCATCTTGATAGAGATTTTTCCTTCTCCCTCCATAGCATCTACAGCATTTTTACAAATATTCTCTATCACCCATTCAAAAAGAGGTGGATTGTGAGGGATTACTAATTCTTTTTCATCTGAATGAAAGTTTACTGTCACTTTTTTGGGAACACGTGTTCCAAAATATTCTAAAAACTCTTGAATAGTGTGTATGATATCTGCATCTTCCAGTTCAGTCTCTGCTCCAATTTTTGAGAAACGGTTGGTTACATGTGATAATCGATGAATATCCTTATCCATTTCTTTAGCAATTTCTTGTGTTTCTGGCTTTGATTCTAACAATTGAACCCATGCCATAAGGGATGATATAGGTGTTCCTAATTGATGAGCGGTTTCTTTAGCCATTCCCGCCCATACTTTATTTTGTTCAGCTTTGCGAAAAGTGCTAAAAATAATATATCCAATCAAAATAAAAAGACCAATCAACGCAAACTGTATATATGGAAAGTATTGGAGTTGTACTAATTCAGGGCTATTTGCATAGTATAAAAAATTCACCTCATGTTCTCCTATTTGAATTTCTATAGGTTGATTTTCTTTAGAGAGAGTAGTAAGTGTGGTTGCTAAAGTAATACTATCTACTTCCTGTTTAAGTAAATTAGACGCTACAACTTTGTTTTTGTTGCTATTGGTTAATACTACAGGAACTAATTCAGGGTTGTCAATTAACTCTGCATTAAACGCATGAATTAGTGAATCCCTTTCCTCTTCTAAACGAGAAATCTGGCGAGAATCAGTATAGAAGAAAGACATGTACATGTTGGTATATACCTCAATAGTAAAAGAGGTATATGCGTTTCCCCACGAATGGGCTAGTTTAACCAAGGAATCTTTAAATAATTGCTCCGCTTTTATTGAATCAATCTCAGGATGAAGAAGCTTGAAATGTGCTACATCAAAATTCAAATTAATATAGGTAGAAACAGTACTATCTTGTGTTAACACAATTACTGGAATATCTTTATTTCGATTGATTATTTTAAGTGGTAGATCGTAAGATCTATAAGAATCAAGAGAAGTATTCTGAGAAATTTCTTTGGTAGCATCTATCCATAATTCCATTTCAGCTAATTCTTTGCTTCTTAATTCATTAAAAGAATTGTTGGTAAGTAATACCAATTCGGCACGTTTTTTAATGGCATCTCCCCACTGGGTTACACGCTCTCTTTCCCGTTGAGCTACCTTCTCTACAATACGATTAGAAGCCCACAAAGACAATCCAACCAAGATGATAGCAAGGGTTAGTAAGACTAATTTTGATCTTCGTTTGTTGGAGTATAAACTCATCTTCTTTGAATTGACTGTTGAAGATAACGAAATAATCAATGATTTTCGTGTGAAGAAGGATTTTTTTCAAATTTTAAGCAGACTTACTTCACATTGTCAATTTGATTATCTTTGCATCCATAATTATCCACATGGAGCAAGAACCTAAGAAAGAGCAACGTTTAGCTTTTATTGATATAGCCAGATCTATTGCTATTTTAATGATGCTGGAAGGACATTTTATTGTGATGTCTTTGCAAGATAAATTTCGAAGTGATGATTATTTTATTTACAGTATTTGGAAATTTACCCGAGGATTCACGGCTCCCTTATTCTTTACGGTTTCAGGGTTAGTTTTTACTTATCTTTTAGTGCGAAAAAATAAGCCTTTCTTTCATAATGAGCGTGTAAGAAAAGGTTTAAAACGTGGTGTTCAGCTTTTATTTTGGGGATATTTTTTACAAGTGAATTTATATTATTTATTACAAGGATATTTTTCAGGGTATTTATTTATTTTTCATGTACTTCAATGCATTGGTTTATCACTGATTATCATTATTGTTTTTAGTGGTATCCAAAGTTTGGTGCGTTTTATTCCTTTATCTTTATGGTTAGGAATTGTTGGTTTTTTAGGATTCATTCTGCGTCCTACAATTTATTCACTTGACTTTTCGGGGGTACATCCCATTATAGAGAATATTTTGGTGGTAGCATCAGATGACAGACCCTTCAAATCTATCTTTGCCCTCTTCCCATGGGTGGGATTTGTAGCTTTTGGTGGTATGATGGGAGCATATTTAAGCGTACATGCAGCTAAAGTATATACTAATAGATATGTGCTGATTCTATTCCTGACGGGACTTATTTTAAATATATTTCCAGGTGTTCTTTTAAAGATGATACAACCGTATTTTATGTTTTTAGGCTTAAAGCCATTTGCTCACATGGGATATCTTTTTGCTCGGTTAGGACAGGTATTTTTAGCTTTTTCATTGATTATTTTTATCGGTATTTATAAGCCTTATTTCAAACATATTTTTTCTACAAAACTTGTTGTATTTCAAACATGGGTAATTCCTATTACTAGTGCTATTTTGGGACTCTCTATTATAGCATATAGTTATTTAACTGGAAGTCAATATCATATTTTTTCTACATTGACCTTATATGCTTTTGGTAATTTGCTGTTGTTTATTGCACTTGTTTATACGCTAGCTAAATTAATACCTTGGAATTTTGAATTATTTTTAAAGATGGGTCAGAAGACATTATCTATTTATATTATTCACGTTATTATTTTATACGGAGGAATTTTTGGTTTTGGATTAAGTGACTTTTTATCTAGTAAATTACACCCTTGGGGTTCTGTAATAGGAGCTATGTTATTTATGACACTATTCGTGTATTTTATTAAATACTATGAATTTTTTGACAACTATTATCAGAAGATTTTCTTTTGGAAAAAGAAGGATTAGTTTATTCTTAATTTTTTTCTATACTTAATAATCCATCCAATTAGTAGTAAGATTCCTATACTGTTTATAAGCCAATTCACTTCATCAATCCAATAAGGGACAGAATCGTTTGATAGCCAAAATAGGTTTAGTGAATTATTTGCTATATGGAAAAATACTCCCAACCAAATACTTCCTGAAATATAATACATCAATGCAAATACAATCCCAAAACTAATTAGAGGAATCAACTGGATTAAGTTAAAATGAAGTAATGCAAATGATAACGCACTTACCATGATACTTAACCATAAGTTATGTGAATATTTTAAAAGATGATGAAACAAAAAACGTCTAAATACAAGCTCTTCTGCAAACCCTGTAAGCACTCCAACGATGAGTATAGCAACATAAAAAGAGAGAGAATTAGGTTTACCGACGAGTTCTTGAATGAGTGTATCAGACTCAATCTTTTGCTGCATTAATTGCTCAATGTATCCAGTATATCTCACTATCTCAATATTAACCTGAGTAAGGAAGGGTAAAAGGAGAAATATACTTAAAAATAGTAAAGTAGCCCATATACTACTTCTTTGTGAACTAGGAAGAAGTATATCGTCTGCGTTTTTGGTAAAAGTATAGTACAAATATCCCGGAATAAATAGAAACCCTAATTGAAAGGGTAGAAAATTAGCTAACATAAACTCAACAGGATATGAATTAGCAGCTTCTAAATGAAATAAAGAAACATCTCTATTGCCATTATAGAGTATTAAACTTATGAGTGAAGTGCACACTAAAAAACATACTGATGCAAAAAGCAGAAAAGTGATAAACTGAGCAGTCGGAGTTAAAGAAGTAAATCGTTCTTTCATTAAGCAAGAATTTCTTTTCGTTGACTATCCAGTTTAAGTAGAATAAAAATCATAATTAAGAACGACATCATTGAAGATCCCCCATAACTAAAGAAAGGTAATGGAATTCCAATAACAGGAACAATTCCTATATTCATTCCTATATTGATAAAGAAGTGATAGAATAGTATCATGGCGACCGAGTTGGCATAGACTCGGGCGAATTTATCCCGCTGTCGTTCTGCTATAATGATAATTCGAACAAGCAGTATAGTAAACAAAACAACTAAAACAAATGAACCTAAAAACCCCCATTCTTCAGCAAAAACAGAAAAAATAAAGTCAGTTTCACTTTCAGGAACGTGTTTACTTTTAGGACTAGATAAAATCGCTTCTTGATATCCCACTCCCGAAAACTTTCCAGAGCCTACTGCTGCTAATGCTCTATTTCGGTTGTAGTCTTTTCCATCTTGATCTTGTATTTTTCCTAACCAAAGGTCTATTCTATCTACTTGATGAGATTGCAATACATCAATATATACGTAAGAAACAGCCCCAATAAATCCAATTGCTAAAACATAAATAAGAAGCACAAGATTTCTCATTTTTTTACGGATTCTTTGTGAAAAAAGGAGTTGATTCATGACTAAAATGATTATTGCAATAATGGAAATTAATGCGATAAGGAGAGCCCATCCTGGAACAATGTATCCCGGTAAAAAAGAATAGGTATGATAAGAATCTGTAAAAAAGAGAATAGTAATACTATATAAAATAACCACAAATGCTACTGGAATAAAGTGTACCCCCATCCAAGTTTGTTTGAGTTTAAGTCCAAACATTTTATTTAATACAAATAAGATAATGGGGTCAAAAGTAATTCCCTCCCTATACAGCACAAAGAAAAATGCGGTAAACACTAAGAATGTTCCTGTATCATTTTGGATTAATACAAGCATCATAGTGAGCAAGATTACCATGATAGATGCGAACATAGTACGATTAGACATAAATTTGCCTCGTGTTTGTGAAATTACATAGGCAAGCATAAGAGCCGTCGTCATTTTTGAAAACTCTGAAGGCTGGATACCAAATGAACCAACTCCTAACCATGATCTTGCTCCATTAATAGGTTTTGTGAATAACACTACTATTAGTAAACAAATTGTTACAAGGTATGCAGCAGGCGTCAACAAACGAATATTTTTTGCATCTATTAATGCAATTACAAAACCCAAGAACACTCCTATTCCTATCCACATAATTTGTTTTCCGTAAAGCGTTTTTAAATCGAAAAGAAATGGATGTTCAGGATTATATGCGGCAGAATAGATATTGATAATCCCCATGATAAGAAGCAATGAAATGATAAGAATTACCACCCAATCCCAATCTTGTGATTTATCTCTGTCTTTTATCATTTGGTAGAGTAAAATGATTTTTCAAAAATACGTTCTTCTTTAGCAGGATCTGAAATTTTTCCAGTCAGATATTTTTCTATCATTAAGCTGGCAATGGGTGCAGCCCATGTTCCTCCAAATCCTGCATTTTCTACAAATACAGCAATTGCAATTTTTGGATCTTCAAAAGGTGCAAATGCTACGAATACAGAGTGATCTTCTCCATGCGGATTTTGCGCTGTACCAGTTTTACCAGCTACAGTAATTCCTGGGATTCTTGCTCTCGCTGCTGTTCCTCCAGGTTCATTTACAGCCATACGCATACCTTCTTTTATTACTCCAAAATGAGAGGGATCTATCATGGTATGTTTCTTTTCTTTATAAATATCTAAAGGACCATTATCTCCAATGCTTTTTACAAAATGTGGTTCATAATAATATCCTTCATTAGCTATGATAGCAGCTAGATTTGCCATTTGAAGTGGTGTTAATTTGATTTCACCTTGGCCAATACTATTTGAACGAATTGTAGAAAAAGCCCATCGGTATTCTCCATACCATTTATTGTAAAATTCAACATCTGGAATCAATCCTTTACGCATGCCATAAATATCTGTTTGAGGCGTAACTCCTAAACCAAAACTATGTACGTATTTTACCCATGTTTCCATTCCTATTGTGGCATCTTTAAACACACTCTTATCTTTGTCTTGTTGTAAAATTTTTCGAGTAACGGCATAAAAATAAGGATTACAAGAATATTGGATACCTTTACTAATACTAGTTGCAGTTGGATGATTATGACATCCTACGAGTGCTTTATTACAAGGCGCACTAAAGTTCTCGTCTATCACCCCTTCTTGAAGCGCAATCAGTGCTTGGACTGTTTTAAAGATAGATCCTGGAGGGTATTCTGCAGCTAGGGGTCTAGGGTAAAATGGTTTAAGAGAATCTTTATATAGAATGGAATAATTACGTTTAATATTTCTACTACCTACCATGAGATTTGGATCGTAGTTAGGAGAACTCACCATGGCTAATATCTCCCCAGTTTTAGGATCAATAGCAACTACCGAACCCAATTTATTTTTCATCAGTTTTTCCCCATAGGCTTGTAATATGATGTCTAATCCAAGATAAAGAGGAGGACACTGAACCGCAAAAGTATCCAGTTTACCTTCTGCAAAATTATTAATAACTTTTCCTTTGGCAGATTTTAAAATGAGTCGTGTACCTTTTTGTCCTCGTAATGTTTTTTCATAGTATTTTTCTAAACCAGTTCTACCTATGAAATCTCCCATACTGTAGAATTGTCGATCTTGATTCAATTCTTCCCCATTAATTTCATTTAAATATCCAAAAATATTGGCACCTACCGGATAGGTATAATCCCGCATACTAATGGGATATTCATAAAAACCTTTAAAATAAGGCAAATCAATGGCAATGCGTGCCATTTCATCTGCACTCAATTCTTTGAGAAACGGATAGGGAAGATAATTTCTATAGTCATTTACAATAGTGTCTTGCCCCGTGATTTTACTTTTAGTTTTTCTATCCAAACTTTTTTTAATGTATGCGAATTGGTGACGAATAGAATCTACAGATAAACCTATTAATTGCGAAAATGCTATAGTATCTAAATCTTCAATATCATTTTCAATAAACATTAGATTATAGTATGTTTTATTAGCAACAATTTTCTTACCATTTCTATCAAAAAATATTCCTCGTGGTGGTTTGATATCCAATTTTTTTAAAGCTACCTCACGTGCACGATCAATCCATTGATTATCCATAACCTGCATGTAGAATAAACGAAATGAATAGGTTACTCCCATTAATACAAAGAGGAGAATAAATACTATTTTTCTACTTTCAAGGTTCATATCTTGGATCTCTTAAAAAAGAATATCTGGATTAAGATAAATAAAAACAAAGATACGACAGAACTAAGAAAAGTGTTTAAGATAATTTCTGTCCATAATGAACTTTTAAAATATTCTAAGATAAAAAACCAAGTATGATGAATCAGTATGAGGATACCTGCCACCTTAAAAAACCAAGCATATCCCAAACTATTTATTGTAGGTTCTTTAAAAGAATCATATCCATCTCTTGGTGAAAAATAGTTAAAAATAATTGGACGTAAATAAGCTACAAGTAAAGCTGCACTGGCGTGTAAACCAAATGTATTCATAAAGAAATCGACTCCTATACCGGTAAAAAAGGCAATGAGTATCAATAAGAAGATATTTATTTCAAAAGGAAGTAGAATTATAAATAGCGGATAAACCATAGGATGAATGCCATAGCCAAAATCTAATTGACCAAAGATTAAACCTTGGACAAGTATGAATAAAATCATACGGATGCTATGTTTCATTATGGAATTCATTTCAATTCATTTATTTTCTCTTCAATGGTATCTAACTCCAATTGATGTAAATTTTTGATTACATAAACATACCTTAATTTTCGCATATCTTGTTTTAAACGAACGGTTATATTCCATAAAGGTTTTCCTTCAATAGGAGTAATACTTTCAATAACACCAATAGGAGTTCCAGCTGGGAAATAACCTGCACTTCCTCGTGTTTTAACTTGACTACCTTTTTTGATAAATATATCGTTAGATATACCCGTTAATTGAACACTTCGTGGATTTCCGTTCTCATATTTTATAATGCCATAAGCATCAGAGTTGTTGATATATGCACTTATATTTATATTACTTGTAAGTATAGATTTAACTACTGAGAAATGTTTAGATACATCATATACAATTCCTACTACACCATCGGATGAAACCACCCCCATTTTCTTTTTAATTCCTTTAGCTGTTCCTGCATCTATAGTGAAATAATTATTTGGGTAATTATATGTAGAGTTGATAACAGTGGCTGGTATTTCTTGAAAACTTAATTTTCGAATAGTATCATTGATTTTGACAGTGGATGAATCAATAGAAATGAAATTAGAAGCAATTTTTTTCTTTAGAGAAGCATTTTCTTCTTGTAATTTTTTATTTGCTTCATCCAGATATACAAACTTTACCACATTTCGCTCCCAAGTTAGTATAGTAGCTACTACAGCGCTAGATGAATTAAAGAACTTAGTTCTCGCAAAATTCATTACAGAAAAATAAGAAGTCAGTGCGAGGATTTGTAAGAGTATAAAAAAGATAAATACTCTAAATCGTTGGAAGAACGCTATAAACCTCCGCATGATTCATTTGGGTTAATCACGTATCAAGAACTGATAACGATTGATATTTTTCAATGCAATGCTAGTTCCTCTTGCTACGGCTCTCAATGGATCCTCAGCTATATGAACAGGTAATTTAGTTTTCATCGACATTCTTTTGTCCAACCCACGAAGCATAGAGCCTCCACCAGCCAAATAAATACCTGTTCTGTATATATCTGCCGATAATTCAGGAGGGGTCATTTCGAGGGCGCTTAAAATAGCTTCTTCAATTTTAGAAATAGATTTATCTAGAGCATGAGCTATTTCTGTGTAACTCACTATAATTTCTTTAGGGATACCCGTCATTAAGTCTCGTCCACGTACCGCATAATCTTCTGGTGGACTATCTAATTCAGGTAATGCAGCACCTACTTCAATTTTAATTTGTTCTGCCGTTCTTTCTCCCACTAATATATTGTGTTGGCGACGCATGTATTCTTCAATATCTTTTGTAAATATATTTCCTGCTACTCGAATAGATTTATCACTTACGATACCACCTAGCGCAATAACAGCAATTTCTGATGTCCCCCCTCCTATATCGATAATCATATTACCCATAGGTTCCTCTACGTCAATCCCAATTCCAATAGCCGCAGCCATAGGTTCGTGGATTAAATACACTTCTTTTGCCCCTGCATGCTCTGCAGAATCCCTTACGGCTCTTTTCTCAACTTCTGTAATACCAGATGGAATACAAATAACCATTCTAAGAGAGGTGTTAAATAAACTTTTTCGAGTTTTAATCATTTTGATCATCCCTCTAATCATTTGCTCTGCACTTTGAAAATCCGCAATAACACCATCTTGTAATGGACGAATGGTTTCAATCAATTTATGAGTTTTACCATGCATTTGTTCTGCACGTTTTCCAATTGCCACTATTTTTCCTGATTGAATATCTCTTGCAACAATAGAAGGCTCATCTACTACTACTTTATCATCCATCAAGATAAGTGTATTGGCTGTCCCTAAATCAATCGCAATTTCTTGTGTTAAAAAATTGAATAATCCCATTCCGTTTTGTAATTTATAGTTATTCTAACTTCTCAAAAATAAATAAAATTTGATTAAAAAGAAGAATCTATGCTATTAATGTTTAAAATGTCTGTTTCCTGTGAATACCATTGCCATCTTATGCGCATTGCAATAATCGATAGATAACTGATCTTTAATAGAACCTCCAGGCTGTACCACTGTGTTAACACCTTCCTTATTGGCTATCTCAACACAATCAGGAAATGGGAAAAATGCATCTGAAGCCATTACAGCACCGTTCAAATCAAAATGAAATGATTTTGCTTTGTGGATAGCCTGTTGTAATGCATCAACTCGAGAAGTTTGTCCAGTTCCACTTGCTAATAATTGACCATTTTTTGCTAATACAATTGTATTAGACTTCGTATGTTTCACAATCTTATTTGCAAAAACTAAATCTTGTTCTTGTTGAGAAGTTGGTTTTTCATTAGTAACAGATGTAAAATCTGTAGTATTTTCAGATTTATTATCTCTATCTTGCATCAACACCCCATTCAAAATTGTGCGGAATTGTTTATCTTGAGGAGTATCTATTTTTTGAATAAGAATAATGCGATTCTTTTTAGCTTCCAAAATTTCATGAGCTTTTGGTTCATAAGAAGGAGCAATTACCACTTCACAAAATAAATCATTAATTAATTCAGCAGTGGGAACATCAATTTTTGTATTGGCAATTAAAATTCCACCAAAAGCAGAAACAGGGTCACCTGCTAATGCATCTATATAGGCTTGCTTAATTGTTTCTCTAGTTGCAACACCGCATGCATTATTGTGTTTTAAAATAGCAAATGTTGGCTTATCATTACGGAAATCATGCATTAAATTTACGGCAGCGTCAACATCTAACAAGTTGTTATATGACAATTCTTTTCCGTGAGTTTTATCAAACATTTCCTCCAAATTCCCAAAGAAGATTCCTTTTTGGTGAGGATTTTCTCCGTACCTTAAGACCTGCGAACTTAAAATACTTTGTTTAAATGAAGTATCTTGTTGTGGACAGAAATAGTTGAAAATGTGCGTATCATAATGAGAACTTATATTGAATGCTTCTCCCGCATATTCCTTTCGTTGAGTTAAGGTAAATTCTCCTTTTTGTTCTGTAAGTGTTGTTAAAAAATTATCGTATTGATTTCGAGATGAAATGATTACTACGTCATTAAAATTCTTAGCTGCAGCACGGATTAATGAGATCCCACCGATATCAATTTTTTCAATAATCTCTTCTTCAGTTCCCCCAGCAGCAACTGTTTCTTCAAATGGATATAAATCTACCACCACTAAATCAAAAGAAGGAATATCGTATTCTTTAATTTGTGCTTGGTCTTCCGCTAAATTTCTTCTATTTAAGATACCACCAAAAACTTTAGGATGCAATGTTTTTACTCTCCCTCCTAGAATGGATGGATATGAAGTTAAATCTTCTACTCGTTCTACCTTTATTCCTAATTCTTCAATGAATTTTTGAGTTCCTCCTGTGCTATATAAAACGACTCCTTGTTTATCTAATTCTTTAATAATTGGAGCTAGCCCTTCTTTGTTAAAAACTGAAATTATTGCTTTCTTAATCTGTATTTTATCCATAATTCTCATATTCAGAGTACAAAAATAATGAGTTAAATTGAAAAAAGCCTATTTAAAATGTTTATTCATAAAGTATTTTAAAAGTTTGCATACTTATTGAGATACCTGTTAAAGTGAATGTTAATTTACAAAATGTGCTTAAATTAAATTTTATAATTATTTTTGGAAAACTAATTACACTAAATATCGTGCTTTCCAACATACTTAAAATAATTATATTACTACTATTCTCGTTTTCGTATATATCCTATAGCCAATCTGATGCAAAGATTAGAAATGTTGCTGAATGTAGTGGTAATATATATATAGATAACCCTGGTGATTATGTAATTCAATTTACTGGAAAAAGAGGTTATGAAACCAATTTATCAGTATATTCTAGCCTGAAAGATTTAAAACTGAATAATACCTATTGGATTAATTTTATTGCTCCGTATGATGGTATATTTTCATTTACTGGAATAGGTGATGAAGGAAAAATGGATGTCATCGTTTTTTCTAAAGAAATTCCTTTTAAATCTGATAATAGTTATGCTAAATTAGATATTTGTGAAGATGTAAACGTCGGCACGGCTACCATTGAACGTGTTCTTAAAGTTTCTGCTACGGATTCGTTTGGACTTAATTTAAAGCCAAACGACCAGTTCCTTTACAGTTTAGAAATGGAGGCTGGCAAGGAAATTATTATTTTGTTAAATTCATCTGTAACTAAGAGAACAACAGTTAACATGAAGATTAATTTTGATTTGGATGATACAAATATTGACATAGATGCGATGAAGAAGGAAGTAGATTTACGCAAAAAATATCAAGATTTCCCCTCAATTACTATCAAAACTAGAGATAAGCGAACAGGCTTACCAGTTATAGCCAAAATAAATATAAAAAACTCGAAAACTTATAATGGTTTATATGAGTGCTCTGATTTGATTTTTGATATTCAAAATAAGGAAGATTTAAAATTAGAATTAGATGCCGTTGGGTACTTTTTTACAGATAAAACAGTGAAATTAGCTGAAAAAGAATCAAAAGAGTTGACCATTTGGATGGAACCAGCTGTGGCAGGAACACGTATAGAATTACAAGGAATTTACTTTAAAACTGGCTCTAGTGAATTTACTGGAGGATCAGAAGATGTTCTTTTACGTTTGCGTGATTTCCTCCTCCTTAATTCTAAGGTTAAAGTAGAAATAGCTGGTTTTGTAAATGAGGTAGGTAAGGGTTCTACTGCAGGAAAAAAAATGGCTGCTGCGCGTGCTAAAAGAGTCGAAAAATATCTTATAAATAGTGGTATAGACAAGAAAAGATTAAAGGCTGAAGGATATGGTAATGAAGGAATGATTTATCCGGAACCTAAAAATGAATGGCAAGAACAAGCTAACCGTCGGGTAGAGATAAAAGTATTATAAATAAAAGAACCCGATCCATTTGGATCGGGTTCTTTCCACATTACACTTACTTATTACTTAATAACTGAAACTCTTTTTACAGATTCCCCATTGTTTGTTTTAATTTTTACAATGTACATTCCTGATTCTAGGTCTGCAACATTTAGGGTGATCATTTGATCTCCAACGATGGAATTCATTACTTGAGAAGAAACTACTTGACCCATTGTATTTAACATTGATATTTGCACATCGTTCTTAGTATCTAATGTAAATTCAATGTTTAGCTCAGTACTTGCTGGGTTTGGATATGCAGCAAATTCAATTGTTGTTTTCTCATCCATGCTAATACCTGCATAAGTTGCAGATGGACAGCTATTCAATGCTGTTTGGTAAGCATTAAACATACCGTTTCCCCATCCTGTATCATGCTTAATAATAGTACTGTTTGCAGGATCGTTAACATTTGGACAAATCATTACAAAGAATGGAATACCATAACCAGTGTTAAATCCATGATTGTCCGCATAATGAAAGAAATTAGCATCATTACTAGCAGTATAAGCAAATTTAGGATAAGCATAATATCCTCCATTCCAATTTAAACCTGCCAAAATTGAATTATTATCAGTTGGTTCAACAGAAATAGCCAAGGCTTCAACTTTACCATTTCCAGAACCATTATTTTCAATGAATTGAGACAAAGCTGGGGTAGAAGATTGACAAGGACCACACCATGATGCCATAAAATCTAAAACAATTGCTTGTCCTTGCGATAATCTATTGTATAAATCAAAACTATTTCCATGGATATCTGTAGCTTGATATTGTATTACAGTAGGGAAGAAGTTAAAACTTTTGGTTTTAGAATTGTTAGACATATCCTCGTCTGATGTAGTGATATTTGCGCTAACAGAAACGCTTCCTTGTGCAGTAGCATTATATGATGCAGTAAAAGTATAACTAGCTCCAGATGCTACGTTAGCCCCTGTTACATTTTTAGTTTGTGTATTTCCAGCAATTGTATACTCTACATCAAAGTTGGAAGCAGTATTTACTCCTTCATTAGTTACTTTAAAAGTAAACGTACGATTTCCTAACATTTGACTATCTACAGTAATATCTGCTAAACTAAGATCATTAGCTACTGGAGAAAATACTTTTACATCATCAATATTTAATCTAAACTTATCTGTTACATCATGATGACGGAAGGCGACATAAATAGTTTGACCTGCAAAACCAGAAATATCTATAGTTTCTGTTTTTGGAGTTCCAGTCATGGCTGTTCCATTGTCATTAAAATTTGCTCCATTTGATATGAATGTAGCTATATCATTTGCTGTCCCTACATATACTGAATAACTCTCATTTGCATAATTCGGATCTTGTCCCCAAGCCTTCCATCTAAGCTTAATAGCTCCTGTAGCGCTAGATAAGTCAATAGCACTGGATACCATCCAGTTATCTGGTGTTAATGGATCGCCATTCCAAGATGCAGAAGTAGCAACATTTGCTTGAGCTGGGTATACACTTGAGACATCATAAGTATTCCATTTATTTCCGTCACCATCACTATCGACATTTGTCCAGTTACCTAAACCAGATTCAAAGTCCTCGCTAAAATAAGTTTGTGAATAGCCAACCCCAGTTAAAAGTAGAGTTGCCATTCCAAGTACAAGTTTTTTCATGATTTTAAATTTTAATTGGTTCATAATTACATACAAGATTATACATTTTTTTTATCGTACTTATCTAAAAGAGATTATTTAACAGGTCTTAATATTATTCATTCTTGGATTCCTATCTTTTTTAGTGGCAAACTTTTTGTTTTGTTTTTTAGATTCTTTTAAAGAATTGCTATATTTTTGAACCAATTAAAACATGTAATATGAAACAATTATACTTTATCTTTCTCTTAACATTCTTAGGGAATGTATCTTTTGCACAAACTGATATAGTTATCCTAGATAACAATTATCAACCATATAATACAGCAGACACTACTTTTATCGAAGGCTTTGGTGTGAATATCGATCAACCTTTTTATGTTAAGAATATTGGAACAACTACTGATTTTATATTTTATAGAAAAGTAATTATGAATAGTAATAGTTTTGGTGTAACCTTCTGTGACAACCAAGTTTGCTATCCTGCAACTAATCCAGGACTTAACTCAGGTATTTCTCAAACAATCGCCACAGGAGATACATCATTGTATAAACCTTCTATGTTTACAAATGGAGAAGAATCCGGATTTGCTGTTGCAAAATATTATATAGCTCAAACTACTTTGAATAATATAATTGATTCTATTACAGTAAAGTTTACAGTAATACCAGATGAAAGCTCAATTGCTAAAAATACAAAAGTGGGATTAAGTATTTATCCAAATCCAGCACAAACTGAGATAATGGTGCAAGGAGAAGATTTTAAAAATGGAGGTACTCTTATATTCCTAGACGCACTTGGAAAGGAGGTAAAAAGAAATATGCTTACCGGTGTAAATACAAAGGTTTCTTTAACTTCTTTAAATAAAGGTCTTTATTTCGTTTATTTGATCGATAACGATGGTGTTCGAAGTCAAACACAACGACTTATAGTTAAATAATAGTTTGTTAGATTTCATTAGTAGAAGTCGGGATACCTTATGGTGTCCCGATTTTTTTATATATCAGAAATCAATTTGGCAACTAATCTAGGAACTCCTTCTACAGCAGATTCTTTACATACTTTAAAGTTGTTGGGTACATTTAATTCATTTGGATCTACTAAATAAAACTGAGCGTTACGTGGTGCATAATGGATTAATCCTGCAGCCGGATAAACCTAGAGAGATGTTCCTATTACAATAACAATATCTGCAGTTTCCATAGTCTTTATGGCAGTTTCCATCATAGGCACCTCCTCTCCAAACCAAACTACATGAGGGCGAAGTTGGTAGCCCTCCGGACAAACATCTCCCATTTTAACCCCCCAATGGTCTTGTGGATAATATGTTTTTTCAGCATTTGGACCAGAACTTTTAACTTTATTAATTTCACCATGAAGATGGATCACATTTGTACTGCCTGCTCTTTCATGTAAATCATCAATGTTCTGAGTAATGATTTGCACATCAAAATATTTTTCCAACTCAAATAATGCAACATGAGCTTTATTTGGATTAGCTTCATAACATTGCTTTCTACGCATATTATAAAACTCATTTACTAAATCAGGATTTTTATGCCATGCTTCAGGAGTAGCTATTTCATGTATATCATATTTTTCCCAGAGTCCACCAGAGTCCCTGAAGGTACCCAAACCAGATTCTGCACTTATCCCTGCTCCTGTAAAAACAATTATTTTTTCTTTCATTATACTAAAATAGTTAAATATTGCGCTTTTTATTAATTTTGCTCTTTTGTAAAATACAAAAACAATGGCTAAAATACGAAAACAAGACGCACTAGACTACCATTCACATGGAAAGCCAGGAAAAATAGAGGTAATTCCAACAAAACCTTATAGTTCACAACGAGACCTTTCTTTGGCATATTCTCCAGGAGTGGCAGAGCCTTGTTTGGAAATAGCGAAGAATCCACATGATGTATATAAATACACTGCTAAATCGAACTTAGTTGGAGTTATTACGAATGGAACAGCTGTTTTAGGACTTGGAAATATCGGTCCTGCTGCTGCAAAGCCAGTCATGGAAGGAAAAGGACTTTTATTTAAGATATTTGCAGATTTAGATGTTTTTGATATAGAATTAGATGCAAGTGACCCTGAGGTTTTCATTCAAACAGTTAAAGCATTAGCTCCTACTTTTGGAGGAATTAACCTTGAAGATATAAAGGCACCGGAAGCATTTGAAATTGAACGCCGTTTAAAAGAAGAGTTAGATATTCCTATTATGCATGATGACCAGCATGGAACGGCAATTATTTCGGCGGCTGGACTTCTAAACGCTTTAGAATTAACCAATAAAAAGATTGAAAAATGCAAATTTGTTGTTTCAGGTGCAGGGGCTTCAGCTATTAGTTGCGCTAAATTATATGTTACCCTAGGAGCAAAACCTGAAAACATCTATATGTTTGATAGTGAGGGCTTAATCCATAAGAAACGAAAAGGATTGAGTGAGCAAAAGAAATTTTTTGCTACACATGCTCGAAATTCAGATTTAAAAACTGAAATGAAAGGAGCAGATGTTTTCTTGGGCTTATCTAAAGGAGGAATTGTTGCTAAAGAAATGGTTAAATCCATGGCAAAAGACCCAATTGTCTTTGCTTTAGCAAATCCAACTCCTGAGATTGGATATAAGGAAGCGATGAGTGTACGAAAAGATGTCATCATGGCAACAGGTCGTTCAGACCATCCTAATCAAGTGAATAATGTGTTAGGGTTTCCCTATATTTTTAGAGGTGCTTTAGATGTAAGAGCAAAAACTATCAATGAAGAAATGAAATTGGCTGCAGTGTATGCCATTGCCAATTTAGCAAAAGCATCTGTTCCTGATGAGGTGAGTGAAGCGTATGGTGAGAAAGGATTAACCTTTGGTAGAGAATCGTTGATTCCTAAACCACTAGATCCTCGTCTTATTTATACAATTTCTCCCGCTGTTGCAAAAGCAGCTATGGATTCAGGAGTTGCCAGAGAACCAATTAAAGATTGGACAGCATACGAGAATGAACTAAAAAACAGATTGGGTATTGATAATAAGCTAGTTCGTAAGATTACAGAAAAAGCTGAAAATAATCCAAAACGCGTTGTTTTTGCAGAGGCAGATAACTATAAAATTTTAAAAGCGGCAGAAACGGCTTATGAAGAAGGTGTTTGTATTCCTATCTTATTAGGTAGAAAGGAGACAGTTAAAAACCTCATCAAAGAATACAAAATGGAATTTGGAGATGATGTTAAGATTTTAGATCCTAAAGATAAGAGTGAAGCAAAACGTAAAGACAAATATGGACATGAGTTCTTCCTTTCTCGTCAACGCAAAGGTTTTACCGAATTTGAAGCTTGCAAAATTATGCGAGAGCGTAACTATTTTGGTGCAATGATGGTTAATGTGGGAGATGCTGACGCTATGATTTCAGGAATTACTAGAAAATATAAAGATGTTTTACAACCTGCTTTGCAAGTAGTTGGAACGCGTGATGGAGTAAATAAAGTTTCGGGGATGTATATCCTAATCACGAAAAGAGGACCTATGTTCCTTGCGGATACTACCGTAAATTTGGATCCAACTGCTGAAGAAATTGCAGAAATCACGTATAATATTTCAAAAACGGTACAGAAATTAAATATTCAGCCAGTAATCGCCTTGCTATCATACTCCAATTTTGGTTCTGCGAAAGGTAAAGATGCTGAGAAGATGGCACGAGCTATTGAAATTATCCGAGATAAATATCCTACACTTACGGCAGACGGAGAAATCCAAGCAAATTTTGCTTTAAACAATGAAATGCTTATGGATAAATTCTCCTTTTCTGAGTTGGCTAATAAAAAAGTGAATACACTTATCTTCCCTAATTTGGCCGCTGGAAATATTTCCTATAAATTATTGCAAGAAATGATGGGCGCAGAAGTAATAGGACCTATCTTGGTAGGATTGAAAAAACCTATACATGTACTACAATTAGGAGCATCTGTTCGTGAAATTGTAAATATGGTTAAAATCGCTGTCGTTGACGCACAAAATAAGTAACTATGATTACCTACCTAAACGGAAAATTAGTAGAAAAAACCGCCACATCATTAGTAGTTGAATGTGGAGGAATTGGTTATGAGGTTAAAATATCTTTGAATACTTTTTCTTCTATCGGAGAGGTTGATACGATAAAAATATATACCCAATTTGTAGTGCGAGAAGATGCCCAAATTTTGTATGGTTTTAAAGAAAGAGATGAACGGGAAATGTTTAATCTCTTAACTTCTGTTTCTGGAATTGGACCTAGCACAGCTATTCTGATGTTATCCGGACTTACTACTTCTGAAATTGCACAAGCCATTACCACAGAAGATGTTGTTACTATACAAAAAGTGAAAGGAATCGGAGGAAAAACTGCACAACGAGTAATTGTTGATTTGAGAGATAAGATGTTAAAATTTAGCTCTATCACAGAAAATATTTCCGTTTCAAACAATACAATGCGTTTTGATGCGTTAACTGCACTAATTTCTCTTGGCTTTGACAAAAAGGCAGCCGATAAAGCTATCTCCAAAGTCATTAGAGATGAGCACACAATTGAAACTTTAATTAAGGATGCATTGAAAGTTTTATAACTTTGCGATTTGGAGTGAGAAAACAGACACAAAATACCGTTGTGAAACAATACTGGATAGTGTTGCTATACCTTATTCCCTTAACTGTTTTTGGACAGGTTGACACAACACATAATCTTCCTTATCCCATAAATAATCCTTACGACCCTACAGGAAACAACAAACAAAGTTTTGATCTTGGGGACCCTTCGAGTGTAAAAAAGACAATTGTCTATGATCCTAAAACAGGAAAATATATTTTTCAAGAGCAACTCAATGGAATGGATTATAGGAATCCTTCTATGATGACATTAGAGGAGTATATTCAATATGAAGACAGTAAAAATCGTTCGGATTATTGGAAAGAAAAAATTGATTCTCAGAACAAAGAAGAACGGGGATTAATTCCTCCTATTAAGATTGATAGTCCTCTTTTTGCTAATATTTTTGGATCAGATGAAATTCAAATTCGTCCAGAAGGAAGTATAGAGATTTCCCTAGGGGTAAATTCCGCTCGTTACGATAACCCGGCTATTCCAGAAAAAGATAGGCGTATAACTCGTTTTGATTTTCAACAGCAAATACAAATGAACTTAGTAGGGCAAATTGGAACTAAGCTAAAACTAAGTGCTTCCTATAATACCAAAGCTTCTTTCAGTTTTGATAATATTACCAAACTTGAATGGTCAGGAAATGAAGACCAAATTTTGCAAAAAATTGAAGCAGGTAATGTTTCTATGCCTCTTCAAACTTCGTTAATTCAAGGTTCTCAAACCCTATTTGGAGTATATACAAAATTGAAATTTGGAAGATTAACTATTGATGCTATTGCTTCTACTTCTCGTGGGCAAAAACAGGAGATGAATATCAAAGGAGGGGCACAAGTTAAAGACTTTAAATTAAAAGCTGATGAATATGAGGCAAACCGACACTATTTTTTAAACTATTATCATAGAGATCATTATGATGAAGCAATGAAAACTGTTCCGGTTGTAAATTCTCTTGTAAATATTACACGTATTGAGGTATGGGTAACAAATCAATCAAATAAAACAGAAGATACACGTAACATTTTAGCTTTTACAGATTTAGGAGAAAATAAGTCAAGCAATTGGTCAGGGAACCCAGGTTCCCCTTCCAGTAATGAATTGCCTGATAATAAATCAAATGGATTATACAATTTCCTAAGTGGAAATTCAGCAATTCGTAGTTTTAATAATGCTGTTGCTGCCTTAGAAACTCAGGTTTCAACTCCAGGTCCCTTCCGTCAATCTGTGGAATATGAGAAGGTTGAAAATGCTCGTAGATTAGATGAAAGAGAATTTACATATAATGCACAATTAGGTTTTATCTCCTTAAATATGCCTCTGGATAATGATGAGGTTTTGGCTGTTGCGTATGAATATACCTATTCAGGGAAAACCTATCAAGTGGGAGATTTTTCGACAGATGGAATCATTGGAACAAATGCTCTATTCTTAAAATTATTAAAGCCAACCATCACAAATCCAAAGAATAAACTTTGGGATTTAATGATGAAAAACGTGTATTCTATTGGGGCATATCAAGTAAGTCAACAAGGATTCAGATTAGATATCTTATACAACAATCCCGAAAACAGTTTGTTGGTGAATTTTCTTCCTTACCCAGGTCTAGATGATCGTCAGGTAATTGATGTAGTAGGCATGGATAGATTAAATCAAAATAACCGCGCACAAATGGATGGGGTTTTTGATTTTATGCCTATAACTTTTGAAGGAAATAGAGCCACGAATGGAGGTACGATTAATACTAAGAATGGACGTATTTATTTTAGTACTGTGGAACCGTTTGGGGAAACCGTAAAGAAAGAAATGATTGGTGCAGGTTTAGCTCCAATTGCCAATAATGTAGCGTTTACGGAATTATATGATTCAACTAAAATCTCAGCCCAGCAAATACCAAAGAAAAATCGTTTTTATTTTGTTGGTAAATACGAATCCTCTGTTACAGATGAAATTCCATTGAATGCATTGAATGTACCAGAAGGTTCTGTAGTTGTTACGGCAGGTGGTATTCGCTTACAAGAAGGCTCTGACTTTACAGTAGATTATAACTTAGGGAGAGTAAAAATTCTAAACTCTGCTGTTTTAGAATCTAATGCAGATATTAAAATCTCTATAGAAAGCAATTCGGTCTTTGGTTTCCAAAATAAATCGTTAATGGGTACTCACCTCAATTATATGGTAAACCCTGACTTTAATATAGGATTTACATGGATGAGAAAAGCGGAAAAACCAATTACACAAAAAGTAGATATTGGTGAGGAACCGTATAAAAATAATGTGGTTGGTGTAAATCTTTCTTATAGAACAGAGTTACCTTTCTTAACTAAGTTAATCAACCTTATTCCAACCATCTCTACGAAACAAAAATCCTATTTAACATTAAATGCTGAAGCTGCTCACTTGATTCCAGGTTCTCCACGTGCAATTACAAAGGATGGTATTTCGTATGTTGACGATTTTGAAGGTAGCCAATCTACTATCGACTTAAAGAATTTTTCATCTTGGAAATTAGCTTCTATTCCACATGGACAACCAGATATGTTTCCTGAAGCCAATTTAAAAAATGATTTACGTGCTGGCTTTAATCGAGCACACATGTCGTGGTATGTAATTGACTATTCTACTTTCCATAGAAATACGTCAACTACTCCAAAAAATATAGCTGAAAATCCTGCAGAAACTGAGAATATGAATGTTGCTTATGTAAATAAGACCGATTTATTCCCAAATAATAATCCTGCTTTAGGAGAAATCACCAATATTACAACCTTGGATTTAACTTATTATCCAAAAGAAAGAGGTATGTATAATTATGATACAACCAATACCGTTAATTCTGATGGTGACTTTATCAATCCAGAAAGCAGATGGGCTGGAATCATGCGTTCATTAACAACCACTGATTTTGAGCGAACAAATGTGGAGTACATCCAATTTTGGCTGCTAGATCCATTTAATAATGATCAAGATCCTGATGGAACCAATGTAGGAGGAAATCTTTATTTTAACTTAGGAAATTTATCAGAAGATATATTACCAGATTCTAGGAAAAGTTTTGAAAATGGACTTCCTAGAGAATATTCCAACACTGAAAATATTGATTATACAAAATGGGCAAGGATATCTACTCAACAAGTTGTTGTGAATGCTTTTGACAATGACCCTGATACACGTGCTCAGCAAGACGTTGGATTAGACGGATATAGTTCAGATAAGGAAAAGACAGCCTTTGCAAATTATGTAACTTGGATTCAAAATAATCCAGTACTTTCTCAACAAGCAAAAGACAGAATGTTGAAAGACGTTTCTAATGATGATTATACCTATTATCGTGATGATAGATATGACCAAAATAAATATGGTGTAATTCGAAGATATAAATATTGGAATGGACATGAAGGAAACTCTCCAACTCCTGAAATGTCAAAGTTGATTAATTCAGATGGATATAATACTCAGGCTACTAATACGCCTGATATGGAAGATATAAATAGAGATAATAACCTGAGTGAATCTGAAAGTTATTTTCAATATAAAGTTTCTCTTCACAAGAGTGATTTAAATGTTGGTCAGAACTATATCATCAACACCCGTGAATATTCAAAGGGCTCTAAGAATTACAAATGGTATCAATTTAGAATTCCAATTCGTAATCCTCAGAAGGCTGTAAATGGAATTTCTGATTTTCGTTCCATTCGTTTTATGCGTATGTTCTTAAATGAATTTGGAGAACAAACAACCCTACGTTTTGCTAAGCTAGAGTTGGTGCGAAGTGAGTGGAGAAAGTTCAGAGAGAGTTTAACACAGCCTGGTGATGGTATTCAAACTGATCCTGATTTAACAGCATTTGATATTGGAGCTGTAAATATTGAAGAACATGACCAAAGAGAGCCAATTAATTATGTAATTCCTCCTGGAATTTTGAGAGAAATTGACCCTTCTCAGCAATATCAACGTCAGTTAAATGAACAATCTATGACACTCGAGGTTTGTGATTTAAAGGATGGAGATGCGCGAGCTGCCACCAAAAATGTCGGTATGGATATGCTCCGGTATAAGAACCTAGAAATGTTTGTGCATGGAGAAGAAGTGGACCCAACGAAACCGCTCAACAACTATGATGTCACGGTCTTTGTCAGGTTAGGAACTGATTTTAAGGAAAATTATTACGAATACGAGATACCCGTCAAGAAGACACCATGGGGTGCTAAATCGGATTTGGCTATTTGGCCAGAGGAGAATAATGTTCGTGTCGTATTTGAAGAGTTAATTGCTCTGAAAAAAGAACGAAATAGAGCCATGGAGAGTCCGGGAACTGGAGCAGCCTACAATGTAGAATATACGAAAGTGGTTGATCATCAACCGGGCAAATCTGACAATAATAATGTGAACCACCCGAAACGTATGATTAAGGTGAAGGGAAATCCGAATCTGGCAGATGTAAAAACCATAATGATTGGTATTCGTAATCCAGCGCAAAATGGAGATAATCCTTGGAAACCAGATGATGGCTTTGCAAAATGTGTAGAAGTTTGGGTAAACGAATTACGTTTAACTGAGTTTGATAATAAAGGAGGTTCTGCTGCTTTGGCACAGATGGATGTGCAAATTGCAGATTTTGCTTCCGTTAAAGTTGCTGGGGCATACAGTGGTATGAACTGGGGAAGTATAGATAGCAGAGTTTCTGAAAGACAACGTGATAATCGTTTGAATTTAGATGTTAATGCAAATGCACAATTAGGTCAATTATTAGGTGAGAAGGCAAGAATTGATATTCCGTTCTTATATACATATTCAGTTGGAACAATTAATCCTCAATATGATCCATATAATCCAGATGTTGAATTAACATCGTATGATGGAGAAGAACGAAGAAAGCGTATGAGAGATGGTCAGGAATTTGACGAGCGTAAATCTTATAATTTCACAAATATACGTCGCCAACAAAAACCTGGAGGTAAGTCTCGTATTTGGAATATTAGTAACTTCTCATTTAACTATGGGTATAGTGAAAATTTACATAGAGATTTCAGAACGAATTACGATCGAACAAAAATCTGGAAAGGAGGACTCGACTATTCATTTAACGGATCGCCAAAACTGTGGGAGCCATTTAAGAATGTTGAGTTTATGAAAAAATCAAAATGGTGGGATATTATTCGTTCTTTCAATTTGTATTTAGGGCCTAAAAATATAAGTGTACGAAACAATATTATTCGTAATTACAACGAAAGACAGATTAGAAATAATATTCCAAATACTGCCTTTGAATTCCAACCAATTTATCTAAAGAATTTCATGTGGAACAGAGATTTCAATTTCCAATACGATATCTCGAAAAGTTTAAAGTTTGATTTTACGGCTAGCAATAATTCCATTTTTGATGAACCAGAAGGACAAATTGATAGAAAGAAAAATCCGGACAATTATCGTGTATTCCAAGACTCCATTAAATCTCAGATGAGTACTTTGGGGCGTGCTATGCGTTATAACCAAATGTATAATATTACTTACACTTTACCATTTAGCAAAATACCTGCTTTAGACTTCATTAATTCTAACATACGTTATAGCGGTTCGTATGAATGGAACAGGCCTAATTTAGGTATGGAAGCCTTCGGAAATACTATTCAGAATAGTAGAACAATTAATGCAACAGCACAATTGAATATGTTAACTCTCTATAAAAAGTCTAAATTCTTAAATAAAATTATCTCAGACGGAGGAGGTAGAACTGCTGCTGTAAGTAGGAATACTTTAGGAGGTGATAATAAATCTTCTGGAGGTGCTTCAAAAGGAAAAACGACTCCTAAGAACAATAGTAAATTAGCCAAAAAAGTAAAAGAACTTGAACAGAAACAAAAAGAGTTGAATAAAGTGAAGGTAGATAAGTTAAGTCCTGAAGAATTAGCAAAACATAACCAGGAATTAGCAAAAGTTGAGAAGAAACTTGAAAGTAAACAACCAAAACTAGAAAAGCAGAATGAGCAACTTGAGAAGCAGCAAGAACGTGAAGAAAGATATAAAGAAAAATATGGAAAACCTTTCCATCCAGTTGCTGGTTTTATGGGACGATTGGTTATGAGTGTACGATCTATATCAGGAACCTATGCTCAAAATGATGGTATTTTACTACCTGGATTTAACCAAGAAGCTCAATTTTTTGGTATGAATGGTACCACATTTGGGGATGGCCGTATGTTCCGCTTTGCTTTTGGTGACCAAGAGCGAAATGTATTTGGACAAGAAAATGGATTTAGAATTGCACCGTATGCAGGCGATAAAGGATATATTGTAGATACAAGTGGATTGAATACCCAACACACAGTTATTCATAGTCAGAATTATAACATTAAAGCAAGTTTAGAGCCTATCCGTGATTTAAAGATTGATTTGACGATGGATAGAAAATTCACACAGAACTCTTCAGAATTCTATCGTTTTTCTGATAGTTTGCTAACTTTTGAGAGTCAAAGTAGATTCTTAAGTACGACTGTAACTTATTCCACAATCTCCATAGGATCAGCCTTTGAAAGATTAACGAAAGAATATAAATCTCAGTTATTTACGAATATGCGTGACAAACGTCAAGAAGTTTCAGCTTTCTTAGGGGCTGGAAATCCTAATAGTATTTCAGATAGTTCGGGGTATAAAGATGGATATGGACCAGCTCAACAAGATGTAATTATCGGCGCATTCTTATCTACGTTTTCAGGTAGAAAAGTGAATAAAAGATCTATTTCACCATTGCGAAATATTCCTCTTCCAAATTGGAATATCTCCTATAATGGCCTTTCTAAATTCCCATTTGCGAAAAAAGCGGTACAAAACTTTACGCTTAGACATGGATATTCTTCTTCAGTAACAGTTGCAGGAATGCAGACAAACTTAAAATCTATGCAAGATGATGATGGCAACCTCACAGCGAGAGATATCAATAATAACTTCATTCCAAGTCAGCAAGTTCAGAATATTACCATTTCTGAACGATTTGCACCTTTATTTGGATTTGATGCTACATGGAAAGTTGGAGGAAATGGATTATTAACCAAATTTGAGATTAATAAAGAACGTTCGGCTTCGCTGGCGTTATCTAATAACCAAGTAACAGAAATGACTGGAACGGAATATATTATTGGTGTAGGATATAAATTCACTAAATTTAGATTACCATTCACTTTCCAAGGAAATAAACTAAAACCTTCTGATTTGAATTTCAGATTTGATTTCTCTATTCGAGATAACTTAACAGTAATTCGTAAGATAATTGAGAATACAACACAAGCTACTGCAGGTCAAAAGGTAATGTCTATCCGTTCTACCTTAGATTATTTAGTTACTAAATATTTGACGGTTTCCTTGTATTATGACCAACAATTGAATACACCAAAAATCGCCACATCTTATGTGACAGGAAATATTTCTTCTGGTATCAGATTACGTTTCAATTTGGGTGGCTTATAAACATGTCAACACCCGCATATCATATTAGAAAGGCTAAACAAGGAGACGAAGGCGCTATCCTAGCTTTGATTAAGATGTTAGCCGAATTTGAGAATGAACCACATCAAGTTATCAATACAGCAGAACAATTAGCTATTGACTTATTCCAAGATGGTATTTGCGCTTGTTTTGTAGCAGAATCTGAAGAAAATATTATTGGAATAGCTCTTTACTATACTTCTTATTCTACGTGGTATGGAAGATCATTGTATTTGGAAGACATCATAATCGATCCAGCATATAGACGCCTTGGAATTGGTAAATCTTTATTTTCTAAGCTCATAGAAGAAGCTAAAAATAGTGGTGCAAAACGAATGGATTGGCAAGTGCTTGAATGGAATAGTTCTGCCATTGAATTTTACAAATCTGTTGGGGCAAAATTAGATTCCGAATGGGTGAATGGCAGGTTGTATTTCTAATTCATTCACTTCTTTCTTTAACTAAATATGCTTACTTTCACAATATCTAAAATTTGAAGAAATGTCGTCTATACAAAACCTCTTGCTGATAATTGTAATTTCCCTTGTTTTATATCTCTTTAATATATTATCTTTTATTTTTATTCCATTAGCTTTTGGACTGTTTGGAGCACTATTATTTTCCCCCTTAATGCGTTGGTTTACTAGTAAAAGATTGCCCCGACTTTTTGGGTTGATTTTTATTGTATTAGTCATTTCAGTAATAGCGAGAGGTGCTTATGAAGTTGTTTATTTAGCTACTGAAGAATTAGAAAGTGTAGATGCAGGTTTTATTGATAATGCAACGTATCGAATGAATGAAATAACAGATAAAGCATTAGATATTTTAGGAATAGAAATGGATGAAGCTCAGGAGCAAATTACAGCTTTCTTTAAAAGTGATAAAGTTCGATCTTTTCTCCTAGGAAATGTAAATAATGGGCTTTCGTTTGCCATAAACTTCATTTCGATTCTTCTGATGAGTTTATTTTTTATGGTTTTATTTTTATTTGGTTCTATTGATGTTGAGAAAGTTCTAGAGAGTTTAATTTTTAAAGAAATGAATACCTCCAAAGAAGCCTATCGTAAATTAGAAAAGAATATTCTAGTCTTTGTATTAGTGAAACTAATTATTAGTGCCATTACAGGATTTGCCTATAGTGTAGTTGCGTATTCTTTTGGGGTGAGTTTCCCAATATTCTGGGGGGTACTTGCCTTTTTATTAAATTTCATCCAAGTTGTCGGACCGATTTTATCAGTAGTTTTGCTTAGCTTATTTGCAACAATAGAAATGGGTTTTACGGGAGGACTTATATTTTTTACGCTTCTCTTAATTGCCATACAAACTATAGGAGGTGGCATTTTAGAACCTATTTTAATGGGTAAATCTCTTTCTATGAATACGATTTCAATTTTAGTTATGTTGTCTATCTGGGGCTTTGTTTGGGGTATTCCAGGAATGATACTTTCTATTCCTATTACGGTGGTTCTTAAAGTAATTCTAGAACGTTTTCCATCTACGAAGACTTTCTCAGATTTAATTTTGTAGTTTAGTTAGAATTATTTTAATCATTGGAAAATATTTAGGAAAAGCAAGATAAAATCATTTAAAAATTTTACATTTGAGACTTAAATTTATTAAGCATGAACATACCAGGAAATTTAAAGTACACAAAGGACCACGAATGGTGTTTGGTTGAAGGAAATACAGTTACAATTGGAGTGACTGATTTTGCGCAAAGCGAATTAGGAGATATTGTTTTTGTAGAAGTTGAAACAGCTGGAGAAACCTTAGAGCAAGAAGAAGTTTTTGGATCTATTGAAGCAGTTAAAACAGTATCAGATTTATTTATGCCTGTTTCTGGAGAAATTATTGAATTTAATGAAAATATTGAATCTAATCCTGATTTAGTTAACTCTGACCCATATGGAGAAGGATGGATTATTAAAGTAAGAATGGGGAATGCATCTGATTTAGATAATTTACTTGATGCAGATGGATATAAAGCTTTGATAGGCTAAAACGTGTTTCGATTCATACTTCCGAGTATTCTTTGGACAATTTTTGTGATATTTATTAGTGTCATTCCTGGCTCTAATTTTTCTAATTTTTCCATATTTGAAGGAGTAGATAAAGTTGCACATTTTTTGTTATATACCTTTTTATCTTTGTTTTGGATAATAGGATTAAAGAGGCAGAATATATCAGATAATTTAAATCGAAAAGCATTTAGAATTGGAATTTTGGGTAGTTTTTTGTTGAGTTTTATATTAGAAATTATACAAGAATTTTATGTTCCCTTCCGATTTTTTGAGCTGCTCGATTTGATTGCTAATGGAATTGGTTGTATATTTGGGTGGTTAATATTTAAAATTATATATCGAAATTGTAATAGAATCTAAATTTATTATATTTTTGATACGATAAATAAAGATAGTATGGAAATTAAGAAAAATCCTACAGCAGACAATGAACGTTTGAGAGTACCTCTTGTGTTTCTTGGTTTTTTCATCATTGGAAGCCTTATTACACTTTCCTTCTCTTATAAGGAAGAAGTATTACTGGCAGGAGGTGATAGAATGGCACAATCAAAGGATGATATTCCGGAAGAATTAGAAATAATAGAACAAGAAAACGAACCTGAGGATGAACCAGTTGTTCAAGAAATTGAGGATATGGAGATTCCACCTGAACCAGCAGAGGAAATTGAAACGGTTAAGAACCAAGATAAAGATGAACAAGTTCGTGTAGAAACTATTACTATCGATATTAAACCAGAAGCTGCTCCAGCACCTGAGGCTCCTATTATTGATTACCCGGATAAAGAGGCTTCTTTCCCTGGTGGTGCAGCGGCTATGAAGAAATTCTTGGCTGATAATGTAAAATATCCTGAAATTGCAATGGAATTAGGAGATCAAGGACGTGTATTCGTAGAATTCGTTGTAAATAAAGATGGAAGTATCGAACAGGTTAAAGTATTAAGAGGAGTTTCTTCAGAATTAGATAAGGAAGCTCAGAGAGTTGTTCGTTCTATGCCTAAATGGGTTCCTGCCGAAGCTAATGGTGAGAAGGTACGTGCCCGTTGCCGTATTCCAATTAACTTTATATTGCATTAAGCATTTGAAACAATATTAAAAAAGCCGTCACATAAGACGGCTTTTTTGTTATTTATTTTTTCAAAAGCTTAAAATTAACCGATGTTCATTTATAAAAAATAATAAAATCAAACCATTTATTCTATAATGAGTGATTCATCACGAGCACCTAGACTAAGTAATGCAGAACTTATATCTTCTACAAATCCTTTTGGACCACATACGTAAAAGCGTTGATCAAAACTGCTGAGGGTTTCCAATAAAAAGTCTCTATCCAAGCGTCTTTCTTTAAAACCTATCACTCCCTGACGTGTAAATACATTTTTATAGGCTGCTCCTAACATCATTGTTAATTCGTCATGATAAATGATATCTTGTACAGTGTGATTTGAGTATAACAAAGCTACTCCACGCATATTGTTGGAATAATAAAGTGCTCTGAAGATGGCTATAAAAGGTGTAATTCCTGAACCACCTGCAATAAAAATTCCTGGACCTTTGTACTCAAATGTTTCTTTTATACCATGAAGTATGATTTCATCTCCTATTTTTAATTTATCTAATTCATTCGTAACGCCATTGTGTTCTTTATAGATTTTAATAGTAAATTCAACGAATGGCATATCCATCAATGAGGTGAACGTAAAAGGTTTCTTTTTGTCTTCCCACCCCGGTGTTTTAGCAGATAATAATGCGGCTTGTCCAGGGCGATACATAAATCCTTGTGGTTTTTCTAGAACAATTCGTTTAACATCGTGTGTAATATAGCTCGTACTCAGAATTTTTAATGTTTGCATGTGATCTTGTTTTATGTTTATAAAATTACAATTAAAAGAGAATTAATACATCCTTTATTTACTATTTATTAGAGTAGTTATATTTAAAAAAGGTTAAAAAAATCGTTTCATAAATTCTTAAACCCTTATCTCTATTCTTCAGGGATAAAATGATACCTTTGTATTCAAATCATTTACAATATCTTTGAAGATATTGAGTTATGGATGCTACATACATGAAGGAAGCAAAAGCAAAAAATATAAAGAGTCAAGAAACCGCCTCAAGAAAAGACAGTCACATGGAACTTGCTCTGCAATCACAAGTGAGTGAACAAGATGATCGTTTTTACTATGAACCTATGTTATCTGCCCATCCTAAAAAGGGAGATACTTGGAAGGTGAAGTTAGGAAATAAGACCTTAAATTTTCCAATTTGGATTTCTAGCATGACAGGTGGAACGCTTAAAACGAATGAAGTAAATAAGCGTTTAGCAATTGCTGCTGGTAAATTTGGGCTAGGAATGGGAGCTGGCTCTTCTCGTATTGCCTTGGAAGATACCTTAAAGGTGAAGGACTTTGATTTACGCCCTCTATTAGGAGATAAAGTTCCCTATTACCTTAATTTTGGAATTGCTCAAATAGAGAAATCCATTCAAGAGAAATCTATAGTTAAGATTCAAAAATTAGTAGAAGAGGTAAGTGCAGACGGCATATTTATTCATGTAAATCCTTTGCAAGAATGGATGCAGCCCGAAGGTGATATTATCCAACAGTCCCCTCTTTTAACTATACGCCAATTTATAAAGGAAACAAAACTCTCTGTGATTGTCAAAGAGGTGGGACAAGGTTTTGGTTATGAGAGTATGAAAGAGTTGATGCAATTACCTTTAACAGCTATTGAATTTGCTGCCAATGGAGGAACAAATTTTTCATTATTGGAGCTTATGCGTAATAAAACCAAGAGTGAATACTTGATGCCTTTTGTACATGTTGGGCATTCTGCAGTAGAAATGGTGGAGATTAGTAACAAACTACTTGTTGAATTAGACAAGAAGACAAAATGCACTACGTTTATTGCTAGTGGTGGAATTAAAACCTTTTTAGATGGTTATTATTGTACTCAATTATCAAAAGGAAACACGATATATGGACAAGCTTCAGAAATGCTTCGGCGAGCCCAAATTTCACAAGAAGCACTAGATGAATTTATACAGTATCAAATAGAAGGTCTTTTATTGGCTAAAGCTTTTTTAAAGATTAAAAATTAAGAAATGGATAAGAAACACCAGATAATAGGGGGATTCTCAAAAAAAAGTAACAGTGAAAAGCTAGAGGTCGTTGCGCAACAACATCCTGATGCTGAATTTGCTAAAAAAATCTATCAAAGTTTTCATCATAGAGATGCTAAAATGCAAACTACATTAGAGGAATTTAGTGAGAATACGATCACAAATTACCCTCTTCCTTATTGTGTGTGCCCAAATATGCTTATCAATGGGAAAAGTTATATTGTTCCTATGGTAATAGAAGAGAGCTCTGTAGTGGCAGCTGCATCTAAAAGCGCTAAAATCTGGTTTTCTCGTGGTGGATTTAAAACGGAAATCATAGGTACAGAGAAAGTAGGACAAGTACATTTCCTTTGGTTAGATGATGTTCAACTGTTGAAGGCACGTTTTGCTGAGTTAAAACAACTTTTACTATCAGAAACAGGTGAGATTACGCATAATATGGTTAAAAGAGGTGGTGGAATTACAGATATTGAATTACGTGATTTAACTTCAAAAGAACCGGGTTTAATGCAATTATTCTGCACTTTTGAAACCGATCAATCCATGGGAGCAAACTTTATTAATTCATGTTTGGAACAATTTGCTAAAACCTTTAAAAGATGGCATAGTGAACAAGCTGAATTCAAAAAGGATGGATTAGAGGTAATCATGTGTATCCTCTCTAATTTTACCCCCAATTGTAGAGTAAGATGTTGGGTAGAATGTAGTATTAATGAGTTAGATGATATTGTTCCAGGGATGACGGGAAAAGAATTTGCTCGAAGATTCCGCTTGGGAATGCGTGTGGCTGAATTGGATCCATATCGTGCAGCTACACACAATAAAGGTATATTTAATGGAATAGATTCCGTAATTTTAGCTACAGGAAATGATTTTCGTGCAGTAGAAGCATGTGGGCATGCTTACGCTTCTCATACAGGTCATTATTCATCATTGACACATGTAGAAATTACAGACTCACATTTTAAATTTACTTTGGAAATACCTCTTGCTATAGGTGTGGTTGGTGGTTTAACAAATTTGCACCCACTTGTAAAAATGGGATTAGAATTATTAGGACATCCCAACGTGAAAGAACTAATGAGTATTGCTGCCGCTGCTGGGTTGGCAAATAACTTCTCTGCTGTGAAATCATTGGTAACTGTAGGTATTCAAAAAGGGCACATGAAAATGCATTTGCTGAATATCTTGAAACAATTAAACGTTCCAGAAGAGCACCATAAAGAAGTAGTTGAATACTTTAAAGATAAAGTGGTTTCTGTTGCAGAAGTTAGAAAAATAACCAAAGAGTGGGTATAATCTTTTCACTACATCACAATATTCACAATCTTTCCTGGTACCACAATTACCTTTTTAGGCGTATTCCCTTCTAAGTATTTTTGTGATTTTTCATGGGCTAAAACCTCCTTTTCAATGTCTTCCTTACTCATTGTTTTCGGGAATTCTAAATTGAAACGCATTTTACCATTAAAAGAGATAGGGTAATTTACATTATCATCTTCTAAAAATGATGTATTAGCCACTGGATAGCTTGCAGAACTAACAGTTCCTTCTGCATTTCCAAGTTTTGCCCATAACTCTTCAGCAATATGGGGAGCATAAGGTGCTAATAGTATCACTAAATCGTTTAAAATCGTTTTATGATTGCATTTTTGCTCACTTAATTCATTCACACAAATCATCAAGGCTGATACAGTCGTATTAAATACGTATCTATCCATATCATCTTGTAATTTTTGGATGGTTTTATGAAGCGATCTTAAAGATTCTTTGCTTGGTTCCTCGTTCGAAATAGCCACTTGGTTGTTTTCATCATGGAACAATCTCCAAAGTTTACGTAGGAAGTTATGTACTCCATTGATACCCTTCGTATCCCATGGTTTTGCTTGTTCTAAAGGACCCAAAAACATTTCATACATACGCAAAGTATCTGCTCCATATTTTTCTACTAAATCATCGGGATTCTGTACGTTGTATTTTGATTTTGACATCTTCTCTACTTCGTGTCCACAGAGATAAGTGCCATTATCCTCCAACACAAATTCTGCGTGTTTAAATTCTGGACGCCAATTTCTAAAACCTTCTATATTTAATTTATCACCATCTACCAAGGAAATATCTGTATGGATAGGAGCGATATGGTCGTATAATTTAATTCCTGTAATCTCTATATGTGGATGTTCAGCAATGAATTTTGCTTTTAATTTATCAATCACTGCCTGTATTCCAGGATGATTTGGATTATTCAACTGTTTTGCTGAAATGAAAATAGGGTGATTCTTTATGAAGTTCAACAAGAAACCATCAAATTCCTCATTACTTTCTTTAATGGAAATATCTAAGTGCGTTCTATATACAAAACTACTTCTTCCTAGAATCATTCCTTGGTTAATCATCTTTTGGAAAGGTTCCTCAAAAGGGATATATCCGCTATCAAACAAGAATTTTGTCCAAAAACGGGCATATAACAAGTGACCTGTTGCATGTTCTGCTCCACCGATGTATAAATCCACTTGATTCCAATAATCCACCTTGTCTTTAGCAGCAAAAGCAGTTGTATTGTGTGGATCCATATAACGCAAGAAATACCAAGAACTTCCAGCCCAACCTGGCATGGTGTTTAATTCCATAGGGTGTGCTGCACCATCTTTTGACGTAAGTTCCTTTTTAGTAGAATCCCAAAACCAATTTTTTGCATTTCCTAAAGGAGGTCTGCCATCTGGAGTGGGTAAATAATTATCTACTTCGGGTAATTCAATAGGAAGATAGTTGTCTTCAATGACCTCAGCAATTCCGTTAGTATAATATACAGGGAAAGGCTCTCCCCAATAACGTTGACGAGAGAAAACAGCATCTCTTAATCTAAAATTTGTTTTGGCTTTTCCGATTTTTTGCTCCTCTAATGCTTGAATTGCAGCCTGCATAGCTTGTGGAATTTCCAATCCATTTAAAAACTCAGAATTGGCAATTTTTCCTTTCTTTTCAGCATACGCAGCTTCTGAAACATCCACGTTATCAAAGATATTTTTAATCGGAATATCAAACTTTGTAGCAAAATTCCAGTCACGCTGATCTCCGCAAGGAACAGCCATAACAGCACCTGTTCCATAAGAAGCTAATACATAATCTCCAATCCAAACCGGGATTTTCTCTCCTGAAAAAGGATGAATAGCGTAAGCACCCGTAAATTGTCCTGAAACAGTTTTGGTATCTGCCATTCGATCGCGTTCGGTTTTTAAGCCTGCTTGCTTTTGGTAACTTTCAACTGCTTCTTTGTATGCTGCTGTAGTAATTTGATTCACCAATTCATGTTCTGGTGCCAATACCATAAAGGAAACACCAAAAATAGTATCAGGGCGAGTTGTAAATACCGTAATATCCTCTGAATGTCCATCAAGTTTAAATCGTACTGAAGCACCTACCGATTTTCCTATCCAATTGCGTTGAATATCTTTTACTGCATCGGTCCAATCCAAGCCTTCCAAGCCTTGTAATAATCTATCTGCATAAGCTGTGATACGCATAGACCATTGACGCATCAATTTTTGTTCTACGGGATGACCTCCACGTTCAGAAACACCATTTACAATCTCGTCGTTGGCAAGTACTGTTCCTAAGGCAGGACACCAATTTACCCATGAATCAGCCAAATAAGTTAAACGATAATCCATTAAAATATCGGCTTTTTCTTGTGGATTAAATGTCTTCCATTCTTCTGCTGTAAAAGTAATTTCACAATTGTTGGCAGCATCTATATTTTCATTTCCTTCCTTTTCAAATAAAGCAATCAGCTGCTCAATGGGCTGTGCTTTTTTGGTTTTATTACAGTAGTAAGAAGCGAATAATTCTTTAAAAATCCACTGTGTCCACTTGTAGTATTGCGGATCTGAAGTACGTACTTCTCGCTCCCAGTCGAAAGAAAAACCGAGTAAATCTAGTTGCTCTCTGTATCGTTTTAAGTTTTGGTCTGTTGTTACAGCAGGGTGTTGTCCGGTTTGTATCGCATATTGTTCAGCTGGCAAACCGAAGGAATCATATCCCATTGGATGTAACACATTGTATCCTTTTAATTTTTTATAACGCGCATAAACATCAGAGGCAATGTATCCAAGTGGGTGTCCCACATGCAGACCTGCTCCTGAAGGATAAGGAAACATGGTTAAACCATAATATTTTGGTTTAGACGTATCCATTTCAGAAGCATAGGTTTTATGTTCTTGCCAAAACCTTCTCCACTTTTGTTCAATTGCTCTAAAGTCGTATTCCATGCGTGAATTAAAATTAAAACGCAAAGATAATACGAATGATGAAAGTAGGCAAGAGATAATTGGAGGATAAGAGTTTTTACCATGAATTGCACAAAGTGATTTGTTTGGTATTCTTTTCCATCAGAAGCAGTTATACTAAATTTTAGAATAACTGAATATTCATCCAGACATACAACTATTTCTTTAGAAGAAAAATGGTAAACTGAAAATTTCTCTTTAAAGAGTGCTTTATTGATGATGATTTGTGGAGAATTCTCTCCATGCCAGTATATAAAAATGAGAGGATTTTTAATCAGTAGGAATTGGTAACTCATCCCAAGTAGGATTCTTTTCTATGATTAAGTTCACTTTCTTTTCCCTTCGATAACCTTTGATTTGTTTTTCTCTTTTTATTGCTTCAGTTATTAAAGTGAACCTTTCATAATACACAAGCTTGTCTGCGTTATATTTTGAGGTAAATCCTTCGTATATCTTATTTTTATGTTGACTAATACGTTTGGGAAGATTACTTGTTACACCTGTATAAATAACAGTGTTGCTTTTATTTGTTAATAAATAAACAAAAGGTTTTTTAGTGGTTTTCATATAAAAATAATTTAGGTTGGTTTAGTGAATATAAGTTGTTTTTTGAGAAATTCAAAGTGTTTTTTTATAGATTTTCTCAATGTAAATATTATTAGTAACAGAGTGAGGAATCTGGTTTCTACATTTTATGTGATATTTTAAGTTGTGGTTTTTGAGTGGGTATCCTACTACTTTGTAGGTTGTTGGAATGACGAGGTTTCCTCCATGCTGGCATGAATGAGGAATTTATTTTCTTCCCATAGGAGTGTGTTGGAATGACGAGGTTTCCTCCATGCTGGCAGGAATGAGGAATTTATTTTCTTCCCATAGGAGCGTGTTGGAATGACAAGGTTTCCTCCATGCTGGCATGTCGGAATGACGTGGCGTCTTTTTTAGGGGGTGGGGGGCGGCGAAGCCGCCCCCCATCTTTCCCTTTTTCGCCACGTCATTCCGAGCAAAGTGAGGAATCCAATCTATCTCCATGCGTACATATTGAAGTATCAGTATAAAGTGAGGAATCCAATCTATCTCCATGCGTACATATTGAAGTATCAGTATAAAGTGAGGAATCCAATCTACCTTCATGCGAACATTTTGGAGTATTGGTACAAAGGGAGGAATCTTATCCTTCCTTTCCAATAATTCATTTTAAAAATCCCCTTTGACTTAATCAGATTGTTGGATGTTCTCAAAACAAACATACTAAACTATTTGTTGGTACGTTTAGTGATAAGGATAAGTTAAAATCCTTCAGAGTAGAAATAAACAAAGACAAAAATGAAAACAATCAAGAATCTTAAGAACCTATTGATAATTAGTTTATTTGTGGTGTCTTCATCCGCATTTGCACAAGATAAAATTATCCCATTTTCTGAAGCTCCTGCTTCAATTCAAGCTTATGTAAGCAAGCACTTCCCTAATCATAAAGTGCTACAAACTGAAATTGATTACGAAGGATTGACAAAGGAATATGAAGTTATTCTAAGTGATAATATTAAATTGGAGTTTGATGGAAAAAATAACATTAAAGATATAGATGCAAAAACCAAACTTCCAGATAGCGTCATTCCTAAAGAAATCTTAGATTATGTAAAGGCAAATTATCCTAATAATTTCATTATTGAGTGGGATTTAGACAAAACACATCAATCTGTTGAATTAAACAACGACATTGAACTTGAATTTACCTTAAATGGTGAGTTTTTAAGAATAGATGATTAAAACGAATGAAAATCCTATAAGAATAAAATCTCTTATAATTGTAATAAGCTTCAGAAATTATACAAGAGACAGAGATTTTCCCGTCTTATGAAAGAATATTTGAATTTACAGATTAAATTAACTGGACGAAAATTTCGGGAGATAGGCATTCATCCAATCTTGGCAATAGTTATACTGATTTCTCTTTTAATTGCCTTAACGATTTATCTATTCGAGAAAACTGAATTCGCTCCCTATATCATCGCATTACTTGCTATTTTATTTACCACAAGATTATCTGAGATTAAGCGTATTGAATTTCTTAAACTAATTTTTAAAGCCAAGCAGTACACCAAAGTTAGAATAATGGAAAACTTAATTTTAAGCGCTCCTTTTTTGATAATCTTACTGTTCTACCGTTCATATTTTGCTGTTTTGATAGTGCTTGCACTAGCACTTATTCTTGCATTAAAGAATATAAAAACAACTTATCATTTCACTATTCCAACTCCCTATTTTAAAAATCCCTTTGAGTTCCTGACAGGTTTTCGTAGAACCTTCTATTTGATTCCGTTGACTTATATTCTTGCAATTATTTCAATTTCAGTGAATAATTTTAACCTGGGTGTTTTTTCATTTTTACTTGCCTTTATTATTTACTTCAGCTATTATTTTAAACCAGAAGATGAATATTATGTGTGGTCATTTAATTTATCAACTAAATCTTTCCTACTTTCTAAAATAAAAATCGCCTTACTGCAGGCTTCCTATTTCGTTTTACCTCTTGTTCTTGTTATTTCTTTCTTTTATTTGTCAGAAATATGGACTATTCTGCTTTTTCTAATGATTGGATATGCCTTTCTTATCTTTTTTATCCTTGCTAAATATTCAACATACCCTGATGAGATTGGCATTATTCAAGGAATCATCTTAGTACTTTGTATCTTCTTTCCACCCATACTGTTAGTTATAATTCCAGTATTATTCTCCCAATCACAAAAACGTTTAAATTATTTATTACAATGATCGAATTAAAAAATCTGACAAAAAAATTTGGCAACAAAACTGTTCTGAATAATATAAACTTGAAATTTGAGAAAGGAAAAGTATATGGTATTGTTGGAGAAAATGGAGCAGGTAAAACAACTCTTTTTAGATGTATTTCCGAATTAGAGAAATATGAAGGAGAAATAATATCAGATCTACAACCATTAAAAAATTATACCGGCTTATTACTTACCAATCCCTACTTCTTTTCGCGTATTACAGGTCGTGAATATTTACAGCTTTTATGCAATGCTCGACAAGTAGAAATCCGAGACTTTGAAAAGCAAAATATTTTTGATTTACCACTGAATCAATACGCCTCTACCTATTCTACTGGTATGAAAAAGAAGTTAGCAATCATGGCAATATTGTTACAGGAAAACCAAGTTTTTATACTAGATGAGCCATATAATGGTGTTGATATTCAAAGCAATCTAATCATTACGGAACTCATTCTTGAATTAAAAAGACTAAACAAGACCGTCATAATATCTTCACATATTTTCTCGACTCTAAATGAAACTTGCGACGAAATTCATTTATTGAAAACTGGAGAGTTAATAAAAACCGTACAAAAAGAGGGGTTTCAAGCATTAGAAGAGGAAATGAAACGAATATCAATAGGTGACAAATTAAAAGCGATACAGTTAAAGTAGAGGATTGCTTTAAAAAATATCTTAATTTAAAGCAAAATTAAATATTTTGCTTCTTACGTTGTGTCCTCCCAATTTTCTTATTTCTTCAATGTCTTGGCTTGTCATTTTTTGAGTTGTTTTAGAGATAATCTAATCAAATAGAATAAGAAAGTAATTGCAAACTGGTATAATAGATAAAAGCATATAAAGTATCAACCATGATTGTTGAAATTAATTACAAATAACTTGTCAACATTTTTTTATTAGAATTTTATAAAAGAAACAGTAACGAAAGGGCTTATAAACAACAAGTTAGTATAATCTATTTAGAAAATTATAAAAGCTTTTTAAGAAGTTTGCAACAAATAATTAGCCTAATAATTTTTTTTGTATCGGAATTTGTGAATTTCATTAGTTTATTCTACTTTTCACATAATTATATATAAAACCATTATTTATGAAACACATTTATTTGACTTCCTTATGCTTATGTTTGGGAATAACTTATTCTTTATCTCAACAATTAAGTTTTGTCGAGGACCCAACAGCTCCTTTTTTTGATGCTTCTAGTAGTAGAGTAATTCTACAAGACTTAGATGGTGATGGGGATTTAGATGCTATTGTTGCTGGGCATGATGCAGCCAATACAAAATACACAAAACTCTATGAAAATGATGGGAATGGTAATTTCACCGAAGTTACTGGAACCCCTTTTGCCGCTGTAGATTATCCAGATTTTGCATTTGGTGATGTGGATGGTGATGGAAAGATAGATATTGTAATGACAGGAATGGATGGAGTTAATGGAGTAACACATCTATATAAAAACCAAGGAAACTTAACTTTTACAAATACCTTAAATGCCTTACAATCTGTTTGGTATGGAGCAATAGATTTAGGAGATATTGATGGTGATGGAGATTTAGATCTTGTTTTATCTGGCTATCAATCAGATATTAGTACTCCTAAATTATTCATTTATAAGAATAATGGAAACGGTGCCTTTGCTGCAGGACCTATTATGAGTGGCACCATGGATGAAATAACATCTGGAAGTGTTAAATTTATTGATGCAGACGAAGACGGAGATTTGGATTTGTTGGTGGTTGGATTAAAATATTCTCCTAACGCGAGTATTGCAAAAATGTATATGAACAATGGAAGTGGTTCTTTCACTTTTTCTGGAAGTAATCCCAATCCGTTTACTGGTACATATTACAACTCAATTGATGTTGGGGATGTGAATAATGATGGTCACTTAGATATTATCATTACAGGTCAAGATGATGGTTTTGTACGACATACCATTTTGTATCTAGGGAATGGAACGGGTTATACAGTTGCTCCTATTAGCTCAAGTTTACTACAAACTCGTAACGGTGATGCAAAATTTGCAGATTTTAATAACGATGGAAATTTAGATTTAATTATCACTGGTGATGGTCAGACAGGAGCATACCAAACCAAGGTTTATCTTGGAGATGGACAAGCTGGGTTTACTGAAGAAACAGGTTTAGGTATTGTAAATATTGCTTTTGGAAAAATAGCGGTTGGTGATGTAAATGGAGATGGTAAAGTAGATATCCTAATCAGTGGAACAAATGGTGATGGATATGTTGCTGTAACTAAATTATATCTAAATGATGCTATTCTTACTCCTCCTTGTACTCCATCCATACCAAGTATTGCAACCCTTTCAGATATTACTGCAGAATGTCCGGTAGATTTAAGTACTTTAACACCACCAACGTCAGAATCTGATTGTGATGGAACGATAACAGGAATCTTAGATGCTTATCCAGTAGCATATCAGGATACAACTATTACTTGGAGTTATACTGATAGTGAAGGCAATGTTGTAACGCAAACACAAAATATTGTAATTACTCCGATTGATAATACTACAAGTGTTGCTAATAATACAATAACAGCAAATGCTACAGGAAATTATACCTATTATTGGACGGATTGTGACAATGAAACGGTTATTTCGGGTGAAACAACTGCATCATATACACCTACAACTTCTGGTAGTTATTCCGTTACTATAGTTTCCTCTGAAGGATGTAGTGTAAGTTCTGCTTGTGTAAATATTAGTACTTCCTCACTAGTAGCCGAAAATGCTTCTGCTTGGAATATGTACCCTAATCCAACACATGGAGCACTTAAAATTACAACTAATTCCAAAAAAGAGAATCAGCTAATCAAGGTATATTCTGTGGTTGGTGAAGTTGTATTTGAGAAAGCATTTAGTGGCAATAGTGTCTCAATCTCTTTAGAAAAATATCCAAACGGAATTTATTTTATTGAGATGAATGGACAGACAAAAAAGATTGTTAGAAATTAATATAAACATGTTGTGCATTTGTAAAGATGTAAGAAGGTTTTTTTAAAAAAATAGACCCCGAGTAACCAAGGTTCTCGGGGTGACAATTGTGAGGGGTTATTATCGGTCGGCTTTGCCGACCGCCTTACCCACTCTATACATTGTCACCCCGACGGACGAAGGAGTGTCGGGGTCTAAGATTATAATTAGTATTTTATTCTTAATGCACAGCAAGGTTAATATAAATAATTTATCTTTGAAAGGCATTTAGGGAACTAGATGCCTTTTTTAATCTCTTTGTATGAAAATAAAATTTTTGTCCCTCATTTTGGGAAGTTTTGTTCTTCTTTCCTGTGGAGGACAAACCAACCAAAGTGAAATAACCTCTACTACTATTAAGGACACTTCTCAAATTGCTATTATCCCGTATGATATTAAGAAACATTTCTGGATATATGACCAAGCACAAGCAACTGATTTATCCAAGGAAGAACTTGTTCAAGTTGAAACAATCTTTCAGAACATTGTTGCCAAGTATAACATTGATATGAAAAAAAGAATACGGAAAGAAACTAACGATTCAAACGAGATTGAGAATAGTGAGCTTTACATTGTACCTGATACCTATAAAAGACAATATTTACCAGTAATTACACAAGATGGAGAGAAAGAGGTATGGGTGAATTGCTTCTGTAAAAATTTCGGTGATAGTTGGAAACATAATGTAATCCAGGTTTTCGATGGAGGAAAATGCTATTTTAATGTGAAAATTAATTTAAAATATGGCACAGCTTATCATTTCAAAGTAAACGGATCGTCTTAATTAACGCGTTGCATTAAACACCTGAATAGCATAAATATATCCTACATCAGCACGAATCGTTAGGGCAAATCCAAAATATTTGAAATCACGATTTAGCATGTTCTCACGATGCCCTTTTGATTCTACCCAAGAGGTAAAAAGGTCAAAAGCTATCTTTTTAAGATATGCTTCATCTATCTTTTTCATATCTATGAATGTGTAAGTTGCATTCTCTCCACATGTATAAGCTTTTTTATAATGCCCATTTTTTATCATGGAGATACGTTTTGTTACAGAACCATATTCTCTATCGTTGTTTTGAATATGTGATAATCTGTTCATACTGGCGCAATAATCAGATTGTAATTTAGCAGCCATATCTAAATCAGAATCTATGTTCAAAAGTGGTTTATTCCCATTTTCCTTTCTAAATTCATTAATAAGTCGAACCATTTCTTGGTGAATAATTGCTTCTTGTTCACGGGTTAATTGACCTGTTATAGGAACGAACACTTTGAGAGAGCAAATTTCTTCCAATTTGGGTAAATATTTCATATCCTTTTGAGCCAACGTAAGTGATTTATAATCCAATTGTACTTGTTTAAACATGAGGTCAATTACTTTTTGCTCATTCTGAGATTTTGAATCGTATTGGTAAGCACTATAGAATTCAGCTTTCTTTTTTGCAGACCAAGATTGGTCTTTTTGTGATTGTGCATTTACTTGTATCATAAGTAAATAAGAAATCAATATGGATAATACGAAGGTTGGCATAATTAGAAGTTTAAATGTATGAATAGTAATACAAGTAGTTTGCCAAAAATTGGAATTTAGCTTATAATCGGAATATTACCCCTTCGTGAGGAATTGTTGTAAGAAATTCATCAAGTAAGCTGGCTACTTCTTTTGGAGAGCGTAGTTTTTGACTTTCTTTTAATTCTACAAATTCAGAATGTCTAGAAAAATCTGAGGTATTGCTGGAACGAATTTTTTCTTGCATTTCAGTATCTACTATACCTGGAGAAATACTGAAAACATGTGTATTTTCACCCAATTCTTGTATCTCTTTATGTAGTGTTTCCATAAATAAATTGATGGAAGCCTTGGAAGCGCAATAGGCAGCCCATGAAGAAATTGGATATTGACCCGCCCCAGAAGAAATGCTAATGATAGTATTTATTTGTTTATATCCAAAATGTTGTATAACATAGGTGCATAGATATTGCACTGCTACCGTATTAACCAATGCCACTTCTGTATAATTTTGAAGAGATTGATTTTCTACTCGTCCAATTTGTCCAATTACTCCTGCGTTATTAATAAGACAAATAGGAGCGTTTGCCTGAATCAGTTCTTTGGGTAAGGTGAGCGCTTGTAATTCCTCTAACTTCGAGAAATCACATGAAATATGAAAATAGTGAGGATGTTGGATGGTACTTCTTCTTGAGATACCAATAACAAAGGAGCCTTTTTCTAAATAAAATTCGGCAATTGCTTTTCCGATTCCAGATGAGGTTCCTGTGATAACGTAAATCATGCTTCGTTGACCTCAATAAAGCGTTTCACGTGCTTGGTAGTTCCAAAAAGGACTAGCGTATCTCGGGATTCAATAATAGTATCTCCTTTAGGCACACCAATTACGTGTTGTTCAACTTCATACTGACCTTTCTTTTTAATGTCGTATTCACGACGCATGGTAACTAAAGTAAGCTGATACTTATTTCGGAAATCAATATCGTCAATAGTTCTTCCTAAAGTTCCTTTGGGAGGTTTAATTTCAGCGATTTCGTATTCATCTGACAATTGTAGGAAAGAAAGTACGGAAGGAGTTAATAATTTTTCACAAACCAAGAATGCTACTTCATCTTCAGGAGCTAAGATTTCTTTGACTCCAATCTTCTCCAAAATTAATTTTTGATCTTCTCCGTTGGCACGAGCAATAATTCTTTTAACACCTAAATCCAGTAAGTGTACAGAAGTTAAAACAGTAGCTTCGAAATTTTCACCAATGGCTACAACAACTGCATCCATATCATCCAATTTCTGTGAAGAGATGGCGCGAAAGTCCATACTGTTTAAGGTAACCGCATAAGCCACATCCTCTTTGATATCTTCAATTTTATTTTCGTTTATATCGAAAGCAAATACTTGTGAACCTCTTTCAGCTAATCTACGGGCGATATTTGCCCCGTATCTACCAATTCCTATAACTGCAAATTTATTATTGCTCATAATGTTTATGCTAATGCTTGTTTCAAATCATCCAGTAGATCTTCTACATCTTCAACTCCTACACTTAATCTGATAAGAGAATCTACGATACCTGCGGCTTGTCTTTCTTTTTCAGGGATAGCTGCATGTGTCATAGTAGCCGGGTGGCATGCAAGAGATTCAACGCCACCAAGCGATTCTGCAATGGTAAACACCTTAAATTTTTCCATAATAGCATGGGCGTCTTTCATATTATCTCCTTTTAATGAGAAAGAAATCATTCCGCCAAAACCACGCATTTGCTTCTTTGCAGTTTCGTAGCCTGGATTTTCAGGGAATCCTGTCCAGTAAACTTTATCTATTTTGGGTTGAGTTTTTAAGAAGTGAGCTACTTTTTCCCCATTTTGGCAATGTCTTTCCATTCTTAGATGAAGAGTTTTGATTCCTCGTAATACCAAGAAAGAATCCATGGGAGCTGTAACAGCCCCACAACTATTCTGAATTCTGTATATCTCAGCGGCCAATTTTTCATCATTTACAACAAGTGCTCCCATGACTACATCGGAGTGTCCTCCTAAATATTTTGTAACAGAATGCATTACTATGTCAGCCCCTAAGTTCAATGGATTTTGTAAATAAGGAGAAGCAAATGTATTATCAACAGCTAATAAGATATTAGATTTTTTGGCAATTTTTGCTACAGCTTCAATATCAATTACATTCATCATTGGATTGGTAGGAGTTTCCGCCCAAATCATCTTTGTGTTTGAATTAATAGTCTTTTCTAATAAAGACAAATCATTCATATTTATAAAATGGAATTTGATTCCATATTTTTCAAAAATGGTTTTAAAGATTCGATAAGAACCTCCATATAAATCGGATGTAGAGATTAATTCATCTCCTGGATTTAATAATTTAACAACGGTATCCATAGCAGCTAAGCCACTACCGAAACAAGCCCCAAAATTTCCGTTTTCCAAAGCCGCAATAGCTTTCTCTAGTGCATGTCTAGTTGGGTTTTGTGTTCTGGAATATTCATATCCTTTGTGTACACCCACTTTTTCTTGAGCATACGTACTTGTTTGATAAATAGGAGTCATAATAGCTCCAGTTGCTGAATCAGGCTCTACGCCGGCATGAATTGCTTTGGTTCCAAAACGGGTATATTTTTGTTGCATATTTAATTTTCTATTAAGAATTAAAAGTATACAAATTTATGAAAAAATATAGTTCCCTTTCCCACATTCTAAAACAAAGATTTAGAGAGTATGTGCAAAGTGAAAAAAAATGAATAGATTTAGCTCAAATTAATGCGTAAACTCTTTTATCTTGGGCAATATATTATCAAATGAAAAACGTTTTCTCTTTTTTAAGAGATTACAGACTGATTTTCAAGATTATCGAGAAATTGCAAAATTTGATTTTGTATGGACTATTTGTGTATTTTATGTAGTTTGTTCAGGAATATTAGTCATTCTCGCATATCTAATCAACGACCCGTTTGCGCACTATTTCTTATTGGCTTTTTTGTTTGCCTTGTTATGTTACTTCATGTTAAAAAGATTCATCTATCACTATAGGTATGTGATAAATGGACTTTGTTTTTCTATAACTATGATCCAGTATATTGCTCTGTTAACCGTACGCAATGATCCACACATGTTGGAATCTGTGTGGATGTTAGTAGTTGCTCTTACTGCTTTTTTCACGCTTGGTCGTCTTTGGGGAAGTATTTATCTCTTTTTAAATGTTCTTTTATATGCTATATTCTTTAACTTTCTATATATAGAAGCTTCCGAAGTTGAAATTATCAAGAATTCAAATACTTTAAAAGAAAATACATTTGAGTATTGTGTTGCCATTTTCATTATTGGTTATATCATGTTTAGGTATATTAAATACAATAAACAGATCTCTAATATGCACCAAGAAGCAATTTTAAGCCTAACACTAGAAAAAAAGAATGTAGAACAAAAGAATAAAGAGGCGGTAGTATTACTTCAAGAAATACATCATCGCGTAAAAAACAATTTGCAAGTAATAGTTAGTCTTTTGAGAATACAATCGAGTGGGTTACAAGTTGAAGAAGCACAAGAAAGTTTTCATAAAGCGATTAATCGTATTATGACAATGTCTTTAATACACCAAAAAATGTATGAAAATAAGTCCTTAATAAACATTGATCTACAAGATTATATTGAGAAATTATTGAATGATGTAATTAGTGCTAATTCGACAAAAGGAGATGTGAAGTATATGGTTAATATTCATATGAAGACACTCGATCCAGATAGGATTGTTCCTTTAGGTTTAATTTTAAATGAATTAATTAGCAATTCATTAAAATATGCTTTTGAGGAGAACGGAAAAATTGAAATTTCAATTTATGAGGGAGAGAATCAAGATTTTTCTATGATATACTCTGATAATGGAATATGGCAAAAGAGTAGTAGGGAAGATTCCTTTGGGATACAATTAATTGACATATTTACTGAACAATTAGAAGGGACATATGAGCGAATTATCGATAGCCAAGGGACACATTATAAATTTCAATTTGGATAAATCAAATTTTACATAGTTTCTTTATAAATATAATTACATAACAAGTTAACTAAAAATGGAACAGAAATTTTCTCTGCAAACCTCAAGAGCTAAATTTATTCGTTGGATGATTCTAATAATTAGTATCTGTATCCTATTGTTTTCATTAATGGCCGCGATTGTTAAACCACACCTTTTTTATCTTTTTCTTATTGGAACACTCATCTCTGTTATTAGTCTATTAGCACTCAAGAAATTCCATAATTCATATCCTATTATTCTAAATATATATTATTTAGGTCTAATGAGTATTGTTATCATAGCCATTTTTGGAACAAGTGGGAGTTTTAATTTAGTGCGTATTGTTTGGTTGACCCTTTTTACGCTGTTTGCTTTCTTAACCTTAGATAATAAATGGGGGTGGTTCTATTTAGCTGTTACTATTGTAACGACAGTCTTATATCTAAATTTCTTTTTTATTGATATAGAAGATTATAGAAAGATATTATCTAATGGATCTATTCCAATGGACACGTTTGAGTTTATTGGAACTATGATTTTTTTGGGATTGATTATGTATAGTTTTGAGAAATTAAATAAAGAAGGAATAACAAAATATTACGAAACAATACAACAATTAGAGGATGGAAAGTCTATTATTATGGCACAGAATAATGAGAAGACCGTACTATTGGGTGAATTACATCATCGCGTAAAAAATAATCTTCAAATTGTTGTTAGTTTATTGCGTATTCAAGAAGAAAACTTAAAATCAGAAGATGCCAAGAAGAGTTTCCAAGACGCTATTCAGCGAATTGTTACTATGTCATTGATACATCAGAAAATGTATGAAACAAAATTAGGAGGTGAAGTTAAACTAGAAGACTATATAAAGGATCTTATCCAAAATATTCTAGCTTCTTATTCCATCCAGCATATTAAAACGATTGTGGATATTCATTTAGATCATCTAAATGTGAATCGTATTGTGCCTTTGGGATTAATCCTAAACGAATTAATAACAAATACATTAAAACATGCTTTTAAAGATTTCCAGGATGCAGAAATTGTAATTAAAATATCATCAATCAATCAATTGAAATTCACACTCATATATTCTGATAATGGGATTTGGAAAGAAAGCATGAAGGAATCATTGGGAAAAGATTTAATAGAAATTTTTAGTAGCCAATTAGATGGGAAATATGAACGCGAAATTAACGAAAAAGGAACTTTTTATTATTTTACCTTATATGATGAATAGTTAATGCGTAATTTTATAAAACATAATATACAATTTGATGATTTCCATGCTCAAGCTAGGTTTGAACTTGCGTGGAGATTATTGCTACTATTTTTAGTAGCTGTTTTTAGCTTAACTATTTTTAGTATTAGTACCAATTCTTATTTTTCCAACTATTATATCTGTGGATTAGCTGTTTTGTTGGGAACAAAAATATTATTAGAACGCTATCCTTTACATTTTAAGTTGATAATGAATTTGTTATTCATATTACTGGTAACACTTATTTATATTTCTACCATTCTTGTTTCTGATACGCTCCATTTTTCTTTCCCTATTATGATTATGATGATATCACTAGCAGCCTATTTTGTTTTAGGAAATTTCTGGGGGAGTTTTTATTTAGCGTTGGATGCTATCTTATTTTATATTTATTTTCAAATTTTATTGCCTGATATTGAAGAGTTTCAACATATCTTGAGTACACGACTCTTATTATCTATTTCTATTGAATTCTTATTAGTTGCTTTTACGTTTGGGTTTATACTACATCATTATTTTGTATGGAGTAGGTTTGTGGATCAGTCACAGATTCATGCTATTACTGATTTGAATAACAAGAAAGATGATGTAGAGCGACAGAATAACGAAAAAATTGTGCTTATTCAGGAAATTCATCACCGTGTGAAAAATAACCTACAAGTAATCATTAGCCTATTAAGAATGCAATCAGGACTGTTAGATTCTGGAGAAGCTAGAGAAAATTTTGAGATTGCTGTCAATAGAATCAGAACCCTATCTTTAGTACATCAAAAAATGTATGAAAACAGGTCAATCAATGAAATTAATATAAAGGAATATCTTGAAAAGTTAACTGAAGATTTATTCTCAGCACAAAATCCAGATATGGATATTGTTTATTCTATTGATATAAAACTAGAGAATTTAGATTTTGATCGTATTATTGCTCTTGGGTTAATTTTGAATGAATTGATAGTAAATTCATTAAAATATTCTATACAAGAACCTCGTATTATAAGTGTGGATATTAGTAATAAACACAATAGTCAATTTAGTATGATATATTCTGATAGTTATTTTGAAAATAAGGATAAAGAAGAAGAAGTTATAGAGGCACAATTTATAGATATTTTTATAGAGCAATTAGACGGAAATTATATTAAAAACCACAAAGAATCTGGAATAGTATTTACCTTTACGTTATACGATAAATAAATTGAGCATAAGAGAAAACATAGTAAACTATTTTAGAACGCCTCAGATTTTAACTGATGACCCACAAGAAGAAGCACGATTTATCTTTGCTTGGAGGCTTAACATATTTTTTATAGCAACTGTTTTTATTTTAACATTCTTATCATTTGTTTTTGACTACTCATATAAATTTTACTTTTTGATAGTGCTTTCTATCCTCTTGATATCGAGAGGACTTACTCGGGAACATGATAAGCATTATAAATTGATGGTTAATTTAGTTTCTTTTATAATAAGCGTTATAATTTTTTACACTGTATTAATTAAACATAATGATTTAAGTTTCCTTGAAATTTTTTGGATGATAGTCATTATTTTAACTACTCATTTTGTGTTGGGGATTAAATGGGGTAGATTCTATATATTATTAACAAGTATTGTATATTTTTTATATTTTAATTTTTTCTTCCTCGATACAGAAGGCTTCAAAATTATTTTACAACCACATACATTATTCATTTATACGATTGAATTCATAATTACACTTTTTTTGATTGGTTTTATTATGTACAACTATGAAACTTTAAATGAAAAAATTATTTCAAAATATACAGATGCATTCTATGAATTAAAGGATGAAAAGATAGTGGTTGAAAAACAGAATCAAGAAAAGGCAATACTTCTTCAAGAAATTCATCATCGCGTCAAAAATAATTTTCAAATAATTGTCAGTTTATTAAGAATGCAGTCTAATACCATTGAAGATGAAGAAACACGTGACAGTTTTCAGCAGGCAATTAATCGAATAGCAACCATGTCTCTTGTACATCAAAAACTATATGAGAGTACTTCCCTTGCAGAAGTGAATTTGAACGAGTATTTAGAGAAATTAGTTCACGAGATCATGAATTCATATAGTGTCCAAGGAAATATCACTTATTCTGTTCATTCTGAAATTGAAAACTTTGATTCGGAAAAAATAGTGATGTTGGGACTCATTATTAATGAATTAGTAAGTAATTCATTAAAATATGCATTTAAAGGAGAAGGAAATATTAATATTCATATTTTCAGAAGTGAAGAAGGAAGCGTCCAATTAAATTATAGTGATAATGGGAAGTGGCTTAAGAAGCCTAACAATCAGGCTTTTGGAATAAAATTAATAGATATTTTTATTGAACAGTTGGATGGAACGTATGAGCGTATGATTAAAGAAAATGGAACTTTTTATTACTTTAAATTAAGAAATATCATATAGTGGAAGATAAATAAAGACAAAGAATGTTAGACTTTTTAAGACCTCCCATAGTAGAATCAGATAATTTCCAGAAACAAATTAAAACCAAATTTGTATGGAGAATTGTGTTATTGACAACTATTGGAATAGGCATTCTTTCTATTATGTCTCTTATTTTTGGTCCTGCTTATTTTTATTTGTTTATATCAGCATTCGTTTTCTCACTTATATGTCTAATAGCTCTCAGTAAGGTTGGTCCTAATTATCATATTGTTGTTAGTATTATGTATATTGGAATTATTGGAGCTCAATTTAAAACTATTTTAATTCCAGAAGATGCTCATTTTATTGAATCTTTATATTCTGTATTAATTGCCTTATTTGCATTTTTCACATTAGGTAAATGGTGGGGTTATTTCTATCTCTTGCTAACGGCTGCACTTTACATCATGTTCTTTAACTTCCATTATCTAACAATTGAAGAATTTGAGGTTATTTTACAGAACAATTCTTTACGTGGAAATTCAATGGAGTTTATTATTTCCATGTTTCTTTTAGGATATGTTATGTTCCATTATGAGAAATTAAACGAACATGCCAAAGAACTTTATACTGGAGCTATTGCTAACCTTCGCAAAGAGAAAGGTATTGTAGAGGAGCAAAATAAGGAAAAGACAGTTATGCTCCAAGAAATACATCATCGTGTAAAAAATAACCTTCAAGTGATTGTAAGTTTATTGAGAATGCAATCTGATACACTTTCCTCTGCTGAGGCTAAGATGAATTTTTCTACTGCTATAAATAGAATTATAACTATGTCTTTGGTTCATCAGAAAATGTATGAAAAGGATTCTCTAAAGGAAATAAATCTTCATGATTATATCGAAAGTTTAGTAAAGGATATTATTTCAGTGTATAATACAAAGAATGATATTTCTTATAAACTGTCAACAGAATTGGAATCTCTAAATCCTGAAAAAATAGTTCCTTTAGGACTCATCTTAAATGAGTTAATAAGCAACTCATTAAAGTATTCTTTTGAAAAAGATGGACGAATTGAAATTACAATTTCATCTAAGATTGATTCCGATTTCACTATGTTGTATTATGATAATGGTCACTGGAATGAGGATGATAAAGACACTTCCTTTGGGTTAGATTTGGTGGATGTTTTTACAGATCAACTAGATGGAATTTATGAATGCAAGGTAACAGAATTGGGAACTTATTATTATTTTAAATTAAAAGATTCAGAACCAAGGCGATTATTTGAAGGCGATTAGTTAGAATTCTACTGTCTTTCTTTAATTAATCGTTGAATCTCGTATGCATCTGATTTTGTGAAGTTTTTGCCAATAATTTTTCCTGAACCAAATGTATCAATGATAATATCAGTCCCCCATAAGCTTGTATCGATTTTTATCGATGATATCTTTGAGATGGCTACACTTACACTATCAGTATTAATTAAGTATTTATTACGTCTCTTATAGGTAACTGTTGTTCCATCTATAATAATAGTGTCAGGTGTAAGGATACTTCCCCCGCGGGTGATAGCAGACTTAAAGGTATATACTTCATTACTTTGTTTATCATCTACAAAAGTCGACCGAATTTCAACCTTATTTTCAAAAGCAGGTTTTTGTGTAGATAATTCTAGCTGAATTAGTAAATCTATAGCTTTCTGAGATAAACCTAAATCTTTACCTTTTGCTACCAAAATCTTATATTCTGAAGGACTAATATCTCCATCACTTGCCATTTCGGTAATAAGTTCTTTAAAAATTTCTTCTTTATCCATAGAATATAGATGTGCGATAAAGTTATGACTTCTTTCTAAAAAAACAAAGCCCGCTCATTGGCGGGCTTTGTATAAAGTTTATTTTATTTAATTTCTAATGAATTTAATAATTGTCGCTTGGAACTTAACAAAATAAACACCCATAGGTAGTTTATCTACATTAATTGTTGTCACATTAGAATTAATCTCAGTTGTATAGATTACTTTTCCTGTAACATCCAAAATATCAATAACACCTTTATTATCTCCTGTTTTAACAGTCAGATGCTTGTTGGCAGGATTAGGATAAATGTTCATTGTAGCAATCTTTTCTACGTTGATTCCAGAAGTGGCAATAGTTACTGAACCATCTACACCATCGGAAACAATATCATTTGCATCATCACAAATTGAATATACAGTAATTTCATAATTGCCATCAGTTAAATTTCCAGATGTATATGAGTTGGTTCCTACAGGGAATATACCAACAGATGTACTTGTTGTTGCATTGTAAACCTCTACTTCATATCCATCAGTTGGAGCAGGAGTAGGTTCTGTCCAAGTTACTGTAAAAGTACCATCTCCATTATCCTCAACATCTAAATCAGTAACATCATCACATGTATTTGCTAAGACAATTCCTCCATCTACACCATCAGAAGTAATACCGAAGTTATCATCACATACCGCATAAACAGTTATAGCATATTCACCATCAGGTAAAACACCAGAATCATATGAATTTGTTGTAACATGGAAGAAACCAATTAAATTACTGTTTGTTACATCATATACTTCAACATCATATCCATCAAATGGAGCAGGCATTGGCTCGGTCCAAGTTACAGTAAAGGTACCATCGAAATTATCCTCAACATCTAAATCAGTAACAACATCACATGTTGCTAAAGAAACCGAGATTCCATCCATAATAGGAGTAGAAATATCCATCGCCCCAAAATTACAAACAGCTACTACATAAACATCATAGTCTCCCTCAGCTAAAACATCAGAAATATAAGGATTAGATGTTGTACCACTAAAGTCTGCTATAGTTGGAGTTGTTCCATTTGGAACAATTGCCACACCATATCCTTGTGCAGGAGCAGGAACCGCTGCATCCCAACTTATTGTAATGCTTCCATCTCCATTGTTTATTAATACCAAATTTGATGGTGCAGGACAAGTTACAAGCGGAACAGCAATGTTTAGTTCTTCTACTGGTTCAGAAATAACTGGATTTAACGGATTAGAATAATCACATAAAGACCCCACATAGACATCATAATTTCCGTCAGCAAGTGGAGATGATGTATATGTTGTTCCATTTACTTGGGTAACCATTGATGGGTCTACTGTAGTACCTGCTGGGACAATCACAATAGCGTAATCATCTGCTGGAGCAGGAACTGCTGCATCCCAAGTTACAGTCAAAGTATTGTCAGAATTCACAGTTACTACAAGATTTGTAGGTGCAAAACAACCAGGAACAGTAACTCCATATTCTGAAATAGGGTTAGAAACAACTGGATTTAATGGGTCAGAGATATCACAAAAAGATGCTACATATACATCATAATCATCATCAGCTAAAACAGCAGAAGTATAAGAAGTTCCTGTAATGATAGTAGCCATGCTTGGATCAACTGCTGTACCAGCAGGTGCGATGATAATACCGTAATTAGCTGGAGCAGGAGTTGGAGCATCCCAAGTTACAGTTAAAGTATTGTCAGGATTTACAGTTACCTCTAAATTAGTTGGTTCTTCACAAGATAATGCAGCAGGAACAGACACGTTTGTCTCTGATATAGGATCAGAAATTTCGTAAGTGAAAGTACCCAAATCAAGATCACAAACAGATACTACGTAAATATCATAATCTCCATCAGCTAAGACACCAGAAGTAAAAGTATTTCCCGATAACACGGAATTTGCATTATCCATATCTGGAGTTGTACCTGCTGGTACAATAGCAACCCCGTGTCCATACTGAGGAGTTGGATTTGCTGCAGTCCAATCTACAGTTATTGTATTATCAGGGTTCACAGTTACTTGTAGGTCGGTTGGTGCTGGACAAGATGGAGCTGTCCAAGAAATATTATCGATAACTGTTTGTTTATTTCCTGTTGCTGTTCCTACATTTTTAATTTGTATAACAACTGAGCCATATTTGTTAATTGTTCCTGTGTACGTGTAGATGTCGTCTTCTTGTTCAGATGAACCACCATAAGTATTAGTAGTTTCAAATTGTACTCCATCCACAAGAATTTCTAATTGACGAACATTAGCTCCAGTGAATGCTTTACGATATTGAAATGTTAAGTCACCAATACCATTAGGGATAGTCCATTCAAAATAACTATCTGAAGCTCTTCTAAGCATCAAACCTTTATTGGTAATTGGAAACGATGCAGTATCTCTACATACTGAGTAGCTATAAGTTATACCGTTTTCAGTATAGGTGTCACTAGTGTAAGCAGTTCCAGGAGCAATTGAAACACTTTCAAAATCCATAGATCCTTGTCCCCAAACTAGTAAAGGAAGAATCGTTAATAATAATAAGAATTTTTTCATTTTAATTTAAGTTTTTAATTAATGCTCAAAATTAATTAAAAAAAAGAAAACCAAAAAGGTCTTTACTAATTTAATTAGACATTCTTGGCAAGCAATTTGTAAATTGCTAATGGAAACTAAAATTATAGAGCCATGAAAACAATAATTGCAATAGGAGTAATTGGAATGTTGCTTTTCGGAATGACAAGCAGCACAACCGTGAGTTATCCAAGTATTAAGAGTCGAAGTTATGGAAAAGGAGAAGTACTTCGCTATAGATTATCATACGGAATTATGGATGCAGGTGAAGCTGTTTTATCTGTAAATGAAACAACTGTTACCGGAGCAGATAATAGACCTTTATTGCACGTGAAAGGAGAAGGTAAAACTTTAGGTGCTTTTAACTGGTTTTATGAAGTGAAGGATGTATATGAATCTTATATTGATAAAGAAGGTGGATTTCCTTGGTATTTTTTGAGAGATGTGAATGAAGGCGGATATACAATTAAGCAAAAGTATGTTTTCCATCAAAATAAGCAAAAGGTACAAACAGAAAATAAAAAGAACAATAAGAAAGATGAATTCAATGTCCCTTTAGGTATTCAAGATATGATTTCTTCTTTTTATTATGCTAGAACTATTGATTTCAGCAATTTAAAACCAGGAGATATTATCGAATTCAAATGCTTTATGGATGAAGAAATATGGCCTTTGAAGATTAAATATCTGGGTAAAGAGGAAGTGAAAATCCGAAGTGGAAAATTTAAAACCCTCAAATTTACTCCTGCTGTTCAGAAAGGACGTGTGTTTGGTAAAAATGATGATCTTCAAGTGTGGATTACAGATGATGCCAATCATATACCTGTACTTGCAAAAGCTAAAATTGCTGTTGGAAGTATCAAAATGCACTTAGTTGAGTGGCAAGGATTAAAAGGAAAGATTTCTAAAATTTAAGTAAAACTTTGGTAGTGGGAAGTGGAGAGTGGAAAATTGAAAGTTAGGTATCAGTATATCACTTTCATTTTTCAACTCTCCACTTTCAATTTCCCACTATTCCCACGCTTTGTCACAAGAATATCAACCTAATCTTCTAAACAATATATATCTTTGCATAGAATACAACTAAATATGTTAGTTTACGATTTAAATATAAAGATAGACAAAGACATTCACGAAGAATGGGTAGAATGGATGCAACAAGTGTATATCCCCAAAGCGATTGAATCTAATCATTTTGAATATTGCCGTGTTTTTAAACACCAACGCAATGAGAAAGGAGGCAAAACTTATTCATTTCATTTTTATGTAAAGTCATTTGAGGATATGGAAGCTTTTTTAGACAATGAAGAGATACCTTTATTGGAAGAGCATCAAAATAAGTTTAAAGGACGATATTTTTTAACCAAATCATACCTTGATTTTTTGGATGAAATCTCATAATTTATTTATTCGGCAGAAATTCAAGTAATAATCTTAGAGAATAACATACAATAATATGGTAGTATATAATGTCACAGTAAGCATAGATAAAGATATTGCAGAAACATGGCTCCAATGGATGAAAGAAGTACATATCCCTGATGTTATGCTTACAAATCATTTCCGAGATTGTAAACTATGTCGTGTACATGGAGAAGAAGAGGGAGGATATACTTTTGCAATCATGTACACCGCAAAATCACAAGAAGACTTAGATATGTATCAGAACCTGCATGCATCTCGTTTACAACGAGAACATACACAAAAATTCCAAGGTAAATTTGCTGCATTTAGGACTTTATTGACTGTAGTACAAGAATTCTAATTATGTCGGTTCAACCTAAAAAACATTTAGGACAACATTTCCTAACAGATCAGAATACCTGTAAAAAAATTGTGGCACAATATCAGAATGTAGCACAAACAGGGAATGTAATGGAAATTGGTCCGGGAATGGGTGCTATAACTCGTTATTTTTTGGAACAGGAAGACACCAATCTTCATGTTATGGAAATTGATAAAGAATCTGTCACCTATCTTTCAGAGAATTTTCCAAAATTAAATGGGAAAATACATAGTCGAGACTTTTTGAAGGAAGATTTATCTACTTATTTTGAAGGACAATCTTTTGCGGTCGTTGGTAATTTTCCGTATAATATCTCTTCTCAAATCTTGTTTCATTGTTTGAAATACCGCAATCAGATACCTGAGATTATGGGAATGTTCCAAAAAGAGGTAGCAGAGCGAGTCGCAGAACCACCAGGATCTAAGAGTTATGGAATTTTGAGTGTTTTAATGCAAACCTATTACGATATAGCGTATTGTTTCACAGTTCATGAGAATGTATTTAATCCACCTCCCAAAGTAAAGTCAGGAGTGATACGTTGTACTCGAAATAATCGCAATCAATTACCTGTAGATGAGAAGCTATTTGAACGCGTCGTGAAATCTACTTTTAATCAGCGAAGGAAAACGATTCGAAATGGTTTAAAAACAATTGTAGATGTTCAGAAATTACCAGATCATCCATTATTATCTCAACGACCTGAAAAATTAAGTGTGGATGAATTTATCATTTTGACTCAATTTGTGGAAGCATATCTATAAAATACACTCCCATTTATCTCGATAGATTGATTTATAAGGGGTTATTTATTTCTGAAAGTAAAATAATATAATATCAATACCATATTGAAAAATATTTAAAAAATATCAACAAGGTATGTTGATAGATTTTTAATAATAACTTTTCAACAGAATTTAATCTATGAATATCATCTTTAAATCGTTCAATTTTACGAATAAGTCGATAAAATCAAAAAAATAAATTCAACACTTTTTATAGAGTTATTCACAGTAAAAAACAGGTAAAATTGCTTCCTAAATTTTTCCAGAAAAAAAAAGTCAAATAAAGTTTCTACTTTTACCAACAGAATTTCGACTGAGAGATTTTTATGGATGTCCACATAATAAATTAATCATCGAACCAGCTATTCAAAAAAAGCAAAATTTAATTTTTTAATTAGGAAGTAACATAAACAATCTTGTTATTATGAGCGAAAAATTGGCACTAAAAACAAAAGAAACAAAAGCGATGAAAGCATATTCGCAAGAAGAGGTACTAGCTACTGCAATTGAATATTTTAAAGGGGACACTCTTGCAGGAGAGGTATGGATGAAAAAATATGCATTAAAAGACCCAATGGGGAATATATATGAGAAATCTCCAGATGAAATGCATAGAAGATTAGCAAAAGAATTTGCACGTATTGAAGCGAACTATCCAAACCCAATGGGGGAAGAGGAAATCTATGAGCTATTTAAGAATTTTAAATATATCGTACCTCAAGGAAGTCCTATGGCTGGTATAGGTAATAATTTTCAATATGTTTCTATTTCTAACTGCTTCGTTATTGGAAATGAAAATGTAGAAGATTCTTATGGAGGTATCCTAAAATTAGATCAAGAACTTGTTCAGTTAATGAAACGAAGAGCAGGAGTGGGTGTAGATTTAACTTTTGTTAGACCAAGCGGTTCCCCTGTTCAAAATTCTGCTCTAACAGCTACAGGAGTGGTTCCTTTTATGGAACGTTTTTCCAACTCTACAAGAGAGGTTGCTCAAGGAGGTAGAAGAGGCGCTCTAATGGAAACAATTGCTATTGACCATCCAGATTCAGAGAATTTTATTGATGCTAAAACCATTGCAGGAAAAGTTACCGGTGCCAACGTTTCTGTAAAGATTTCAGATGCATTTATGAAAGCTGCTCTTAATAATGAGAATTATACATTAACATATCCTGTTAGATCTGAAAACCCATCCTATAAGAAACAAATTGAAGCAAATAAGTTATGGAAGAAAATTATTCATAATGCTTGGGCTTCAGCTGAACCAGGAGTTCTTTTCTGGGATACCTTGATTCAAGAATCTTTACCTGATTGTTATGCTGATTTAGGTTTTGAAACTGTATCTACAAATCCTTGTGGAGAGATTCCTCTTTGTCCAAATGATTCTTGTCGTTTAATTGCTGTAAACTTGTATTCTTATGTAAATAAACCATTTACAGATGAAGCAAGTTTTGACTATGCTTTATTTGAAGAACACATCATTAAGGCACAACGATTAATGGATGACATTATTGATTTGGAAGTTGAGAAAGTAGATAAAATTATTAATAAAATCGAAAACGACCCAGAATCTGAAGGTATTAAGCATACAGAATTGATGTTGTGGAAACGTATCCGCGAAAAATGCCAAATGGGTAGAAGAACTGGTCTTGGAATTACAGCTGAAGGAGATATGTTAGCTGCATTAAACATTTGTTATGGTACAGATGAGGCAAATGATTTTTCAGATGAATTACATAGAAAATTAAAGCACCATGCTTATTATTCTTCTAGTGTAATGGCAGAAGAAAGAGGTGCTTTCCCAATGTGGGATGCTGCTCGTGAAGAGGAAAATCCTTTTATGTTGAGAATTAAAGAGGAAAACCCTGCTTTATATGAAAGATTAATTTCTGTTGGTAGAAGAAACGTGGCTTTATTGACAATAGCTCCTACTGGTTCTGTTTCAATTTTGACACAAACCACTTCTGGTATTGAACCTGCTTTCATGGTAAATTACATGAGAAGAAGAAAAATCAATCCAGACGATAAGAATGCAAGAGTAGATTTTGTTGATGAGATTGGTGATTCTTGGCAAGAGTATCCTGTATTCCACCATAAATTTGAGACTTATTTAATTGCAAAAGGATATAATTTGGAAGAGGTTCGCAACATGGATCAGGAACAAATTGATTCTATTATAGCAAAATCTCCTTATTACAAGGCGACTTCAAATGATGTTGATTGGGTAAAGAAGGTTGAAATGCAAGGTCGTGTGCAAAAACATGTTGACCATTCTATTTCGGTTACGGTAAATTTACCAAGTGATGTAACAGAAGAAATCGTAGAAAAAGTATATGAAACAGCTTGGAAATCTGGATGTAAAGGAATGACTGTTTACCGTGATGGTTCTCGTTCTGGTGTTCTTGTTTCCGCTGATGAGAAAAAGAAAGAAGACGATGACGATAGAAAATCTACTCAATTCCACGATCACCATGCTCCTGAAAGACCTGAGATTTTAAAAGCTGAGGTGGTTCGTTTCCAAAATAACTTGGAGCAATGGATTGCTTTTGTAGGTATGTTAGACGGAAGACCTTATGAAATTTTTACAGGTTCTACAGAAGGATTTAACGGAATTCCTGCTGATGTTAAAGAAGGATTTATCAAGAAAGTGAAAAACGAAGAAAGTAGTCGTTATGACTTCCAATATGTTGATAGAGGAGGATATAATGTGACGGTAGAAGGACTCTCTCGTTCTTTTGAAAAAGAATTCTGGAATTACGCAAAAATGATTTCAGGTGTGTTAAGACATGGTATGCCACTTATCAATGTAGTTGACTTAGTAGGTTCGTTAAACCTTAGAGATGACTCATTGAATACTTGGAAAAATGGTGTAACACGCGTTATTAAGAAATATGTTCCAGATGGAACAAAAAGTAAAAATGAGTGCCCTGAGTGCCATCAGGACTCACTATACTTCCAGGAAGGTTGCTTAACTTGCACCAACTGTGGACACAGTAAATGTGGATAGGAAGTTACAATTAAACAAATAAAAAAACTGCGGAAAGAGATTTACGCAGTTTTTTTTGAAGTATAAGAGAGGTAATGATTTGAATAAACTTACAGTTTAAGCTAATAACCTGTGCTAAACTATCTTGATTTTATAATAATTGTAGTCGATCTTCCTCTTTCTTCTGAGAATTTCTTACCATGAATTTTCACAAATTGTTGTACGGCCTGCTCATCTAATTCTCCTTCTTTAATTAGGTTATATTCTATCAAGTATTTTGCGAGTTGCTTTCTTCCGCCCGGAACGTTGAATTCACATTTTTCAATATCAGCTGTTAAGAAACTTGCATCATAATATACGACTCTCCCTTCGGGATTGCCTGATGTTATTTTTTGAGAATCATAGTAAGTCTCTACGGGTAAAATCATTAATTTCTTATTATCGAGATTATAAATAGTTATTATATTCATCCCAAAATCATATTTTAATAGGAATACAGGCGTATCATCAATAGATACTACTTCTTTTTTTAAATTAACTTTTTGAGTAAAACTTGTAACACTTACCATTATAAGCAGGGTTAACAGGATTAATTTTTTCATCTTCTATCTGTTATAGGTTTATATTTATTTTTTTGCACTAATTACAATAACAATTTCTCCTTTTGGTGGATTCGTTTCAAAATATGAAAGTAATTCTTTCGCTGTTCCTCTATGAAAAGTTTCGTATAGCTTGGATAATTCACGAGCAATGCAGATAAGTCGGTCTTCTTCTAAGAATTCAACCATCTCTTGAAGAGCTTTTACTATACGATGGGGAGATTCATAGAGCACAACAGAACGCTTTTCTTCTGCTATTTCTTTCCATTTGGTTTGTCTTCCTTTTTTATGCGGTAAGAAACCTTCAAACACAAAACTATCACAAGGAAATCCACTTCCTACAACTGCTGGGATAATTGCTGAAGCCCCTGGCAAACAGGTTACATCAATATTATTTTCTATACAAGCACGGATAATTAAAAAGCCTGGATCAGAAATCCCTGGTGTGCCCGCATCTGATACAATGGCAACCCCATTGGAAGCACTTATTTCATCTACTAGCCGATTTACTATTTTGTGTTCATTATGAATGTGGAAAGATTTAAGAGGCTTGGAGATATCGTATTGCTTAAGTAATTGTCCAGTTGTGCGTGTATCCTCGGCTAAAATGAAATCTACTTCTTTTAAAACACGTAAAGCACGAAGCGTAATATCTTCTATATTTCCGATAGGAGTTGGGACAACGTATAATTTGCTCATTATTTGAAGTTATACGCAAATCTACAACTAATATTTTACATCTAATTATATGACGATAGTCATATTTGTGATACCCATCTATTCTTAAGTTTGTAAAAATTTTAGTTATGAAACGTTTTAATATAATTACATTAGTTTTAACATTTGGTTCGATACTCTTTTCTGTTATGTTACAAGCTCAATTTGAATTAATTGGGAATTATCGTGTACGATCTGAATTTGCTGATGGATATAAGCAACCTTTAATGAAAGGACAAGAACCTGGATTTTATATACATCAGGGAGCAATTCTAGGAGCTAAATATAAACATGAACGCTTTCACTTTACTTTCTCCGTGAATGATATTAGAACATGGGGAAGCACTTCCTATGATGGCATCGAAAAAGGTGGTTTCTTTTCTATCCGTGAAGCAAATGTGGCAGTAATTTTCAACAAAAATTGGCAATTAAAAGTAGGAAGGCAACAATTGAAATATGATAACGAGCGAATTTTTAGTCCATCTGGATGGGGAATGCAGGGTATTCGACATGATGCTGCCATTCTAAAGTTTAATTACAATGATTGGAAATTGGATATAGGAGGAGCATATAACCAAAATGCAAATTCAAATATACAAACTTTTTATACGCTAAATCAATATAAAACCTTTCAATATGCATGGGTAAATAAGAAGTGGAATTCCTTGAGTGCCAGCATTATCTTTTTGAATAATGGTGTTGAACAAACCTATTTTAACAAAGATAGTATCCAGAAAAAGAGAACTAATTTTACACAAACAATGGGTTCACATCTTGAGTTTACTAAAGAAAAATATGGAATTACTTTATTTGGGTATTATCAGATGGGTATGACCCCAACACGCCAGGTTTTATCTGCATTTGATCTTTCCTTAGAAGCGAATTATAAACCAATTAAAGGACTTTCTTTTTCTTTAGGAGGTGAGGTTTTATCAGGAACATCACAATTAATGACAGCAAACAATCGTAATTATTCCTATCAGACTTTACATTCTACTCGTCATTCATTTAATGGATATATGGATTACTTTTATTCTGGGAATCATCAGAATAGTGTAGGATTAATAGATGCTTATTTTAAACTGGGGTATAAATTTAAACAGTTCCATTTTAAGATTGATAACCACGCTTTCTTTAGTCATCGAGAGATTATGGATTTAAATGCGATGGATCCTTTAGCTACTCATCATCCGTATTTAGGGTACGAAATGGATTTTACATTTATCTACCAAATGATAGATGAGGTTGCAATCCAGGCTGGATATTCGTTCATGTTGGGTACTAAAGCATTAAGAGATTTGAAAGGCGTTAATCAGACTAAATTACAAAATTGGGCTTATATCATGATTACTGTACAACCGTTTAAGAATTTAAAAATAAAGGGGATAGAGAAGAAGGAAAAGGAAGATTTATAGTTGTCAGCCCTCGGTGTGATTTTTCGAAGAAAAATTGTACCGAGGGCTGACGCCAAGCTCAACTTTCAACACCCCCTTCTTTCGTTGCGTGAAAACTAATGATTAGTATCTGAAAAGCATGATATATCATCAAGGGAAGCAGGATTAATCCAATGGCAGAAGATTGTCCAAAAAGGGCCTTTGAAAATACGGTCCCATGTATCAATGATTTTTTAGTTCCACAATATTGGATAGTAATCTGGTCAGGTCTGTTGAACTTAAATAGTTTGCCTAAGTAACCAGTTAAAAAGAACATGGTAAAGAATAAAATTATCACCAAACCAAATATACTTAACAGTACCCACCAACTAAAGCTACCGAAAATCTTTTCTTCAAAGGAATGGACAAAACTTTTATAGATAATCAACAACACTATGAATTTATCAAAGAAATCAATCTTCTTTGTGTTCTTTTGAGCTATACTTCCAAGCCATTTCCTGAGTAATAAACCTATGGTCAAAGGCACCACTATTTCGGTAACTAATTGAAGATAAATCTCCGTAAAATCATAGGATATATGCGTCTGACTAATAAATAATCCAATCCAAAAAGGAGTAATAAGAATTCCAATTATCCCGGACATACTTGCATTAAAAATGGCTCCAGTCAGATTACCTTTAGCCATAGAAACGAGTACAACTGATGATGATACAGATGATGGTAAGGCAGCCATAAACAAGAAAGCTAGCCAAGTGGATTCGTAGTTGGTATCTTTTACAAATGGAAAAAAGAAAACAACGATAAGAGGAAAGATAATAAATGCACTTCCTTGAACTAAAACATGCAAGCGCCAATTTTTTAATCCGTTTGTAATCGATTTATTGTCGAGTTTAAGTCCATAAAAAAGAAAGATAAGTGAGATTCCTATACTAGCTATCCGATTGATTGGAATAGGGCTATTAGATGCACCTAATTGAGGAAAGAAATAAGCAAGCAGAATACTAATTACAATAGCAATTACAAAGGAATCTACTTTAAATTTCATCCTTTATAATCCAAGTTTTTCTTTGACTTCTCTCCAACCCCCTCCATTTTCACAATCAACACCACAATTTTGAAGAAAGCCAGTTGCATTTCCACTCCTGCCACCTGATGCACAACAAAGGATAATATGCCCTTCCATAGCTTTAATCTCCTCCACTCTATCTGGGACCTCATCTAGCGGAATATTGATACTATTAGGTATATGACCCAGACTAAATTCTACCGTTGTACGTACATCAATAATGAGTTGTTTATCTGCCATCTTATGAAATAGTTGTGAAGGTTAAATATTTATGTAAAACTTCAGGAATCTTGATTCCGTCTGGAGTCTGATTATTTTCTAATAAAGCTGCTAAAATTCGAGGAAGAGCAAGTGCACTACCATTCAGGGTATGGCATAAATGAGTTTTACCATCGTTCCCTTTGTAACGCAATTTCAAACGGTTTGCTTGGAAAGTCTCAAAACAAGAAACAGAACTAACTTCTAGCCATTTCTCTTGCGCTGCTGAGAATACTTCAAAGTCGTATGTGATTGCTGAAGTAAATCCAAGATCTCCTCCACATAAACGAAGAATTCTATAATGTAATCCTAATTTCTCAAGTAATCCTTTCACGTGGTTGACCATTTCTTCTAAAGCTTTTTCAGAATTAGAAGGATGTTCCAATCGTACAATCTCCACTTTATCAAATTGGTGTAAACGATTGAGTCCACGCACATGACTACCGTACGAACCTGCTTCACGTCTAAAACAAGGAGTATATCCAGTTAATTTGATAGAGAAATCCTCACTTGGAAGAATCTCATCGCGGTAGATATTAGTTAATGGCACTTCAGCGGTAGGAATTAAATATAAATCATCTTTCCCTACATGGTACATTTGCCCTTCTTTATCAGGTAATTGTCCAGTTCCATAACCACTTGCTTCATTAACCACGTGTGGAGGCATGTATTCTGTATATCCTGCCAACTCACCTTCGTGTAAAAAGAAATTGATTAGGGCACGTTGTAGTTTTGCTCCTTTTCCTTTATAAAAAGGGAAACCTGCTCCTGTTACTTTTACCCCTAATTCAAAATCAATAATGTCGTATTTTTTAGCTAATTCCCAGTGAGGTAGAGGTGTACCGGAAAACTCAGTTTTCTTTCCGATTTCAATTACTACTTCATTGTCATTTTCATCCTTTCCTGCTGGTACAATTGTTTGGGGAACATTTGGAACTTCATATAAAAGTTTAAGAATTTTTTCATCCAACTCTTTCACTTCTTCTTTGATAGAAGCTTCTTTGTCTTTTAACTCAGTAGTTTTTGCTTTAGCAGCTTCCGCTTCTTCCTTCTTCCCTTCACGCATGAGATTTCCAATCTCTTTTGAGATTGAATTTGACTCGGATTGAACATTCTCCAAATCTGATTTCTTACTTCTCCAGATTTCATCTAAACGATAAATCTCATTGAGTTGAGGGCTAAAATCAACACCACGTTTCTTTAATCCATCAATCAATGTTTCCTTTTCTGTTCTAATTCGAGTGATTTCCAACATAATTTTTACATTTTGAAAATGCAAAGTTAATAGATATTGAGTGATTAACTAGAAGAAAAACAGGAATTATTTTGTGGGATTGGTGAGTTTTATCCTGATAGAATAAAGTTTTGAAGTCGAAGAGAAAATAAATATTCGATAATTAATTTTAACTTTACATCTATTAAACTCCCTTCAATAACAAGCATGTCAAAAGAGAAGAAAGTTCTGGAAAAACCCTTCATTTCTGAAGCTCAACGAATTCAATTAATGGGGCATCATGCTGTTGTTGTTTGGTTTACAGGTTTATCTGGTTCGGGTAAATCTTCTCTTGCAAAAGAATTAGAGATTTTACTGCACACTCATGGCATACATACATATTGGCTAGATGGCGACGATGTAAGGAAAGGATTGAATAGTGATTTATCTTTTAATGTTGAGGACAGAAATGAGAATTTAAGAAGAATAGGAGAAGTATCTAAATTATTTAGGCAAGCTGGAATAGTTACCATTTGCTCTTTTATTACACCACTAGAGAGTCAGCGAACAATGTTAAAAAATATAATTGGTAGGAAAAATTTCGTGGAAATCTTTGTAGATACTCCAATCGAAGAATGTGAACGACGTGATGTTAAAGGTTTATACAAAAAAGCACGAAATGGTGAAATTCAAGATTTTACTGGAATATCCTCTCCATATGAAATTCCTAAAGATCCAGATTTGATTATAAAAACCTTATCAGAAGATTGTAAAGAAGCAAGTCAAAGAATATTCCGTTTTCTTGTGGATGAAAAACGAATAAAAACCATTTAACCCAATATAATTCAAACAATTATGCAACGAAGAGTACTTAAATTTTTAATAAAATTACTGAATAAGATTGCTTATAATGTTGTAACTGCAAAGAATCATTTAAATAGATATCTGTATTATATGGATTTTCAGATGAGAGATGATGATATTTACATTGTAACTTATATGAAATCTGGAACAACTTGGATGCAGGTGATTGTTTATAATTTACTAACAGAGGGAAATATGGACTTTAATCATATATACGATGTTTCACCTTGGCCAAGTAATCAAGCAGCTAAAGGAGAGACGGCTGGGAACATTAACGCTATACCATCTCCAAGGATTTTAAAATTTCATGATCACTATAAAGATTTCGATCCAAGCCTAAAGAATAAGATTATTTATGTTTTTAGAGATGGAAAAGATGTTGCCGTATCCTATTTTCATCATAATAAAAACTATGTAAATGCAGAGTTGACATTTGATGAAAATTTTGAAAAATATTTTAATAACCCCAAAAATAAAATGAATTATTTTTCTTTTAATAAGGATTGGTTTGACAATAAATACAACTTAAATATCCTTTATATATCTTATGAATCACTGAAAACGGATTTTGATAACACATTAAAGAGAATTGCTGATTTTTTAAATGTAAAACTAACAGATGATATTGTTAAACGTACCAAAATCCATTCATCATTTCAATATATGAAAGAACATGAAGAAAAATTCGGAGAAGTCCCTCCTTCATCAAAGCTAGTGTATAATCAGTTTATTCGAAAAGGTGAGATAGGTGGATGGAGAAATTATTTCTCAGACAAACAATTAAAAGAATATCAAGAAAATTATGATAAGTTATTAGGCGGTTTTCTTGAATGAATTGAATTGGTGGGAAATAAAAAAAGGGAGCTAGCTCCCTTTTTAATTGGTTACTTTTTTAATTTGCAAGTTTGTTCGTATGAATCATTTGGTCCCCATACTTGTTTAATTGTTGCCTCATTACATGCAGCAATTGCTTGAGTTTTATTTGCCCCCTCTATAGTAAGATTAGTTTCTTCTGTATAAACAGAACCACTATCGACATACTTAACGGTGCAAGTGCATGAATAATCTTTTTTACATGACAATAAAGCCATTGTCGAAAACAGTGCAATAAATAAGTTTTTCTTTTTCATAAAAATATCACAACTATCCGAAAGTTTGAAATTTAAAAAAATGTCTGAAAAATCCTTTATTTTTGGTTTCGACTAAAAAACAAATTTTATGGGACTTTTCAGACGATGCAAAAATAATAACAAACCTTTAATTCGCCAAATAATAGATTTCGTACCTCGTTGGATGTTGGAGGCTTGCTCCAAACAGTTTCAAGGTGACAAAGGCTGTAGTAAATATAAAACTTACGACCAGTTTGTGGCAATGACTTTCGGACAGCTGAATAAATGTTTAACATTAAGCGATATTTCTATTGGTTTAGGTGTGAATGAGACGTATATTAAGGACTTAGGCTTATTACAAAGTCCTGCACGTTCAACAATGAGCGACGGTAATAAAAAGCGGAATTGGAAAATCTATGAAACGCTATATTTTAGACTCTTAAAACACTATGAACGCATTTTAGCAACTAAACATCAAAGCAAAATCATTGAGGAAATTAAAGACCAAAAAATTAAACTCATTGATAGCACCACAATTAGCCTCTGTTTATCGATGTTTGATTGGGCAAAATTTCGGACAGCTAAAGGAGGAATTAAAATCCACACTTGTTGGGATGATTATTTAATGATTCCTGATATGATAAATATAACTGAAGCCAAAATGCATGATCGCTATGGTTTATCTCAACTTATTTTTCCAAAAAACACCATAATCGTTGAGGACAGAGGCTATTTTGATTTTCAATTAATGTTAAATCGAATACAAGCAGAAAATGTTTTTGTTACAAGAATAAAAAACAACACTGTTTATGAAACCATTCAAGAAATAGAATTACCCGAAGTCGATGATCAAGATATCTTAAAAGATGAAATTATCAAACTTTCTGGTCAGAAATCGAAAGATTGTGGTATCGACCAGCATTATTTGAGATTAGTACATGTTTACAAACCAGATGAAAACAAAGTAATTGAAATTATAACAAATCAATTAGAATGGAAAGCTAGGACAATCGCTGATTTGTATAAGAAACGATGGGATATTGAACTCTTTTTCAAAGCAATTAAACAAAATCTACAATTAAAGACATTTATTGGAACGAGTGAAAATGCTGTAAAATCACAAATTTACATTGCTCTAATTTCATATCTTATACTTGAATTGATTCGTAGAACCACAAAAAAGAAAGTACAGTCATTCTCTAATTTTGTCGAAAAAATCAGAATTTGTTTACCTTTTTATCTCTCCTTGAATTATGTGTGTGACTCAATTTCTGAAGGCGCTAAGAAAATTAAAAGAGATAAACCTCCTAAAATATTTGATCAATATGACTTATTTTCTCAATAAAACCCGATATAATGACGATTTTACTAAGATATAGAAGGAATTATCAAGATTTTTAAAAACTTTCGGATGAATGTGTAAAAATATATGTTAGAATTATTAACACAAATGTATCATATTTTATGTGAATTCCACTTGTTTAATAAGAATTAATTTCGTTATCCAGGTTATCAACCCACGATGCAATTAATCTTTCTACCCCATGACAATTCTATGACAATTCCATGACGGTATTATGACAATGCGCTATTAATCACTTAGTTATGACTAAAATCATGTTGAAAACATATCCAAAATCAAGATTCTTATACTATTTTTGCAAACAGTATTAAATTAAGTGAAAATCATGAAACAATATATATATCTATTCATCTTGTTGTTTATTGCAAGTTCATTTGTAGGTTGTAAAAAAGATACAGCAAAGCCAAAAGAAGATGGCACACTAAAAATTCATGGTACTTGGAAAATTGAATCTATGAATTTCTTAGATAATGTGATTATCTGGAATGATAACGTAGAGTATAATGTAGCGAATTACTTTGGCTATGCCCCAGCTATGTTTGAACAAATGTGGGGAATGGAATTTAGAAAAGAAAAGATTGCTAGTGGGGAAGGATATAAATTGATTTATTTCAACGAAGGAGAATACAATCAGAATTCAGAGATAGACAGATGGTATTGGAATTTCAAAGAAGACAAACAGAGTTTTGAGATGCAGCAAATCAATTTATCAATGCCTCCCTATAATTTCACGATGCGTAATATTCATAATCTAAAAGTATCTGATGATAATAAGAAAATTGTGTATAAAGCAGTAGTTGACACAAGAAGATCAGGAAAACCTTCCACAGATATCGTAGATGTTGAGGTAGAGGTTACACTTATAAAAGGTACACCTAATAGAGGTGCAAATATTTTATTATTTGGTCAACCATACAGCGCAGGAGAGTTATAAGCCTTTTATACTATGATGAGGTATCCACTCCTTTTTCTCATTCTTATTTTTCAAATTTTCCAGCTACATGGTCAAATTGATATATGCGGTAGTGTGGTAGTTGACAAGGTACTCCAACACGATGCTATCGTATTTTTGGTAGGAAGGAAAGATACAGTTCGGACAGATGAATCTGGCAAATTTTGTTTTACTAATTTACCACAGGGAGAATATACGCTTCGAGCTACTTTTGTAGGATATCGCTCAGAACCTCAAAAATTAAACTTGGATAAAAGCATCTCCAAAATTCGTTTAGAAATAAAAACGCCCTATTTGTTTGATGATTTAGATGTTATTTCCAAAAAAACAACTGACGTTAAAGCCGAACAGTCAATTAAAGCTGAAATCGTAGATTTAGAAGAGCATAAACGTTCATCTACTTCGGTGGAACAGTTGATGAATAATGCAACGGGAATCAAAGTACGAAACAATGGAGGCTTAGGGGCTGAATCTGATATTATCGTTGGTGGATACAATGGGAAATCTGTCAAATTCTTAATAGATGGAATACCTATGGATTATTTGGGATCTAGTATGAGTATTACAAAAATCCCTACTAATATGGCTCACCATATTGAGATTTACAAGGGAGTGATGCCTCCAGAAATTGGAATTGATGCCTTGGGAGCTGCTATTAATATTGTCACTAAACCTCCTACAAATACGAATACTAAGGTGAGTTATGAATTTGGCTCATTCAATACGCATCGTTTGAGTTTGAATTCATTTGTGAGATCTTCGGAAAAATTTTCTTTTGGAGTAAATGCTTTTGCAAATTATTCGGATAACAATTTTAAAGTAGATGATTTACCCCTGGATAATGAAACTACAGGTAAAACGGAATATATAACGGCTAAATTATTCCACAATGGTTATAAACAAGTTAGTGGAGAAGTTTTCGTCAATATCGAAAAACAGAAATGGGCAGATTTACTTAAAATTAGTGTCAATAGCTATGGACTCCAAAAGCAAATTCAAAACGATATGTCATCTCGTGCCCGCCCTTATGGTGGAGCCCTACGAAATGAACATACGACTGTGATTCCGTCTTTGCTCTACAAAAAGAATTTTTGGGATAATAAATTCCAGCTTTCTCAATTCCTCGTGTTTAGCAGTATCAATTATGCATTGGTTGATTCAGTGAAAGATGCTTACTACGACTGGGAAGGGAATCGACATGCTACAATTTCAGGAACCGAGATGGGAACGGATATGTCGAATTTGACAGAGCCCATCATTCGTACAACAATTAATAATTTCACCTACCGTGGACTCTTTACCTACCGTTTTTCGGATAAACACAAACTGGTTTTAAATGCTGTAGAGAATTTTCTGTACCGTATTGCCGATGATTTGAGTGAGTATGATTCTAAATCGTATGTGACTTATAACCGTTTTATTGCGGCATTGGGTTATCAATATAAATTATGGGATGAACGCATTGAAGGGTTGACTCAGGTTAAATTTATGAATTCTTATACACAAGGTGTAGTAGATGATGAGTTTGAAATAGGTGAGGAAGAGGAACTTTCTACTGTGAATTTCGGAACGAGCTTAGCTCAATCTATTAAATACCAGTCTAAAAATGGTTGGATGGCACGTGCTTCTGCCGAAAATACCTATCGTTTACCAGACCAGTTGGAGATTTTTGGAGATAATGTTTTTATCCTACCCAATTTAAAGTTAAAACCCGAAACAAGTCTTAATATCAACGTAAGTTTGGGGTATAGGCACAAAAAGTACTACAAAGTTGAGGTTAGTTCCTATTATAGAAACACGAAAGACATGATACGTTTAAAGGAATTAACACAATTCCGTTCGATGTTCTTGAACCTAGATAAAGTGAGAGGATACGGAATAGAGTTAGAAGCAAGCGTGTATCCAGTGGAAAGATTAGAAATTTCTGGAAATCTAACTTACAATGAGTTCCGTTTTAAAGGTTCTAAAGATAACATCTCTCAAAATGACCATTTCATGGATGCACGGGTGAGTAATATGCCTTTCTATTTTGGAAATGCTCGCATTAGTTACGAGTTTAAGAAGTTATTTACCGAAAAAGATAAAATCAAACTTTACTGGACGTATAGTTACGTACATCAATACTATCTCGATTTTATAGAAAAGCAATTTGAACCAGATGGGGTTTTAGGAATCTATGGGAAAAGTAAAATTTATACAGATCGTGTAATTCCTATACAGCATGTTAATTCAGCGGGTTTTGTATGGTGGATAAAACTTACAGAAAAGGAGCATATTTTGGCATTTTCTGCAGAAATTAATAATATGTTCAATAAACCCGTGTATAACAATTTTAGAATGCAAAGTGCAGGTCGAAATTTTTCAATGAAATTAAGTTATGAATTCTAAATACGCTCTTAAAATATCATGCTTGTTTTTTGTACTTGCTTTAATCCTCTCTTCTTGCAAGGTGGAAAATCTAAGTAAGGACAATATACCTAAATCCGATTTTAGCAAATACAATTATGTAATTGCTACAGAAGACGCTTCCTCGGAAGATATTACAACCTTCTTTGCCTTTAATCTTTCTCAAATGATTCCTGATAAAAAATATGATTTGTTTACAGAGGAAGATCTGTTTATCAACTCCAACCCATCCACTTCTTCAGGTCATTTTTCAATGAATCAATATTTGTTTTCATTGGCAAAAGATAAACAAGGATATTCATCTACTCCGGGCTTGTTCCGTTTGACACTCAATGTAGATAACCGTATGTATATCGAAGATAATCTAAGTATTTCTAAAAATAATCTCTTCCCAGCACGCCAATTATGCATTGTAAATGAGCATTTAGGATATTTCTACGACGAAGGGAAAGACGCATACAAAATCAAAATATTTGATCCTACTCAGATGATTCTGACAGGAAAGATAGATTTGGAACCTGCCGTAAAAGCCTTTCGACCTGATGCAACATGGGTGGATGAATCGGGTAATAACTTAGTGCGTACCGGATCCCTCGTGCTAGATGCCAACCAAGGGAAATTGTACGTAAGTATTGTATTTCTTGAGAAAGCTGGATTCAACCTAATCAGTGAAACCGAAACGAGTTTCTATCTAGCGGTAGTTGACATTAATTCACAGCAAGTGGAGAAGATTATATCCTATTACGGAGTAAAAACAGTAGGCTTCTTTGTATCTGAAAATAAATCGACCACTGTGGATGAAAATGGAAATATGTATTTCTGTTCTTGGGGATGGAATCAGTTTAATGAAGGAAATCCATCTAAAGTATTCCGTATTAAAAGTGGAGAAACTGATTTCGATACCAATTGGTCTATAGATATTGAGTCGGCTATTGGTTCGCAACGCGTTGCACAATCCATGATTTCCTATAAAGGTAAAATCTATCTCCACGTATCTGAAGGAGCGTATGGGTTCTTGGACTCCGATCAATCTCCGGGAGCTGTAACCATGTCGTATTACGAATTTGATCCTGCTAATCCGGGAGTAGCTAAGAAATTAAATATTCCATCTTCCAATGCCTCACCGCGTATCAATGTGTTTAATATCATAGATGATAAATTATTCATTGCAGTTCCAAATATTGAACAAAGTAAATTCAATGGATTCTATTCGGTAGATGATAACGGAGATGTGAAGAAAGAAATCACACTTGCTAATAAATATCGACCTACGCGATTATATAAGCTACATAAGTAAGAAAAGATTTTTATCTTTAGAACAAAAATATAGATATGAATGATTTAATGCCTTGCCCAAAGTGTAACTGTGAGTACACGTATGAACAAGACAACTTAATTGTTTGTCCAGAATGTTTTTATGAGTTTGATCCTAAAGAACTTGAAAAAGAAGGGAAAGTTATCGATGTCAATGGGAATGAATTACAAAATGGAGATGCTGTAATTGTTATGAAAGACTTACCTGTAAAGGGATATCCTAGACCAATTAAGTCAGGAACAAAAGTGAAAAATATTCGTTTACGCCCCGATAATGACCATAATATCGACTGTAAAGTAGATGGTTTTGGTTCTATGTCGTTGAAATCTGAATTTGTAAAGAAGGCGTAGCATATCCTCTCTGTTTTTCAACAAAATTCACTACATTTGCAGTCCTTTTTAAAAAGAGCAAATTATGAGTGATAAATATCCTGAATACAATGGGTTGAATTTACCCGAAGTAGCCAAGCGAATTGCGGAGAAATGGGAACAAGAAAAGACCTTCCAAGCTTCCATTGATTCGAGGGATGAAAACAAGCCGTTTGTGTTCTTTGAAGGTCCTCCTTCTGCAAATGGACTTCCTGGAATTCACCACGTTATGGCGCGCTCTATCAAGGATATTTTTTGTCGCTATAAAACGCTGAAGGGATATCGTGTGAACCGAAAAGCCGGTTGGGACACACATGGTTTACCCGTTGAATTAGGGGTAGAAAAGAAATTAGGCATCACCAAAGAAGATATTGGAACTAAAATCTCTATCGAAGAATACAATGCTACTTGTAAAAAGGAGGTGATGCAATACACCGATATCTGGAACGATTTGACTTTGAAAATGGGGTATTGGGTAGATATGGACGATCCATATATTACCTATACTTCAAAATATATGGAAAGTGTATGGTGGTTGTTAGGGCAGATGTATCAAAAAAACTTGCTTTACAAAGGATATACGATACAGCCATACTCTCCAAAAGCAGGAACAGGATTATCCACCCATGAATTAAATCAACCGGGTTGTTACCGCGACGTAAAAGATACGTCTTGTGTGGCACAATTTAAAGTCAAAGAAGACAGTAAAACGATTTTTGGAGAGGAATTCAACAATGAAGATGTTCATTTTTTAGCTTGGACAACTACTCCTTGGACCCTTCCTTCCAATACAGCATTAACCGTTGGAAAAAACATTGAATACGTTCTTGTTCGCTCTTTCAACCAATATACGTTTAAGGCAATTAATGTAATTTTAGCAAAACCATTGGTGGGATTGCAATTTTCTAAGGGATATGAACAAGTTGAAAACAGTGAAGATTTAAAGAACTATACAGAAGGAGATAAAAAAATCCCATTCTGGATAGGGAAATCATTTAAAGGAGCTGACTTGGTAGGAATTCGCTACGAACAATTATTGCCGTATGCACTTCCTATGGAAAATCCACAAGAGGCTTTCCGTGTGATTTCAGGAGATTTTGTAACTACAGAAGATGGTACGGGTATCGTACATACTGCACCTACTTTTGGGGCGGATGACGCTTTTGTGGCTAAACAAGCAGGTGTTCCTCCGATGTTGGTGCCAGATGAGCATGGCAATCCTGTTCCTTTGGTGGACTTACAAGGTAAATTCCGTCCTGAGATGGGAGAATTTGCGGGTATGTACGTAAAAAACGAATACTATGCAGACGGTGAAGCTCCAGAGAAATCTGTAGATGTATTGATTTCCATTAAACTCAAAGAGGAAAACAAGGCCTTTAAAGTAGAAAAATTCGAACACAGCTATCCACATTGTTGGAGAACAGATAAACCTGTTTTATACTATCCATTAGATTCTTGGTTTGTCAAAGTATCTGACCAAAAAGACCGTTTAATTGAATTGAATAAAACGATCAATTGGCAACCTGAATCTACCGGTTCTGGTCGTTTTGGGAAATGGTTAGAAAACCTAAATGATTGGAACTTATCGCGTTCTCGTTATTGGGGAACTCCAATTCCTATTTGGAGAACAGAAGAAGGAGACGAAGAGATTTGTATTTCTTCTATTCGTCAGTTGAAAGAAGAATGTGAGAAAGCAGTAAAAGCAGGAGTGATGACTCAAAATCCATTGGCTGACTTTAACCCAGATGATTTCTCGAATGCAAATTACGAACAAGTAGATTTACATAAAAACTACGTGGATCAAATTACCTTGGTATCACAATCTGGTAAGCCTATGAAGCGTGAATCAGATTTGATTGATGTGTGGTTTGACTCAGGTTCTATGCCGTATGCACAATGGCATTATCCATTTGAAAATAAGGAATTCATTGATTCAAAGAAGGCTTTCCCGGGAGATTTTATCGCAGAAGGGGTAGATCAAACCAGAGGATGGTTTTATACCTTACACGCAATTGGTACACTCGTATTTGATTCTGTAGCTTATAAAAGCGTTATTTCTAACGGATTAGTATTAGATAAGAACGGACAGAAAATGTCAAAAAGTAAAGGAAATACTGTAAATCCATTTGAAACCTTGGAGAAATATGGTCCGGATGCCACTCGTTGGTATATGGTTACAAATGCCTCTCCATGGGATAATTTACGTTTTGATACAGATGGTATTGTAGAAACACAGCGTAAATTCTTTGGAACGCTTTACAACACCTATTCTTTCTTTGCTTTATATGCAAACATTGATGGATTTACGTATAGTGAAGCGCGTATCCCAACACAAGAAAGACCAGAAATTGACCGTTGGATCATCTCTAAATTAAACTCTTTAATTAAAGAAGTAGATTATTCATTAGATACCTTAGAACCAACTAAAGCTGGGCGTTTGATACAAAATTTCGTAAATGATCACTTATCCAATTGGTACGTGCGCTTATGTAGAAGGCGTTTTTGGAAGGGAGACTATAGTAAAGATAAAATTGCAGCCTACCAAACGTTGTATGAATGTTTGGAAGCAATCGCTATTTTGAGTTCCCCTATAGCACCATTTTACAGTGACGAATTATTCCGCGATTTAAACAAAACAACAGGAAAGCACAAGGTAAACTCTGTTCACTTAGCCGATTTCCCTACTGTTCATACAGCTGATATCAACGAAGAATTAGAAGAGCAAATGGAAATTGCACAACAAGTTTCTTCCATGGCTTTGAGTTTACGTAAAAAGGAAAATATCCGCGTTCGTCAGCCGCTCCAAAAAATCATGATTCCTATTTTAGATGGGAATTTTAAATCTAGAATACAGCACGTTCAGAATTTAATTCTATCTGAAATTAATGTCAAAGAACTAGAATTATTAGAAGATGTAACGGGAGTTTTAAAGAAGAAAATAAAACCAAATTTCAAAACCATAGGTCCAAAATATGGAAAGCACATGAAGGCAATTGCAGGAATGGTTGGAGCTTGGGGAGATGCTGATATTTCATCCGTAGAGAAGAACAAAGGTTGGACTGGTGATTTAAATGGTGAGACAATTTCCTTAGAATTAGAGGATTTTGAGATTACTACAGACGATATTCCAGGTTGGTTAGTTACATCTGAAGGAGGAATTACTGTTGCTATGGATATTACAATTACTCCTGCCTTAAAGCAAGAAGGAATTGCCCGAGAATTGGTAAACCGTATTCAGAATTTCCGAAAAGAAGCTGGTTTTGAAGTAACAGATAAGATTGTTATTACCATAGACACCACTCCAGAAATTAGTGATGCAATTACCAATAATAAAACCTATATTTCTTCTGAAGTATTAGCAAATGACATTGTATTTGGTAAGACTTCTGGCTATACTACAGATATTGAAGTAGAAGGCGATGCTGTCATCCAGTTGGAGAGAGTGTAGGTCTAACGATCGTAGCGTTAAGACATCCTTTGGATGGGATAGAATGTCCATTTGATACATTTGGGGTTTAACATTTTATTATTTATATTTACAATAAATAAAACGAAACGGAGTTGCGCCAAGTTGACAAATGGTTGTTAGAAGGGCGAGATGATGTTACGTGTATAAATAAGTTAGTGGCAAGTGTAAGAGAACACATCAACGAAAGACAGATTCTGATAGTTGAACTCCTAAAACAAATCGAAAATGCATAAATGGGTAAAAAATATTTTATTATTACTGAATATTGTAACAATTTCAGCATTATTATATTTCACTTTCACTAATTATTATTCGTGGAAAACATATTCTGTATGGCTAAATCCAAGTTATTCTGATTATGAAATTAGATTTGAAGTGAAAATACTATTAGCTCTCAATATCATCATTCCTACCATTTTAGCTTTTATAAAAAAGAAATATTTATGGCTAATCCAGCCAGTTATTATTCTTATTGCTTCAACAAACTACAAAAAAGATTTTTTTCAAAAAACAATTTTCATCAACCAACCTTCAAGTATTCAAAAAACCAATACTGATATAGAGGACCTCATTAAACACAGTGAAAATAAATTAGATTTAATAATTCAAAAGTTTAATAATGTAAATATCGACACAATTAACGTCCTTGAATTAAATAAACAAATAGAAAAAGAGTCCTTTTACATCAGCACTGTTTCTTTAGAAGGCAAAAAGATAAAATATTTAGAGATTGTACCTAAATCAAAAACTCAAGATTTTCACGAGTATCAACTATTGTATTATCCAAATACATACGATTTAAATAATTACGCAGTTAAACCAAGTAAATTTGGAGAAAATATATATGTTCTTCATTCTAATAATTTTTTCTATGGAAATAAGTGGATTATCCAAATTTATGGAATGACTTCAGGGTAAGAATCTTCTACATTAGACTATAAACGTACGTATGATAACACCAGCCACTAACAAGGGTTTTGCAAAATGGCGGGGTTAAGGCTAAATTGAAAGTCTGTGCTTCGTAATCCGCAAAAGCCAATTTTATTGGCTTTTTTCATAATTTAGCAAATAGAAATTGGCTTTTGCTACGTGTCGTCTAAATCGAAACTTTCCGCTTCGATTTCCCGCCACTTCGCAAAGCCCCAAAACGTGTGTGACTTGAACAATCAGCTGTCTGCTGATTGGTGCTTTAAAACAGATGAGAGTAGGTCTCTCAATGGCGATTTTCAGGAATAGCCATTAAACCACTTTGTGCTGCAAGATTAGGAAACGGTTTTGTGGTGAGCGACAAAGAAAAACGGAAGCAACGACTTCTGTAGGTGTGTGTATGTGAGTTGAACGAAAGTGAACCCAACGATGAAGCCTCGTAAGGGCAATAGACGATGTCAAAAATAGGTAGTTACGTTTGTACCTATGATAAGAGTGTACCGGACACCTGATTTACTGGGTACACGGCATCCGGGGTTAAGTGGGCAAGACGCATACATAGGCTGTTTTAAGGAACAAGTGAACTCTACATCGTTCTGTAAAATAGAAATAGGAAGCAGACAAGAGGGGATGTGCTTGAGATGTAGGGGGCAGACTTAGCCGTAGTAGTGTTGAAGTGTTTGTAATGAACATGGAGCGAAGGGCTAAGCATGTTAGGTTTCAAACGAATTTACAACCGTAAAAGGGATGATTAATTATTATGAAACAAAATCACAGCCAATAACCAGATTAATGGTTTGGCAAGCATACAAGGAGGTAAAATCCAATGCTGGAAGTGGTGGAATAGACAAAATGAGTTGGGAATATTTGCAGAAAAACGCAAGTACGGAACTTTATATGCTCTGGAACCGCCTAAGCTCAGGGAGTTATTTTCCGAAAGCTGTCAAACAAGTTGCTATACCAAAGAAAGGGGGAGGAGAACGATTACTCGGTATCCCGACGATTTTAGACCGTATAGCACAACAAGTAGTACGAAAACACTTGGAACGAATAGTAGAACCAAAATTTCATTCCAGTTCATTTGGTTACCGACCCAATCGGAACTGTCATCAAGCCGTTGAACAAGCATATACAAATTTATACAATCATGATTTTGCTATTGACTTAGACATCAAAGGTTTCTTTGACAACATCGACCACGAACTGATGATGAAAGCATTAAAACACTACTGTTCAGACAATTGGGTTTTGTTATATGTGGAAAGGTGGTTGAAAGCAGGAATTGTACAGAAAGAGGGAGATTTTAAACCAACCCTTTCAGGAACTCCACAAGGTGGCGTTATTAGTCCGCTTTTAGCAAACTTATTTCTACATGTAGTCTTCGATAAATGGATGGATAAGTTCCACCCTGAAAAGCCATTTGAAAGGTATGCAGATGATATTGTAGTGCATTGCAAAACCGAGAATCAAGCGCAATTCATGTTGCGCCAAATTAAAGAGCGCATGGAATCGTGTAAATTACAGTTGCATGAAGTCAAAAGTAAAATAGTCAATTTGAGAGGGTTTTCACAAACGAAATACTCCAAAGGGTTCGACTTTCTTGGCTTTACAATCCGTCCACGAGCCTACAAAACAAAAGGCACAGGAAAAGTGAAATCTATTCCATGTATCTGCGTAAGTCAGAAGTCGAAGACAAGCATCATGCGAAAGTTCAGGGAAATGAATTTACACAAGCGCAGAAAATCCTTGGAAGAAATCGCCAAGGAAATCAACCCCGTCATTCGTGGGATTATCAACTATTACCACAAGTTTTGGAAAGATGATATGCGAATGGTGTGGAATCAACTGAACGCACGACTACTGAAATGGACAAAATGGGAGAAAGACTTATTCAAGAAAGCCTCTGTGCGCTACTTGAAAACCAAGTACAAAGAAAACCCCAATTTATTTGCGCATTGGTTATTGGTATATCCGTAAAAAGTTATTACTTTTGATGTGATTTAGTAACATGAAGAGCCGTATGAAGGGAGACTTTCACGTACGGTTCCGTGAGAACGTAGGGGTGAAATTCCCTTACGTGACTCGATTAGCACCAATTGTATGACGACACACCACAAGACAAAAACCGACATTAAAAAATATAAAGACGAGATAAAGAGAAATGGCAAATAGCAACCTAACAAGTGCAAAGAATGCAAAGAACGATGAGTTTTACACTCAATATCACGATATTGAAAAGGAGATTAACTCATACTTGGAGTATGACCCAAATGTTTTTAAGGACAAGACAATTTTAATGCCTTGTGACGACCCTGAATGGAGCAACTTTACTAAGTTCTTTGCTCAAAATTTTGAACGCTTCGGACTTAAAAAACTAATAAGCACAAGCTACGCACCGGACAGCAAAAAATTCAAAAACAACTATCAACCTACACTTTTTGAAGTCAACGACCCACAGTTTGACGAGTATAAAACCAAGAAAAACGGTAAGATTTTCACTTTGACACGTGACAAATCAGGTGACGGAAAAATTGATGTAAATGATTTGGAGTGGTCTTACTTAAAAGGTGACGGAGATTTTAGAAGTGAAGAGATAAAAAAAATGAGAGACGAAGCAGACATAATTATTACAAACCCACCTTTTTCATTGTTTCGTGAATTTCTCTCTTGGATAATAGAAGCTGACAAACAATTTGTTTTAATCGGTAGTATGAATGCAATTACATACAAAGAAATATTTGCACTTCTAAAAGCCGACAAAATGTGGCTTGGTAATGGCTTCAAAGCTGGTAACGCATATTTTGCTTCACCTTTATCAAAAGATTATGCTGACGGAGTTTACGATAAAGAAACTGGCTTAGTCAAATTCAGAAATTGTTGCTGGTATACAAATTTAGACCACGGCAAAAGACACCAACCATTGGCACTTATGACAATGAAAGACAATTTGAAGTTCAGCAAACACAAAGACATAAAAGAAAACGGCTATCAAAATTATGACAACTACAACGCTATTGAAGTTTCATACACAGATGCAATACCAAGCGATTATGACGGAATTATGGGAGTTCCAATTAGTTTCTTAGACAAATATTCACCCGAACAATTTGAAATCGTAGGTAGTGACTATGAAGTTAAAGAAGGGAAACTACCTGAAATTGTAAATCCAAATTGGCAAGGTAAATTAGACAGGGGCTATATTAACGGCAACAGAATTTATAGCCGAATTTTAATAAGAAGAAAGAAATAATGAAAACAACTCTTAGAACAGACATAACAGTAAAAGCCATTTGCGATGGCTTTGTTTACAATGAACTTGAAGGCAAAGGTCTTTTTGGTTTATCAGGCAAACTGACAATTCAGCCCGAGTATCAACGTAATTACATTTATGCGGACGGCAAAAGAGATGTTGCAGTAATTGAAAGCATTTTAAAAGGTTATCCATTAGGACTAATCTATTTCAATACAGTAAGTGCCGACAAGTTTGAAGTTTTAGATGGTCAACAACGCATTACAAGTTTTGGCAGATTTGTAACTAACAAATTTGCAATCAAAGACGAGAACGGAATGGAACAATATTTTGGCGGTATTGCTAAGGACAAGCAAGAAAAAATATTGAACACAAAACTTTTAATTTACGAGTGCGAAGGAACTGAAAGCGAAATTAAAGAATGGTTCAGGACAATCAACATTGCTGGTGTTCCACTCAACAATCAAGAATTACTAAATGCAGTTTATTCTGGACCTTTTGTAACACTTGGAAAGGAAGAATTTAGCAACACTCAAAACGCCAATATTCAAAAATGGGGAGCTTACGTTTCAGGTAGTGCAAACAGACAAGAGTTCTTAGAAAGAGCACTTGACTGGGTAAGCAAAGGGAACATTGGCGACTATATGAGCAAACACCGTTTTGACACAAACATAAACGAGTTAAAAACTTATTTCAATAGCGTTATTGACTGGGTTTCTACTGTATTTACAGACGTAGAAACGGAAATGCGTGGACTTGAATGGGGACGACTTTATGAAACCTACAAAAAGAAACCATACAGCCCACAACAAGTTTCTGAACAAGTCAAAACGCTTTATGCCGACCCTTATGTAAAAAATCGTAAAGGGATTTTTGAGTATATACTTGGCGGTTCAACAGACACAAAACTTTTAGAAGTTCGGGTTTTTGACGAAGCGACTAAAAAATCAGTTTACGCTATTCAGACAGCAGAAGCAGAGAAAAAGAGTGTTTCAAATTGCCCATTATGTGCATTAGGACACGACAGCAATAAAACTAAAATTTGGAAACTTGCAGAAATGGACGCAGACCACGTTACAGCTTGGAGTAAAGGCGGTGCGACAGACACGAAAAATTGCCAAATGTTATGCAAGACACACAACAGAGCGAAAGGCAACAAATGACGACTACAAACAACAGAAAGACAAAACAACTGGTGCTAACAGCGGTTTGGCGTAATGGCGGGTGCAGTGCTTCGTATGACAGTTTTGTGGTAGGTTCAAGTGCAGTTCTTCGATTGAACTTTTGTGCTAAAAATCCGCCACTACGCCAAGCCGCAAACCGTTATGAGGGAATAGTCCACCACAGATAGGAACGTCCCCACGTTATTGTACGTGGATTTTTTATTTTTTTCAACATTTCATCCGTTTTGTAGTAAGTTATTAGCAGAAAATATTTTATCATTTTTCTGCTCTAAAATCTGTGCGGGTAAACCGTGCAAATATCTCTTTTAGAGTATTTGTGACGTTGACACGTCCACAGATTTTAGTTTAAATTAACGAAAATAAACTAGAAAGTCAATAGTTTACTAAAAATAAAAAGTACATCATTGATTATTTTTCTTGTTCTATCCTTCGTTAATTAATCACTTACCAAAACGGATGAAAGTTGTTTTTTTAATTGGTAAAATCCCCTACCGAGTTCAAACAGACTCCTATGTCAAACATAAGAGCAATTCGACCTCGGAACAATAGCGTGAGGTCGGCTGTATTTATTTCTGGGTGAACTACTACGTACAATTCAATAGATGGATTTCATTTTATCAAAGACTATAGAATTGTACTCCCCATAACTGGCTGTTTCGCACCATTCTGGATAAATCAAATCAATTATTATATATCCTAGGAAAATATTTATTACATTTATATTGAATTATCAAAAGGATCAGAACGGATGCGAAGCAGCCGCAACGTTACAAGCAAGCCTAATAAAAAAACAGCGACATGAGAATTGACAAGACGACATACAAAGACAAAGAAGAAAATCAAATCGGAATGACTGCCGACCACACCAGCCGACCCGATAAAGTTTTATTTTTTGCCGACCCACATTTTTTGTTTTTTAAGAGCCAATACACAAATGGCACATTTCCTTTTGCCCAACACACAAGACAACTCTATGCAAAAGTCAAAGAGCCATTACCCCAAAAAAACAGTTTTAATTTAATTCCAATAATAAATACAACGCGGTTGCCGAAAAGCGATAAGAGTAGGCATAATTTAAATTTTAGAAAAATGAAAAAAACAGTACAATTAGTAGCAGCCATTGTTGCTGCAAGCATCTTCAGCTCTTGCGGAGGTGGTGGAGATTCTATCTCCGAAGTTAAATTAATTCCAGTCAAAAGCGGAAAAGAATTTCAGTACATTGACAAGGAAGGTAAAATTGTTATTAATCCTCAATTTAAGAACGCCACTGTTTTTAGAGATGGACTGGCATTGGTTGAAACATCTGGAGATGAACCAAAGTTTGGTTTTATCACTGATGATGGTAAATATGCCATAAATGCTCAATACAAAGAAGCGACAGTTTTTAGTGATGGATTAGCTTGGGTTGTGAGCGAAAATGCCGCACCTGCTGCTATTGACAAAAAAGGCGAAATAAAATTTACACTTCAAGATGCTCAAGAAGTAAGACTTTTTAAAGATGGTCTAGCTGCATTCAGTATGGTAAATGAAGAAGGTGATGAAAAATGGGGGTTTGTAGATAAAACAGGGAAAGTTGTAATCAATCCACAATTCATATCAGTTTCAAATTTTAGTAATGGCAAATGTGGGGTAAGAAATGATGAAGGTAAGTGGGGGTTCATCGACAAAGAGGGAAAGATTGTCATCAACCATCAATTTGATGGAGCTGGCGACTTTCAAAATGGACAATGTGTTGTAGAATCCGGAAATAAGGCAGGTGTAATTGACAAAGACGGAAAATACATAATTAATCCGCAATTCTCAAGTATGCAAATAGACGGAGATTTATTTCATGTTGTTCAAGATGGTAAACACGGTTGGTGTGATAAAGATGGGAAATTAATTATTAACCCTCAGTTTGGAGAAGCATACCCTTTCAACGGCAACAAAATTACATCTGTTCAATCAGGTAAAAGTTACGGATATATTGACAGGGATGGTAAAATAGTTATAAACCCTCAATTTGATGTTGCACTTCCTTTCAATGGAAAACTTGCACTTGTTGTAAGCGCAAGTAAAATTGGTTTTATTGATAAAGAAGGAAAGTACGTAATAAATCCGCAGTTTGATGATGTTTCAAGAGACCTTGTTCAATATTTTTTAACAGGAGGATCTGAATATAGCAGTGCTAATACAGATTATTTTAATGTTGGTGCTATAACATCCGTTCTGAATTTTGATAGTCCTGAAGGATTTACGTTCAATTCTACTTTTGATGATGTAATGAAAAAGTATGAGTTACAAGAAAGAAAATTTGGAAAAAACAGTTCAGAACATGAAGTATTATCAAGCAAAAAAATAACTAACGATGCGAGTTATAGTTTCTATGTACTAGGTTCTGCGTACGACAAAATAACAGTAACTAAAGGATCTGGTTGGTACACCTACAAAGACACCGAGTATAAATTTAATGGAAAAAATGAACCTACTGGCTTTGCATATTCAATATCGTTGAGAGGTAAAGGATATGGTAAAGAGGAAGCTGTAATTTCCGCTATTGAAGGCAAACTAAGCGGATATAAAAAAGACGAGGACAAGAGTTCTAAAAATAAAAATGTTTACAGTGATGGTAAAAAAGAGATTATAATAGCAATGAATAGTGGAGATATAGTGATTGTAATAAGTGCCGCGACTTCGGAGCAGGATTTTGATGATATGTCTGAATATGAATCAGCAGAACAAGAAGAAGAATACGTTGACTAATGGCCAAGAGTATATTTCCGTTTATCAATAAGCTGCTATTATTTTAATAAACCCAACTCACAACCAAACGCTAACAAGTTTGGTTGTGAGTTATTAAAAACATCAATACGAAGTCAAATATTTTTGAAATTACGAATCTTATTATAGTTATGACTAAAAAATATTTTTGCATTTTATCCTTTTTCTTATTTGGCATTTTATCTTCAAATGCCCAATCAAATGCATTCCTTAAACATATAGATAAGCTAGAGTTCGCAAAGGCAGAAAAAAAATTGTCTAAGAAGTATGAGAAAGAAAAAGATGATATTGAGTTAAATTATGCATATGCAAAACTATATAACTCTAAAGAATACAAGGGTTATAATCCTTACAAAGCCAATGATTATATTGTAATCGCTATAAAGGTATTAAATGATTTAGGTAATGAAGAAAAAGTAAAATACAGCAAAAAGGGATACACAATAGAAAGCTTATCGAAAATTAAAGAAGAATGTTATAATCTGGCTTATAATGATTGTAAGGATAAAAATACAATAGATTGTTTTAAAAATTACATTCTTTACTTTACCAATGCCCCAGAATGGAAAATAAAAGCCCAAAGAAAAATTTATGAAATTGCTTTTAATGAAGCAGAAAAAATAAACACAACTGATTCATATCAAAAGTTTATAAATGACTTCAATTCACATAGAGTGATTAATAATTCACAAGCAGATGATCTGTTAAAATCTGCGTTGAGTAACATATATATATTAGAATTCGCGAAGTCAAAAGAACTTAATTCAGTTCGCTCCTTTCAAGAATATATTGATAAGTATCCTAAATCGCACCTTTTTAATGATGCAATATCATTGAGAAATAAGTTAGCTTTCTTAGAAGCAACAAAAATTAATTCAATTGATTCATATCAGGATTTTATAAATAAATACCCTGAGGCAGTTGAAAAAAAAGAAGCTATTCAAAAACGTGATGAATTAGCTTTTAATGATGCAAAAAAAATGAATAATTCAGATGCATTCAAAATGTTTATTTTAAAATACCCCAACAGTTCTTTTCTTTCTGAAGCCATAATTAAGTTTGATAATTTGCTGTTTCAAGATGTTGTAAAAACTAATAGCATAAAAGATTATTGGGCTGCTATAAAAGAGCATCCTAACAATAAGAATCTTAAAAACATACAAGATTCTTTACTTACGATAATTAAAAATGAAGGTTTAATAACTGAAATGGATCGTTTTATTGAAGAAATTGGAATTAAAGGTTTTGAGAAAAATATAGATGAATATTTTGATGTTTTATTTCAGGATGGGGATATAAATACATACAAAAAAATGTATAATAAGCACTTGAAAATATTTTCAGCAACTTATAAAAGTAAAATTGAAAATGAATTTGAGAGTTTAAAAAAACTAGATGATTTGAACATAGATATTGGAGTTAGGCAATTTAATACAGTACTATATGAGAATTTTATTAAGAATAATGCACCAAAAGAAATAGCATTCGTCTGTGTTCAGAAACTTGCCGAGCGTTTTATTATTCATAGAGATTGGTCTAATGCATCAAGTATTTATAAAAAATACAAACCCTATTTTCCCGAAATGGCATTACGTTTTGATAAGATAATTGGTGTTCTTGAAAAAAATGAGAAGCAAATAATTTTCGAATCCCTTACTCAAGTAAATTCAGAGTTTGATGATTATAGCCCAGTTATATCTTATGATTCGAAAAAATTATACTTTTGCTCAAAAGGACGCCCTGATGGTTTAGGCGGTGAAGATATTTATACTGCTGATTGGATAAATGATAAATGGTCATCTCCGGAATTATTAGCCGATTTAAGTACAGCTGATGGGAATGAGGCACCAATGGCTATTTCTGCTGATGGAAATATACTTTTACTTTGGCGTAATGATAATGGTGGTGATATATACTACAGCTTAAAAACACGGTATGGTTGGAGCAACCCAGTAGCATTTCCTTATCCTATCAATTCAGAATATTATGAAGGTGACGCTTCCTTTACTGCCGATGGAAAAGGGTTACTATTTACATCTTCAAGACCCGGTGGACTCAATGTGAATTCTATCAATCAAGGGCTGTATCGTGGGGATAATGAGTACCCAACAGATATATATATATCTGAAAAGCTTGATGGGAATAAATGGTCTAATCCTATTAATTTAGGAAATCAAATCAATACCCCATATACTGAACGATCTCCATTTCTGCATCCAGATGGCAGAACATTATATTTTAGTTCTGATGGTCATTATGGTATTGGTAGTACAGATGTATTTATGACCCAACGCTTAAACGACTCGTCATGGACTCATTGGGCAACTCCAATAAATATGGGAAAGAATATTAATACGGTTAATAAAGACTGGGGTTTTAAATTTTCCACAGATGGAGAATATGCATTTTATTCGGCAAACAAAAAAAAGATGGAGTTATCAAGCCTTGTCTTAGTTTTAGATATTTCAGGGAGCATGAGTGGCTCACGCATGGATGCTTTAAAGGTTGCTGCTTTAGAAACTTGCAAAACAGCTATTCAAAATTATTCTGAAGTAGCAATACTTACTTTTCCTGGTTATAATAACTCACTAATCTTTGATAGAATTGATTTTACTGAAGATTATAATCAATTAGAGAAATTTATATTGAATTTACGAGACTATGGACAAACTCCAATGTATGAAGCCATTTTGGAGGCAAACAAATATATGTCAGCAAATAAAAATAGAGCATCCAAAAATCAAATGGTAATATTAATGTCTGATGGGGATGCAAATGGTAATATGTCATTTGATATGTTTTTAAAAACTATTTCTCAACTAGGGATTAGTAAAATACCTCATCAATGTATAGCATTAGAAGTAAATGAATATTCTCAGGCATACAGTGATCTCGCACAAATAGCATCATTATCAGGTGGAAATTTTTATCACTCAAAGTCATCTAATGATTTGAAAAATGCTTTTGCAGAAGCAACAACATCTCTATACGACATAACATTAGCAAAAGGGACAGGGAAAGATATTTTTTCATTCAAAATCCCAGATTATCTTAAACCAGATTATGTTGCCACAATATCAGGTAAGTTAGTTGATAAAAGCAACAAGCCTATTAGTGCAATGATTTCTTGGGAAGATTTGGAAGCTAATAAAATTATAGGCGAATCAAATTCTAACCCTATTGATGGCAGTTTCTATTTCATTTTACCCTTAGGTAAAATTTATGGTTATTATATAGATAACAATGAACTATTCCCAATTTCAAATAACATAGATTTGAGAAAAGAGACAAAAGCAACATCAATTGAACAGAATATTGATGTGGTTACATTTAAAGAAATGATTGAACAGGGAACAGCTGTTCCCATCAATAACTTGTTTTTTAATTTTGGCGCAGCTGGTTTATTAGATGAATCCTTACCTGAATTAAGAAGAGTAGCAAATATTATTATTAAAAACGAATTGAAAGTAGAAATATCTGGTCATACTGATGACATAGGCACTGAAAAACAAAATCAAATATTATCCGAAACTAGAGCAAATAATGTAAAAGACTACCTTATAAATCAAGGATGTGATCCTGCAATTTTTACAATTATTGGATATGGAGCGACCAGAAATATTGAAGATAATTCCACTGATGAAGGAAGAAAGAAAAATAGACGAGTTGAATTAAGATTTTTAAAATAGTAACTAAAGTGATTTCTCCAATCAAAGCATACACATTTGCAAGCTGCACAAGCCCATACACAAACCAAAGCTTGCAAAAGAGTATGCTTTCCACGTCCTTGAGAAAAAACAAAAAATCTTCCCCATTAAACAAAAATAAAACTTTGCCGAAACGCAACCCGGCAGGCGAAAGCAGAATGACAGAACTGATTGATAATAATAAAGGTAAGTCGCTTGAAAAGAAAGAAGGCCAGCTTGTAACAGCAAATAAGCTCAAGCAGGGTTTACGTGCTTCGTTAGACAGGAAAGTGCTAAATTTGAAGTTCAGTTCTTCGTGGCAAGTTCAGTGGTTAAACTCCCTGCCTGCGCCTATTTGCCGAACGTTACCCAACATTACGCAAACACTCGTAAACGGGGATAAATAAACAGTTTGGCATGAGAACATTACATAAATATAAAGCTATTTTTAAAGTGATGATATTCCTCATCATCTATCATAAAAACTTTGTATTTAGTTTTAAAACCACCTTGACTTTTCTTCCTTTTTAACGAATAAAAATTAGAATTACTTAGAAAAATAACTTAAATTGACATGAAAATGAAAAATAAATATAAAATAATGCTAACGCTAGCAGGGATGTTTTTCCTTGCTGGAACTCCTTATGCACAAAAAACATATGTGAATAAGGATTGGGATAATTCAACTGGAAAAGTTGGTAATATCCACAGAACTGTATCAGCAGTTGATAGTTTTGGTAATTTAATTGTGGTTGGAAACACGATGAACCAATCAAGCAACTCTGATGTTTTAATTACTAAATACAACCCCCATGGACAAGTTTTATGGGAGAAAACCTATGATGGTTCTGGTAGTGGTAATGATTATGGAGTGCAGCTTAAAATCAATGCTTCAAATGAAATTTTCGTTGCTTCTGCCATTGAAGAACAAAGTAGTATGGATTTTGGGCTTCTCAAGTACTCTCCTAGCGGTAATCTTTTATGGGCAAGTTCATGGGATGGACCAGCAAACGGTATGGATATTCCTGCTGACTTAGACATAGACCAAGAAGGAAGTATTTATCTAGTAGGTGGTACAGAATCTTTAAATACCTTTTCAGATTATGCTATTGTAAAGTTTGATGCGAACGGAGGCTATTTATGGCACAATACTTATGATTATGCAAATCTGCATGATGCGGCGACAAGTATAGCTATTCATTCCAATAACATTGTTGTTTCTGGCGCGTCTGCTTCTGCCTTCAACAGTTGGGATTATGCTACCCTAATTATGGATAAATCGGATGGTACAATCAATGATGTTAAAAGGACTGTTGTTTCAGGTGTTGGTTTAGACAATGTTGTAGCTGTAACATCTGATGCAAATAACAACACCTACATTACAGGTTATGTTGAAATTAACGGCAATCGAAACATTCAAACTTTAAAAATCAATGGAAACTTTGATTTAGAATGGGTTAAAAATTTTGATGGTGGTCTAGAAGATGTTGGTAGAGCCATTGGTGTTGACGACTTCGGAAATGTTTACATTACAGGAACGAAAGAAAACTCTAATGGAGGAAAGGATTATATAACTATTAAATATTCCTCCGATGGAACAGAACTTTGGCAAAGAGAATTCGGTTCATCAGGTAGCGATAATATCGCAACGGCTGAACACTTAGCAATTACAAACCAAGGAGATGTTATTGTAACAGGGACTCTAAAAGATGAAAATGACACAAAAGAGTTTGCAACTATCAAATATACAACTGATGGAGATGTAAAATTCGTTCAAAAATTTGATGCTGGAAGTCAAGAGAATGAGGCAAAATCTGTAACAGTTAGAGGGGATGATATTTTTGTTTCCGGAATTTCTAAAATAAATGGTGTTGACAAAAACGCCACTGTAAAATATTCTTCAACAAATCGAGTTGTCGAACCAAGAATAGTAAACGGTGTGGAATCACATGCTAAAGGGGAAATAATTGTTCGCTTTGATGAATCTGCTATCATTCACGATGCTGTAAATAGAAGAGGGTTTAATTATGGAACGTTAAGCGATTTTGTTCAACCTAATGTAATTAATGATTTACAAAATGTTTATCCAGAAATTCCATGGGGAAGAGCAAAAACCTATAAAATATTTAGACACTTTACAACTGCTGATAGCGTATTTGTAAATAGATTAGGTGATGAGGTGAAAATTGAGCCGTTTTGGGCTATTTTACTGATAGATGTTGGTAAAGAAGATGAAGTGAATGTATGTAATGTATTAAACACAGGACAACCACTTTTCCCTTCAATTAAATATGCACATACCAACGGTTTTGTTGAATTATTGGTAGACGACCCTTATTTTTCTTCCCAACATTCTTTAGTTTCTGCTACATATCCAAATGGACATATTAATATTGAACCGGCATGGGAAATTGAGACTGGTTCTGATAAGATAAAAGTAGGAGTAATAGATTCTGGAGTTAAATGGGATCATGATGATTTTGGTGGTTTTTTCAATGGTTCAGCTTCCAAAATTAAAGGAGGTTATGATTATGAAATAGATCAAAGTTTGGAATACACGTCCAATCATGGTGACCCAATAGTAGGAGGAAATGGAAATGGACACGGTACAAAGGTGGCTGGAATTATTGGGGCATTAAGAAACAACAATGATGGAATATCTGGTATCGCTGGTGGAAATTGGCCTTATGAAAACGTTATTCCTGGGGACGGCACACAGCCAGACCCTAACCCAGTGGAACACAATATAGGCGTTTCAATACATGGATTTAGAGCCATTGAAATCGGGCTAACAGCAACAGAAGTAACCGAAGCAATGCTAGATGCTTCTACATGGACATCACTTTATCCTCAATCTATGGATATTATCAATAATAGTTGGAAAAGAAATGTACCATACTCAGAAGAAGTACCCATTATAACTACCCAAAACATGTATAAAGATGCACAGCGACAGATCTTTAGAAATGGTGTAATAAATGTTTGTTCAAGAGGGAACGAAAAGAATCAAAAGGAATACTTCCCAGCTTATGCAGAACGCGAAGAATGGGTTTTAAGTATTGGTGGAACTGATAAAAACGGATATAAACATTCAAACTCATCATATGGAGGTGATGTTGACATTGTTGCACCCTATGATTCTGATATAATCTATACAATCAACAATAATTCTACAAACTCACATGGTTCTTTTGATGGTACTTCAGCAGCTGCTGCTCATGTTTCTGGTGTTGCGGCTCTTATGCTTAGTCATATTGACTGGCAACCTTCGACTCCTAATAACCTTGCACCTGATGATGTGGAGTTTTTGCTACAACGATATGCAAATGACCGAGACTTTGCAACATATGGAAGTAATTATTCTGATGGCTATGACGATTACTCAGGTTGGGGACTTTTAGACGCTGGAGCTGTAATGCAAAAAATAGATAGAACAGAATACATTGTTAAGCATGTCAAAAAAGAGTTACCGATTCCAGCTAATCTTAGTAATGTTCCAAAAGTTACTGGGGATTTCTTTTTCAGTAATAATGATTTAGCCCATGGGAAATATCATGGAACTATTTATGAAATTTCTTATACTTTAGATAACAACTTAAATGGTGGAGATATCATTTTGGACTATTGGCCATTAAATAGTTATACAACTCTCCTAGATAATCAAATTAGCCCAACTCCGACTTATATAGACCGAGAAAACGCTAATTACATTACAAGTATGAGCAATAATTCTGGTGATGTGAAGGGAACAATTATACACTTAACACAAAAGCCTAATGGAGATCCAATTGACTATTGGTATCCAGCTAGTCCAGGTAACCTTGTACGAGTAGGTTATACTTTGCATTTAGAGTCGGATTATGCTGGAGTTGATGAAGAGGATGAGCAAATATTTAATTTGTCTTGTTATCCAAATCCATCATCAAATAATGTTACAATTAACTTTGTACTTTCTGAAAATTCTGATGTTCAATTGGAAATATTCGACATTAATGGAAGACTTGTATATAATAGAGATAAATCGAACTTCACTATTGGCGCACATTCAATCAACATTAATTCAACACCTTGGTCAAAAGGTATGTATTTCATAAAACTTAAAGCAAATGAAACAGGTAAGACAATTAAGTTTGTTAAGCAGTAGTTTGTGTTTGGTTCTTATCCTTTTTGCTTCTTGCAAAAAGGATAAGATTCCGAATATGGCTGTTAACAATGGGAACAACGAAACTATCCCCTGTGAAGATTTTAACTGGGGAGAAGGGAATATCACTTTAGATGAATATTACGGAGACACCACATATTCACAACCTTGTTTTAGTCCTTTTACTGATGATGAGTTTGTCTATATTAGAGGAGGTGTTGCAAGTTCAGCTGAACTGGTAAAACACATAATATCAACTGGTGAAGATATTGTTTTATGTAACGCCAATGAAACTATAGGATTAGGAATTAGCCAACCTGATTGGGGAAGGCAAGGGAAGATTGTATTTAATGTTGGGACAGGAAGTTCAGGGATTGGATATATAATTAATGATGATGGAAGTGATTTGCACCAATTTTTACCCTCAAATGTGAATTTTTCACAACCTAAATTTGATAATGAAGGCAAAGAAATATTTGCTTTAGGTTCTTACTATAATAGTGAGTCAAATATTCTTAGTCCTATTTATGATTTAAATGCAAACATAGTAGATTCATTTATCTGTTATTTTAACGGTACAATTGGAATAGGAAGTCCAGCTTGTTTTGATGGAAAAATAAAAAATGGCCTCTTTGCTTTCGCTGACTTAACTCAAACGCCAGCAGAAAAAGGTTTAGGTTATATTATTTCAGATACAATTTTTAGTCCAATAATCTCTACAAATAACCCAGATGGATATGCACTTACAGATGTAGATAAATATCAAAATTATATATATTATGTTATTTATGGTTTAGGCTTCTATCAGTATAATGAATTAACAGGGTCGACAAAACTTTTACAAGAAATGTGTCAAACTCGAGAAATATTAAACATCAGTGTTTCTCAAATTTCGGGAAATATTTTAATAGAGGAAATACATAATTCAAAATTAAGTGAATCTGGGGGGGTACTAATACAGCCAAATATTTATTTATTAAATCCAAATACAATGAAAAAAACACCGATTTTGGTTAAGAAATAACTTAAAACAAAGTCAAAAGGTATGTATTTTATAAAACTTAAAGCAAATGAAACAGGTAAGACAATTAAGTTTGTTAAGCAGTAGTTTGTGTTTGGTTCTTATCCTTTTTGCTTCTTGTAAAAAGGATAAGATTCCAAGTATTACTGATAACAATGGAAACAACGAAACTACTCCCTGTGAAGATTTTAACTGGGGTGAGGGCAATATCACTTTAGATGAATATTACGGAGACACCACGTATTCACAACCTTGTTTTAGTCCTTTTAGTGATGATGAATTTGTCTATATTAGAGGAGGTGTTGCAAGTTCAGAGGAATTAGTTAAACACATAATATCAACTGGTGAAAATATCGTTTTATGTAATGCTAATGAAACTATAGGATTAGGTATAAGTTTGCCTGACTGGGGAAAGCAAGGGAAAATTGTATTTAATGTTGGAACGGGAAGTTCAGGAGTTGGATATATAATTAATGATAATGGTACTGGGTTACATCAATTCTTACCTTCAAATATACATTTCTATGAACCGAAATTTAATGGTGCAGGAACTAAAATATTAGCAACTGGTCCAGCCTATAATAATCAAAGACCTATTTATAACTTAGATGCTGATATTGTTGACTCAATTCCTTATTATTTTAATAGTTCTGTTGGAGTAGGTAGTCCAGCGTTTTTTGGAGGGGAATTCATTGAGGGGCTTTTCTCTTTTGCAGATTTAACACAAACACCGGTCAATAGAGGGATAGGCTATATTATTTCAAATACAACTTTTAATCCTATAATATCTGTTAACAACCCAGATGGATATGCACTTACAGATGTAGATAAATATCAAAATTATATATATTATGTTATTTATGGATTAGGCTTCTATCAGTATAATGAATTAACTGGGACTACAAAACTTTTACAAGAAATGTGTCAAACTCGAAAAATATTAAACATCAGTGTTTCTCAGATTTCGGGAAATATTTTAATAGAGGAAATACATAATTCAAAATTAAGTGAATCTGGGGGGGTACTAATACAACCAAATATTTATTTATTAAATCCAAATACTATGGAAAAAACACCGATACTTGTTAAAAAGTAACGTTGGGTAACATGTGGCTCAGAGAAATGGCAAATAAATGCTTCGTTTTGAAGATTACTGTAAGAAAGAAATTTACGCTTCGTTCTTGGGTTTACTCTAAAAACCGTCACTTCTCTGAGCCACTGACCGTTATGCACAAGCTAAAAGAACACCCAACAACAAGCAATGATGAAAACTAAAGTCATATTATTTATTTTATTTCTCCTCTATTTTAATAAAGGATTTACGCAAGAATCTCTTATTATGTACATATATGCAACTAATGGAACAGAGAAAACATATCCTTTCTTAATAGACCCTTTTTATGACCAAATTACCTATGGAAAAAATGAAAGAAACACAACTTTTTTCAATTTAAAAGGACCTGTAAAAATCGTAAATACAACAAGCTATTATCTTAATGCTGACACGATTAATGGAATTGAAAGTGCCGTAGAGCAAAAATTTAACAGCAATTTACAACTTGTGTATTTTAAACATACGACTTGTGACCTTTGTTGGACGATTGAAGATTACACTTATAAAAATGGAAAACTTTTAGAACGAAAAACCGAAAATAGGCAATATTCAGACAGTTCAAGAACAAATTACCAATACAATGATTTAGGTTATCTTATTGGAAAGGAAGATTATTTCATAGGGAAGTATTCCCATGAAAATGAAGTATATCATTACAAAACGAAATTTACTTATAATGATTCATTTACTTCCGTCCAATATAAATACTACCCTATTACGAAACTTTATGATGATATGAAAGGTGGTAAAGTAGAATTCCACTTTGACAAGAAAGGAAATTACAAATATCCAAATACGGTTACAACCTATGATTCTCTGAATAGACCGGTTTTTTATCACCTCCAAAATATTTGTGCCACTGCAAATTCATGCTTAAATATTATGGTATCAACTTCATTTGATTCAAAAGGCAATATCACTGAGCAAAACGTGCAAGACTTTACTATTCGCAATTCTAATTGGTCGTTTAGCAAACACTTTAAAGCAGGATATGATGAGAATAACCTATTAATTTGGAAAGAATTTTACTTTGAATCTGCTATTTTTGAACAAACTGAAGCCATCAATAATCCTTATCGTGAGATATATGAATATACTTTTGATATTCACGGTAATTGGACAACTTTAAAAATATATTATCAAAACAAATTAAATAAACTAATTGAACGAAAAATAGAATATTACAATGCCGAAGAATGATAGCCTGTGCATAACAGCACCTACCCAAAAGTGGCGGTTCAGTGGTTAAATCAAGCTTTGTGCTTCTATCAAAGTTTTGTGCTTGGTTGACAGTGAAGTGCTTCAAAATCGCCACCTTCGGGTAGCCGCCAACCGTTAGTGGCAAGGCTATGACGACACAACCCGACAGACAAATCGGGTTCTTTTTGATGTTTCGTATTTTAGTAGTTGCTTAAATAAGCAAATTGACTACCTTTGTACTATGGACAACAATTCTTGCATACGACAACAAGCGGACATTAAACAAATAAATCGCTGTAAAGACAGAGTTTCAGAACTCAACGGCTCATTTGACTATTTATCAAACGGACTTGAATTGGCAGGAAACAACGTAAGACTGAAAATTCTCTTTCTGATCTATGAAGAAAAACGACTTTGTGTTTGTGATATAAGCGATATTCTTGGTATGACAATTTCAGCGGTTTCACAACACTTGCGAAAACTCAAAGACAGAAAACTCATTGAAACAGAAAGAGAAGCTCAAACCATTTTTTACTCATTAACAAAAGAGTATGAAAAAATGCTGAAACCGTTTTTCAAAATACTTGACGAAAACAAAATTTTGGAAACATTATGAAAACAGACAACAAACTAATTGGAGCAGGACTTTTAACAGCAATTGCAGCTTCATTGTGTTGCATTACACCTGTTTTGGCTCTCATTGCAGGAACAAGCGGACTTGCCTCAACTTTTTCTTGGCTTGAACCTTTCCGACCGTATTTTATCGGAATGACAATTTTAGTGCTTGGTTTTGCTTGGTATCAAAAGTTGAAACCAAAAAAGCAAATTGACTGCAACTGTGAGACAGAAGAAAAACCAAAATTCATTCAGTCAAAAATGTTTTTAGGAATAGTAACGGGATTTGCCATCGTTATGCTTGCTTTTCCATACTATTCAAGTGTTTTTTACTCAAAGGCTGAAAAGCAAATCATAGTAGTGGACAAATCCAATATTAAAAAAGTAGAATTTACGATTAGCGGTATGACTTGTGAAAGTTGTGGCGAACACGTAAATCACGAAGTAAATAAATTGACAGGAATAATAAGTTCAAACGCATCTTACGAAAATGGAAATGCAATCGTAGAATTTGACAACTCAAAAACAAACATTTCTGAAATCGAAAAAGCAATAAACTCAACAGGATATTCTGTAGCTGACAAAAAAGAAAATTAAAATGGAAATCAAATTACAATCAACAATAACTTGTCCCAACTGCGGACACAAGAAAGAAGAAACAATGCCGACAGACGCTTGTCAATATTTTTACGAATGTGAAAAATGTAAACAAGTTCTAAAACCAAAACAAGGCGACTGCTGTGTTTATTGTAGTTACGGAAGTGTTGCTTGTCCACCAATTCAGCAGGACAAAAAATGTTGCTAACAGACGAAAAACAAAGAAGCCCAGCCACTAACAGCGGTTTGGCAAAAGTGGCGGTTCAGTTCTTCGTATGACAGTTTATCGTAAATTTGAAGAGTGTGCTTCGTATGAACATTTGTGGTAAAATCGCCACCTTCGCCAAGCCGCG